>CADBAG010000069.1 GCA_902792635.1 uncultured Prevotellaceae bacterium | reverse complement strand
TGTAATGCTTGTTCCAAAGGCTATGAAAGCAAATGGCAGCCATTCCCTTTCCAAGATCACGCTCATAACATGCCAGGAATTCATCATCACTCATCGTGATGGTCTTAAGCCATGGAAACTTCTTGCTGTCTTCATCGTAATAAGCCTGCTCTTCAGCAGTCATATCTCTAAAAATCTTTCCCATATTACACGTATAAAAGTTATTAAAGCAACAGGTGTCATCAGACACTTAATTGAGTATGCCCTTGTTACGCTTGGGCTTGTGACGGATGTCCATGTCGGCCATGCCAGTTGGCATCGAGCCATTGGCAACACCTTGTTCGCCACCAATCAGCCCCCAATAGAAGACCTCGGCAGCAGCCTTGTCGTCAGCGGCTGTTACAATGTCGTTGGCCAACTTGTCGCCCATAAGCGACTTCTTGGCGGCCTGATAGACCATCTTCGCATTATCGCGGGAACTGATCATACCCTTGCGGTTCACATTCTTGCCTGGCATCATCATGGCGAACAGACCCGTCATGAACACACCGAAGGCCGTCTCTTCTTTCTCACGGCAGAAGCGCAGCGTATCGCCAGTGGCCAGCTTTTCCACCACATCGACAAAGTTCCTTCGCAACTCTGCTACATGCTCTTCGCCCTTTGCACATTCCTCGTCGCTCACGTACATCCGCTTCGGCTTCTTCGTCCAAGGCATCGGGCCATCGGCCTCACGCAGTCTGGTACGCTCTGCACTGACATTCAGTACCGTCTCATGACGATTCATGGCATTCACAAAACGGAGGTTCTTGCGTTCGTCCTTGCCCAGCCATTTCATCAAGTCCTTGGCCGGGGTATTAAAGAAATATAGTCCGAACAGCGTTGCGTAGGCCGTCTGCAGGATGTCCTCTTCCCACTCTTCGTAGGGAACATTATCGGGCCACTCAAAACTTTCGTCAAGCCCCTTCTCCACGGCATTCTTCGCCGGAGTGCGGAAGCGGATGAGTTCGAGCAGATTGATATCTGGATCTTTCTTGTAAAGCTCGATGGGGTTCGTGAACTCCTCATTGGAGGGCGTTTCAAGTTCTTCGGCGAAACGGCTCAGGCACCACGAGATAAACCTGAAGAGATTGTTCTCTCCGTCGGGTTTGGTACATTGCTCAGCCAGTATGTGATACTCGCTAATCATATGTATCAATACGAATGTAATCCTTGCCTCGCGGTCGCTTATCTTGGCGGCTGCATTTACCTGGCGCTTCATTTCAGCCAGTACTTCTTTATTTTGATAGTCCTTAATCATTCTTTAAAAAATATATTCTTCTTCGTCAGTCTGAGGTGTATCAGCTTCCATAAACATCACGAAATAGACGGGCATATACGTCACTTTGCCTTCTTGATAGACCTTGCGCTCATTGGAAATGACAGTGGCTGCAAGGACATTGTACTCAGGAACTTTCAAAAGATTGTTGAGAGCACTGTGGTCGGTGTAGTCCTTGCCCGACTTGACTTCAATCGGGTGGGCACTCATCGTGGTGTGGTTGTCAACCAGATAGTCAACCTCGCCTTGCTTGCGGTTGTCGTAATAGTAGAGCTTATGCCCATGTGCGCGAAGCTCCTGGGCTACTACATTCTCATAGACAGAACCGAGATTGATACTGCGAACATCGTCGAGAACGGGACGGATGTTGTTGCGATAGAGTATGCCAGTAAGCAGGCCCACGTCGTTCAGATAGAGCTTCAGCAGATTCTTTTGGAGTGACTCACTCAACGGGAAATGAGGATTGGAGATGGCATTAACGGCCAAGGAAATACCTGATGAAATCAGGTACTCGAACTCTTCCTTGTACTGGTCGAAACGGTCGCCCTTCTTGTCACGGATGTTTTGAACCACCACACGCTTCTTCTTATTCTCCATCTGCGAGGGTATCATCTCGTAGATTCGGCGTATGAGCAACTTCTTATTGTGCTCCTTCTCGTACTTGGAGGCGTCACTGGCATAAAGGCTACGGATGCCATCCTGTACCTCGCGCACCTTCACAATGTTATGCGTTTCGAGGTAGGTGTTGACGGCATCGGGCAGACCG
>CADBAG010000068.1 GCA_902792635.1 uncultured Prevotellaceae bacterium | reverse complement strand
ACAATACACCCCAGGCTACGTCGCTACGCTCCTTGCCTGGGGTTATGCAGAGTGTGCCTCTCCGAGGCACTATCAACTATAAGTAGAGAAGGAAGTTCACCCGTACAGTTCGAAACTTTTTCTTCTCAACAAGCAAGAATATGCTTAATATTTCGTATTTTTGCACAATCAATTGAGTTATATTATTAAATGAGAAGGAAACTACTGTTCTTTAGTGCGCTGTTGGCAGCCCAGACGGCGTTCGCTATCCCCGCACTTCCCGTCTGGCAGCAGCACCGTCAGGCCGACGGCACCGTGATCACCTATAAGCTTGTCGGTGACGAGCATTTCAATTTTGCACTGACGCGCGATAATATCCCCCTCGTTCTGAAGGGGGGCGACCTCTACTATGCCCAGGTCAGCAATGGGAGTCTTGTCGCTTCCGCGCGTCTCGCCCATGATGAGGCCCAGCGGCAGCAAGGAGAGACTCAGACTGCGACGTCGCTGACCGATGTCATCAGCTTGCAGCAGCGCAGACAAGCAGCACGACAGACAGCACAACAGATAACCCATAGGCGTGTCGTGACGACAGGTACGAAGAAAGGCCTCGTCATCCTCGTGCAGTTCAGCGATAAGAGTTTCACCAATCCAGCCAACGTCCTCACACTCGGCTCGGGCGAGAAGACTATCAAGGCGCTGTATACCGACATGCTTAACAAGGAAGGTTACACAGATAAGAAGACGGGTGCCATCGGCAGTGTGCACGACTATTTCAAGGATCAGAGCAACGGGAAGTTCGACCTCTCCTTCGATGTCGTCGGTCCCATCACGCTCAGCCACTCCTATTCTTATTACGGGGAGCATACCGACAACGACAATGATGCCAACGCCCCGCAGATGATCATCGATGCCTGCAAGGCCGTGAAGGACAGTGTCGACTTCTCCCGTTATGACTGGGACGGAGACGGCGAAGTGGAGCAGGTGTATGTCGTCTATGCCGGCGAAGGTGAGGCTACGGGTGGCGATGCCAACACCGTCTGGCCGCATAAATACAACCTCTCGGCTGTCGGCAAGTCGCTGTCTTACAATGGTGTGAAGATCGATACCTATGCATGCAGCAATGAGGTCATCCGCGCTGAGGTCAACGGCAAGACGCGTACCTACTATATGGGTATCGGCACCATCTGTCATGAGTTCTCCCATTGTCTCGGTCTGCCCGACCTTTACGATACAGGCTACGGCGGCAATGTAGGAACGGGGCAGTTCGACCTGATGTGCTCCGGCAGTTATAATGGTGGGCCTCAGAGCTTGGAGAATGTCTATGGCGGCTCCGGCATCGGCATGGCACCTGCCGGCTACACGGCTTATGAGCGCGCGTTCATGGGGTGGCTGAAGCCTGTCGAACTCGATAAGGAAGAGATAGACGTCACCGGGATGAAAGGTCTCACGGACGGCGGACAGAGTTATGTCCTCTACAACCCCGACAACAAAGATGAGTATTATCTTTTTGAGAACCGAAGCAATAACAGTTGGGACAGCGAGCTCCCTGCCCATGGCCTCCTTGTGACGCATGTCGATTACGATGCGATGTCGTGGAACTACAACATGGTCAATGCCGCACGTTATCAGAACCATCCGCGCCTGACGATCGTACCTGCCGACGACTATCTCTCATCGGACAGTGAGGAGAATGATACCTATCCTTATAATACGAACAACAGTCTGACGGGAAGTTCTTCACCTGCTCTGTCGTTCTATACGGGCTATACCGTGCCCTCGACAGCAGGCATCACGAAGATAGCGAAGGCCGACGACGAGACGGTGTCTTTTCATTTCACGCCACTGAGTGGTGCCACGGCCATCCGTACCGTCCAGGCTACGAAGGGTACGTCACAGCAGTATTACCTCCCCGATGGACGATTAGTTTCAGAGCCTGTCTCCGGTCAGCTCGTCATCGTTAAGAATGCAGACGGGACGGTGAAGAAGGTCGTGAAATAATTTCGAGCTGTACGGTTTGAAATTTGGGATTCTGATAATGGCAATAGGGAGTAGCCAAGCTGAGGATGAATGCCCTCGAAGAGGGCAAACATGGTTAGCCCCACGTGAGGCGCAGCCGAAACGTGGGGTTGGAATGGCGCAGATGACCTGAATACCGGCCTCGAAGAGGGCGAACCTATAAAACCAGCCCCCCGCCAAGGTTCGCCCTCTTCGAGGCCGACAGGTCAGGTTAAACCGCCCGATGTTAAACCCCAGGTTACGTCGCTGCGCTCCTTACCTGGGGCTAATCATGTGGCACCTCTCCGAGGTGCTTATTCAAC
>CADBAG010000067.1 GCA_902792635.1 uncultured Prevotellaceae bacterium | reverse complement strand
CTATGTCCACAAGCCTATGCTACATACCTTTGGCTTGTACGACAACCAGGAGATAGCCTATTTCTCGGTTCACAATATGGGGCACTATCAGATGCTGAGTGCCGCCGTGACGGCCTCACCGACATTCAGTTGGTATCAGCCCTCCTGGGAGATAGACTATTCCCAGTTGTTCTTCTGTGAGCCTACAAGTCTCTGCTCCCGCCATCCCTCGTTTACTTTCGTGCTTCGCAACAGCCTCGTCTTTCCCCATGGCTGGATGGCGGGCATCGACTTCTATGGCTACACCGACAGCTATGAACCGATGCGGCGGACAGCAGGTCTTGTGACCGTGTATGCACGGTTGCGCAAGTCGTTTTTCCAGGATCGTCTCGTCTTCCTCCTCCAAGCCTCGGACCTGACCAAGAGTAATCGCGAGCGGTGGACGTATTATGGCACGGATGTCATCAGCCGAAAAGACGCCAACAATTTTACGCGCAACATCTCGCTCACTGTGACTTATAACTTCAATGCCTCGCGCAGCCGATACAAAGGAACGGGTGCAGGAAACGAAGAGAAGAAGAGACTGTGAGGATGTCAAAAGGAAAATGACAAAAGGCCATGCCGCATAGCCAAGCATCGTGCGGCATAGCCTTACTTTGTTAATCATAACTAAAACTTTGGCTCTTTCCTGCCTTTTTATAAATCGTAATTGATAAATTCGCTATATTTGTGGAAAGTTTTAATTACGATTTATGGAGAAACTGATAGAACGTCCGTATTATATCAATATGATTAGTCCTTTTATCGGGAAGAACGTAATCAAGGTGCTGACAGGTCAACGCCGGGTAGGGAAGAGCTGTATCCTCAAGCAATTGGCTAACAAGATAGCAGAGACAAATGCTGATGCCAATATCATATCTATCAATAAAGAATTGGAGAACTTCGCTTTTATCCATACTCATGACGATTTGAGCAAATACGTTGGGGAACAGCTGAAGTCTGGTGTAGCCAACTATCTTTTCATCGATGAGGTGCAGGATATAGAAGGTTTTGAGGTTACGCTTAGGAGTCTGCAAGCCTCAGAAGCTTGCGACATCTACATCACCGGCAGCAATGCCAAGATGTTTTCCAGCGAATTGTCAACCCATCTCTCTGGCCGCTATGTGGAGTTTCCTATCCACAGTCTCAGTTATGAAGAGTTCCTGGTGTTCCATCATTTGGAGCTTTCCAATCAATCGTTAAGAGACTATTTGCTCTATGGCGGAATGCCTTATCTTACCCATCTGCCCCTTGAACGGGATATTGTCTTTGAATATCTGCAGAATGTCTATAATACCATACTTCTGAAAGATGTAGTTAAGCGTGAGGGCATCCGCAACGTTGATTTCTTGGAGACATTGGCATTATATACAGCCGACAATGTGGGAAACCTGTTTTCAGCAAACAATATCAGTAAATATCTTAAATCGCAGCATGTTAACACCTCGCCTACACAGGTTATTAACTACCTGCGAGCCATGCAGAATGCCTATTTGATACAGAAAGTACGCCGAGTGGACATCAATGGCCTTCGCATGTTTGAGATAGGGGATAAATACTACTTTGAGGATTTGGGACTACGCAACTGCCGTTTGAGCTCTTCGGTCCAACAAGACATCAATAAGCTTATAGAGAATGCCATTTATCTGCATCTCTGCCAACAGCGTTTCAAGGTGTTTACGGGACAGATGTCTGATGGCAAGGAAGTGGACTTTGTCGGGCTTCACGACGACCAGCGTATTTATGTACAGGCGACCTATCTTATGGTAGACGAGGCTACTCGCAAGCGCGAGTTCGGTAATCTGAATGCTATCAGCGACAACTATCCCAAATATGTTGTCAGCCTGGACGAATGGACAAGCGGCAGCAACGTTGATGGCATACAGCATGTTCACCTTGGCGACTTTCTGCGGATGAAACTGGCGTAACACCGCAATGATGTTAAGCCTATTTAAGCCTTGGCGTTAAGGATGTATAAGTGGATAGACTTGGTAGTATTGTTTTTTCAACCTAACTTTGCAATGATAAAAAACTCAGAGAGATGGAAAGAAAAGCTATGATACTGATGCTCTGCATGGCAGCGACTGCTGCTTATGCGCAGACAGACGGAGCGGGCACAGCCACAAGCTCTGCCGACTCACTACGTATGGACAGCATCATCCACGCCCTGCCAGAGGTGATGGTTAAAGGCGAGCGACCTATCGTGAAGGTGGCGGGCAGCAAGCTGACCTACGATATGCCACTGCTGCTTAAGAAAGAAAGCGCGGACAATGTCTATGACGCGCTGAAGCTCATCCCTGGCGTGACTGACAACAACGGCTCGCTCACACTTGCGGGCAATGCCTTCAACGTATTGAGTCTTCCCGCTAACAGATTGAAGCATGCCGAAGTGATGTACACCACACCAGCCCGCTACGAGGTGCGTGGGGCGAGCATCAACCTCGACATCGCCTCCGATAGTTCGCAGCCTGACGGATGGCAGGGAGAACTCACGGGAGCCTGGAACCAAGAGCATGAGGAGATGTGGAGCGAAAAGGCAGGACTGATCTATCATAAAGGAAAACTCGACTTCAGCGTGAACTATCAACACAATCATGGCAAGACCTACGGAACAACGGACGAGACTTCGCTTCATCATCTCGATGATGGGACGACACACGACATTGAGACGTACGAAGCGCAGCGCAGCCGCGATCACGGCGACCAATGCTTATCGGACGAGAAAGACCATGCACGACGTGATGCTCGACTACCAGTTGCCTACAGGCACGAAGGTCAACGTGGAATACACCTATTATGATACACCCTCCACACAGCATCTCATCAGCACGCTGCCCACGGGTGAGCTCCACTTCGATACCGACGAGCACCAGCGCATCAACCGCTGGAAGTTCCATCTTGGACAAGAGCACAGCCTTGCGGGCGGATGGGGACTCAACTATGGCGTGCGTTATAGTCTGACCAATGACCACAGCTGGCAGACATTTCTGCCTACGGGCAGCAACACTGCCGCCAGTCCCACCAATTCATACAGTCGTCAAAACGAGGACATCGTCAACATCTTTGCCGGTACAAATGGCAAGATAGGGGAGAAGCTCGACTTCGAGGTCTCGCTGGCTGCCGAATATTATCACTCACCGGCCTGGCATCAGTGGAATGTCTATCCCACGCTCTCGCTGACCTACATGCCCAACAGCGGTCACATGCTTCTGCTCAACGTCAGTAGTGAACGAAGTGGTGGGCAATCCGAGCCTCAAGCCTTCAAGCAACTATCAGACACAGTTGGTCTATGTGCTGCACAACAAATACCAGTTCGTGGCATGGTTCAACTACACCGATGACTACTTCACGCAGACACCTTACCAGCGCCACGACAGGCTGACCGTGCAATACAAGTTTCTCAACTTCGACTACTCGCAGCAGTGGGGCTTGCAGGCTTCCGTGCCCCAGCGCTTCGGCAACTGGCTCGACAGCCGTCTTACCGTTCTCGGTGTGTGGATGAAGGAGAAGTGCTCGGCGTTTTATGACATCCCCTTCAACCGCGATATCGCTTGGGTGATGGTCAGCCTGCGCAACAACTTCACCCTTGTCCCCAATCATCTCTATCTCAATCTCGACGGCATGATACGCTCCAAGGCTCATCAGGCAATCTACGATCTGCCTTCTTCGGGCAATGTCGACCTTGGACTGAAATATATCTTCTGTAAGAAGCGTGCCACGCTTCATGTGTTCTGCAACGACCTCTTTGAGACTTCCGTCATCGACCCTGTCATCCGCTTCGGCAACCAGAATATGAAGATGGACTTCTCGTGCTATCGTCAGGTGGGCGTGTCGCTGGTCTATAGGTTCGGAGGATACAAGGACAGGAGCAAAGAGGTAGACACGGCGCGGTTCAAGCAGTGATGCCAAGCAGGAGGATGCTGCAAAGCGGGCGGATGCTGCAAAGCAGCATCTTACAGAACTGTGCCATACCCTCACTGCGGCACATTATAGAGGAAAAGTAAATTGAAGGAACAAACAGAGCATCCATAGTCTGAGCGTTTTCAGACCATGGATGCTCTTGCTGTTTTGAATAGGGTAGGATGGACTACATGCCCATTTTGCTTGTCGGTGAGTCTTTCTTTTGTGAGTCGTTGAAGTCGTTGTTGATCTTCGAACTGTACTGTCCGAACTGCTTCTTTGTGTTTCCAAAGTTCCACTTCACTGACAGGGCTAAGACCTGTAGGGGGATGGAGACGTGGGTATGGTTGCTGAAGTCGGCACCGGCACTGTGCTGGTTGATGATCAGGTGGCTGCGGAGCGGG
>CADBAG010000066.1 GCA_902792635.1 uncultured Prevotellaceae bacterium | reverse complement strand
GAAGATATCCAGTGGTTCCTCGATGCCGTACCGAACAAGCACAACGGACTGACCTTCTGTGCCGGTAGTCTTTCAGCTGGTGCTTATAATAATGTGGTGGACCTGGCAAAGAAATTCGCCCCTCGTACCCACTTCGTGCACCTTCGCTCCTGCCACATCTTCCCCAACGGCGACTTCACGGAGGCAAGCCACTTAGGCGGACGAGCAGACCTCATCGAGCTTTGCCGTATCTTCGAGAAAGAGAACCCGGAACTGCCGATGCGCGTCGATCACGGCATGACCTTCACCGATGAGCCGGGCGGTATCATGGATGAGTCAACACACGGCCATAATGCCGGCTACACCCTTCTGGGACGTATGTTCGCCCTCGGACAGGTGCAGGGCATCCTCGCCACCGTCGACCGCGAGCTTGGCATCGAATACAAGCAACCGGGATTCTTCGAGTAGTCTTTATCGTTCAACAATCAGAATAGTTATGAAACTGACAGATATATTGAGCGGACAGTTCAACGCCGCAGAGTGGCAAGCCAAGGGCTACCAGCTCCCAAAGTTTGACATCAAGGCCGTGCGTGAGAAGACAGCCAAGGAACCCACTTGGGTACACTTCGGCGGAGGAAACATCTTCCGTGCCTTCCCGGCAGCCATCCTCAACGATGCGCTCAACACGGGCAAGTATGACAGGGGTGTCATCGTGGCAGAGACATTCGACTTCGAGGTCGTGGATAAGGCTTATGCCCCTTACGACAACCTCTCCCTGCTCGTCTCTCTTCAGTCGGACGGCAACATCGAGAAGAAGGTCATCGCCTCTATCACCGAAGCTCTGAAAGCCGACTATCAGTTCAGCGACTGGCAGCGTCTTGTAGAGATCTTCAAGAACCCGAGTCTGCAGATGATTTCCTTCACCATCACCGAGAAAGGCTACACGTATAATGATGCCGACCTCGCACGAGGCCTCAAGCCAGTCTTCGCCATGGGTAAGGTTTGCGCCCTGCTCTATGAGCGCTGGCAGGCTGGGCAGTTGCCACTCACCGTTCAGTCGATGGACAACTGTTCTCACAATGGCGACAAGGTGAAAGCCGGTGTCTTCGCCTACGCAGAGAAATGGGTAGCAGACGGACTGGTTCCTGCTGCCTTCCTCGACTATCTGAAGGACGAGACGAAGATCACGTTCCCCTGGTCGATGATTGATAAGATTACGCCGCGTCCCCACGAGAAGGTGAAAGAGATGCTGGCTGCCGACGGCTTCGAGGATAACAACTATATCGAGACGGAGAAGCATACCTTCACGGCACCGTTTGTCAATGCCGAGGAAGTGCAGTATCTTGTCATCGAGGACAATTACACCAACGGTCGTCCCCCACTCGACTTTGGCGGTGCGCTCTACACCACCCGTGAGACCGTGGATAAGGTTGAGACGATGAAAGTAACCACCTGTCTGAACCCGCTTCACACCGCCATGTCTATCTATGGCTGCATGCTGGGCTATACGCTTATCTCGGCTGAGATGAAAGACGAGGATTTGCGCCCGTTCATCCAGAAGATAGGCTATATGGAGGCTATGCCCGTTGTCGTTGACCCGGGTGTGCTCAATCCATACGAGTTCATCGGTGCGGTCATCAACCGCCGTCTGCCGAACCCCTTCATGCCCGATGCCCCGCAACGCATTGCAATGGACACCTCACAGAAGCTGCCTATCCGCTTCGGAGAGACCATCAAGAAGTATCTCGCACGTGGACTTGACATGTCGAATCTGGTGCTGATTCCGTTGACACTGGCTGGCTATGCCCGCTACTTGAAGGGCATCAAGGATGATGGGACACCCTTCGAGCCATCGCCAGACCCGATGCTGGCAGAGATGCAAGCCATCGTCGCACCGCTGGAAGTCGGCAAGGAAGACCAGGACTACAGTTGCCTGAAGCAGTTGTATAGCCGCAAGGATGTCTTCGGCGTTGACCTCTATGAAGCTGGTCTTGGCGAGCAGATTGAAGGAATGGTCAAAGAGCTCTATGCCGGTAATGGTGCCGTCCGCAAGACGCTCCACAAATACGTCCAGGCAAGATAAGACGCGACACTTCACTTGTCTGGCTGACCAGGCGGTGACGTCTATACCTATTGAACCTCAGAAGTATTATCCTACTTTTGGGGTTCACTTCTTTTTTGCCAACCCTCTCTTTTGTCAGATTGAAAGGAAAGATTACAAAAGAAAGAGGTTATTAGGCAACAAATGATGCTCCTTTCAATTTTTTTTTGTAAGTTTGCATCTGATGAAACGATTCTTGAAGTACATAATAATCTCTTTGATACTGGTGTCCCAAAATACCATTTGCGACGCATCGGATAAGCACGACAGAATGGTGCTGTCAAAGGTATGGTACTATTCCAGCCAAATCGACACCACGGAGAACATTTCACTTCATGAATATGCCTATCACAAGTTCCTGATAAAGACTCAGAAACGCAATTTCACGCTTTTAGCCGTGCCGAGCATGTACAACGTGGCTCACGGATCATCAAGAAAGTTCGTCAGGGAACTCTATGATGA
>CADBAG010000065.1 GCA_902792635.1 uncultured Prevotellaceae bacterium | reverse complement strand
CCGAAGGCCGTCTCTTCTTTCTCACGGCAGAAGCGCAGCGTATCGCCAGTGGCCAGCTTGCCTACCACATCGACGAAGTTCCTTCGCAACTCTGCTACATGCTCTTCGCCCTTTGCACATTCCTCGTCGCTCACGTACATCCGCTTCGGCTTCTTCGTCCAAGGCATCGGGCCGTCGGCCTCACGCAGTCTGGTACGCTCTGCGCTGACATTCAGTACCGTTTCGTGGCGGTTCATAGCATTCACAAAACGGAGGTTTTTGCGTTCGTCCTTGCCCAGCCACTTCATCAAGTCCTTGGCCGGGGTATTAAAGAAATATAGTCCGAACAGCGTTGCGTAGGCCGTCTGCAGGATGTCCTCTTCCACTCTTCGTAGGGAACATTATCGGGCCACTCAAATTTCGTCCATTCCCTTCTCCACGGCATTCTTCGCCGGAGTGCGGAAGCGGATGAGTTCGAGCAGGTTGATATCTGGATCTTTCTTGTATAGCTCGATGGGGTTCTTGAACTCTTCATTGGAGGGCGTTTCAAGTTCTTCAGCGAAACGGCTCAGGCACCACGAGATAAACCTGAAGAGATTGTTCTCTCCGTCGGGTTTGGTACATTGCTCAGCCAGTATGTGATACTCGCTAATCATGTGTATCAATACGAATGTAATTCTTGCCTCGCGGTCGCTTATCTTGGCGGCTGCATTTACCTGGCGCTTCATTTCTGCCAGTACATCTTTATTTTGATAGTCCTTAATCATACTTTAAAAAATATAATTTTCTTCGTCAGCCTGAGGTGTATCAACTTCCATAAACATCACGAAATAGACGGGCATATACGTCACTTTGCCTTCTTGATAGACCTTACGATCGTTGGAAATGACAGTGGCTGCAAGGACATTGTACTCAGGAACATTAAGAAGATTGTTGAGAGCACTGTGTTCGGTATAGTCCTTGCCCGACTTGACTTCAATCGGGTGGGCGCTCATCGTGGTGTGGTTGTCAATCAAATAGTCCACCTCGCCCTGCTTGCGGTTGTCGTAATAGTAGAGCTTATGCCCATGTGCGCGAAGTTCCTGGGCCACCACATTCTCATAGACGGAACCGAGATTGATACTGCGAATATCGTCGAGAACCGGACGGATGTTGTTGCGATAGAGTATGCCAGTAAGGAGGCCCACATCGTTCAGATAGAGCTTCAGCAGATTTTTTTGGAGTGACTCACTCAATGGGAAATGAGGATTGGAGATGGCATTGACGGCCAAGGAAATACCTGATGAAATTAGATACTCGAACTCTTCCTTGTACTGGTCGAAGCGGTCACCCTTCTTGCCACGGATGTTTTGAGCCACCACACGCTTCTTCTTGTTCTCCATCTGCGAGGGAATCATCTCGTAGATACGGCGTATGAGCAACTTCTTGTTGTGCTCCTTCTCGTACTTCGAAACGTCACTGGCATAAAGGCTACGGATGCCATCCTGTACCTCGCGCACCTTCACGATGTTATGTGTTTCGAGATAGGTATTGACGGCATCGGGCAGACCGCCTACCAGCAGATAACGGCGGAACAGGTCGAGCACATGGTTATGATGCTCTTCCGAAAGGCTCTGACGGTTCTCGTATGCCTTGCGCAGCATGTCGATGGCCTCAGTGCCGAAGCCGTTGGCAATCAGGAACTCCTCGAAATCGAGCTGAAACATATCCTTGATGGTGATGCTGCCTACTGGAATGGAGGTGGTGTCTTTCAGGGCGATACCCAACAGACTGCCACTGGCGATATAGCGGTAACGGTTATCCTCACGCAGGAACTTCAGCATGGTGAGGTACTGCGGATAGTGTTGAATCTCGTCGAGGAACACCAATGTATCATCGCGATTGTTGAGCTTGTCGCCTGCCACCATGCTAAGGGTCAGGTAGAAGTCCTCTTTCTTGTGGATGTTCTTAAAGAGCTGCTCACCCTCGTCATCCTCCACAAAGTTGATCTCCACGAAGTTCGGGTAGAGACGTGTACCCACCTCACGAATACTGAACGACTTGCCTATCTGGCGGGCTCCCTCCAGTATCAGAATCTTGTCATTATTGGACTTCAGATAGTCCTCGATGTACGATGTAATCTTCCTGTACAGCATGGCTATTTACACTTTTCAATAACTTTTGGAAGTCAAAAACTACACTTTTCAATAAAATTTAGTGCTGCAAAATTACACTTTTCAATCAAAACGACCAAACAAACAATAAAAAAAGTGCAAGAACGAACCTTAAAATCGTCTGTAATTGCGTTTTAGTACCTTCTCAATATCTGATTCCTTATAGACACACTTACCCTTCATTTCGATGTAAGGCAGGATGCCATCATTACGATATTCTTGTAGGGTTCTCCGGCTTACCTTCAAAAAGTCTGCCACCTCGGCATCGGTCAAAAGCCGATTTTTTAAAAAGGAGGAGTTCCGTCGGTCGCAGCCACGGTATCGACGGCGACTATTTGGGTCAGGTGTACAAGGATCATCTCAGCGGCTATGAGCACTGGGACCAGAAGGCTCATGCCAAGGAGTGGATTCTGACAGCCAAGAATATGGGCAGGCATCTGTCGATAGACGAGTCGATGTACTGCGGCAGGCTCTATACCTTCGTATCCAACAAGGACGCCCATGGCGGACAGGGCACAATCATCGCCATCATTGCAGGCGTAAAGGCCGCTACGGTGCTCAGGTGGCTGCTGGAGATTCCCGAGGAGGAACGCAAGAGAGTGCTCGACGTGAGTATGGACTTCTCAGACAGCATGAAGCTGATAGCTCAGACGGCATTCCCCAATGCCAGGATCTCGCTCGACCGCTTCCATGTGTTCCAGGATTTGAACAGGTACTTCATGAAGGCCTTTTCCGACGTGCGCGACAAGGTGCTTGTAGCTATCAAGCACGAGAAGGCAGCCTATGACAGGAAAGTGGAGCGGTGCGCCAAGAACAGGAGAACCTACAGGACCAAGCATCCGAAACGCTACAAGGGCAGGAAACGGGGACGCAAGGCCAAGTGGCGCAAGAAAGACTTCAAGCCCAGTACGATGAAGAACGGCGAGTCGAAGATGGACTTCCTCAGATGCTCCTTCTACACCCTCAGGACTCGTCCCGACAAATGGAGCGACGAGCAGTGGGAGCGGATGGACATCCTCTTTGATGAGTTTCCTGAACTGAAGGAAACGTTTGACCTCAAGGAGGAATTCCGCAAACTGTACTGGAGCAAGAGGGACAAGGAAGAGTACAAGGACAGCCTGCCTGCTATGGAGGAGAGAAACGCTCTCAAGGAAACTGTCAGGGAGAATCTGCAC
>CADBAG010000064.1 GCA_902792635.1 uncultured Prevotellaceae bacterium | reverse complement strand
TCCGGCTCTCGTTGCTTATATTGCTGATGCCTGTCGCATCTGACGTGAGCGAGAGGGTGACGGTGATGTTGCTCTCTCCTGCTTTCAGGAATGTGCGTAACTGGCTTTCCGACAAACCGTCTATCTTGCCCAGGCGGGTGTAACTCCATGAGTTTGAACCATAGAAAAGGCAGATGTTGCTGCCGTTATAGAGAACGATATCTCCCGGCTGTGCCGTCATCTGCTGGTTGCTCGTAGGGAGCGAGAAACCAAGCGGCCCCCATATCTCGAAGCCGCCACTGGAGTTGAGCGTAACTGTGACAGTACCGTTCTGTAGCCGTTCCACGAGTTCCTGTGTTGCCGCATTATTGGCAAGGGTTATGCTCTGAGTCTGTCCTGCGATGGTAATATACATTGTCATATCGTTTTCTGTCTGCAATGTCTCCGCCTGCATCCCGCCGTCGGACGAGCAACAGACGAAGAATATGGTCATAATTGTCAGCAGATATTTTCTCATACACGATTATTTTAGATTCTCACGGAAAAATCGTTCAATCTTGTCGTAGGGGATGACACCTGCCACATCGTCGTAAAGGTCAACGTGCGATGCTCCGGGGATGATGTAGAGTTCCTTGTTCCCTACCTTGGCACTCTGCCCCTCGACATGCTTGCCCGTCATCTTCTCGAAGGCATACTCGGAGAAATAGCGTGAGTGAGCCTTCTCGCCGTGGATGAGCAACACGGGATTCTCAATCTCTGCGGCAAAGGCCAGCAGCGGCTGATTGAGGAACGACTGACAGCCCGTGACGTTCCAGCCGTCGGTAGAGTTGCCTGAGCGCTCATGGTAGCCGCGCTCCGTCTTGTAATAGGCATGGTAGTCCTTCACAAACCGGGGAGCATCCTCTGGCAGCGGGTCGATGACGCCGCCTGCACGCTTGTATGTTCCTGTCTTGTAGTCTTCCGTGCGCTGCCGGGCCATGGCCTTGCGCTTCTCCATGCGTTGTTGCGGGGTGTCTTCGCTCTGGAAGTAGCCTTCGATGTTCACCTTGCTCATGTCGTACATCGTGCTGGCGACGGTTGCCTTGATGCGCGGGTCGATGGCTGCGGCATTGACGGCCATACCTCCAAAGCCGCAAATGCCGATGATACCGATGCGCTCTGCATCTACATTATCCTGCACAGAGAGAAAATCGACGGCAGCGAGGAAGTCCTCGGTGTTGATGTCGGGCGAAGCCATGCGCCGCGGTTCGCCGCCACTCTCTCCAGTGAACGAGGGGTCGAAGGCAATGGTGAGGAATCCACGCTCTGCCAAATGTTGGGCATAGAGACCGCTCGACTGTTCCTTCACGGCTCCAAAAGGTCCACTAACGGCAATGGCTGCCAGTCGGCCCTCAGCGTTCTTGGGTGTGTACATGTCGGCAGCGAGTTCGATGCCGTAACGATTGTGGAAGGAGACCTTCTTATGGTCGACCTTCTCACTCTTGGGGAAAACCTTGTCCCACTCTTGTGTCATCTTCAACTGTGTCATCTTTTTTGTGCTTTGCGCCCCAGCAGCGATAAATGTCATCAGAAATGCCAAGGCTGTGATTATTTTTCTCATCTGTTGTTATCTTTGTTTCCGTTTGCAAAGTTACGAGTTTCCTGTCAACAGGCTGTTACCTCGATTAAGGCTGCTATAACCCTTTTTGCTGAAATTGCAGCTACCCTCTTGCATGAATAGAATATTTCAACTAATTTTGCGTGTAGAAACATAAATACGGACAGATATGAGCGACACAACGATCATCCCCATTAACAGTATCGATGCATATAATAAGATGTATGGCTTCGAGACCCTGCATCCCTTAGTGAGCGTGGTAGACTTGGCAGAAGCCACTAAGATTCCCAACCACGTCACCTTCCGTTATGGCGTCTATGCGCTGTGGCTGAAAGACGGCATACAGTGTGCGCTGCATTATGGGCGCCAGCAATACGACTATCAGGACGGTACCATCGTGAGCTTCGCGCCGGGGCAGGTGGTAAGCGTGGATATGACGGATGAACAGCTCCGCACGCCGTCACACACCTTAGGACTCCTCTTCCATTCCGACCTTCTCTTCGGCACGCCCTTGGGGAAGACGATCGGAAGCTACCACTTCTTCGACTACGACTCAGCCGAGTCGCTCCATCTCAGCGAGCGCGAGCGGAGGATGTACACCGACACGCTCAACTCCATCCGCTTCGAGATGGAGCAGCCCGTGGACAAACATTCGCAGACCATTCTCACCGACCGCATCAAGCTCATCCTCGACTACTGCCAGCGTTTCTACGACCGACAGTTCGTCATCCGCCACAAGGAAAACTCAGATATTCTCTCTGCCTTTGAGCGCAACATCAAGGATTATTTCGAGCAGGGCTTAGCCGTGCGCGGTGGACTGCCCTCAGTGGCTTATTTCGCTGATAAAGCTTGTCTGTCATCGGGCTACTTTGGCGACCTCATCCGTAAGGAGACGGGAATGACGGCACAGTACTATATCCAACAGCATATCCTCGCGCTGAGCAAGCAGCTGCTCCTCGACCCCTCTCAGAGTATCTCGCAGATTGCCGACCGCCTCGGCTTCCAGTATCCCCAGCACTTCTCACGCTTCTTCAAAAAGTTTGCAGGAATGACACCAAAAGAATATAGAGAGAAGTAAAATAAGATGGAAAGTATTCTTTGAAAAGTATTTCAGCACAGCAAGTCAACAACGATTTCTAAGACATAGGCAACATGATAACCACGTTTGCTTTTCAGAGGTTGCGTCGCATGTCGATGCAGTCACCAGTGCCACTGTTGTCAGCAAAGTGTAAATATTTTAAGCATTGCTGACAAGGATGGCACGATTTGTCACCATTTGTTTATAGGCATGGATATTGCATAAATGACAGTGAAGTTCGGCAGTCGGACGAGGGCAACGAAAGGAACCTGAGGACGATGGATGAACCGAGGATAAATAAAGAATTAATTGATAATTAGGAGGTTTTGACTATGTTGTATCCAGTTTTAAGAGACATGAACAATTGGCTTGACAATGATTTCGACGATATGTTGAACACAAGTTGGATGCCGCGCATGAACGTCACTGCACCTGCTATCAATGTCAAGGAAAATGATAAAGAATACGAAGTAGAGCTTGCTGCGCCGGGCACCACGAAGGATGACTTCAAGGTGAATGTCGACAAGGATGGCAATCTGACCATCAAGATGGAGCACAAGGATGAAAAGAAAGACGAGAACAAGAAGGAGCATTATCTGCGCCGCGAGTTCTCATACAGCAATTACGAGCAGGCTCTGACGCTGCCTGAGGATGTTGAGAAAGACAAGATTGAGGCAAAGGTTAATAAC
>CADBAG010000063.1 GCA_902792635.1 uncultured Prevotellaceae bacterium | reverse complement strand
TTGAGCATAAAATATCAACATTTAACGAAATATTCAACCGAATGAAAGAACAAAAGAACTTATCCTATAGTTTAAGAAAGGTGGCACATCCCTTCAAAAGCAGCTTAAACTCTATGTTTTTGCCGATTTTGAGTCAACCTGAGGCTTTTGTCGCCTTAACAAATGTTAATTACGTTAAAAATGCGATTTTTGAAAATTATTTTGAGCAGTTTTCTCACTTTTCTATCGTTTAACACCTAACTATCTGATAATCAACGATGTTTATTTCCTGCGTCGGAAAGTGAAACTACCCTTTTACGACTTTACCTACTTCAACCAATTTGAAGCAACTTAGATTAAACCGCTGATATTCAGCGGTTTTTTCGTGCCCTTACTTTTTAACACTATTCAAATTGGTCCAAATTAGTACCAGTTTTTTTAGTTATCTTTGTACCGCGGCATAGTCCAAATTATTAGTGTTTTGTGCAAAAGACTACTGCTTTTATATGAATACAACAAGAAATTTACAGAAAAAGTTATTTTAAAGAATGTGGATGCCGTCGTAGTCAATGATGATAGTGCCTTAATAATATATTATGTACAAAGTTACATAAATTTAGAGCAATAATAGTCCGCTTCTTATGAAATTTCAGTATCTTTGCAATATTAATCGTGAAATTACAACATTTTATAGAATGTTATTATGAGAAGAATAGGCTATTCTTTCTTGACGACGCTGCTTGTCGTGCTGATTAGTTGTGGAGGCAAACAGGCGAGTCCCGTCCAGAAACCCGTGAGAGTGAAAGTACAGGAGATAGGTGCCGTTCAGGTCAACGGTGAGAATGCCTACAGTGGCACTGTAGAGGCGGAGAGTGGCGTGAGCCTGAGCTTCCCCGTGGCGGGTACTGTACAGACGATGGCTGTGGACCAGGGACAGATGGTGAGTCGCGGACAGCTTGTGGCTACGATCAATGCCACAGGTCAGACCGGTGCCTTGCAGTCGGCGCATGCCGTGACCCAGCAGGCTCGTCAGGCTTATCGTCAGGCGCTCGATACCTATAAACGCTCGAAAGGGTTGCATCAGTCGGGCGTCATCTCCGATTCCAAATGGGTACAGGCCCAGACCGCGCTTGCTGAGGCGCGTGAGGCTGTGGCTTCGGCAGCAGCCTTGGAGACGATAGCCCGCAAAGGTACAGGCGATACCCGTCTGACGGCGCCGTTCAGTGGATACATCTCAGAGAAGGCTGCCGACGTGGGGCAGAATGTGCTGCCGGGGGTGATGGTGGCAAAACTCGTGCATATCGACCGCGTGAAGATTTCTATCTCCGTGCCGGAGGACGAGGTGAACCAGATACAGCGCGGCGAGGAGATGATGATATGTTGCGAGGCCGTCGGTGGCGCTACATTCTATGGCAAGGTGATAGAGAAAGGTGTCACGGCAGACCCCTTGAGCCGTACGTATGATGTCAAACTGCTCGTGGACAATCCCGACCATAAGCTCTTGCCGGGGATGATCTGTCAGGTCTACTCCCGTTTCTCCCGGGGACAGATGAGCGTCTTCGTGCCGGCCAAGGTGGTACAGATCAACCCCGACAACAAGATGTTTGTGTGGATCGTGAAGAACGGACGGGCTACAAAACGATATATCAACTTCCTCGACGATACCTCCCAGGGCGTACGTGTGAACGGTGGTCTGGAGCCCGGCGACCAGCTCATCGTAGAAGGTCAGCAGAAGGTATCGGAAGGTACACGGTGTGAGATTATCAAGTAGATGTTGTTGCCGATTAGGTAGAAGGTATCGATTATGCAGAAGAAACACAGATCATTCCAGGAGATATGCTTGTATTACCGTCAGATCGTCATTCTGTTGGTAACGTGCCTTGTGGCACTCGGCGTTTATGGACTGGTGAATATCAATAAGAATGAGTTCCCCGATTACACCGTGCGCGAGGGAATCGTGGCAGCGGTCTATCCGGGAGCGACCTCGGAGGAAGTGGAGCAGCAGGTGACGAAGCCCTTGGAGCGTTACATCTTCTCTTATAAAGAGGTGTTGAAGGAGAAGACCGTGAGCTATTCGCGCGACGGTATGTCCATCATCGTTGTGGAACTCAATGAGAACATCGAGGACAAGGATGAGTTCTGGTCGAAGTTCAAACATGGTGTGCAAACCTTCAAGAGTTCCAGTCTTCCAGTAGGCGTGCTTGCCGTGCGCGTGCAGGACGACTTCGGCGACGTTTCTTCGGAGCTTATCTCTTTGGAGAGTAAGGACAAGACCTACCGTGAGCTGTGGCGCTATATGATGATCATGCAGGATTCGCTCCGCATGATACCCTCTGTAGGAAAGATGAGTCTCACGGGAGAGCAGAACCCGCAAATCGACATCTACCTCGATGCCACGCGCCTGTCTAAGTATGGCATCCCTTATATTGCTGTGGCGCAAGAACTGGCAGGCAAAGGCTTCACGAGTACGGGGGGCAATGTGGGCAACCGGTTCTATCGCAGTCCGATCCATGTCGATGAGAGTTTGAACACCATCTACGATGT
This sequence comes from uncultured Prevotellaceae bacterium, assembly GCA_902792635.1. Classification (GTDB taxonomy): domain Bacteria; phylum Bacteroidota; class Bacteroidia; order Bacteroidales; family Bacteroidaceae; genus Prevotella. The sequence continues at coordinate 2,587 of CADBAG010000063.1, read as the reverse complement.
AGAAAATGCCGTGATCTATACGGATCCACGCGGAAAGACTGTGCGCCTGAAAGATGTAGCAACGGTGAAGATTGAATACCCCGACCTGACAAAGTATGTCACTGTGAACGGTACAAAGGCGTTGCTGCTCTCCGTGACCAACAAGGAGGGCACGAATATCTCTACGATGGGATCGGCGATCAACGAGAAGCTCGAGCATATCAAGGCAGACCTGCCGGCAGACGTACATATCAGTAAGATCACCGATCAGAAGCAGGTCGTTGACGATTCTATCTACGACTTCCTGCGTGAGTTGCTCATCGCTATCTGCTCCGTGCTGCTTGTCGTTGTGCTCATCATGCCGCGTCAGGTGGCAGCCGTAGCAGCAGCCACCATGCCCATTACGATCTTCATCTCCCTCGGACTGTTCTATATCTTCGACTTGGAGCTGAACACCGTGACCCTTGCGGCGCTCATCATGACATTGGGAATGATTGTTGACGATTCCATCGTGATTATCGACGGTTATGTCAACAACCTCGCCGCGGGCATGCACCGGTGGGCGGCAGCCGTAGAGGCGACGAACCACTTCCTCAAGAGTATCTTCTCGGCTACGCTGTGCATCTCTATCACCTTCTTCCCGTTCCTCATCACGATGACGGGTGTGATGCACGACTTCCTTAAGATGTTCCCGTGGGCGATCTCGATCGTGCTCTTCGTGAGTATGATCATCGCGCAGACGCTGCTGCCTATCCTGATGTATTTTGCTATCCGCAAGCCTATCGAGACCGGGGTGACGGTGAACGGCAAGAAAGCCTTCAACCTCCTCGATGTCATGCAGCGCTTCTATAACAAAGCTATCGAGAAATGCTTTGCCCACTGGCGGGTGACCTTGGGCGCAGGGATTGCAAGCATCGTCATCGGATGTCTTGTCTTTGCCCTATTGCCTCAGAAGCTCATGCCTATCGCCCAGCGCGACCAGTTCGCCGTGGAGGTGTTCATGCCTACGGGTACCACGGTGAAGGGTACGAATGTGCTCACCGACTCGTTGGAGCACATGATCCGCCGCATCCCAGGTGTGGTGTCGGTGGCCAACTTCCATGGCAAGTCCTCGCCCCGATTCCAGACGACTTACGCACCGCAGATCCCGGGAGACAACTTTGCACAGTTCATTGTCAATACCAAAAGCAATGACGCCACGGAGAAGATTGTGGCGGAGTGCAAGAAACGCTTCACGAACTATTTCCCGGAGGGTATCGTGAAGATCAAACACCTCTCTTACAGTAAGGAAGAGAACCCGATAGAGGTGCGTATCACGGGCGACGATTTCACGGCATTGAACACGGCAGCAGACAGTATCGAGAACAGGCTGCGGCATCGGGACGGTCTGGAGCTTGTGCGTACCGACTGGCGTGAGCCATTGGCTACAACGCGCATCAAGCTCAATGAGGATGCTGCCGACCGGCTCGGACTGACGAATGCTTATGTACAGATGAACCTCGCCCTGCGCTATTCCTCCGGTCTCCCTGTGGCACAGATGTGGGACGGCGACTTTAGTGTGAAGACCGTCATCAAATCGCTGCATAGCGATTCGTCGTCGGTCAACGACTTGCTCAACGAGCAGATGCCTGTGCTCGGCGGGCTCCGCTCCGTACCGTTTCGTGAGATCGCAACGGTGGAGAAGAAGATGGAATATGGGCAGATCGTGCACCGTAATGGTCTGCGTACAATATCGGTTGTGGCGGAGGTAGACCCACAATACAATGTGGAGCACATGAACGCATCGATCATGAAGGAAGTGGCATCGATGCATCTCCCCGATGGCGTACAGGTGAGCTATGGCGGTCAGTATGAGACGGATACGGAGCAGATCCCGAATATCGTCGCGGCGCTGATCATTGCCGTGTGCATCATCTTCTTTGTCTTGATATGGCATTTCCGCAATGTGCGTGAGTCGTTCATCATGCTCGGCAGTCTGGCGCTCTGTATCTTCGGTGCCTCGGTGGGTATCTGGATGACGGGCATCGATGTGAGTCTGACGTGTATCCTTGGCTTCGTGTCGCTCATGGGTGTGCTTGTACGAAACGGTATCATCCTCTTCGACTATGCCCACGAGCTCTACAATACGAAGAATATGTCGATGCACGACAGTATCCTTGAAGCCGCGAAGGAGCGCATGCGTCCGATCTTCCTCACTTCGGCCTGTGCCTCGGTGGGTGTGGTGCCGATGCTCTTAGGCGGCAGTTCGCTGTGGATGCCGATGGCCGCCGTCATCTTCCTCGGTACTATCTTCACGATGTTCTTCATCCTCACCGTCATGCCTGTCGCCTACTGGCGGTTCATGGAAGACCCGAAGGTGAAGCTCGCAAGAGACGTGGAGATGATGAAGGCGTAATAGCAGCTCTTGTTTGGGGTTCATCCGACAAATCGTGTGATAAAGTTTGGATGATGTAAAGAAAATTATTGCTGTCCGGTAAAACTTTTCAAACAAAACAAATTAGGGCTGACGCTTCTCACGAGGTATCAGCCCTTTTGGTTATCTTTGTTTTGCAAAAAAATATATAACCATGAGCAAAGATAGTCATTTTACCGGACAGCCGGTCTATAG
>CADBAG010000062.1 GCA_902792635.1 uncultured Prevotellaceae bacterium | reverse complement strand
CGGAGAGGCTGACTGCGCCTTGGCGCGCTATGTTCACGAAACAATCTATTACAGACATAGCGCACTACGTGCAGCCTGCCTCTCCGAGGCAGAAGGTCAACTGTCACAATTCTATCCTAACATACCCCAGGCTACGTCGCTGCGCTCCTTGCCTGGGGTTATGTAAAACCAGCCTCTCCGAGGCTGTACCACACTATCAATCCGAAAAGCGGATTCACGGATGCAAAGGTAAGAGAAGAACCACATCAAACAACAACAGAGGCGGGCCCCCATAGGTCCGCCTCTATTGTTATCTTACTGGGCTTCTTACCCCACCTGGCTTCCGGGCTTGACCTCCCCGAGCGTTGTGGTGACGCTGAGCGAGCCGTCGAAGTTGAGGGCGGAGAGGATCATGCCCTGACTCTCGATACCCATCATCTTACGCGGTGCGAGGTTGGCGATGAAGAGGACGTCCTTGCCGGTGAGCTCCTCGGGCTTGTAGTACTTGGCGATGCCCGAGAGGATGGTGCGGTCGGTGCCACTGCCGTCGTCGATGGTGAACTGCAGCAGTTTGTTCGACTTCTTCACGGCCTTGCACTCCTTGATATGTCCCACGCGGATGTCGAGCTTCTCCCACTCGTCGAACGGGATGTTCGGCTTCACGGGCTCAGCCTTGTAGTCCTTCGCAGCCTGCGCCTTCTCGTTGGCTTCCTTCGTGGCAGCGAGCTTGTCGAGCTGTTTCTGGATAGCCTCGTCCTCGATCTTCTCGAAGAGGAGGTGGGGCTCACCGAGCTGATGGCCGGGCTTGAGGAGGTCGGTGCGGCCGAGCTCTGCCCAGTCGAAGTCGTCCATGCCGATCATCTGGCGCAGGTCGCGGCTGGAGAACGGGAGGAACGGCTCAAAGGCGATGGCGAGGTTGGCGACGAGCTGAAGAGAAATATAAAGGATCGTCTCCACACGCTTCGGGTCTGTCTTCCACACCTTCCACGGCTCGCACTCCGTGATATACTTGTTACCGATGCGGGCGAGGTTCATAGCCTCTTTCTGTGCCTCACGGAAATGGAAGCCGTCGAGGAGCTGCTCTACCTTGTCCTTGACATCCTTGAACTCGTCGATGGCTTTCTTGTCGACATCGGTCAGTTCGCCGCACTCCGGCACTACCCCATTCCAGTATTTCTTCGTGAGCTGCAGGGCGCGGTTGACGAAGTTGCCGTAGATAGCCACGAGCTCCGAGTTGTTACGCTCCTGGAAGTCCTTCCACGTGAAGTTGTTGTCTTTCGTCTCCGGTGCATTGGCGGTGAGCACATAGCGCAGCACATCCTGCTTGCCGGGGAAGTCCTTCAGATACTCGTCGAGCCACACAGCCCAGTTGCGTGAGGTTGAGATCTTGTCGTTCTCGAGGTTGAGGAACTCGTTGGCCGGCACGTTGTCCGGGAGAATATAGCCGCCGTGAGCTTTCAGCATCGTCGGGAAGATGAGACAGTGGAACACGATGTTGTCCTTTCCGATGAAATGGATGAGTCGTGTGTCGGGATCCTGCCACCATTTCTGCCACGGGCCCCATTTCTCGGGCTCAGCGTCGCAGAGCTCCTTCGTGTTACTGATGTAGCCGATCGGCGCATCGAACCACACGTAGAGGACCTTGCCGTCGGCACCCTCCACCGGCACGGGGATACCCCAGTCGAGGTCACGTGTCATGGCACGCGGCTGCAGATCCATGTCGAGCCAGCTCTTGCACTGTCCGTAGACGTTCGGGCGCCACTCTTTGTGGCCTTCGAGGATCCACTGCTTCAGCCAGTCCTGATACTGGTTCAGCGGCAGGTACCAGTTCTTCGTCTTGCGGATCTCGGGCTTGGCACCACTGATCGTGGAGTGCGGGTTGATGAGCTCCATCGGAGAGAGATCGCTGCCACATTTCTCACACTGGTCACCGTAGGCATTGGGGTTGCCGCAGTGAGGGCACGTACCCATGATGTAACGGTCGGCGAGGAACTGCTTGGCCTCGGGGTCGTAATACTGCTCCGACTCTTTCTCCACGAGCTTGCCGTCGTCGTAGAGCTTGCGGAAGAAGTCGGAAGCGAACTTGTTGTGAACCTTTGAGGTCGTGCGACTGTAGATATCGAACGAGATACCGAACTCCTTGAAGGAGTCTTTGATGAGCTTGTGATAACGGTCGCAGACATCCTGCGGTGTCACGCCTTCCTTCTTGGCGCGGATGGTGATAGGCACACCGTGCTCATCACTGCCGCCGATGAAGATGACGGGCTGTTTCTTCAGGCGCAGGTAGCGCACGTAGATATCAGCCGGCACATAGACTCCGGCAAGGTGACCGATATGCACGCCGCCATTGGCATAAGGCAGGGCGGCAGTGACGGTGGTCCGTTTGAAATGTTTCTCTTCCATTATTTATGTTTTATTCTTTGCGGAATGAAAAAGCAGAAACTGCTTCTTTAGAATTATTGTGCAAAATTACAAAATAATCAGCGATTTAGCTTCTTTTCCGAAAGAAAATCCCAGATACGGTCCAGATAAGTGTAGCTTCCCGTGCCCGGCGCAGCCGTTTTCTGGAAGCAGTGCTTCCTCAGGGCGAGGGTGTGGATCTCACTCTGTATACCCATGGCCCGCATCTTCTCCCAGCATTTCACGGAGCCCATGGCAGCATAGCTATCCGCGTCGCCGTGGAGGAAGAGCATCGGCGCTGTCTTGAGGTCGAAGGAGAACTCGGGGTTGATGACGTCGCGGTCCTCATTGCCCCCTTCCTTGTTGCCTCCGTTCACACCGTCGGAGAGGACGTAGGCGGGATAGAAGGCGATGCCCCACTGCACGTTGCACGGCTGCCTGTCGATGCTGTCGACGGGCAGGTAGCTCTGATGGAGCGAGGAGGTGACCCCTAAGAGCGTGAGGTGTCCGCCTGCCGAGCACCCGCTGATGCCGATGCGCTGTGGGTCGAGGCCGTAACGCTTCGCCTCACTGCGCACCATGCGGATAGCACGCTGCAGGTCTTCCCAGGCCGTGGTACATTTATCGAGCCCACTCTCTTTTGAGGGCCGTGGCGTGCGGTATTTGAGTGTCACGACGGTCATACCTTTCTCGTTGAGATAACGGCGCACGGGTGCCACCTCGTAGCCGTCAGGATCATTGCGGTCGTAGGCGCCGCCGGAGTAAGCGATCTGGATAGCTTTCGTCTTCAATACCTTCGGGAAGTGCCACTCGAGATACGGCTCACACTGACCGGGCTGACGGTCCGGCATCTTACCTTCCGGCCACAGGGATTCTTTCTTGTAGTCGCCCCGTGCCTCGTCACTGTTGTAGCGGTCCATGACCGGTACTTCCTTGTCGAGTGTTCCTAAGAATCCCATCTGCCGCATGAACTCGATGGCGCGGTCCAGTCCTAAGGCACGGTGGCCGATGTCGGGATAGAGATGGAGCTCTGCGGGGATCTTCATACGACGCAACTGACGGTAGATGAGGGTCGAGCCATTGGGCGAGTAAGGGTCGCGGCCACCCTGGTGCAGACTGATGGGACAGGTGTGCTTGTCGAAATGGAAGACCGTGTCGAGCCTGACGTCGGGACCATAGCCCTGGCGTGTCGACTCCGTACCCTCCCGTCCGTCTGTCGTGACATAGGCGGGGGCATTGAGGATGGCCCAGTTGATATGGCAGGGTGTGGCATCCGTCTTGTCTATCGGCTTGTAGGCATCCGTCTCTGAGCTTGTGGCGAGCAGAAGACCCATGTGAGAGCCGGCGGACATCGAGATTATGCCGATCTTCTCCGGGTCGTAGCCGCGCTTCTTCGCCTCACTGCGCACGAGTCGCACGGCACGCTGTCCGTCCTCCCATGCTGTCTGATAGATGGGGATGCCCTCGGGGCGCGGCGTACGGTAGACGAGACTGACACACTGGATACCCGCTGCCGTGAGACGCTCGCTCCACAGCTTGATATATCCTGCATCAGCAAGACAATAATAACCTCCGCCACTGATAAGGATCATGCAGGCGCCGGTGCGCTTGTCTTTCGTGGGTGCGTCGAACCATTCGAGATACGGCAGGCGGTTCTTGTCAGCATTGAAGTCTTTGCTTCTTACCACATTGATCATGGCAGCGATCTGCTGTGGCTGGCTGTCGGGCATCTTGCCTTTCGGCCACAGGTACTCCTTCTTCACGGATGCGAAGGAGAGGGAGAAAAAGGCGGCGAGCAGAAACGTGAGCGCCGTCAGTCGGTGTGTATTGTTCATATCTTGTGTTTTGTTAGTTTTGGTATTGGTTGGCAGTCGCAATGCGACTGCGTACGCAACGCTGCAACGTTTAGCGAAGCGCCTTATTGCATTCCTCGCAGATGCCTTTGATGACATAGTTGCAGCCGGTGCGCGTAAAACCGGCAGGAAGGGAGACCAAGGGGATGGGGGTGTCGTGAAGGCAATAGATCTTATGGCATTTCTCACAATAGAAATGTACATGGAGGTCGTCATCGTCCTCCTCTGCTCCATGACTGAAGCACAGTTCATAGCGCATGCCACCTTCTCCGTCTTCTATCGTGTGTACGAGATGGTGATCGCGGAAGAGCATCAAGGCACGGAAGATGCCGCTCTTGTCTACGCTCCACAACTGTTTCTCCAGTTCGGAGAGTGACAAGGGCCGCTCTTCTTCTGCCAATGCTTTCACCACAAGGATGCGGTTGCTTGTCGGCTTGATGCCGTGTTTACTTAACAGATTGACACTTGTTTTCTCATCCATTGCAACAAAGGATTATCTCTATTGCAAAATTACGAAAAAGTTAGTAGTGGGCAAAGGAATAAGGTCAGAATGTCACGCCGATGTTGAGGTTGAGACATCCGGTGCGCGTGTCGTCGAAGTCGTCGTGGCCGATATTTGCCAAGCCGATGTCATAGCTCAGGCCGAGGTAAAGCATGTCGAAGCTCGCACCACATCCGATGCGCAGGCCGCCGTCGAAGCGTTTGAAGGCTGCGTTGTCATCACTGAAGCTCGAGTAAGCCTCACGGGCACCGTAGTTCTTGATCTTGCCACCGACACCGAGGGCGAGGTAGCCACCAGCAAAAGGCTCGATGGTGACATCGGGAGAGACGGCATACTTATATTTGAGCACGAGCGGCAGTTCGAGATAGTCGAGGCGATAAGTGAACTTGTCACCTTGATACGTGCCTTTGCCACCTTTCTCCGTATAAGAGAGGCCGGTCTCGAAATAGAGCGGAGCAGCGGAGGTGAGACGTGTGCCGATGACTGCTCCCACATCGAGACCCGTGCGCGAGTCACTGCCATCGAGGATAGCGGCATCGGAATGTACCGAGGCTACATTCAGACCGAGGCGGAAGCCATAATAGGTGTCGTCACCGAAATAGTTGTTCGACGATCGATGGTTATAGGAGTTGCCATAACGGTGGCGTGGTGGGATCGGTCTGCCATCAGGATAATATTGTGCGGAAGCCGTCAGTGTAGCGACGAGCGCTAACGAGAGAAGGATGATCTTTTTCATGGTAATATAATTTTGTAATTCTGCTTGCAAAGGTAATCCATGAAGAATAATGGGAAAAGGGAATTAACCTAAAAGCATGTAGGATTTTCCCTAAAACTTATCAAGCTGTTCGGTTGAAATTCGTTCTTTCTTAGAGTCAGCCCGCACCTCGGAGAGGTGCCACATGGTTAGCCCCATGCAAGGAGCGCAGCGACGCAGCATGGGGTTATGTGCGACGAAGTTTCGTTGCAATCCGGCCTCG
>CADBAG010000061.1 GCA_902792635.1 uncultured Prevotellaceae bacterium | reverse complement strand
AATACACCCCAGGCTACGTCGCTACGCTCCTTGCCTGGGGTTATGCAGAGTGTGCCTCTCCGAGGCACTATCAACTATAAGTAGAGAAGGAAGTTCAACTGTACAGCTCGAAAATATTTCATTGTTTCAATATTTCATTGTTTCAATGTTTCATGTTTCAATATTTCATTGTTTCCAATATTACATAAAAGGGAGGTGCCTCACGGCACCTCCCTTGATAAGTTGGGACAGGAGGCAGAGCCTCCAGCCTGATATAAGAATTAGGTATGAATAAAATTATCGGTTGATATCCTTCGTGATGATCCCGGCCTTTGACGTCTGGAGGAAGCTGACGATTTTCTGGATCTCCTTTCCGTCAGGCACCTGGCTCTGGATCTGCAGGGTAGCATCGAAGGTACTGTTGTTCGAGTGGAAGAGCAGACGGTAGGCGTTTGCCACATGCTTCTGCACCTTCTCGTCGATATGCCATGTGCCCATCATCGGCTCGTTAGGCCCGATATAGGCAACGGGGTTGCCTCCTGCGATGGCGTAAGGCGGCACGTCGTGGGAGAAACGGGTACCGGCCTGGAGCATGGCGAGGTCACCGACACGTGTGCCGGCATTCTCGATGACGGACGAACTGTAGATGACGCCATTGCCGATCTCACAGTCGCCGGCGATCTTCGTGCCGTATCCGAAGACGTTATGGTCACCGATCTTCGTGTCGTGCGAGATATGCACACTCTCCATGAGGAAGTTGCCGTTGCCGATGACGGTCTTGCAGCCCTCGTGGGTAGCGCGGTTGATGATGACGTTCTCACGGATGACGTTGTCGTCGCCGATCTCCACCAAGCTGCGCTCGCCACGGAAGTCGAAGTCCTGCGGCAGGGCGCCGATGACGGTACCCTGATGCACCTTGTTGTTCTTGCCCATCTTGGTGCCGTTGAGGATGCTGACGCAGGGGAAGATGGTGCAGTTGTCACCGATCTCCACGTAGTCCTCGATGTACACGAAGGGGAATATCTTTACGTTTTCGCCGATCTTCGCCTTAGGCGATACCACGGCTCTGTCACTGATCTGATTCATAGTTAATTACTAATTTGAAATTACTAATTACTAATTACAAATTACTTTGCTCCTCCACCGAGTGCATAATATAGGTTGACGACAGCCTGCATCTTGTAGAAGTCGTCCTGCACCTGGTTGAGCTGTGCATTGAGCAGGTTGCTCTCAGCCGTGATGACCTCGAGATAGGTGGAACCGGCGCTTGCCATGAGCTTACGCGTGTCTTCCACATTCTTCTTGAGCACCTCGATGCGCTGGGCTTCGATCTTACTCTTCTTGTCGGAAGCGTTGTAGAGCACGAGAGCATTGCTAACCTCAGAGCCTGCTGAGAGCACACTGTTCTGCCAGGTGTTGTAAGCCTGCTTGTACTGATCCTCAGCCACACGCAGTCCGGCTGTGAGTTGACCTTTCATGAAGATCGGCTGCGTCAGGGCGCCGACGGCAGAGAGGAGCCACTTGCCCGGGTTCGTGATGCCCATGCCGCCACTGTTCGTGAAGGCACCGGAGGCACTGATCGTCAGCGAGGGATAGAAACGGGCACGTGCTGCCTCGACATTGTAGAAGCAGTTGGCGAGTGCCATCTCGTAGGCGTGGACATCAGCACGGTTGGAGAGCAGCTGGATGCCGACACCCGTAGAGAAGTTCGTAGGCAGACTCTGTGCATCGAGCGTGGAGCGTGGGATAGACTGTGCCTGCTGACCCATGAGGAGCGAGAGACTGTTCTCCGTCTCACGGATCTGGCGCTTGATATCCTCTTTCTGCGTCTGCACCGAGAGGTAGTTGCTCTCAGCACTCTGCACGGCTGTGGAGCGCACGCCGGCGATAGACTGGTGCTGGATCTTCATGATCTCCCAGGTATCCTTCGTCAGCTTCTCCATGTCGGTGACGATCTGCAGCTGCTTGTCGAGCATGAGCAGCGTGTAGTACATGTTCGCCACATTGGCGATGAGCTTCGTCTGCACGGCTACCTGGTAGTCTTTCGACTGGAGCATCGAGACCTGTGCTGAGCGCTTTGCTGCCGTGAGGTTGCCGAAGAGGTTGGCATCCCATGACGCGTTGATCGGCAGAGAGTAGGTCTTTGTTGCCTTCTGACCATCCCATGTAGCGATGGTGCCCTGCGGCGTGAAGGTGAAGCCGGGGAGGAAGGCGAGCTTGGCTGCCTTGAGCTGAGCCTCCGCCATGTCGACGTTGAGCGCAGCATTGAGCAGGTCAGGGTTGTTGGCGAGTGTCGTCTCAATGATCTGCTGGAGCTGCGGGTCAGTGAAGACCGAGCGCCAGGGAATATTGGCAAACGACGTCGTGTCGGTCACGGCAAGCGTGTCGTTGTCGTTGACAGAGTCGCGCACGAGGCCCGACGTCTTCACCGCCGGCCGCTCATACTTGCCGTAAAGGCTCTTGCAGCCCGTGAGGGTCACGGCTGCAAGACCTATGATGATGAAACTATATTTGTTCATAGTTGAAATCAATGTTGAAGTCAATGTTGAATTCAATCCTTTAAATCTAAATACTGGTCGTGCCACTCCAAAGACTGGGCTGAGCCACCGTTGGCCTCAAGTTCTTTCTCGACGTTGGAGCCGGTGTTGGCATACTGATGGAGCTCTGCCATGACCTCATCGTTGGTCTCATCCTCAAACTTCATCGGCTTCACCTTCTCCTGCAGCCACTGGAAGATGCAGAAGAGAGCCGGCACGACGAAGATCTGGACAAGCGTACCGAGGAACATACCGCCTACGGCGGCAGCGCCCAATGTCTGGTTACCGTTCTTACCTACACCAGAGGCGAACATCAGCGGCAACAGACCGATGACCATTGCGAGTGATGTCATCAAGATAGGACGCAGACGGGCAGCAGCACCAAGGATGGCCGAGTACTTGATAGCCATACCTGTCTCACGGCGCTCGAGGGCGAACTGTACGATAAGGATGGCGTTCTTTGACAACAGACCGATCAACATGATGAGTGAGATCTGCATGTAGATATCGTTACTGTGACCGAAGATATTCGTGAACAGGTAAGCACCTGCCAGACCGAACGGCACAGAGAGCAGCACGGAGAGCGGAAGGATGTAGCTCTCGTACTGGGCACTCAGGATGAGGTAGACGAAGACCAAGCAGAGCACGAAGATGAGGGCTGTCGAGTTGCTCGACTCAGCCTCTGAACGTGTCAGACCGGAGTATTCGTAGCCGTAACCTGCCGGCAGCACCTCAGCAGACACCTCCTTGACGGCCTGCATGATCTGACCGTTGGAGTAGCCGTCCTTAGGCGTGATACTCACGTTGATAGAGGTGAAGAGGTTGAAACGGCCGATGTTGGAAGGACCGAAGACCTTGTGGAGCTTCACGAACTCGCTCACCGGAGCCATCTGATTGTCGGCCGTGCGAACATAGATACGGCTCAGACCATCGGGGCGCATACGACTTGCCACATCGCCCTGGATCATGACACGGAAGAGCTTACCGTAGGCATTGAAGTTGGAGGCATAGAGACCGCCATAGTAACCCTGCAGCACGGAGAGTACCGTTGCCGGCTGGATGCCAGCCTGACGGGTCTTCGACACGTCGACATCGACCATGTACTGCGGATAGTTCGGGTTGTAAGAGGTCATAGCCTGCTGCACCTCCGGACGCTTGTTCATGGCATTGATGAACTGCATGGTGATGTTGTAGAACTTGTTCAGATCGCCACCGGTCTTATCCTGCATGGTCATCGTGACACCATTCTGCACGGAGAAGCCCGGGATCATAGGAGGACCGAAGGCAAGGATCTGTGCATCCTTGATGGCTGCTGTTTGCTTGTAGATCATACCCAAGACAGAGTTCTGCTCATACGGATTGACGAGCAGTGCCATCGGGTCTTTCTCCGAGATAGCGCGCTTGATACGTGCGAAGAAACCGCCGGAGCGCTCATCGAACGGCTTAAGCTTGATGATGAACGTAGCCTGGTCGGAACCCTGACCGGCAATGAAGTTGTAACCCACGATAGCGTTGCGGTGCAGGATGGCGGGGTTGGAGGCAAGCATCTTGTCGACCTCATCCACAATCTGCTGTGTACGAGCCTGAGATGTTCCCGGCTTAGCCGACAGGGTGACGAAGATGGTACCCGTATCCTCATCAGGCACCAGTCCGGTCTTGGTGACCTTCATACCGATGACGAGGAGGGCGATACCGGCTACCACGATGCCGGCAGTGATGATGCGGTGGTTGATGACGCGCTCAACACCTTTCTTATATTTATTGACAGTCTTATCGAAGACACGGTTGAAGCCGGCATGGAAGCGGGCAACAAAGGTCTTGTTCGTCTCGTCCTCGTCTTTCTTGTGCGGTTTCAGGAACATGGCACAGAGAGCCGGCGAGAGGGTCAGAGCGTTCAATGCGGAGATGACGATACTCACAGCCATCGTCACACCGAACTCCTTGTAGAAGGTACCGGAGGTACCACCGATGAAGCTCACAGGCACGAACACGGAGGCCATGACGAGGGTGATGGAGATGATGGCACCGGAGATCTCGTTCATGGCATCGATAGCTGCTGTCAGTGAACTCTGATAACCGGCATCGAGCTTGGCGTGGACAGCCTCCACGACCACGATGGCATCATCCACCACAATGGCGATAGCCAACAGCAAAGCTGACAACGTCAAGAGGTTGATGGAGAATCCGAAGACCCAAAGGAAGAAGAAGGTACCGATCAAGGCCACAGGCACGGCGATCATAGGGATGAGCGTCGAGCGGAAGTCCTGAAGGAAGATATACACCACGATGAACACGAGGACCAAGGTGATGAACAGGGTCATGATCACCTCCTCGATAGAAGCAAAAAGGAAGTCGGTAACGTCGTACATCATGACGACCTTCAACCCTGGAGGCATGCTCTTCTGGGCATCAGCAAGAGCCGCCTTCACATCGGTAGCGATCTGTGTGGCGTTGGAGCCAGCAATCTGCTGGACCATACCCATACATGCGGGCTGGCCATCGTTTCTCAGGTGCACGTTGTACATCAATGTACCGAGCTCGATCTTAGCCACATCCTTCAGATGAAGGGTCTGACCGGTGGTCTTGCTCGTCAGGATGATGTTCTCATACTCGATAGGCGTCGACAAGCGGCCCTTATAGCGCAGCGTGTACTCATACGCCATGTTGGAGTTCTCACCAAACTTACCCGGGGCAGCCTCAATGTTCTGTCCGGCGAGGGCAGCGGTGATATCCGACGGGATAAGTCCGTACTCCTTCATCTTGTCCGGCTGGAGCCAGATACGCATAGAATAGCTGGCTGTAGACGGCGAGCTCACATCACCCACACCGTTGATACGCTTGATGAGCGGCACGATGTTGATGTTGTTGTAGTTGGTCACGAACTGGTCGTCGTAGCGGCCATCGTCCGAAGTGAGGGCATACATGATGACGTTAGACGTCTGACGCTTCGTCACCGTGACACCTACCTGCGTTACCTCGGCAGGGAGCAAGGCCTGAGCCTGCGACACACGGTTCTGCACGTTCACGGCAGCCATATCAGGGTCGGAGCCCTGCTTGAAGTAGACCGTGATCATGGCCGAACCGTCATTGGTGGCAGATGAGGTCATGTATGTCATGTTCTCCACACCGTTGATGCTCTCCTCAAGAGGGACGACAACGGACTTCATCACCGTCTCGGCATCGGCACCCTGATAGGATGTCATAACCATGATGGTAGGCGGTGCTATATCCGGATACTGCTCGATAGGCAGCGAGGCCAGACCAATGAAACCCAACAGCACGAGCACGATGGAGATCACCGTCGACAGTACCGGTCGCTTGATAAATCTTGTAAAAGTCATTTAATTACTAACTTAATAATAACTCCTAACTCCTATTTCCTAACTCCTAACTATTACTTACCAGTCATAGCTTTGACAAAGCCCTTGGCGGTACCCTGCTGCGCACCGAGCTTCTCAGCCTTGTCAATCTTCTCCTGGTACTGCTCCTCAGTGATCGGCTGGATCTTCTCGCCATCGGTCAGCTTCGTGATACCCTTGCTCACGTAGCGGTCGCCGACGTGAAGGCCATTAGTCACGATATAGTTGATGCCGTCGTCCTGAGGATTAACTTTGATCTCTGTATACTTAACCTTATTGTCTGCACCAACGACATAGACGAAGTACTTATCCTGCACCTGCTCGACAGCCTCCTGCGGGATGAGGATAGCGCTGTTGTTCACACGAGGCACGATAATCTGACCGGCGCCACCGCTCTTAAGCAGACGCTGAGGGTTAGCGAAATGGGCAATCAAGGTGTAAGCACCTGTGGAAGCGTCGATGACACCGCTCATCTTCACCACGCGGCCCGGCTGATTGTAGACCGTACCGTCGGCGAGCTGCAGCTTCACCATCGGCATCTCTTTCAGTACGCCTGCCACGCTACCTGCTGTCTTCGACATGCTGAGGATGTCGGGCTCACTCATGGAGAAGAAGACTTCCATGGTGCTGATGTCAGAGACTGTGGTCAGTGTGTTGGAAGCAGAGACGAGCGCACCTTTCTTGAAAGGCAGGTCACCGACAACGCCCGACGACGGGGCACGGACGACACACCAAGAGAGCGTCTCCTCAGCTGCTGAGAGCGATGCCTGGGCCTGAGCCACCTGAGCCTTAGCTGTTGCATAGCTATTGGCAGCAGTCTCGAGCTCATACTGACCGATGATGTGCTGGTTGAAGAGCTTCTTATTATTAAGATAGGTGAGACGAGAGGTGTTGGCCTGAGCACGCGCTGTGTTCAGGGCAGCACGGCACTGGTTGACCTGTGCACGATAGGTCTCACTGTCGATGGTGAACATCGGCTGGCCTGCGGTCACGGTCTGACCCTCATGCACATACACGTTGGTGATGAATCCTGAGATTTTGGGGTGGACATCAACATCCTGAATACCTTTGATGGTAGCCGGGTAGGTAGTCTGAAGATCGGCGCTTGATGCACCTACTGTCCTCACGGCAAACTGATTGTCCTGAAGGTCAGCCAAGCTACCTCCACTCTTCTTTCCACCACAGGAAGCAAGAGCTACGACAGCCAAAGCTGCTAACATACAATTAATTAATTTCATACCTATTTTATATATTAATGTAATGATAATCTTTATAATAATGTTATAATAATGATGTAATCCTCTAAGAAGACTTGGTAGTTAAGGTACATTGACAATGCTTTCGATAAAGCGCAATCTCCCTCAAGCACTGTGCAAAATTAGTAATAATATGTCTGAAAACTCAAAAATGCTTTTGAGTTTTAACAACAATTAGATAGGTTTTGTGGTGTTTAGCAGGGAAATATTTCGAGCTGTACGGTTGAAACGAGTACGGTTGAAACGAATGTTTTGTTTAAGAAAGTGCCTCGGAGAGGCACACTCTTCCATAACCCCAGACTAAAGGAGCGGTAGCGACTGCAGTCTGGGGTTATGGAGAGCCAGCCTCTCCGAGGCTATCAACCATTATAGATGAAGGATAATTTCAACCGTACGGCTCGAAATATTTCAATGTTTCATTATTTCAATGTTTCATTATTTCAATGTTTCATTATTTCAATGTTTCATTATTTCAATGTTTCATTATTCCAATATTTCATTATTTCAATGTTTCATTATTTCAATATTTCATTATTCCAATATTTCATTATTTCAATGTTTCATTATTACAAAGTCCCATTTCACTGGCTTTCTGCTTGAGCAGCTCCATGAGCGGCTCGCGCTCGTTGGGCACCTTGTTATCAAGGACGGCATCCTTCAAGGTCTGCTTGAGGGTACCTACCTCACGCGATGGCTTGAGGTTGAACATCTGCATGATCTCGTTGCCGTCGATGACAGGCTGCAGCAGGCGCTTATAGTCGCGCTCCTTGAGGTCGGCGATCTTCTCGCGCACGATGCGGAAGTTCTCACGGAAGCGGGCCTTGCGCACCTCGTTCTTGCTCGTGATATCAGCATCACAGAGGCGCATGAGGTCGTCGATGTCGTCGCCGGCATCGTTGATAAGGCGGCGCACGGCGGAGTCGGTCACTTCCTCATCGGCAATGGCAATAGGGCGCATGTGCAGTTCAACGAGTTTCTGCACATACTTCATCTTCATGTCCATCGGCAACTTGAGCCTGCGGAAGATGGCGGGAATCATCTTGCCGCCCACATACGGATGGTTGTGGAACGTCCAGCCCTGCACGGGATCCCAACGTTTGGTCTTTGCCTTGCCGATATCGTGCAGGAGCGTGGCCCAGCGCAGCCACAGGGAGGCGGGTTCCTTGCCGTCAGCCGGCTTGTTGCCTTCGCAGACGTTGTCGAGAACCTCCAGCGAGTGATAGAAGTTGTTCTTATGGCTTCGTCCATTACGTGTCTCCACAAGGTCAAGGGCCGTGAGCTCCGGGAGGATAATCTGCAGCAGTCCGCAGCGATGCAGGTCGACAAAGCCACGACTCGGCTGCGGGGTCATCATGATCTTGTTGAGCTCCTCGGAGATGCGCTCGCCGCTGATGATCTTGATACGCTCAGCATTGCGCGTCAAGGCATCGAAGGTCTCGTCCTCGATATAAAACTTCAGTTGGGTAGCGAACCTGATGCAGCGGAGCATGCGCAAGGGGTCATCGGAGAATGTGATGTCGGGGTCGAGCGGTGTGCGGATGATGCCGTCCTGAAGATCGTAGATACCATCGAAGGGGTCGACGAGTTCTCCAAAGCGGTCTTTGTTAAGACACACGGCGAGGGCATTGATCGTGAAGTCGCGCCGGTTCTGGTCATCCTCCAAGGTGCCGTCCTCGACGTGCGGCTTACGCGAGTCGTGACTGTAGCTCTCCTTACGGGCGCCGACGAACTCGACCTCGTGGCCGTGCCATTTGACCTGCGCCGTACCGAAGTTCTTGAACACTGACAAGGCAGCCTTGCCACTGAGTCTGCTGCGGAAAGCCTTCGCCACCTCGATACCACTGCCTACAACAACAACATCAATGTCGTTGCTCGGGCGCTCGAGGAAAAGGTCGCGCACATAACCGCCTACGACATAGGTCTCCAAGTGGAGACTGTCGGCGGCTTCCGAAATCTTATGAAATATATCTTTGTCTAACAGCTGTGCCAGATCGGCATTGCTCAGCATTCTCATAATAAATATGTAATTTCTATCGTAATAATTTGCAAAGGTAACAATAATAAATGAGACCAAGAAGCGGATTAAGCACAAATTCATCAGTATCCAAATGTGATTCTTCCGGTTTCCGGATTGATAAGTGCCTCGGAGAGGCACACTCTTTTTAACCCCAGGCAAGGAGCGCAGCGACGTAGCCTGGGGTTGAGGAATGGAGCTGATTCACTGATTTCCAGCCTCGGAGAGGCTGGCTGCGCCTTGGCGCGCTATATTTTGTAAGAGACTATCTATTAAAGACATAGCGCACTACGT
>CADBAG010000060.1 GCA_902792635.1 uncultured Prevotellaceae bacterium | reverse complement strand
TGACTGATCTCCTGCCTCGGAGAGGCAGACTGCACGATAGTGCGTAATGTTAAACCTAAGCATAGCGCGCCAAGGCGCATTCAGCCTCTCCGAGGCTGGGATTCAGTTAATGCGTCCTCGGCTAAACCCCAGACTGCGGTCGCTTTCGCTCCCTTAGTCTGGGGTTATGGAAGATTGTGCCTCGCCGAGGCACTCACACTTAACCAAAGAATTATTTTCAACCGTACAGCCCGAAATAATTCGACCGGTACGGGAAAGCCTATTTCATTGCTATCATTATCTTCGAATAGAATCTACGGATAGTTCTAAGCCTGAAGTGCTTTTATCATTTTGTGTAATTGAAATCAACGAATCGTTCGCAAAGGTCAATGCAGTTGTTATTATAAACTCTGTATTTCGAACACGAGCTGGCTCTTTGTAGTATAGAACTTCTATTTTCTTGTGATTTTTTGTAAATATATCAGAGCGAAAGGGCTTACCGCATAAGCTCTTAACATTGGATTTATTGGTTCCAAGGTCAATCTTCTCTACAGGAAACTTAGAAGCTGTTGGGGCAACGCCACAAGAGGATAAACCTAAAATTAAAATGGCTAAAATTATTTGTTTCATTCTCATGATCATTCAATTTTTATGGTTCGTTCATGTTAATGTATGATGCAAAGATACTAAAGTTATCTGAAAAACAAATTAAGATGGAAGAATATTTATGCTGCCCCTCCATTTTTATTGAACCTTGCAAACCTTGCACCTTGTAAACCTTGCATTAAGGTTTTTCTAAGGCTTACTTTTTTCTTTGCTGAAAAAGTTGTGGGTATAAGAATTTATACCTATCTTTGCAAAAAAGGACGGAATATGCCTACACTGCTAATAGTTTTTGGAATAAGATTTTTCTTCTACATGGATGAGCATGAACCTATTCATGTTCATGTTAGTTATGGAGGAAAGAAAGCTAAGATAGAACTTTTACCGGATATTAGGGTTGTTTATAATCATGGTCTCAAGGAAAAAGAACTTAGGAAGGCTATCGTTACATGTGAGAATTATAAAGAAGACTTCATTGCAGAATGGCATAGACGTTTCGGATAATTAATTGTAAAGGAGTGAGAACTATGGAGAAGATTAAGACTATATGGTTTGACAAGAACCGTATTTATATGAGGACTCAGGCGGGAAAGATTTACAGTAGGCCTTTGGAGGCTTACCCGGAATTGATGGATGCGACTACAGAACAGCGTAATGATTACGTGATAGGTGATGACGGTGAGGATATTCGTTGGGAGTCTATTGATGCGGACATGCATATATCAAGTTTCCTTGAGACTTCAGAATCGCAGAACAACGAAATCGGAGCTATCTTTGCTAAGTATCCCTGGCTGAACATCTCTGAGGTGGCTCGCAGTTTGAATATAAACAAGAGCCTTCTCGCCCGTTATATCTATGGAATTTCTAAGCCCAGTGAAAAGAGGGTAGCAGAGATAAAAGAAGCACTTCATAAGTTTGGTAAAGAGCTGTTGAGTGCGTAGTATCTTACAAACCTTACACCTTACAAACCTTACAATAAGGTTTTTCTAAGGGGTATGTTCTTAACGACAATTCCCATCAATAACCATTAATTGACAAAAATCTGATTGTCTGATAAATGGTTAATGATGGGAATAATTGTTTCTATTTCTTCAGTTCCTTCCTCAAATTCTTCCCCACAGAATACCACGAGGGGATGCGCTTGAGCGTGTCGCGGATAGGCTGGACATCGTAGAGCATGAGCAGAAGCAGGAAGGCAATGCCGAGAATACAAGTGATGCCATAGAGCTGCTTGATACTGATCATCAGGATCTGCTGCATGTCCCACTGTATGCCGGAGGCCATGGTGTCAGCGACCTGATGGCGGATGCCAAACGAATAGAGTCCTCCCATGATCGACTCGACGGGTGAGTTGCGGATGAATCCCGATATCGTCAGTCCCATGAAGAAATGCTCGAAGGGCATGAGCTCCTCCAAGTAGATCGTGAGCGCCGTGAAATAGATGGCATAGCCGAAAGCGCGTAGCAGCAGGGGGATGATGAGGCGGGCGATGGGGAGGTCGGGCGTGATATAGAAATACATCATGACCTGATAACCCACAAGGGCGAAGCCTCCTACGGTGAGCAGCCGCGTATATTTCATCCGCAATACCTTGCACCAGTAGAGCGTGAAGAGACAGCCTAAGGCTGTGCCGCACCATCCGATGAGTTCGAGATGCGAGGTCGTGAGCATACCCCAGTGCTCGATGCCTCCCATGAACGCGTTCTGAAGTACCTTTGGCGTCGTGTTGAGCCATTCGGCGATGAGGTACAGGCCGAGGGTAGGGATGAGCGTCTTGTACTGGAATGCTTTCAGTGAGATATAGGGATGACGGATGGTGCTTTCCCGCCACAGTGTCAGTGCGAGGGTGACGATGAAGAACACCACGCCCAAGCGCCAGTTGTAGCCATCGATCCAGTTGTAATACTCACCATATTCGAAGAGAAACACCACTTCCATCATCAGTGCGGACCACAGCAGACAGCCGAGCCAGTCGACAGAGATCAGCGGCAGCGGCTTCATGAAGCGGTAGTTCTTCGTCAGGATGAACACCATGAGTGCTACGAAGAGCATGATGCTTATCGTGAACCAGTTCATGATATGCCAGTCCTGAAAGAAGTAGGTGGACACTCCCGTGAGCCACCCTTGCAGATAGATGTCGCCTACGACGACGATGTAGAGCAGCGGGAAGAAGATTTGGAAGTCACGTCCCGGTGCCATCCACAGTTGGATGTTTGAAGCGCACTCGAAGGTACCGCAGAGCTTGAAGAACCCTGCGAGAAACGACAGGGCTGCGAGCGCAGGCACACATGTGGTGTGCATCGCGAGGAAGTTGCAGAGAGCGATGACGATGGCTGCGTTGATAAGCAGCTGATGGTTCGTGAAGCGGAACTTGAAACGGAAGAGGAGCGGAAACGGCATGTTCACGCCTATCACGTTGCACAGGCCGATGAACATCACGTCATCTGTCATCAATCCCGTGGAGCCGACGACATGTGAGGCAGCACCTAAGTAGACGCATCCTGTCATCTGGAAGAGGAATGCGAAAAGCAAGTATATCCACGGTCTTATTTTCTCCGGCACCTTATCCCGATACATCGGCATCGAGAAAGGTCCGGCTGGTATGGGTCCTGGCATGGCTTAATAATAAATCTTTGTCTCTACATTCAGTCCATCGATGAGTCTTTTTACATCTTCAGGACGATTGTCTTTCGTGAGTTCGATACGCACGGGGATGCGCTGCTCCACCTTCACGAAGTTGCCTGTGGCATTGTCGACAGGCACCCCACTGTAGCCCACGCCAGTGGCTGAACTGATGCTCTTCACCTCGCCGTGGAACACAATGTCGGGAAGGGCGTCAGCCGTGAAGTCGACCTTCTCTCCAATCTTGATATGCTTCATCTGCGTCTCACGATAGTTGGCGATGACCCACACACTGCTCATGTCGACGACAGAGACGAGGAACTGTCCCGGCTGAACGAGTTGCCCCACGTAGATGCTCTTGCGCCCGATATAACCGTCGCAGGGTGCCGTGATGACGGTGTAACTGAGGTTCAGGCGCGCTACATCCAACTGGGCGAGGGCTACGTTGACGCCAGCCTCCGACTGGCCTAACTGATGGCGTTGCTGATTGGTGATTGTTGCTGTGGCACGGCGTGAGGCTGAGGCTTGCTGCAGTCGGGCCTTGGCAGCGTTGTAGCGCGATACCGCCTCCTCATAGAGCGTCTTCTGGTGATCGTATTGCTGCTGGGTCACGGCACCGCGCTTGAGCAGTGCGCCGTAGCGCTCATAGTCTTTGCGGGCGTTCTCCATGCCGGCCTGAGCTTCGGCGATGCCAGCTCCTGCTACCTTCATGCTCTCGCTCGCTACTTGCACGTTGCTCTGCGTGGTGTTGATGCTTGCACTCACCGCTCCCGCACCGGAGTGTACGCCTTTGGCATTGGCTTCAGCCTGAGCCAAGGCGAGGCGGAACTGGGCGTCTTCGAGTACCACGAGGGTGTCGCCTTTGTGGACATATTGAAACTCCTTGAACCTTATCTCCTTGATGAATCCCTGCACACGCGTGTTTACGGGCGTGAGATTGCGGTGCGCCATGGCGTTGTCGGTGTAGACATAGTCGCCGAGGTGTATGAACCGGCTGCATACGTAGGTGAGGCAGCCTAACATGAGGAGCACCACGACAACATTATATATTCTCTTGATCTGTCTTTTCTTGTTCATGATCTCAATCTTTCATTATTTCATTATTTCATTATTTCAATCTTTCGATTTTTCATTCTTTCATTCTTTCAATTTTTCAATCTTCCTAAAGTTTTCCTGCTGTGAATAATAATTTATAATAGGTGAATGCTACATTGATCTGTGCATCAGCTTCGCCCAACTCAGCATCGAGCCGTACATTGGAAGCGTCGAGCATGTCGGTGACGAGCACCAACTGGTTGAGGTACCGGTCGTTGACCACCTCATAATTCTGTCGGGCGAGCTCCACCTTCTTCTGCTGTGTCTCTAACTCCACGTAGCTCTGCTGATAATCGGTATAGGCTTGCTGCACTTGGTTGTTGACCTGCTCCGCAGCAACGTCGTAGGCTTCGTTGGAGAGCCTTACGGCTGTCTTAGCCTGCTTCAGTTGCTTGTTGCTTTTGAAGAGCGAGGAGAGGCTGTAGTTGATGCCGATACCAATGTACCATGCATTGATATTCTTGTTGATAGGCGGCAACTCGTAGGTGATGGGGCCGTTGAAGTTGTCCGCAGCCACGATGGCTACCTTAGGGAGCATCTTGCTGCGCGCCATCTTGGCGTTCTGCTGGGCCTCCTCAATCTTATTGCGCGCTATCTGCATCGACGGAGCAGAGTCAGCGGCCTCACTTTGCCAGGAAGGCTCGGTGGCGTCTGTATATCTCGTGGACGTGAGGCCTTCCGTGGGAACGAGCTCCGTATCTTTGATATTCAATGTGTTGCAGAGCTGATGATTGAATATCGACCGACTGTTGTGAAGCTTCGTGAGGTCAAGCTTGAGGTTCTGCATCTGAAGTTCGTAGCGTGTGATGTCGTTCTTCAGCGCCATCCCCTGAGCTTGGCGGGCCTTGATGTCGTCGAGCAGATGTTGGGTCAGTTCGATGTTCTTCTCTACGACTTTGATTTGGTTGTCGATCTTCGCGATGTCGAGATATTGACCGATAGCGAGGAAACGCTCCTGCTCCCGCACCTGCTTCGTGCCTGCTGAAGCCTGGCGCGCTGCTATCTCAGCGAGGCGCACTCCCGTATTCAAGGCACCTCCTGCGTAGACTGTCTGCTGAGCTTCGAGTGTGAAACTGTTGCCGAAGTGAGGGGAATGAAGACCGTGTGCGTCTCCGAAGTGGCGGTTGGTCATCAAGGCGTTGCCAATGTAGCTTGTACTGAGACTTGTGTTGATGTCCGGCAGTTTCTGACTCTTCGCTACCTGGATGCCTTGTCGTGCGATCTCTTCTGAGGAGCGCTGCGCCCGCAGACTCTTGCTGTTTGCTTCTACGAGCTCAAAAAGTTGGTTGATGGTCAGCTGTTTCGTGTTATCCTGACCCCATAAAGTAAGGGGTGTGGCAAGTGCCAACCAAAGAACGAATGATAATTTCATCTCTTTTGTTTGTTTGTGCAGGGGTTGTGTCCATCTGAGCGGACGGCCACCAGGGCCGCACCCCTGCATGATTTCGGTTGCAAAATTACGAAGTTTTCAAATGTTAAGCATTTTAAATAATTCGCAGGTCATGGTATTAATCGGAATAAACGTGCTGATAATTAAAATAAAATAGGCAACTTTGCAGCACAATTCGGAAATAAAGGAATACGGATTAAGGTTGATAGATACAAAAGAATGGATAAGGAAACGATAGTTAGTCAGGGTGCAGCATTGATAGAATCGGACCTCACTGATTGGCAAGGTGAAGGCGTGCTGCTTGACGACGGATGCTTGGTCTATTGCATGTCGGGCGATGCTGAGGTCTTAGTGAATTTCTATACGTGGGACTTCGCGCACCGCTCGGTGCTCATTCTTTTTCCCGGGGATGTGGTAGAGGTGCGTGGAGCAACGGAAGATTTCAAAGTTGAGATGCTCCGCTACAGTGCTTCGGTGCTGCGTGAGGCCTCCCTGCAGTTGGAGCAGACGGTCTATTCGCTGTTGAAGAAAGACCGGTGTCGGGGAGCCTCACCGTTGGTGGAGGATATCGTCTGCAACCTCTTCGATTTACTGAAGGCCTATCGCAAGGCATGCCCGGATAGTTTCAACCAGATTGTGCTCTTCCAACTTAAGGCATTCTTCCTCGGTTTCCACAATTATCTTCTCCGTAATCCACATGAGGCGCAGCCGGAGGAAGGCTCTGAGCGTGTCAATGAGCTTTTTGCAAGATTCATGGAGGCGATTATGGAGCATTACAAGGAAAGCCGCGAGGTCGCCTTCTATGCCTCACGGCTCCATATCTCTCCGAAGTACCTGTTCAATATCTCGCTTGCCAAGACCGGTCGTTCACCGAAGACGATCATTGATCATTATGTCGTCATGCAGCTCAAGCTCCTCTTGCGCACGTCTTCGGAGAGCATCAAGCAGATCGCCTGGGATTACCATTTCAACGACGACTCCTTCTTCTGCCGTTACTTCAAGAGCCATACGGGCCTCTCGCCGCAACAGTTCAGAAAAAGTATCGTTTGAGGTGTTCTTTGATGGAACCTTACAAACCTTACACCTTACAAACCTTACATTAAGGTCTTTCTAAGGGGTATTAGTGTTTTAGCACAATATTAAAGCAAGAACGTATCCGCATTTTTGGGTGCCACGACATTGAATGTTGCTGTGGGATAAGCTTTTGCGAAAGCCTCAGGTACCTTAACGTTAGCCTTCTTGATATTCCACTTCAGTTCCGTGGCGCGAAGCTGGCCATCACTCTCTTCCAAGTAGTCGATCTCCCGCTGCTGTTGGGTACGCCAGAACCAACTGTTAGCGAATGAATTCTGAACGTTGAGATGTTTCAAACGCTCTGCGATAGCAAAGTTCTCCCAGAGCGCACCCGTATCCAAGCGATTCTCCGGTTGCTGGAAGTTAGCAATGACAGCATTGCGTATGCCGAGGTCCCAGAAATAGATCTTTCTACTTGCCTTCAGCTCATTGCGAAGGTTGCGGGAGAAGCTTGGGAGGCGGAAGATGATGAAGTTCTTTTCCAAGATATCTACATATTTCTCTATCGTCTTCGAGTCGAGTCCTATGAGTTGCCCAATCTCGTTGTAGGATACTTGCTCCCCAATCTGATAAGCTAAGGCCTGTAGCAGCTTAATGATCTTGTCCGGTTTGCTGATATTATCGAGTGTCAGAACATCTTTATAAAGATAGTTGCTGGAGAGTTCGCGAAGGACCTCTCGCTCTTCACCCGGTGAGGTAACGACCTCGGGGTAGTAGCCGTAGACCATCCGGTGAGGAATCATTCGCATCTCTTCAAGCAGATTGGTGTGGTTGGCCATCTCTTTGAAGGTGATGGGGAACATCCTGAACTCTCGTTTGCGCCCTGTGAGCGATTCTTTGACACCTTTGGCAAGTTGGAACGAAGAACTTCCTGTTGCTATGACCTGAACTTCGGGTATCTGGTCTGTGACAAGTTTCAGTCGAAGTCCAATATCCTTGATGCGTTGGGCCTCGTCAATGACAAGAAAGCGGCTGTTGCCTAACAAGGCACGCAGACGTGTGGAAGACATGTCATCAAAGAGTTGCTGCACATCAATGTCATCACCGCTGAGCCATAACACGTTTTCCTTATTATCGAAAAGCGTATGGAGCAGTGTCGATTTCCCCACTTGTCGGGCGCCAAATATGATGATGGCTTTTCGGCTTCCGATAAGCGCCTCAATCTTCTTTTGTTGTTCGCGAATAATCATTGCTTCGTCCTCCTATCTTGGTTATGCTTGATTGCAAAGTTAAGGCTCTTTTCGCTAAAATCCAAAAATCTTATAAGTTTTTTGGAATTGATTCCGAAATTCTTATAAGATTTTTGGAATACAGTCTCAATGTTTCATTATTTCAATATTTCAATTTTTCAATCTTGCAGACCTTTCACCTTACAAACCTTGCAATAAGGTTTTTCGAAGGACTGCTTTCAACGACAGTGTTCCTCGGGGTCGTGTGAAGTCGTGCTAAGTCGTTGCCAAAACTTTCATCGCTGCAACGATTATTTTTGCTGCATCGACTTTTCACGACATTTCACGACTATTGTGCAGTAAGCTGCGCACGAGCTTAATAATGTAGAATGACTTGCCAAGTCGTTGCTATTTTTTCTCCCTGTTGTGCTAAAGTCGTTACGTTGTTGGCGCCCACAAAACTTTTCGAGCTGTACGGTTGATTTTCTTTCTGTTTGGGACAGTGCCTCGGAGAGGCACACTCTTCATAACCCCAGACTAAAGGAGCGATAGCGAC
>CADBAG010000059.1 GCA_902792635.1 uncultured Prevotellaceae bacterium | reverse complement strand
ACTGACAAATCTTTAGCAAAGGTTTTGAAGTTACCGCATTAATTTGTTCTATTGACTGCTTTGGAAATAGCTTACATCCCTACTCGGAGAGGCACAATCTTTCATAACCCCAGACTAAGGGAGCGATAGCGACTGCAGTCTGGGGATTTTTGACTGTATGTGAATACCTAATCTCCAGCCTCGGAGAGGCTGACTGCGCCTTGGCGCGCTATGTTGGATGAGACTCCGCTCCTTCCTAAACCCCAGTCTGCGTCGCTACGCTCCTTAGACTGGGGTTATGTAAAATTCAGCCTCTCCGAGGCTGTTAACATCCCCAACACCTATTGATTATTTACCTTGATGATCTTCGTCTTCGGCAGTTCCTTGTTACGCAGATTCACGCGGGTCACAACAGCTTGTGCGAGGTTGAGGAACGCCTGGCCCGTCATGCTGTCAGCATCGAGGGCTGCGGGCTTGCCGGCATCACCACTGTCGCAGATACCCTGCACGAGGGGAATCTGAGCGAGTAGAGGTACATTCATCTCCTTGGCGAGATTCTTGCAGCCATCCTTGCCGAAGATATAATATTTGTGGTCGGGGAGTTCCTTCGGTGTGAACCATGCCATATTCTCCACGAGTCCGAGAATAGGCACGTTGACCTTGTCGTTGGTATACATGTCGATACCCTTGCGCGCATCGGCGAGCGCTACCTTCTGCGGCGTCGAGACGATGACGGCACCCGTGATGGACAGCGTCTGCAGGAGAGTCAGATGGATATCGCTCGTCCCAGGAGGCGTGTCGAGGATGAAATAGTCGAGGTCACCCCAGTCGGCATCAGCGATAAGCTGCTTCAGGGCTGCCGTTGCCATACCGCCGCGCCAGAGGGTTGCCGTATCGGGATCGACAAAGAAACCGATGGAGAGAAGTTTCACACCATATTTCTCAATAGGCTCAATGAGGTCACGGCCGTCTTTCTTGACGCCGTAAGGGCGCTCTTCCTCCACGCCGAACATCTTCGGCATAGACGGGCCGAAGATATCGGTATCGAGCAAGCCGACTTTGTAACCCAAGCGTGCCAATGCGATGGCAAGGTTGGCAGAGACCGTGCTCTTACCCACTCCACCCTTGCCGGAGCTCACGGCAATGATATTCTTCACGTCAGGCAGCAGTTTGTCGACCTCCGGGCGCGGCGCGCTCTTGAACTCTGTGCCAATCGTCACCTCGACGTCGTTGCCGAGCTTATACTTTAAGGTTGCCTCAGCCGACTTCACGGTCGACTTGATGAACGGGTCTGTCTCACGAGGGAAGATGAGCGAGAAGCTCACCTTGTTGCCATTGATGCGCATATTGTCGGCCACCATCTCACTCTCTATGAGGTTCTTCTTCGTGCCTGGATAGATGACCGTGGCAAGGATGTCACGGATCAGCTTCGGATATAATGTCATAATCGTGTACTATTAATTACGTGTTATGTATTATTAATTAGGGTAGACAAAAGTAAGCATTATCTCGTATAAA
Source organism: uncultured Prevotellaceae bacterium (assembly GCA_902792635.1). Taxonomy (GTDB): domain Bacteria; phylum Bacteroidota; class Bacteroidia; order Bacteroidales; family Bacteroidaceae; genus Prevotella. The sequence continues at coordinate 7,066 of CADBAG010000059.1, read as the reverse complement.
TCCAAATAAAAACTAAATATTTTAGATGTGGTAAGAATAATTAGTACCTTTGTGTGCAATCGATAAACATATTTACCCATGAATTTCCGAAATATACTATATATATTCATCTTTGCCTTCATCACGCTTAGCGCACAAGCACGCCCCGCAGCGCTCTATCCGGGCAGCAGCGTTAGCTACACGTTGCAAAAGAAACACAGCCATGTCGTAGACAAAGCCTTGCAATTGATGGCGACCGATCTAAAGAGCACGGCAAGCAAGAAGACTATCAAGGCTGACCTGCTCATTGTCCAGCTTGACATGGCGTCGAACAAAGACATGAAGGCACTTGGTGAGATGCAGGCTCCCGTGATGGACATCATCGCCAAGAAAGACGCTTTCTGGATTGGTGTGCGCGGCACAAAGACGGTCATCATCGGCAGCAACGGGCGTGGCACGGCCTATGGCATCCTGCAGTTTGCCGATACCGGCAACCCGACAAACAAAGTGAAAGGTCTTACGGAGATTCCGTCGGTAGAATATCGTGGAATATCACTCGAAGGCTCACAAAAGCCCGATTATCACCAACTCTTTGAGGACATGCTCCGCCATCGCATCAACTTTCTCTGCGAAGGCTGGGACAGCGGCGACGTGCCCGACCATTTCGTACACAGCCTGCGCCAACAGGCCGACTCTTTCGGCATCCTCCTCGCCACACCCCACGGTTCACACGGCCTGCGCCTGCAAGGATTGAAGAAGAGTATGACGGTCAGTATCGGGTGGGCCGACGACAACTACGGATACATCGCGCCTGTTGACGACGGCAGCGACAACGGCGCCGTCTATCACCTCGCCTATGCCGGCAAGCCACACAGCTACCTCTGGCTCTGTACTACACAGCCCGGCCTCATCGCCAACGAGCTCCAGACAGCCTACCGCAAAGGGGCAGACCGCCTGTGGATGGCAGTGGTCTACAACCCCGATGTCGCCACTTACCAGCTCGACCTGATGATGGATATGGCATGGGACATCAAGAGTGTCAATTCGAGCAACACCCAGCAACATCTACGCGAATGGCTCACGAAGCAGTTCGGTTCCACGGTTGCCAACATGCTTGTTAACCCACTCAGCCAATATTTCCGCCTCACAGACATCCGCAAGCCGGAGTTTATGGACTTCACCTATCAGAAATCGACATCAAGACATAACAAGAATGGCGACGGCGGCATTGCCAACACTGATTTCAATGCGGAGGAGTTTGACAATGAGCTCGACCGATACCTAAACAAATATCACAAGGTGAGCGAGCAGGTGAAGGAAGCGCGCCACTATATTGCCGACGAAGACAGCGACAAGTTCTTCACGCTCATCGAATATCCCGTCTATGCCTCAGCCCAGATGGCCGTGAAGATGCTCGAGTCGCAGGAGTCACGCCTCATCGCCCGTCCCGTCAGTTTCCATCACGACAGTGAGGCCTTAGAATCGGCAGCACGCAGCATCAAGGCTTATCGGAAGATTCAGGAGCTCACCTCATTATATAATAATGCCATGGCTCGCATGCACCGAGCTGAGACCATGGATGCTGCACCTCAGGACCTCGCCGTCTTCGGCCCACCCCAGCTCACCGATACCCTCAGTGAGGCAGAGTTGCAGCAGTATGGCAACTACACACACAGTGACGCTGCGCTCGACAACGACAACAACATCGTCAGCACGGCTGCCCGTTATGCCTCTGCCAGTCAGGGTGCACGGACCATTGACATTCTCGGCCGCTCGCTCAAAGCCGTGGAACTCAACCAAGGCGACTCGCTGACCTATCAGTTCACATCCGGCACCGTCGGCGGCGTGCTGCGCTTGGCTTTTGTTCCCACTCATGCCCTCGACGGCGGCTCACTGCAATGCAGCGTACAGATAGACAACAACACACCGCGAACCATCGTCGTCACCGATGGCTCTCAAGGTGAGCGCTGGGCAGACGACGTGCTCCGCGGTCAGGCCCTCATAACACTCCCCGTCTCTCTTGATGCCGGTTCCCACACGCTTTGTATAAAAGCGCTCTCCAACCATGTCGTCTTCGACGAGTGGATGATCGACCGTGACGTCGACCGCCACTTTTATGTGTTCCCGGTGGAACCATCAAGATAATGTTTTAGGATTGACAGCGAAGAGATGTTGGGAAGTTGCACCTCGAAGAGGTGCCACACGGTTAGCCCCACGTGAGGCGTAGCCGAAACGTGGGGATGAATGGAGGTGGATAATCTGAAAACCGGCCTCGAAGAGGGCGAACATGGTTATCGACAACAATAATCACTTCGGATCATGTTCACTAAGATCTATCACCCCAGACCATGTTCGCCCTCTTCGAGGCCGGATTGCAATGAAACTGCACCGAAACTAACCCCCATGCTGCGTCGCTCCGCTCCTTGCATGGGGCTAACCATGTGGCACCTCTTCGAGGTGCTTACATAACAGGACAAACCAGGAAGGACCTTAATTTTTCCTCCCCAATCACGCATTAAGTCGTAGAAAAGCAGTATTTTTGCAAAATATTAAATTATAACACGAAGATAACGTGAGAAAGAAATTCATCAAGACACTGTGGCTGCTACTCACTTGCGGAGTGGGCATCACCGCACTGCTCTTTTTCCTGATATGGTTCGGCATCATCGGCTATTCGCCTGACATCGACAACCTCCAGAACCCTATCTCCAAGTCGGCCTCCCAAGTGCTCTCGGCCGACGGCCATGTCCTTGGCACTTATAATCTCGACCGCTCCAACCGCATCCCCGTGCCTTACAAGAAGCTGTCGCCTTACCTCGTGAAAGCCCTCGTGGCTACGGAGGACGTGCGTTTCTATGACCACTCGGGCATCGACTTCATTGCCCTGACACGTGCCATCGTCAAGCGCGGTCTGCTTGGCCAGGCCTCGGCCGGTGGCGGCAGTACCATCACGCAGCAGCTTGCCAAGCAGCTCTATTCGGCTCCTGTACACTCTGCCTCGGAGCGTCTGCTGCAGAAGCCTATCGAATGGGTGACAGCTATCAAGCTCGAGCGCATGTATACCAAGGAAGAGATCATCGCCTTGTATCTCAACTATTTCGACTTCCTCCATGGCGCCGTGGGTATCAAGAACGCTGCCGAGACTTATTTCGGCAAAGAGCCCTCTCAACTCAACATCAACGAGGCAGCACTCCTCGTGGGCCTTTGTAAGAACCCGTCGCTCTTCAACCCCGTTCGCTATCCCGACCGTGCCCGCGACCGCCGTAATGTCGTGCTCGGACAGATGGTCAAGGCCGGCTACCTCTCACAGGCCGGCTATGAGGAGGACAGTGCCGAACCGGTAAAACTCAATTTCCACCGTATCGACCACAAGGACGGCACGGCAGTCTACTTCCGTGAGTTCCTGCGTCAGTATATGATGATGGACCGTCCCGACCCGAAGAACTATCCATCATGGAACAAACGGCAGTATGTCATCGACTCCATCGCCTTCGCCACCGACCCGCTCTGCGGATGGTGCAAGAAGAACACGAAGAAAGACGGCACGTTCTATAATATCTACACCGATGGCCTGCGCATCCACACGACCATCGACTCGCGCATGCAGCGCTATGCCGAGCAGTCGGTCTACGGTCATGTGGCTAAGTTCCTGCAGCCGGCCTTCGACAAGGAGAATGCAGAGAAAGGTGCCAACGCTCCCTTCAGCGGCAATCTCACGAAGCAACAGGTCAACGCCATCATGGAGCGAGCCGTGCGGCAGAGCGAGCGTTATATCACGATGAAAGAAAGCGGAGCTTCACCCGAAGAGATCCACCGGGCTTTCCACACACCTACCGACATGTCGGTCTTCACCTACAATGGAGATGTAGACACGGTGATGACACCTATCGACTCCATCCGTTATTACAAGCAGTTCCTCCGTGCAGGCTTCATGAGTATGGACGCCCATACCGGTCAGGTGAAAGCCTATGTTGGCGGTATCGACTTCGCACATTTCCAGTACGACATGGTCATGGGCGGCCGTCGTCAGGTCGGTTCGACGATCAAGCCGTTCCTCTACTCCCTCGCCATGGAAAACGGAGCATCGCCCTGCGACAGGGTAGCGAACGTGCAGCGCACCTATATGGTCGCCGGACAGCCCTGGACACCGCGCAACAGTAACCGCCGCTGCTACGGGCAGATGGTGACACTGAAATGGGGCTTGGCACAGTCGAACAACTGGATCTCAGCCTACCTGATGTCAAAGCTCAACCCACGGCAGTTCGTCGACATGCTCCATAAGTTCGGCATCAACAACCCCGACATCTATCCGTCCATGGCACTGGCTCTTGGTCCGTGCGAGGTGTCGGTTGGCGAGATGGTGAGTGCCTACACAACCTTCGCCAACAATGGCGTGCGCCTCGCCCCACTCTTCGTCACAAGTATCGAGGACGCCGAAGGCAACACCGTGGCGAAATTCGAGCCACGTATGGATGAGGTCATCTCCTCCGAGAGTGCGTATAAGATGATTGTGGAACTGAGAGCAGTCGTCGACGAGGGTACAGCCGGACGACTGCGCTACAAATACAACATGCCAGGTGAGATTGGCGGCAAGACAGGTACGACAAACCACAACTCCGATGCCTGGTTCATGGGCTTCACGCCCCAGCTCGTCAGCGGCGTGTGGGTAGGCGGTGAGGACCGTGACATCCACTTCGACTCCATGCAGATGGGACAAGGTGCCACGATGGCCCTGCCTATCTGGGCTTACTTCATGAAGAAGGTCTACCGAGACCCGACCTTGCCGTATAAGCCCACCGCGACCTTCAACGTGCCAGCCAACTTTAACCCGTGCGGCAAGGACGACGAGACGGGAGGAACCAACGGCATCGATGAGGTATACGAATAATTATGCAAAACGACACTGAACAGAAGACAACGATCCGCACATCGCGGAAACAGATGATTATATGGATTGGCGCCCTCGTCGTGGGCGCCATTCTTGGTACGTTAGGACTGACATGGCTCAACGACCTGATGAACTTCGTGGCGACAGTCTATACCAGGCTGTTCCAGTTCGTCGCCGTCCCCACCATTCTCCTTGCCGTCATCACCACCCTGACGATGTTCGGGCAGCAGAAAGACACGGGCCGCATCTTCCGCCACGCCGTCACCTACACGCTGCTCACGACCTTCGTCGCCGCTGCCGTGGGACTTCTGCTCTATAACATCATCCGACCGGGCAATCTGCCTGCAGAACTTATCCATTCGGGCAACAGTGCCATCCCACAAGACTTAGGCAAGGAGACTTACTACGATCATATTCTCTCCGTCATCCCTAACAATGTCGTGAAGCCACTCTTGGACGGCAATGTGCTCTCCTTGCTGCTCATCGCTTTCGCCGTGGGTTTCGCCTTGTCAAAGATGCCGGAGACGGAGAATAAGAAGGTAGTGGTGAAAGGTCTCTTCGGCCTACAGGAACTGCTGTTCACGCTCATCCGAGGCCTTATCTGGACTTTACCCGTTGGCATCGTTGCCTTCTCGGCACAGTTGTCGGCTCAGGTCACTGCAGGGGTGGCTGCGGCGTCGCTCGGCCGTTATGTCGCAGTCATCCTTGGTGGTAACGTCATCCAGTTCTTCATCATTCTCCCCTTGTTCCTCTTGGCACGCGGTCTCAACCCCATCCATACGCTCGGCCGTATGATGCCGGCAGTGCTCATGGCGCTCTTCACGAAGAGCAGTGCCGCCACGCTCCCCGTGACGATGGCAATGGCAGAGAACCGTCTCGGCGTCTCACAGAAAGTGTCGCGCTTCGTGCTGCCTATCTGTACCACGATCAACATGAACGGCTGCGCCGCCTTCATCCTTGTCACGAGCCTCTTTGTCATGCAGAACGGCGGCACCGTCCTCACGCTCCCCACGATGCTTCTCTGGCTCCTCATCGCCGTCATCTCAGCCATCGGCAATGCCGGTGTGCCTATGGGCTGCTATTTCCTCACCCTCTCACTGATGACCGGTCAAGGTGCTCCCGTCGGCATCATGGGCATCATCCTACCTATCTATACTATCATCGACATGATAGAGACGGCAGAGAACGTGTGGTCCGACAGCTGCGTGTGTGCCATGACAGATCACGACATCAACAAAATCACTCGTCAGGTTTCCTGAGTTCGTCCACAACTTCATTGAACTCAGAAACGATTTGCTTGATTCTCGGATTATTCTTCTGTACAATGATAGCAGCGAAGTTATCTACTCCTTCAGCCTTCATTTCAACAGTATCGAAATAGAAATCATTATGGCTTGAGTATTCCTTAAACCATCTGACAAAAAGGCGACTTCTTAATGCCTGTTTACCATCACCTGTTTCACAGAGATACAGTAATATTTCTGGATTACGTTGGAAAAAAGCTCGAGCTGTACGGTTGAAATTAAGACTTCTCGCTGATTACGCAGATGCGCAGATTTTAAGCTATTGCTTTTTTCGATCTCGCAGATTTCCCCTAAATACCCGCATCCCGACAGTATGATATTGAGGAAAATCTGCGAAATCGCTATGTGACGACAGTCACAAAATCTGCGTATCTGCGCAATCAGCGAGAAAGAAAGTCAACCGTACAGCTCGAAAAAGTTCGAGCTGTACGGTTGGAAATTAACGTCCTCGTTGAATAAGCACCTCGGAGAGGTGCCACATGGTTAGCCCCAGGTGAGGAGCGCAGCGACGTAACCTGGGGTTTAACATCGGGCGGTTTAACCTGACCTGTCGGCCTCGAAGAGGGCGAACCTTGGCGGGGTGCTGGTTTTATAGGTTCGCCCTCTTCGAGGCCGGTATTCAAGTCATCCGCAACATAACAACCCCACGTTTCGGCTGCGCCTCACGTGGGGCTAACCATGTTTGCCCTCTTCGAGGGCATTCAACGTCAGTTTGACTACTTCCTATTGCCATTATCAGAATCCCAAATATCAACCGTACAGGTCGAACTTTTTTATGCTTAAAAGTGTCGATGACTTGTCTTGAACGGATTTAGCTTGTCACGTTCTGACCTTCATAAGAAGTAAAAGAACATGACAAGAAAAACAAAAGTAGCAAAATTCCCACTATCGGTGA
>CADBAG010000058.1 GCA_902792635.1 uncultured Prevotellaceae bacterium | reverse complement strand
CCAGGGCAAGGTAGAGAGAGGCCTATACCACTCTCCCCTTGTTCTGAATTATATTCTTAAATTAAAGTTAAACGTTGTCTAATAAACGGTAGTACTATAAAAAGACAAATATTGCAGATAATCCAAATCAGCCTGAAAAAATGTCGGATATGAGTTGGAAGTACTTAACATTTGAGGTAGCTCTACAATTAGTTATAGTGATGCTATTCATGCTACTGCCAAGCCTGTTGGGAGGATTAGCTACCTTATGGGGATGCTTCCTTGGATTCTTTTCTATTTCTTTCATTCGGGAAAAGAAAGAGACACCTCATAAATCAACAGCAGCAATCAATGCTTTTCAGGGATTTATGATTATAGCCTTTGGGGTGTCATTAATTCTAAAAGCGCCGTTAGCAGAACTCATAACTTTAGTCATCATCGTGGCAATGCTTTTGTTTGCGACAGTGCACAATGTTGTAAAGGAGCATTCTAAATGGTTACAATACCTCATCTCTTTTATTGTGACATTGGCAACTTGTGGATACATGATTTATAGGTTAATACAGTAAGATTATTGTTGCATGTCGCAGTTAGTTACTCATAATAATTTTATTTTGAGAGAATAAAAAAGAAATGAATTTATTAACTTTGCAAAGTTGTATGTACCCACACCGGTACTTAGAGCATGAAAAAGCATCTAAATTTGACGATTAAACAAGATTGTTAAGAATGCGAATAACTCTGATATAAAGAGTTTTGCAAAATACATTATGGCAAGAAAAAGAAAGCAAGATACTGAACCAGGACTCTTCTCGGAGACGGAGTTGCAGCAGACGGCGCCACACGACGCTCACGAGCTATACAACTTCATCTTCGAGGCGTGCAATATCATCCGGGGACCGGTCTCGCAGGACAATTTCAAGGATTATATCACGCCGCTGCTCTACTACAAGCGTATCAGCGATGTGTACGACGAGGAGACACAGGCTGCTCTCGACTACAGTGGAGGTGATGAGGAGTATGCCTCGTTGCCGGAGATGCACCGCTTCGAGATCCCTGAGGGCTGTCACTGGAACGATATCCGCCAGCGGTCGGAGAACCTCGGCGCGGCTATCGTCGGGGCCATGCGGAAGATCGAGCTTGCCAATCCCGATACCCTCTACGGCGTGCTTAGCATCTTCTCCGCACAGAAATGGACGGATAAGAGTGTGCTCTCCGACGGGAAGATCCGCGACCTCATCGAGCACATGAGCAAGCGGAAACTGGGCAACAACGATTACCCCGCCGATCTCATGGGCGACGCCTACGAGATCCTGCTGAAGAAGTTTGCCGATGACAGTAAGGCGAAGGCAGGAGAGTTCTACACCCCTCGCTCGGTGGTGAAGCTTCTTGTGAATATCCTCGACCCGCAACCGGGAGAGACCGTCTATGATCCGGCCTGCGGCTCGGGCGGCATGCTCATAGAGGCCGTCCACCACATGCACAACGACGACCTCTGTTGCGGCAGCATCTTCGGACAGGAGAAGAACGTGACGAACCAAGCCATCGCCAAGATGAACCTCTTCCTCCATGGTGCTACCGATTTCAATATCATGCAAGGCGACACGCTGCGCGAGCCGAAGATCCTGCAAGGCGGGCAGCTGGCTACCTTCGACTGTGTCATCGCCAACCCACCCTTTGCCCTTACCGACTGGGGCGCCAAGGAATGGGACACCGACAACTATCAGCGTAACTGGTGGGGCAATCCCGGTGACGGCTGTGGCGACTATGCCTGGATAGAGCACATGGTGCGCTCGATGAAACCCTGCAATGGCCGCCTGGCTGTCGTCATGCCGCAGGGCGTGCTCTTCCGCGGACAAGGCAAGGAGCCGGAGATACGTAAGAACATGGTGGAGTCGGGATTGGTGGAAGCCGTCGTGACTCTTGGCGAGAAGCTCTTCTACGGCACCGGTCTCTCGCCGTGCTTCCTTATCCTTCGCCAGACGATGCCCGCCGACCATTCCAACCATATCCTCATGATCGACGGCAGCAAGATCTTCACGCCAAAACGGGCACAGAACATCCTGGAGCCTAAGGATATCGACAGGCTCTATCAGCTCTATGCCGATTATAAGGATGTGGAGGATTATGCGGCAGTGGTGTCGCTTGATGACATTCGTGCCAAAGACTATCTGCTTTCTCCTTCCAGTTATATCCACTATCACGAGGATGAAGTGGAACCTTACGAGGTGGTCCACAAGCGGTTCCTCGATGCCTACAACGAGATGAAGCGTTGTGAGGCGACGTTCAAACAACTGATGAAAGTATCATGACCATAGATAATTACCAAAAGCCCGACGAGGTCATCACGCTCGATGACCTGAAGAAGTTCCTTTGGGAGGCCGCCACCCATCTGCGTGGGCAGATCGATGCCGCAGGCTATAAGGAGTATATCTTCCCGATGCTGTTCTTCAAGCGCATCAGCGATGTGTATGATGAGCAATACGATAGTTATGTTCATGACGGTGGTCTCGAATATGCCAAGGCGCAGGCTGAGGAGCTGGCTATCCATATCCCCGATGGCGCCCACTGGGAGGATGTACGCAAGGTGACGGAGAATGTAGGTCAGGCGCTCGTTCAGGCTTTCATCGACATCGAACAGGCTAATCCCGCCCGCAAGGTCGGCAACCGGTTGGTCGGCGGACTGGAGGGTATCTTCGGACCGAAAGACGGATGGACAAACAAGAACAAGATGCCCGACCGCGTCATCACGTCGCTCATCGAGGATTTCTCCCGCTATAACCTCTCGTTGGCACATTGTCCCGCCGATGAGATGGGGCAGGCGTACGAATACCTCATTGGCAAGTTTGCCGATGATGCCGGCAACACCGCCCAGGAGTTTTATACGAACCGCACTGTGGTGGAGCTGATGGCGGAGATCTTGCAGCCTCAGCCCGATGAGAGTATCTATGATCCCACCTGTGGCTCGGGAGGTATGCTCGTGAAATGTCTCGACTATCTCCGTCGTCATGGCAAGGAGTGGCAAGGCGTGCATGTCTACGGTCAGGAGATCAACGGCATCACGTCGTCTATCGCCCGCATGAACCTCTATCTCAATGGCGTGGAGGACTTCTCCATCGTTCGTGGTGACACCCTGGCTGAACCGGCATTCACAGAAGGCGACCACCTGCAGACCTTCGACGTCGTCCTGGCCAATCCGCCTTATTCCATCAAGGAGTGGAACCGCACGGCTTTTGAACATGATAAGTGGGGCCGCAACTTCTTAGGGACACCGCCACAAGCCCGTGCCGATTATGCCTTCATACAGCATATTCTGAAATCGATGGATGCAGAGACAGGACGCTCAGCGGTCTTGTTGCCTCATGGTGTCTTGTTCCGTAACGAAGAGCAAGACATCCGAAGACATCTCATCGATGAACACGACCTTTTAGCAGCTGTCATTGGTATAGGTCCTAACCTTTTCTTCAATTCGCCCATGGAAGCCTGCATCATGATTTTCGACAGTCATAAGCCAGATTCGCTGAAAGATAGAATTCTCTTTGTGAATGCCGTGAAAGAGGTGACACGTAAGAATGGTGAGAGCTACCTAGAACCGAAACACATTAAGAAGATTGTGAATGCAGTTCTGAAAGAGAATGAAGAAGAGCATTTCTGCAGAATAGTTCCTAAAGATGAGATCATCAAGCATGATTATAGTCTGAACATTCCAATCTATGTAAATGCGCTTGCTCAAGACTTTAATAAAGAAGTCCTGGATTATGAAAGCGCATATTCTATATGGAATGAAAATCAAAATGAACTGGATAACAATCTCCAGTCTCTAATTAAAATGATAGGCTAATATGAAACTCGGAGATATAGCAAAAGAAAGCAAGACGACATTCAAAGGGGACAAAACGAATGTACCTATCGTAGGACTTGAGAATATTGAGCCCGAAGAGTTGGTATTGCACGATTATGATATTAATACCGAGAATACATTCTCCCGCAGTTTCCATAAGGGACAAATTTTGTTTGGCCGTCGTCGTGCATATCTGAAGAAAGCTGCTGTAGCAGACTTTGATGGTATCTGCTCTGGAGATATCATTATCATTGAACCTATCGAAGGAAAGGTTGAGCCATCATTATTGCCTTTCATCATACAGAATGACAAGCTGTTCAACTACGCGGTCTCTCGTTCTGCTGGTGGTCTGTCACCACGAGTAAAATGGCAGGATCTTGCAAATTACGAGTTTTCTCTTCCTCCTCTCTCTGAGCAGAAGTCTCTTGCGGAAAAGCTATGGGCGGCCTATCACTTGAAAGAGTCATACAAAAAACTCCTTCAGGCTACTGATGATATGGTCAAGGCGGAATTCAGAAAGAGGTTTGGTACGCTTAAAAAGCCTAAGGTCGATATTAAAAGCCTCAGAGACATATCTATGTCTTCAGGGATATATGGGTCTAATACATCTGCAGTTGAATATATGGATGGGTTACCAAGATACATTAGAATTACAGATATTAATGAGGATGGTAGCCTTAATGACGATGTTAAATCAGCAGAAGTCATAGATGATAAATATAGTTTGAAATTGGGAGATATTTTATTTGCTAGAACTGGGGCAACAGTAGGTAAAACATATCTGCATAAAGGTGGATATGCTCTATATGCTGGCTATTTAATAAAATATCAAATGAATCCGGAATTTATGAGGCCTTCGTTTTTGATGGCTTTTACACATTCTAAGTCGTATTATAAATGGGTATTAAGTTCACAAAAGGTAGGAGCTCAGCCAAACATAAGTGCAAAACAGTATGATCAAATGCCTGTATTAGTACCATCATTAAGTGAACAAGATGCTTTCCTTAAGGTATACGAACAAGCCAATATTACCAAATCCTCTCTGCATCAGTCGATTAATAATATTGACAAAGTAATAAAGAGCATGTTGAATAATTAAAATCTTAGAGTATGGATATTCAAAGAATCAATCAATACAAAGTTGATTTTGACGCCATCACTAAATACATAAAAAGCGATGACGGAAAAGAAGAAGTAGAAGTTTGGTTTGCAAGAGACCTTCAGAAGGTTTTAGGTTATGCTCGTTGGGAAAATTTTCAGGTTGCAATAGGTCGAGCTGTAGAATCTTGTAAACAACAGGGAGTCAACGTGGATAATCATTTTCGTGAGGTCACGAAAATGATATCTCTTGCTAAAGGAGCGAAGCGAGAAGTCACAGATTACATGCTCACACGTTACGCTTGCTACTTGATTGCACAGAACGGTGATCCTAAGAAGGAACAAATCGCTTTTGCACAAGGATATTTTGCTGTTCAGACTCGTAAAGTAGAAATCATCCAGGAAAGATTACAACAAATCTCCAGACTTGAAACTAGAGATCGACTCCGTGCATCTGAAAAGCAACTCTCACAAAACATTTATCAAAGAGGAGTTGATGACAAGGGATATGGTCGTATTCGGTCGAAAGGTGATACTGCACTCTTCGGCGGACACACAACGGAAGATATGAAGCGTAGATTGGGCGTAAAGTCAAATCGTCCTTTAGCAGATTTCTTACCAACACTGACTATAGCTGCCAAGAATCTTGCCACAGAAATGACTAATTATAATGTGGAGCAAAAAGATCTTTATGGAGAAAGATCTATAACAACTGAACATGTTCAGAACAATGTCAGCGTTCGAAAAATGTTAGGTCAACGAGGTATCAAACCAGAAGATTTACCTCCAGCTGAAGATATTAAGAAGGTTGAGAGACGTGTTGCTTCAAATGACAAGAAAATAGAGAAGCACACTAAGAAGTTGCCTCAAAAGAACGAAGAAGGTTAGAATTGCTAACTTATCATTTTCGTGAGTTCACGAAAATGATATTGTCCACCATCTTGCTGCCGATGGTGTTCAACTCGTGAGTATCACTCACGAGTTCAATGAAAGCTAAATAAGAATAAAGACATTACCGCTATGATACAACAGATATTCAACGAAGACAATACTGTGGAGCAGATGCTGATCCACGAAGCTGTAGAGAACGGATGGCACTATGTAAAGGCCGGAGATGTGCCACGCCCTACGGACGGTGTACTTGTGGAGAATTGGTTGCAGGATGCCCTGGTGCGACTGAACCCTATCACACGGGAGCAGGCTGAGCGCGTCATCTATGACCTCCGTGCCATCATCTTCAGCGGCAACACAGCAGAAGGGATGATCACTGCCAATGACCGCTTCCGCAAGAAACTCTTCGAGGAGAACAGTTATCCCTTCGGCAAGAATGGCGATAACATCAATATCCGGTTCTTCGCCGATCACGACGACGAGGAGACGGGCAACTACTGTGTGGTAACCAACCAGTGGGAGTTTCCGAAGAGCAGCATACAGGGCGGCAAGCGCCTCGACCTCGTCTTCCTCATCAATGGCATCCCGATGGTCATCGGTGAGGCAAAGACACCCGTGAAGAGTCAGGTGACCTGGGGCGATGGTGCCGTGGATATTATCCACTATCAGAAGAGCATCCCGGAGATGTTCGTGCCGAATATCTTTGTCTTTGCCTCTGAAGGCAAGGAACTGCAGTATGCCAGTATCGGTGCCGATCTCGAACACTGGGGACCGTGGTATGCCGACGAGGATCGCCGACATGGCACGCTTGCCGATGTCGATCATAACTTCCGCTTCCTCATGCAGCCGCAGCGGTTGCTCGACATCTATCGTTTCTATACCGTCTTCTCTGCCACGACATCGGGCAAGAAGATCAAGATCGTATGCCGCTATCAACAGTATCTCGGTGGTGAGGCCATCGTGCAGCGTGTGCTCTCTACGAAGCGCAACAGGCGAGGACCGAAGAAAGGCCTCATCTGGCATTTCCAAGGCTCCGGTAAGTCGTGGCTCATGGTCTTTGCTGCTCAGAAACTGCGCCTGCAGCCGGAGCTCGAAGCCCCGACGATCGTCATCGTTGATGACCGTGTGGATCTTGAGGATCAGATCACCGGTGACTTCACACGGGCTGAGATCCCGAACATCACGAATGCAGCCACGAAGGAAGACCTGGAGAAGTTCTTCGAACAGGACCAGCGCAAGATATTGATCACGACGATCTTTAAGTTTGGCGACATCGAGCAAGGCCGTGTATTGAACCGCCGCGACAACATCATCGTCATGGTCGACGAGGCACACCGCACACAGGAGAAAGACCTCGGCATGAAGATGCGGCAGGCACTGCCCAACGCCTTCTTCTTCGGTCTTACGGGCACACCGATCAACAAGCGCGATCACAACACTTTTGCTGCTTTTGGCGATGAGGAGGATGAAGGAGGTTACATGTCGAGATACACCTTCCAGAACTCTGTCGACGACGGTGCCACACTGGAACTGAAGTTCAAGACCGTACCTGTGGAGATGCACCTCAACGAGGAACAGCTCCAGGCGGAGTTTGATGAACTGACCGACCAGATCAGTGAGGACGACAAAAACGAGCTCACCCGTCGCACGAACGTGGAAGCCTTCTTCACCGCCGACAAGCGTATCAACGAGGTATGCAAATACATCGTCAACCACTTCAAGGAGTATGTCGAGCCGACAGGCATGAAAGCGGAGGTCGTGGTCTACAACCGCGCGTGCTGCGTGAAATACAAGCGGGCCATCGATGCCTTGCTCGGTACCACGGACCAGACGACGATCGTGATGCATACCGGTGGTGACAAGGCTGACGAATATAAGGAATGGAAACGTGACCGGTCGGAGGAGAACAAGCTCCTGGACCAGTTCCGTGATCCGTTGTCACCCTTGAAGATGGTCATCGTGACGAGCAAGCTGCTCACGGGTTTCGATGCGCCGATCCTGCAGTGTATGTACCTCGACAAACCGATGAAAGACCATACGCTGTTGCAGGCCATCTGCCGTACGAACCGGAAATATACAGTGGATAAGAAGTGCGGACTGATCGTTGACTTTGTCGGTGTCTTTGACAATGTGGCACGCTCACTGGCTTTCGATGATACGACGGTAAAGAATGTCATCAAGAACATCGATGAGATCAAAGCCCTCATCCCGAAGTTGATAAAAGACTGTCTCGACTTCTTCCCCGGTGTGGACCGCGCCATTGGCGGCTGGGAAGGGTTACAGGCCGCCCAGCAGTGTCTCCTCGACGAGAACCGGAAAACGGAGTTTGCCAAGCATTTCGCCCGACTGTCGAAGGCTTGGGAGACGGTGAGCCCCGACGAGGTGCTGCTGCCTTATCAGAAAGACTACGGGTGGCTAGCACAGGTCTATCAGAGCGTGCGCCCCGTGGGCAGCAGCGGTTCACTGATCTGGACACTGCTCGGTGCCAAGACGATAGAGATCATCCATCAGAACATCGATACCATCGACATCGGTAAGCCGTTGGAAGACCTCGTTGTAGATGCCGACGTCATCGATGAGGTGCTGAACGACGAGAAGAAACGGAAGAAGAAGATCATCGAGATCGAGAAGATGCTGCGCCTCCGCTTAGGGGAACATCGTGGCGATCCCAGCTACAAGCGCTTCGCCGACAAGCTCGACGAGCTCAGGCAGAAGATGGAAGACAACATGATCTCCAGCATCGACTTCCTCAAAGGCCTTCTGGAGACCGCCAAGGAAGTGCTGCAGGAGGAGAAGCGCAGCAATAAGCCCGAGAACAAACGTGCCAAGGCACGCGCTGCCCTCACGGAACTCTTCGAGAGCGTGAAGACCGAGAATACCCCTATCATCGTGGAGCGTGTCGTCAACGATATCGATGAGAACGTGACGAACATCGTCCGTAAGTTCAAGGATGCCTTCAAGAGTGTCGAGGCACGCAAGCAGATCCGTCAGAAGCTCCGTGCCATCCTCTGGGTGAAGTACAGCATCAAGGACAGTGATGTCTTCGAGAAGGCATACAGTTATATTGAACAGTATTACTAAGAGCAAAAACAACACCCATAGGGGGCCGTAAATGTGAGTATGGTCATGTAGTTATTCCTTTGTAGCAGTTCATAGAGGCGTTGCAGGACAAGAATCCCCCCCGGTCTACTCATCTTCTCCATTTCGCCCTCTGGCTTTGTTCATCATCCACATTATCCAAAAGTTTGGATAATGTGGATAATCAAATCAAATCAAAAATCTATATGTAAAAGCCAAGTATC
>CADBAG010000057.1 GCA_902792635.1 uncultured Prevotellaceae bacterium | reverse complement strand
GCTACGCTCCTCACCTGGGGCTAACCATGTTGGCCCCCTTCGGGGACCTAAGCGTCACACGAGATAATAGCCACTAAATTTCAACCGTACAGCTCGAAACTATTCCTCACTGAATATCGTCACGTCGTCGAAGTCGCGCAGATACTCGAAGAGGGCATCGCGCCGCTGGTCGCGCCGCATGCGCACCTCAATCTGCACGTCGTAGAGGTCACCGTTGGATGAGTGGCGGTTCTTCATCTCGAAGCTCAGTACGTCAGCCACCTCCTTGCGGATATTCTCCAGCGCCTTGCTCACCGACTCTTTGGAGACTGACGAGAACGAGAGTCGCACATTAGTCATGCCCCCGAGCTTCGGGACGAGGTGGCCGAGCACCTCAAGGCCTATGAGCATGAGCACGGTGACGAAGACCGCGAGATAATACTGTCCCGTGCCACACGCCATGCCGACAGCTGCCGTGACCCACAGTCCCGCAGCCGTGGTGAGACCCCGGATGACGTTCTTCTGAAACACGATGAGACCCGCACCGAGGAAGCCGATGCCCGAGACGACCTGTGCCGCCACACGCGACGTGTCGCGCACGCCATCGGAGAAGCCATACATCGACAGCAGCGTGAAGAGCGCCGAGCCCACGGCCACGAGGAAATGGGTGCGGAACCCCGCGTCTTTCGCACGGTAATCACGCTCCAACCCTATGATGCCACCGAGAACCATGGCGACCAACAAGCGTAAGCTCATATCGAGAATATGACTGTCCATGAATGATTGATAATATTGATTGATAATGTTGATATTCGTATAGAATCAAGGCAAAGTTATCAAAAAAAACGGTAAAGCAACGGCTTTTAGCGAAAAAAAGTGTAAGTTTGCAGTCTAAATAATACAAAGAAAAATACAATGACACAGAACCTCTTAATTTACAATACGCTCACGCGGCAGAAGGAACTTTTCAAGCCGCTGCATGCGCCGTACGTAGGCATGTATGTCTGCGGTCCCACTGTTTACGGTGACCCACACTTGGGCCATGCCCGTCCGGCCATCACCTTCGATGTCCTCTTCCGTTACCTCCGCCACTTAGGCTACAAGGTGCGCTATGTACGTAACATCACTGATGTAGGCCACCTCGAGCACGATGCCGATGAGGGCGACGACAAGATTGAGAAGAAGGCACGCTTGGAGCAGCTCGAGCCGATGGAGATAGCACAGTATTACACGAACCGCTATCACAAAGCCATGGAGATGCTCAACACCCTGCCGCCATCGATTGAGCCGCACGCCACGGGGCATATCATCGAGCAGGAGCAGCTCGTGAAGGAGATCCTCAAGAACGGCTATGCCTACGAGAGCAATGGCTCTGTCTATTTCGATATTCAGAAATACAACAAAGACCATAAATACGGTATCCTCTCCGGCCGTAACCTCACCGACATCATCAACAAGAGCCGTGAGCTCGCCGGTACGGATGAGAAGAAGTGCCAGGCCGACTTCGCACTGTGGAAGCGTGCCACACCGGAGCATATCATGCGCTGGCCGAGTCCGTGGGGCAACGGCTTCCCCGGATGGCACTGTGAGTGCACGGCTATGGGACGTAAGTATCTCGGCAACCACTTTGACATCCACGGAGGCGGCATGGACCTCATCTTCCCGCACCACGAGTGTGAGATCGCTCAGGCTGTGGCTTCACAGGGTGACCAGATGGTGCACTACTGGATGCACAACAACATGATCACCATCAACGGTCAGAAGATGGGTAAGAGCCTCGGCAACTTCATCACCCTCGAGCAGTTCTTCACCGGCAACCATCCGTCGCTCGAGCAGGCTTACTCGCCGATGACGATCCGTTTCTTCATCCTCTCGGCTCACTACCGTGGCACCATCGACTTCAGCAACGATGCCCTCAAGGCAGCGCAGAAAGGTTACGAGCGCCTCATGGACGGCATCTCGAGTCTTGACCGCATCCAGACATCGAAAGGCTCACAGCCCGACACACATAAGTTTGTCAGTGAGCTGCGCCAGCGCTGCTACGATGCCATGAACGATGACCTGCAGACACCGCTCGTCATCAGTGCGCTCTTCGAGGCTTGCCATCTCATCAACACGCTCCTCGACCACAAGACGAAGATCTCTGCCGACGACCTCAAGGAGCTGCGCGACACGATGAACCTCTTCACCTTCGACCTCCTCGGTCTGAAGTCGAACCGTGGCGCAGGGAGCCCTGAGCGTGAGAAAGCCTACGGCAAGATCGTGGACCTCGTGCTGCAGATGCGTCAGAAGGCCAAGGAGGCTAAGGACTGGGCTACGAGCGATGAGATTCGCAACACCCTCACCGATGCCGGTTTCATCGTACAGGACACCAAGGACGGTGCCACCTGGAAACTGAATAAATAAGGATCATCTGATTTTCGGGTTGGTAGGGGCTTAGGGCCTCGAAGAGGGCCAATATGGTTAGCCCCAGGTGACGGCGAAGCCGGTACCTGGGGTTTAGTACCAGGCGGATATCCTGAATACCGGCCTCGAAGAGGGCGAACCTTGACGGGGTGCTGGTCTTTACAGGTTCGCCCTCTTCGAGGCCGACCGGTCAGGTAAAACCACACGATCCAAACCCCAGGTTGCGTCGCTGCGCTCCTTACCTGGGGCTAACCGTGTGGCACCTCTCCGAGGTGCTTATCGGGGCTAACAGAACCAATAATAAATAATGTCGAACACTGTTTCGGCAAACGACATGACCGTGGGCAGTCCGGCCCGCGGCATCATCAAGTTTGCCGTACCTTTAATCTTAGGGTACATCCTTCAACAGATGTACCTCATCATCGACGCCGCCATCGTGGGGCGTTGGATCGGAGTGGGCGCGTTGGCTGCTGTCGGTGCGTCCTCTTCTATTATGTTCCTTGTGATGGGTTTCTGCAATGGTGCGTGCGCAGGCTTTGCCATCCCTATCGCACAGGCGTTCGGAGCAAAGGACTATGGTAAGATGCGCGTCTATGTGGCCAATGCCATCCGCATCGCGGTCGTGTTGGCGGTCGTCGTCACGTTCCTCGCATGCATCTTCTGTTCAAGGATCCTCGGATTGGTCAACACGCCGAAGGACATCTTCAGTGAGGCTTACATTTTCCTCTTCCTGCAGTTCCTCGCCATCCCCTTCACGATCTGCTACAATCTCTTTGCGGGATTCATCCGGGCGTTGGGCAACTCGAAGCAACCGTTCTATTTCCTCATCTTCTCGTCGTTTGTCAATATCATCCTCGACGTGCTGCTCATCCTCATCATGGGCATGGGTGTGGAAGGTGCCGGCTTAGCGACATTGTTCTCCCAGCTCTTTGCCTCGGTGCTCAGCGTGTGGTATGTGGCGCGGCGCATGCAGATCCTCATCCCTCACGGCGAGGAGCGACGTTATAACAACAAACGCATCTCGATATTGCTCAACAACGGTGTGCCGATGGGTCTCCAGTTCTCTATCACCGCCATCGGTATCATCATGCTGCAGAGTGCGAACAACGCCTTGGGAACGGTCTATGTAGCATCGTTTACGGCTGCTATTCGAATAAAATATCTCTTCACGTGTGTCTTTGAGAATATCGGTGTGGCGATGGCTACCTATTGTGGACAGAATATTGGAGCCAAGCGCCTTGACCGCGTGCGTCAGGGCGAGTGGGCAGCCGTGAAGATCATGCTTGTCTATTTCGTGTTTACCATGCTTATCATCCTTCCTTTCGCCACCGATATGATGGAACTTTTTGTCAACGGCAAGGGGCAGGCGGTAGCCGACAATGCGGCGATGCTCATGCGCATCAGTTGCTATTTCTATCCGGCTCTCGGCATGCTCACGATCTTCCGTTACAGCATCCAGGGCTTGGGCTACAGCAACCTCTCGATGCTCTCGGGCGTGATGGAGATGATTGCGCGCAGTGGTGTGAGCCTGTGGCTGGTGCCCGCCTTCGGCTTCCTCGGGGTGTGCTATGGTGACCCGATGGCGTGGGTCTTTGCCGACCTCTTCCTCTTTCCCGCTTTCTTCCTGCTCTATAGGCATCTGAAGAAAGTGGTGACCTCTCGTTGTTCAGATTGAGGGGAAAAGCACATTGTTAGCCCCAGGTAAGCACCTCGGAGAGGCGCCACATGGTTAGCCCCAGGTAAGGAGCGCAGCGACGCAACCTGGAGTTTAGGGATGGGCGGTTTAACCTAACCTGTCGGCCTCGAAGAGGGCGAACCTGTAAAGACCAGCATCCTGCCAAGGTTCGCCCTCTTCGAGGCCGGTATTCAGGTTGTCCGTTCTCAATCACCACCCCACGTTTCGGCTTCGCCTCACGTGGGGCTAACCATGTGGCACCTCTTCGAGGTGCTTGCCTCACGAGGCTAACCGAGTTCAACCTCTTCGAGGTTGTAGAAACCCATAAACACGAAAACGGATCCAAAGGTTGATGACCTTCCGGGGTGGCGGACGGCCACAAGGGCCGCACCCTGCAACGAATCACCCTTAGTCGTGAAAAGTCGTGAAAAGTCGATGCAAAATACGTGAAGAGTCGATGCAGAACGAGAAGAGTCGGTGTTATAGCCCGTCCGCGATCCTTTTCACTTTCTCCACATAATGCTTGTCCTCGGCGTAGCCGATCTGCTTGAGAAAGCGGTAATAATCGCCATCAGTATATTTATATTGCACATAGTCGCGATAAGCAACAACCGACTCCTCCCAGTTGTTGAAGGCATAATAAGACCCATCACTCGGACGGCGCAGACCGAAGAGGTTATTGAGCTCGAGGCATACCTTTGAGCCGAAGTTGCCGGTCTCAAGCAGCGCCTGCGCAGCGACGATCTTCGGGAACTTCACGCCTTCCTTGTCCAAAGCCTTATAGAGGTTGTCGAGCGTGAGCTCTGAATCCTCAAGGTCCTCAGCGCTCGGCAGCACCATCTCGACAGCCGTCTGACTTATTTTCTCTGCACGGGCTTTCGTGGGGAGGACGTCGGGTTCATAAGCGTAAGTAGCGGCAGTACACAATAGAGCCGCGAAAAACATGCAAGTGCGTTTAATAAATATCTTATTGGTCATTATTTCAGAAGTATTCTCCTAAAAATAACGACCAATTATCGCGGTTATTGTGTAATAATAGAGTTATTTTTATATTCCGGTTTTCAGATTGGTATCACTAAACAGCCTCGGAGAGGCTGAATTTTACATAACCCCAGTCTAAGGAGCGTAGCGACGCAGACTGGGGTGTTTTGTGAGGGCTTATTTGATTGATCTCCTGCCTCGGAGAGGCAGACTGCACGACAGTGCGCAATGTGTCCTTGCCTCTCCCATTGCGCGCCTAAAGGCACATTCAGCCTCTCCGAGGCTGGACATTAGGGGTGTCCGAGGGTTACTTAAATACCCCAGACTGCGGTCGCTATTGCTCCCTTAGTCTGGGGTTATGAATAATTGTGCCTCTTCGAGGCACTTACCGTTTCCGCTGTAGGTGTTTACAGTCTCTTTTTCTCCGCATTTCCTGCACCTGTGCCTTTATACCGGCTGCGCGTAGCATTAAACTTGTAGGTGACAGTGAGGCCGATGCTCTGTGTGTAGTTGTAGGAATCCTTGCTGTTATAGACCCCTGGACAATGGAACGTCCAGCGCTCACGGATAGAGCGCGTGAGGTCGTTGCCCTGGAGCATGAACACGAGCCGGTCCTTGAAGAACGACTTCCGGATCATCGCTGACATCGAGAAATAGCCTCTGTTGCTGCACATTGGGTCAGCCCAGTCGGTCTTGCCATCGAAGTTGAGCATCAGCATCCAGCTGGAAGGCAGCACGAAGTTATTGTGAACATGGAACTCGAAGGCGGGATTGTTCGACTTGAACGACGTCGGCTCGTGATAGAACGTCTGCGCATAGTCTATCTCATACTGCGGATGATAGCATCCAAACTTCGGAGAGACGACGATGGATGCATAGGTACTCTGCATGTGACCGATGTTGAATACTGACATATAGGCAATCTCCTGATCGTTGTAGAGCCCGACACGATAAGACATCATCTTTTTATAATAGTTATATCCTGCGGTGACGCTCAGCCATTTATACACGCCCGAAAGCTCCACGTTGTGGATATATTCCAGACGGCGACACGGCTGATGCCGAGCTTGGTACCGATAGCGTCATAGCTCATGCCTTCGATGAACCGCATGTGGAAGATGTGCAGTTCTTGTTCCGAGAGCCGCTGCCGGGTGATGGCAAGCAGTTGCTGCAGCCGTTCTTCTTTGTCCTCTGCATCGTCCTCATCCTTCTCTTGTGCATAGAGACCGAGGAGCCGCTCGCGGTTCGACTTGAGCCGGATACGTTTCAAACTCTCGTTGCGCACGGCAGCGAGCAGATAACCTTTCAGCTGCCGTTCATCATCGGCAGGAGGCAAGATATCGGCATGCAACAGGTTCTCGAAGATGTCGCTCACAACATCCTCGCTCTCCTGCTCGTCGTAGAGCAGCGCCCGCGCCCGCCGATACATGTCGACATAGTAGCGCCGGAACAAGTGGTCTATTTCTGTCTTTTTCATCTCGTCTTTTATTATCTATATCACTGAGCAAAGCTAAATGCTAACCTATGAATACATTTTTTTTTGGTTCAGCTTATTGAATTGATTTAGAGGAACAACCTCGAAGAGGTTGAACACGGTTAGCCCCAGGTAAGGAAGGTTCTCCCTCCCTTCGGGGGAGGGGGATGGAGGTGGGGCCTGACGCAACCTGGGGTTCGGTTCGGGCGATTTACCCTGACCTGTCGGCTTCGAAGAGGGCGAACATGGGCAAGATGCTGGTTATAGGTAATAGGTGTTTAAACCATGTTCGCCCTCTTCGAGGCCGGTATTCAAGTCATTCGCCCTATTCGCCACCCCACGTTTCGGCTACGCCTCACGTGGGGTTAACCTATTTCAACCTCTTCGAGGTTGCGTGAACCCATCAACCTAAAAAGCCTTTTTTCATTGTTCGTCACGTGTCAGCCAATTGGTTGCCACGTGCCAGCCAATTGTTCGCCACGTGCCAGCCGATTGGTCGCCACGTGTCAGCCGATTGGTCGCCACGTGTCAGCCGATAGCGTTTGCATTAAATCGCAGCTGCTTAAAGTCATGACAAAGGTATAAAAAACCTTCTAATGCAGCAAGATTGAAGTTAATGAATATTAATGTTTCTTTTCTCATGCGAGTGTTTCCGCAATACTAACCTCAAGGTAACTAAGCGATTTCTTGGTAAGTACTTGTGTAATTGAAATAATTACAATACCTTTGTAATCGATAACAATAAATACTCAGAGATTATGAAATTAGAAAAGGACTTCCTTCGCAACCAGGACTTAGGGTTGCTTGTGTTGAGAATAAGTATCGGTGGACTGTTGCTCTTCCACGGTGTTGCTAAACTGCTGCATGGCGTCGGCTTCATCGAGGGCTTGTTAGCTGGCTTAGGCTTGCCCGGCTTCATCGCTTACGGCTGCCTCTTGGCTGAGCTCGTCGGTGCAGCCTTCATCCTTGTCGGTCTGTGGACGCGTGCTGCCTCGGCTGTCGTCGTCGGCAACATGCTTGTGGCGATCCTTATGGCGCATGGTTCCATGATCTTCAGCCTTGACCCGACAACCGGTGGCTTGGCTATCGAGGATCCGCTGCTGTTCCTCCTCGGTGCTCTCGCCCTCTGCTTCACGGGTGGCGGCAAATATGCCATCACGAAGGGCAACATCTTCAGCTAAGAAAACAATCATTTCAGTGCAGAGGAGGGTCCTGTGCCCTCCCACAAATAGCTACAATGCCAGACGCGGGCATGGAATGTAGATAATGTTAACATTACGATTAGCATTAATGTTATTTATACAAAAACAACGACTAAAATAATATATTATCATTAATTTTGCATTTGAATTAAAACATTTATAAACAGAAATATGATCAAATAGGCTGACGCCTGTAATTAATGGTGAAAAGACAGCATGATGGCTCAAAAGCACTATAATGAAATCGACTTTATGAGATCAATTCTTATAATGCTCGTTATATTAGTTCATATTGTCAATTTTGGAAATTTATATCCAAGCTTAAAGGCTGGCATATTGTCTTTTATGATGCCGGCTTTTCTTTTTATTACAGGATATCTTGTCAATATCAATAAGAACTTTAGACAGTTCGGTTTATATATTATTCAGATTTTATTGCCTTATTTGGTAATGACCGTTGGGTATATGTGGCTGTCAATGTACCTGCCGGTTAGGGATGGCATCAAGAATATGGACCTTCCAACAATATACAGAGTCGTCTTTGTAACTTCAATCGGCCCATATTGGTTCTTGCATGCAATGATTGTATGCGGCATCATTTATTACATTTCCTTTCATATATCCCACAAACTGAGCACCATAGCCAAACTGAGCCTTTGTGCAGGAATCATGATAATAGTCTCTCTTTACACGCCGTTTCTTAGTATTTCTGTGGCCGCCTATTATTTCATGGGTGTGTGCGTGAGATCACTCGCAAAAGGTTTTGTTTTATCACGTTGTGCAAATCTTTGGACAATCATCCCCTTTGTGCTACTAATTGTCAATCACGACTTTTGGAATTGGGGTACTCTGTCTGTCCTTGCGTGTGTACTATGTTTTATCTCTTTTACTACGGAAATATATCGCCATACAAAAGGAAAATTGAAAAGAAGTTTAGATTATGTGGGCAGAAATACACTTCCTATTTATATATTTCACCCCATCTTCACGATGGCTGCAAAGTTTTACTTACCCCTTTTCAATTTTGATGGGACTGGCATACTGCATTCAATGGTCACTGTAGCCTTAGGCGTGTTGGGAAGTTTGGCCTTAGCATACTTCATGGATCGCCTAAAGCTTTCTTATATATTTGGCAAACAAAAGATCCTGCGTTAATAAGAGAAATGATGCAGCCCTTGAAAGAGTTTTCGAGTTGCCTAATACGCAGTCAGAAGAGGATAAGCTCTATGAGCAATTGAGCAAGGTGGATCGGGAGCTGTTCAGACGGGTACTGGTTCGAATGAAAATTTTAGATCAGAACTCGGCTGAAATCAAAATAAATGATTAAATTTGTGGCATGATAGACAAGGCATTTATACAATACTATGCAAGCAAGCGACATTAACAATCTACTTCGGTTCGGTGAACGTATTCAATTAGAGGTAAAGAAAGCTGAATCAGATGTTCCCAAAGCTATTTGGGAGACATATTCGTCTTTTGCCAATACGCAAGGCGGATATATCCTACTTGGTATTACCGAAGATCTAAAGGAACCGAATTTATCAAAGCGTTTCATCGTGACAGGTGTTAAAGATGCAAGAAAGATCCTCACGGATTTTTGGAATATCATAAACAGCGATAAGGTTAGTGCAAACATTCTCAGGGATGAAGATACCGAGATTGTTGATGTCGATGGAAAAAATGTCGTAAGCATCCATGTTCCTCAAGCAGATTACAAACAAAAGCCAATATACATCAATGGGAATGTTTTCAAAAATACTTTCAAGCGTACCCATGAAGGAGACTATCATTGTACAGAAAATGAGGTCCGTGGAATGATTCATGATGCAAGCGAGTCGGGAAGTGACGGAATGCTGATTGAAAACTATGACATAAACGACATAGATCTTGATTCATTGCACGCATATCGCAGAGTCTTTGAAAACAGACTGTAATCAGCAAATTTTCATGCAACATTTTTAAGAAAAATAACATATAGCATTCTTCGGCGTAACTACTCAGTCTCTTATTTAGGCATGCCAAATCCTGAATGACTTTTTCTTAGCCATTCTCAGCAAAGAGTTCATCGAAGAAGTTCTCCTTTGGAG
>CADBAG010000056.1 GCA_902792635.1 uncultured Prevotellaceae bacterium | reverse complement strand
CGCCGATGGTACTGCAATGCAATGCGGGAGAGTAGGTAGCCGCCTCCTTTAAAACGAGAGCCTTGAGGATAGCAATATTCTCAAGGCTCTTTTTCGTTTTGTGGTTAGTGGTATATGTGAGGATATTGGTTGCAGTGGCCGGCCCAAGTGCCGGCCACCAACAGTTAAAGATTGTCGCGGTCCTCAGATGTTACTTCCATGATAGCAGCAGCCATTGAGTCGGCGCACTGAACAATACAACATAGCGGGTACTCTTGTCTTGCTGTGTCGTAGCATCGCTCGTCCTCATACGAGTTCATGTTCAGACCGAAGGCGCCCATGTGCCAGCGTATGGCGAGCATCTCGTCGTCCTGTAAGTCCAGTCCACTGAGCAGCAACATGATGACGGACTTCTCGCCGTGTCCCATCGGGAAATCTTTATAGCTGACGTTGTACCCTTCGGCATCTTCCCATTGACCGAGTTTGTTCTTGCGTTTCTTGATCGTCTTCTTATAGATGTCTGTCTTGCAGACATCGTGAAGCAATGTGGCAATAATGACGCTCTCGCGTTTTACTTCTCCTGCAGAAGAAGCATCGAGCGTTTTCAGACCGTCATAGATCATCAGACCGGCCTTGCACACGTTGAGACTGTGCTGGCACAATCCCCCTTCCATATTGAGATGGTGTCCAGCCGAAGCCGGTGCATCAAAGAAACCACCCTTCTCGAGGTCCTCGATGACATAATCCATGCCCTCGCGCTTTGTGGAACGAAGCAGACTCTCAAACTCTTCCTGATTCTTTTTCTTGTCTATTTCCATAATTACTTTATTATTTCTGTGATATTGGAATATGTTTCATGCAAAATTAATAAAAAAGCTAAAGGGAGAGAAAATAATAGGGTAAAAAGATGGTACTATCATGAAATATGTGTAACTTTGCACCCGATTATGAGTCCGTGGAGGCTAAAAGAAGAGACGGCGTGTTGTCCGTCCGCCTTGCGGAAAAAACCGTTTATATTAATTTAAAATGTACGCAATCGTAGAGATTAACGGTCAGCAGTTTAAGGTGGAAGAGGGCAAGAAGCTCTTCGTTAACCACCTCAAGGATGCCGAGGCAGGCAAGACTGTTGAGTTCGACCGTGTTCTGCTCGTAGACAAGGATGGAGCAGTGACCGTCGGTGCACCTACAGTAGAGGGTGCTAAAGTTGTCGCAGAGGTGGTGAATCCCCTCGTGAAAGGCGACAAGGTAGTGGTGTTCAAGATGAAACGCCGTAAGGATTACCGTGTGAAGAATGGTCATCGCACTCACTTCACAGAGGTAGAGGTTAAATCAGTTAACGCTTAAAACAGGAGGTAAAACAAGATGGCTCACAAGAAAGGACAGACCAGTTCACGTAACGGTCGTGAATCAGCATCCAAGCGTTTAGGTGTTAAGATTTGGGGTGGCCAGCAGATTATTGCCGGCAACATCATTGTTCGTCAGCGTGGTAACAAGCACTTCGCAGGCGAGAATGTAGCACAGGGCAAGGACGATACACTGTATGCCTTGACCGATGGTGTGGTTTATTTCCACAAGGGTGCACACGACAAGAGCACCGTTTCTGTGCTCAGCCCCGAGGCTTACGCAGCTAAAACAAAGAAGGCTGACGCTTAACGTTAATAAGTCGTTAAGACAAAATTAAAACTTATTCCAAACAAACATAGAAGCCTGCACCCGTGAGGGAGCAGGCTTCAACTTTTCCTAATACCCCGTTATTATACCTAAGATTATGAAAGATATTCCCACAGGCGACAACAGTAAGAAATCCATTAAGCAGCAACAGCGTGACGGCGAATGGTATGAGGCTCTTGGCGACGCCGAGCTTATCCAAGAACTGCATCAGTGCGAGGATCTCTGCTTTGCGTATAATAATATTCTTCCTTCCAAGGCTGCGGAGCTTGATGAGTTGATCCGTCGTATCTTAGGCAAGTCGGGGAAGAACATCAACGTTCATTCCCCCTTCCATTGTGACTTTGGGTATAATATCGAGGTGGGCGAGGATTTCTTTGCCAACTTTAATCTCACTATTCTTGATGAGAACCATGTGACCTTTGGCGACCACGTTTTTATCGGTCCTAACTGTTCGTTCTATACGGCCATTCACCCCTTGGACATTGATCGCCGCAATCGGAACATAGAGGCTGCCTTGCCTATCCACGTAGGTAGCAATGTATGGTTCGGAGGTAATGTGACAGTGTTGCCAGGAGTGACCATTGGAAGCAATACCACCATCGGTGCCGGATCGGTTGTGACTCGCGACATCCCTGACAATGTAGTAGCGGCAGGAAACCCATGCAGAGTGATCAGAAAACTATCTCTCTAACATCTCTTTCAAGAATCTCGGAGTATAGCCTACTTTGCTCTCAGCTACTTGCTCGGGAGTGCCTGTGGAGATGATCTGACCGCCACCTCGTCCACCTTCCGGACCGACATCAATAATCCAGTCGGCAAGCTTGATGACATCGAGGTTATGCTCAATGACGATGACGGTATTGCCGCGGTCAACAAGTTTCTCCAGCACTTCCATCAAGATGCGGATATCCTCGAAGTGAAGACCGGTCGTCGGCTCATCGAGGATATAGAGCGTCTTGCCGGTATCGCGCTTGGCAAGCTCCGTGGCGAGCTTCACACGCTGACTCTCACCTCCTGAAAGTGTGGTACTGCTCTGACCGAGCTTGATATAACCTAAGCCCACCTCTTGCAGCGTCTTGATCTTCTGTAAGATATTCGGTACGTTCTCGAAGAACTCTACGGCTTGGTTAATCGTCATGTCGAGCACATCAGCAATTGACTTTCCTTTGTAACGTACCTCCAATGTCTCACGGTTATACCGCTTGCCGTGGCACACCTCGCAGGGCACCAAGACGTTGGGCAGGAAATTCATCTCTATCACTTTGTAACCGTTGCCTCCGCAAGCCTCGCAGCGTCCGCCTTTGACATTAAATGAGAATCGTCCGGGTTTATAACCGCGAATCTTGGCTTCGGGAAGATTGACGAAGAGACTACGGATGTCGCTGAACACACCCGTGTAGGTAGCGGGGTTGGAGCGAGGCGTGCGTCCGATAGGACTCTGATCCACATTGACCACCTTATCGATATTGTCAATGCCTTCAATCTTGTCGTAAGGCATCGGCTTCTTCAGTGAACGGTAGAAATGTTGGGAGAGGATCGGCTGCAGCGTCTCGTTGATGAGCGTTGACTTACCTGAGCCGGAGACACCCGTCACGACGATGAGCTTGCCGAGCGGGAACTCCACGTCTACATGCTTGAGGTTGTTGCCACAAGCTCCGAAGATCTTGATACTCTTTCCGTTGCCCTTGCGTCTGGTTGCAGGCACTTCAATGGCCCGCTCTCCATTGAGATATTGTGCTGTGATGGTATGCGTTTTGAGCATGTCGGCCGGTGTCCCTTCAAACACTACTTCTCCGCCCTTGCGTCCGGCCTTAGGACCGATATCTACAATCCAGTCTGCTGCCCGCATCATGTCCTCGTCGTGCTCCACTACGATAACCGTGTTGCCGAGGTCACGCAGTTCTTTGAGTGAGCGGATAAGCTTCTCATTGTCGCGCTGATGCAATCCGATACTCGGCTCATCGAGGATATAAAGCACATTGACAAGCTGGGAGCCAATCTGTGTTGCGAGGCGGATACGCTGACTCTCACCACCAGAGAGGGAGGCTGACTGGCGGTTGAGGGAGAGATAATCGAGGCCTACCTCAAGCAAGAACTGTACTCTTGACTTGAGCTCTTTCAGTATCTCATGGGCTATCTGCTTGTTCTGTGGGTCAAGCTGATCCTCAACCGTAGAGAGCCAATCGTTCAACTCTGAGATGTCGAGGTTAGCCACCTCTGAGATATTCTTGTCTCCGACCTTAAATGCCAGTGACTCCTTCTTCAGGCGCTGTCCGTGACACTCGGGGCACTCTGTCGTAGCAAGGAACTGAGCCGCCCATTTCTGGCTGGCTGCTGAGTCGTCGTTCTCCATGACGTCGGTCAGATATTTGATAACGCCATCGAAGGCCACGAAATAGTCGCTTGTCGTATGAACGATGCTTTTATCGATGCGCACGCTCTCCATAGAGCCGTTCATAATTTCATCGACGGCTTCCTGCGGGATGTCCTTATATGGTGTCTTGAGATTGCAACCGTATTTCTGCAGGAGGGCGTCAATCTGCCAGAATATCATCTGGTTCTTGTATTTTCCCAAAGGCACGATGGCACCGTCGTGAATACTCAGATTCTCGTCGGGTACCACCTTCTTGAGGTCTATCTCGTTGACCACACCTAAGCCGTGGCAGCGTGGACAGGCTCCCTCAGGAGAGTTAAAGGAGAACATGTTTGGTGCCGGGTCACCGTAGGAGAGACCCGTGGCAGGATCCATCAGTCGTTTGGAGAAATTGCGTGTCTCACCTGTCTCGTGATCGAGGATCATCAGTGTTCCGTCGCCTTGTTTCATGGCTGTAGCGACAGTGTGGCGCAGACGCTCGTCGTCCTTTGCCTCAACCTTGAGTTTGTCGATGACAACCTCAATGTTATGGTTCTTGTAGCGGTCGACCTTCATGCCGCGCGTTATCTCTTTCACCTCTCCGTCTACACGGATGTAGAGATAGCCTTTGCGGCGCATCGACTCGAAGAGCTCACGGTAGTGGCCTTTACGCTGTCGCACAAGCGGAGCAAGGATAAAGACGCGCTTGCCGTCATATTCATGTAGGATAAGGTCAATGACTTTCTCCTCTGTGTATTTCACCATCTTCTCGCCCGAGAGATAGCTGTATGCCGTACCGGCACGCGCAAAGAGCAGACGGAGGTAATCGTAAATCTCTGTTGTAGTACCTACAGTAGAGCGCGGGTTCTTATTCGTCGTCTTCTGCTCGATGCTGATGACCGGGCTCAGTCCGCTTATCTTATCTACGTCGGGCCGTTCCATGTTGCCCAAGAAGTTGCGGGCATAGGCAGAGAATGTGTCGATATAGCGGCGCTGGCCTTCGGCATAGATCGTATCGAAAGCCAATGATGATTTTCCCGACCCAGACAGTCCCGTGATGACTGTCAAGGAGTTGCGTGGTATCTTGACATTTATATCCTTTAGGTTGTGGACGCGTGCGCCTTCAACCGTAATCCATTCTTGATTCATATAATAATCGCTTGCCGTTTATTATTCATTTGTAGTCTGCGTCTCGGTGTAGCCCCGAAGCAGATTCACGTCTTTCTTGATATTAAATTTTCTCCCATCGGCGCCCCGTGCCTTGACGAGCACGAAGTAGACGCCTTGCTTGACATCCTTGCCATTGAACTTACCGTCCCATCCGCCGGCGGGGTCGTCCCATGAATAGATTTTCTGTCCCCATCGGTTGAAGATGGTGGCATGGAACTCTACAATGCTCTTGTATCCATCTTTGGCCTTGTAGATATCGTTGATGCCGTCACTGTTGGGTGAGAAGGCATTGGGAAACTCTAACTTGCTTTCATAGATGGATACCGATAGGGGAGAGGCCTCTGAACTCCAATATTCATCTGTATAGCTCACAGTGTCGGTACCGTTCACGAATGTGGCCCATAGCTCGATGAGATGTGCTCCGGACTCAGTGAATGTGAACGATGTGTTTTCTTCGTAGCGTACTACATAAGGGCTGTCGCGTTGCCCCTGTTTGTAGAACCGCCATTCGTAGTGGGACGTCCAGCCGTCAGTATCGCTGGCTCCACTTGTGAAGTTGACGGTGAGTGGTGCAGACTCACTGATGCTCGTGCTCCCCGTTTGCTCACTTCCTTCACTGTCGGTATACGACATTGTGGGATTGATAGTGGGTGTTGTCGTCTGCCCGAAAGCGTGGACTGTGAGAAACAGAACACATATTATCGTAATGTATAGTGTCTTTAACTTCATTGTTGTCCTTTCTTGTGGTGGAATTGCAAAGTTACATAACTTTTTCCAAGGAAGGTGCTTGTATGTCGCAATTTTTGTGTAAGTTTGCACAATAATTAGCAATAATGTAATAATAACCAACAGAAATGAAGATATCAGTTCGTTTCGTACTTGTCTTGTTAGCGGCCTTGTTTAGTTTTCAGGGCTTTGGTCAGACGCTGCAGTGGCGTGACAAATACAAGGTGAAGAAGAAGGATACGCTTTACGGGATAGCCAAGAAA
The DNA here is from genome assembly GCA_902792635.1 of uncultured Prevotellaceae bacterium. GTDB lineage: Bacteria > Bacteroidota > Bacteroidia > Bacteroidales > Bacteroidaceae > Prevotella. The sequence continues at coordinate 3,822 of CADBAG010000056.1, read as the reverse complement.
TACAATATATCCGTTGATGCACTCATTGAAGCCAATCCAGAGATGAAGATGGAGGGCTACGAGCTGAAGAAAGGCAGTTATGTGCTGATCCCTTATGCTACAGCTCAAAGACCTGCCACGACAAACGGTCCTGTTCGTACGCCATTGTCTACGGTAAGTCGTCCTTATGCTGGCAAGACGGTGCGGGTGGGCGTGATGCTTCCGCTCCATAATGTGGATGGTGATGGCCGACGCATGACGGAATTCTACCGGGGTATGCTCATGGCATGCGACTCGCTGCGTGCTGAAGGCATGAATATCGATGTGCATGCGTGGAATGTGAATATAGATGCAGATATCACTAAGTTCATGCAGCAGGCAGGAGCAGCCAACTGTGATATTATCTTTGGACCCCTCTACAGTAAGCAGGTTCATGCATTGGCCGAGTTCTGTAAGGCTCGCGACATCATGTTGGTCATTCCTTTCTCTATCTCAGGCGATGATGTGTCGCTCTATAAACAGATTTTCCAGGTTTATCAGAGCAACGACCGATTGACGAACAGCAGCGTTGAAACATTCCTGAAGCTCTTCTCTTCTTGTCATCCCGTCTTTGTTGATTGCAATGACAAGACATCAAACAAGGGCGGTTTCACTTTTGGCTTGCGTACACGCTTGGGGAGTCAGAATATCAGTTATGGCATTACGAATGTGAACAGCAGCGATGATGTTTTCGCCAAGCAGTTCAGCATATCAAAGACGAATGTCGTTATTCTCAATACCGGTCGTTCTCCGGAGTTGACGCAAGTACTCAATAAACTCGCTGCTTTAAAGGCGGAGAAACCTGGACTGCGCATAAAACTCTTTGGATATACAGAGTGGATGATGTACCTCGGCATTGACGAGGCTAAGTTCCATGAGTTTGATACATATATTCCTTCCACATTCTATTATAATCCGGCCGATCCTCGTACACAGTCGTTGACGGAGAGCTATCGCCGTTGGTTCAAGGCTGACATGCAGGCTGCTCTTCCGCGTTTCGCGCTGACAGGCTACGACTATGCCCAGTTCTTCCTCCGCGGTTTTGCAACCCATGGCAAGGCATTCCGTGGGACGAAGACACAGAGCAAATGGCGTGCCGTCCAGGTTCCTCTTCAGTTTAAGCAAGTGGGCTCAGCCGGTATGCAGAACGAGTTTTTCCAACTCATCCATTTCATGCCGAATGGTAATGTAGAAGCTATTTCATACTGATATCTATGAGACTATCCTATAAATTCTTACTTTTGGCCCTGTGCTTCCCTTTGTTTGTGCATGCACAGATTGGCGAGCACCGTAACACGCTGTCTATCGGAGGCAATGCTGGCTATAACCTGACGAATATTCGCTTCACACCAAAGGTAGTGCAGAATATGAAAGGAGGCATGAGCTTTGGTTTTACGGCGCGCTATACGGTTGAGAAATATTTCTCTACCATCGCTTCGGTGCAGGCAGAGGTCAATTTCAGTCAGATGGGCTGGAAAGAGAATATCCTCAATACGAGTGACCAGCCTGTGATAAATGCTGTAACGGGGCAGGCTGAGAAATACGAGCGTACAATCAACTATATCCAGATACCGTTTTTGGCTCACCTCGCCTGGGGACGTGAGAACAAAGGCGTCAACTTCTTTGTCAATGCCGGTCCGCAGTTTGGCGTGTATATTAATGAGAGTACGAAGACCAACTTCGACTGGGATCAGCGCAACATGACAGACCGTGCCAATACCGTTGTTGCTCAAGATACAATGAAAGTTGAGAATAAGTTCGACTATGGTATAGCAGCGGGATTAGGCATGGAAGTGGCAACAAAGAACTTGGGGCGTTTCACGCTTGAGGCACGTTATTACTATGGCCTCGGTAATATTTATGGCGACTCCAAACGCGACTACTTCGGATCAAGCAACTTTGGGACCATCATGATCAAGGTAGGATGGTTATGGGATGTGATGAAATAAATAAACTCTAAACTGAATTATATGTTTGAAAACCAACCAAAAGGACTCTATGCGTTAGCCCTCGCTAATACGGGTGAGCGCTTTGGCTACTACACGATGTTAGCCATCTTCGTACTTTTCTTACAAGCAAACTTCGGATGGGGCGAGGGCCTGGCAGGCACAGTCTATTCCACTTTCCTAATGCTTGTCTATTTTCTCCCTATCGTGGGTGGAGCAGTTGCTGATAAGATTGGCTTCAGCAAGTGTGTGACGTTTGGCATCCTCGTGATGTTCATCGGCTATTTGCTTCTTGCAGTACCTGCCGGAGCCGGAGCTGCTGCTATCGTGATTATGTCTGTAGCCTTGCTGCTCATTAGTGTAGGAACCTCGCTTTTCAAAGGAAACCTTCAGGTCATGGTCGGTAATCTCTACGATGATCCAAAATATGCCAGTCAGCGCGACTCAGGTTTCTCTATCTTCTACATGGCCATCAACATTGGCGCCCTCTTTGCTCCCACCGCAGCGACCAAACTTCATGCATGGGCAATGAGTGCTCTTGGAGCTTCTGAGGCTTCTGCTTATCACTACGCCTTTGGTGTCGCTTGTTTGTCACTTGTCGTCTCTATCGCCATCTATTATGGTTTCCGTTGGACTTTTGCCCAGGTTATCGGTGCAAAGAAAAAAGATGCTAAGGCAGAAAATAAAGAAACTGCTGAAGTTCATGAAGAGACACCTGAGGAAAAAGCTGACACGCACAGCCGTCTTGTGGCTCTCTTCCTTGTCTTTGCTGTCGTCATCTTCTTCTGGATGGCCTTCCATCAGAATGGCTTGACACTGACCTATTTCGCTCGCGACTTCACGCAGACAACTGCTCATGGCATTATCGGTATGCTCTTCGACGTGACTAACCTCTTGGGCGTCATTGTACTTGTTTATGCGCTCTTTGCCTTATTCCAGAGCAAAACTGGCAAGGGTAAGACCATTGCAGGACTAATAATTCTTGCTTGTGCCGCTTTCCTCGGATACAAATACAATCTCTCTGCCAACGAGACAGTCAACGTAGACGTACCTCTCTTCCAGCAGTTCAATCCTTGCTTTGTGGTGATGCTCACTCCTGTCAGTATGGCGCTGTTCGGTTGGCTTGCTTCAAAGCACAAGGAACCCTCTGCACCACGTAAGATTGGCTTTGGCATGCTGGTGGCAGGTATAGGCTATATCATCATGATCATTGCATCCATTGGCTTGAGCTATCATGCAAGTGGCTATCCCGCTGATGATCCGCAGCGCGTGAGTCCGTTATGGCTTGTCTGTACTTACCTTGTGCTGACCTTCGCAGAGCTCCTTCTCTCACCGATGGGTATCAGCTTTGTCAGTAAGGTTGCTCCACAGAAATATCAGGGCGTGATGATGGGCTGCTGGTTTGGTGCTACGGCTATCGGTAACTTCCTCGTGCAGATTCCGGCTTATCTCTGGAACAATATTCCGCTTGCAGCCGTATGGGGCGTTCTCGTTGCCCTCTGTCTTGCCAGCTTCATCTTCATCTTCTCTGTAATGAAGAAGTTAGAGAAAGTCGCTTAAGATTGAAAAATTGAAATAATGAAAGAATGAAATGAGGAAAGAAGAGAGGAAGAATTTCATTGCATCTTCTCTTGAAACATATATCTCCCTCCCCTGGATGGGGGAGGGGTAGGGGTGGGGCCACTTGGGCCATTTTCTAATACCACCCCTTAATCTCCATATAGTGTTTAGCAAAAGTCTCGGCCTGCTCGGCTGAGGCTTTTTATCTGTGTGGTGATGTTAGGACTAAAGAATGTTAAATAAACAATTAGAGCATTGTAATTACTTATATATCAGCTAATTTTGCAAGAAATCATGA
>CADBAG010000055.1 GCA_902792635.1 uncultured Prevotellaceae bacterium | reverse complement strand
GCAGTCGCTACCGCTCCTTTAGTCTGGGGTTATGGAAGAGTGTGCCTCTCCGAGGCACTTTCTTAAACAAAACATTCGTTTCAACCGTACAGGTCGAACATATTTCTCCCTCCCCTGGGTGGGATTTTCTGCCTTCCGATAACGGAAGGAGTGAGGATAGTGGGATTAAGGGTAGGGCCGACCGGTGCTTCGCCCTTGAAACACAAAAGAACATGAAACAAAAGCAAATGAAAGCAAAAACGTAAGTGTGTTCGCACACAAACTGTTGATTTATATCAATAATAGCATTATTTCTTTCTTTTTTCGACGAAAATATTTGGACGGTGTCAAAAAACACTGTACCTTTGCAAACGTAATCAAGAGGGTAACACCTCAAGATAATAAAGATAGAACAAGTTAGTAGATTTTTCATATAGGTTTTTAGTTTTTAGGTTTTGATAGATTGTTTTTTAGGTTCAAAGGTTATTAGTTTTTAGGTTAAAGATTGGTTTTAGTTTTCAGGTAACAATTTGATGCAAGATGGTTGGTTGACGCCGCGAGGCGGAAACCTTCAATCAAGCTCAAAACAAAATTGAATTAATAGTAATTCGCAATACACAGGCAATAGTCGAGAGACCGTTGCCTGTTTTTGTTTAATACCGAGGCATAAAGACCTCTTTCCTTTCCCCTCCCCCGCAGGGGGGAAAAGGGAAAATCAATACCAAGCTACTGCTTTATACCTTTCATCGTCAGGGAGATACGATGACGGCGCTTGTCCACATCAAGCACTTTCACACGCACATGCTGGTGTAGCTTCACCACATCGTTCGGATCGCGGACGTATTTGTCTGCTAACTGTGAGATATGTACGAGTCCGTCCTGGTGCACGCCAATGTCGACAAATGCACCAAAGTTAGTGATGTTCGTCACGATACCGGGCAGTTCCATCATCGGCACGAGATCTTCGGGCGTATGGACACGGGGGTCAAACTCGAACATCTCTGCCTTACCACGCGGGTCACGGCCGGGCTTCTCAAGTTCCTTCATGATATCGGTAAGCGTCGGCAAGCCCACGGTCTTCGACACATATTTATTTATGTTCACCTTCTTCCGCTCCGCAGGGTCTTTGATAAGGTCGACGACGGTACAGCCACAGTCCTGTGCCATCTTCTCCACGATAGGATAGCTCTCGGGGTGCACGGCAGAGGCGTCGAGCGGGTTCTTGGCTCCCGGGATACGAAGGAAGCCGGCACATTGCTGGAAGGCGGAAGGACCGAGACGCGGTACTTTCTTTAACTGTGCCCTCGAGGTGAACGGACCGTTCTCCTTACGATAGTCGACAATATTCTGCGCCAGTACTGGCCCCAAGCCGGAGACATAGGTCAACAGGTTCTTTGAAGCTGTGTTGACATCCACGCCCACGGCGTTGACACAAAGTTCCACCGTTTGGTCGAGACTGTGCTTAAGCTTCGTCTGATCCACATCGTGCTGATATTGTCCTACCCCGATGCTCTTCGGATCAATCTTTACCAACTCTGCCAACGGATCCATGAGTCGGCGGCCGATAGAAACAGCGCCACGCACCGTGACATCTTCGTCGGGGAACTCTTCCCGAGCTATCTCCGAAGCCGAATAGATGCTTGCACCATCCTCCGACACGACGTACGTTGGGATGTCCTTTATTTGTCGAAGGATATCAGAGGTCTCGCGCGATGCCGTGCCGTTGCCGCAGGCGATAGCCTCCACGCGCCATTTACGGGCGATGTCTTCAAACTGCTGCAGCGCCCGCGTCGCCCGCTGTCCGTCATCATGTCCACCTACAGCCATGACAACCGTGTGGTAGAGCAAGTTACCTTGTGCGTCTAATACGACGACCTTGCAGCCCGTACGGATACCCGGATCGACACCCATAACACGTTTCTGTCCGAGTGGAGCGGCGAGAAGCAACTGTCGCAGGTTCTCCTTGAACACATGGATGGCCTCATCGTCGGCTTTCTCCTTGCTCAGAGCAGCAAACTCATTCTCTATCGAAGGCTCGACGAGTCGTTTGTAACTATCCTCCACAGCCTCAGCCACAAGTGTCTGACACGGGCCAAAGCCATGGACATAATGGCGCTTGAGGCGCTCTATATTTTCCTCATCATCACCGGTGATGCTCACACGTAGCACTCCTTCCGCCTCACCACGGCGCATGGCGAGCAGTCGGTGGGAAGAGCAGCGGCGTAGTTCTTCGGAGAAAGCAAAATAGTCACTGTATTTCTGTGCCTTATCCTCGTCTTTCATCTTTGGGATGACGCGCGAGACGATCGTCGCCTCACGCTGGAAGTCACGGCGCACCGTCTGGCGGGTACCTTCGTTGAGCGAGATATCCTCAGCGATGATGTCCTGAGCACCTTTGATGGCCTGCTCCACATCTTTCACGTCGTCCTTGACGAAGCGCTGTGCCGCCATGTCGGGATAATGTTCTTTCTGGTTCATGATGACCTTCGCTAACGGCTCCAGTCCTTGCTCGCGTGCTACCTGTGCACGGGTGCGACGACGCGGTTTATAAGGCATGTAGATATCCTCTATCTCCGTGGCATCCCACGACTGTGTGATACGCTGACGCAGCTCATCAGTGAGTTTGCCCTGACTGTCGATGGTTTTGAGAATTGTCTCCTTACGTTTCTGCAGTTCCTTCAGTTTCTCATAGAGGTCACTGACGGCAGCGACCTGCACCTCATTGAGATTGCCCGTTGCCTCCTTACGGTAACGGCTGATGAAAGGAATGGTGGCACCGGCATCGAGAAGCTCGAGCACGGCCTCAACCTGTTCAGCCCTGATATTCAGGCTTTGAGAGATTATCGTTGAATATTGGTTCATTGATTATAACCTTCTGTATTATTTATTCTTTCTTCTTTATTCTTTAGCGAAGCGCAGCCCGCGCCGTTTCGATGATAGTGTCTTTGTTATGTAAGAAATCGATAGAGCTGAGCCCCACTTTGATGTCAGGATCTATACCGTTCTCTGTGCTCTGATTATCGGTGTCGTACATCGGGCAAGCGGAAAAACGGATGCTCCACCCGTTGGGCAGCTCAGAGGAGAACGGCAGACCGGCGCCTCCACCCGTGCGATCACCGATAATCTTGACATTGGGGCAATGCCGCATGTATTTGACGAACTCGTTGGCCGCTGAGAACACCGAACGATTCGTAAGCACCACTACGGGTTTATGCCACCGTACTCCTTGTGCTGGCTTGAGGGTCTGCTCCTCTAAGCCGGAGAAGTCGTCATGACCTTTGCCCGTCTTGTGCCGCATGTATCCAACAAGAATCTCCTTATCGGTGAAGCGCGCGGCAAGGGTCTCAGCAGACGTGATCAGTCCGCCGCCATTCTCACGCAGGTCGATGATAAGTCCGAGACATGGCTGCATATATAATAATATGTCATCGAGATTGCCGGCACTTATTGTGTTCTCAAATGTCGATACCTGAAGATAGCCGATATTGTCATCGAGAATACGGTATTTGAAGCCATTGGAGATACGATAGTCGGTGCCGAGATAGCGGCGCACGAGCGAGTCACTGTAGTTCTTTGGATAGTTCTCATGGAATCCCCAGTAACGGCTATAGTCGAAGCCGGCAAAGAGATTGACATGACCGTCCTTGAGTTCTGCCAGCATATCGCCTAAAACCTCCAGTTCCTGGTCCTCGCTCATCCCCGCATTGAAACGCGGGGCATAAACAGCATGGATAGAGTCCCAGTTGACACCTTTCTCTTTAAAAAAGCAATAGTGCTCATCCATGATCTTCCACAGCGCCTCAAAATTGCCCGATGGTGAGTCTTCATACTCATCCTCATCGACGCACGCCGTGAAAGAGAGGGCAAGGAACAAGAACAGAAACAGATTAATAGCCTTCTTCATCTCTATTCCTCCTTACTTAATATCTCCACCCAAAGGTGAACGCATGTGTGTATTGATGATACTTCAGACTGTTGACTTTCATCTGCCTGATATCACCTAAATAACCTACCGTGAAGGTGGTATGCCACAACCGGAAATCGAAGGTGAGCATCTGATGAAGCTGCACACCCGAGAAAGGAGAGACAAAGACGACATTGTGGTCATAGTTGCCTCGTGTAAAAATCTCATAGTAGCTCTGTCCGTAGTTGGGCGAGAAAGCAATACCCATCCAGGGCATAGCAGCTTCATAATGCAATGCGAAAGGCTTCCCTTTGATGGTAAACCGCCATGTTGCCATGACCGAAGGATCGATGTTCAACCCTAATCTCATCTGCGCAGGGTTATTACTGTTCCGAGTATTATAAAGCCCGCCGAGGGTAAAGTCGCCGAGCAGTCCGAACCGAATGTTCAGAGGTGCCGGATCAATATTATAATGCCAGCCGTAGCGAAGATTATAGATTGCGCCAAGGAAAGAGTTTGAGTTGCCTCGCGTCCCGGCCTTTGTCACGAAGGCTTCCTGGGTAAAGAGATAGGACCAATGAGACAGCGTAGGGATACTGTCAGCCGACGCCTTCAGCATCTTTCGGTTGGCTTTCTCCCATGTATAACGGATCTCCAGGCCCGTTGCCTTCTCCTGCGAGAGATAGGTATCGAGCAGGTTCGTGCGCCCAACACTTATCAGGCTCGCCTTCTCCAGCTGAGCCGAGACTGATGATGGGACGGCGAACAACAAGGTCAATGCCATCACGCCTATGATTACATGACTAAAGGATGTCATCTTCATATTTTGACTTATAAATCCTTACTCCTAATTCCTAACTCCTAACTCTGTAAAATTCCTAACTCTTAACAATTTTCCACTCTTCAATGGTTCTTGTTTCTTTGTTGGTATTCACGCCTACTTTGACGATCTTGCGCCCGTCGGTTTTGAAAGGTTCTGCATATCCTCGCTCATCTATTTGTCTAAGCGCTTCCTCGGCACTTCCACCGGTTTTTAGTTCAATGACATAGATGGTATCCGGCATGAATACGACCATATCTGCACGACCTTTTGCCACCTTTACTTGCGTGCGTACATAGACATTGAGCATAGAGAAAATGAGATAGAATGTAAACTCCCAGAAACCTTCTGCTGTAGCAGCCTCAGCCAGTTTTTTCTTGAAGCCCTCTATATAGGGCACACCAGCAAGATAGGCCTGCATGTGTTGCAGGGCAAGATCAATATCACCCTTACGTAAGGCCAACCAGAACTTGGCTGCAAAGCCCATTTGTACATCAGAGCTCTGTACACCTATATAAGCTGGCAACAATCCTTTGATATATCCTACACGTACTTCCTGATTAGGGAAAGACAGGGTGTAAGCGCCGGTCATCCGATCATAGCCCTTAATAGTAAGGTAACCGCTTTGATACAGCAATGGCAAGGCATTGATCATATTTTCTGTAGGCTGATCGAAAGCATCGGCAGGCACCTCAAGATTATCCAGCGAAGTGATATCAGTACGGAAATGCTTCAGCTGACGGATAAGGAACGTGGGAGTACCCGATGCAAACCAATAGTTCTGGAGGTCATCGTCCATAAAAGCATTAAGCAAACTGAATGGATTAAACACCGCCGGTGAGTTGGCAGAGAAATGATAGCCATCATACATAAGTTTAATCTTCGCATACATATCTTCCGGCGAAAGTTCAAATTCCTTCGCCATACGCTCTATGTCCTGTGCAAAGACCGTACGCACCTCTTCCTCGGTAAACCCACAAATGGCGGAAAAACGGGGGTTGAGAGTCACGTTTTTGATGTTATTGATCGTAGAGAAGATGCTCAACTGCGAGAACTTCGTGATGCCGGTGATGAAGCAGAACTTGATATAAGGCTCGAGTTTCTTTAGCCGCTGATAAAACTCTTGAAGAATTTCGCGCATTTCATGAAGCCGTGGGTCATCATGAAGAACATCCAGGAGCGGAGCGTCGTACTCATCCACAATCACGACCACTTGCTTGCCCGTCTGTTCTTTAGCACGTGTGATGACACCACCCAGTCTCATACCCGGAGAGGTCTCCAAACTGTTTGAACCATACAGTTCCTCGTATTCAGCTAACTGTAGTCCCAACTCATCGCGAACTTCGTCCGGACTGAGATGCTTGGTTGTACTCAAGTCAAAATGAAGCACTGGATAATGCTCCCATTCTTGCTCAAGACCTTCTATCTTCAATCCCTTGAAGAGATCCTTATCGCCACTCCAATAGGATTCAAGAGTCGAAGTAAGCAAAGACTTGCCGAAACGGCGAGGACGGCTCATGAAGACAAAAGTTGCAAAATGGGACAGTTCCCACACAAGATCCGTCTTGTCAACATAAATATAGTTATCTTTGATAATCCGCTCAAAGGTTTGAATACCTAAGGGATATTTTCTCATTAACTGGTCCATAATACAAAGTATTAAGAATCCTTATCATCGAACAAGTTGAGCTGTCCCGTCATCTCGTCGATGATCTGCTGGCGCGACTTGCCTGCATCGGGGTCGAGGTCCTCGCCATTATTATCAGAACCATCCTCCGAAGATGAATCATCGACATCGGCCACCGGTTTCTCCGGCTGCCGCAGAGGCTCGAGCTCTTCGATCTTGTCGACCTGCCACGTAGCGATACGCTTGCCCTTGGCCTTAAAGCCTTTGACACCGACAAACTGCTCGGCATCGATCTCCATTGGCGGGCGCACGCTGTCGGCGCCACCGAAGGTCACACGGATATTGGGATAGACCGTGTCCGTGAGGAGCAGGAGCTTACTCTCACTGTTCTCCCCGACAAAGTTCTGTGGTGTCTTCCTCGCCTCAAGCTCGAAGCGCTTCAGATAAGGATAGCCACTGTTGTCGGCATCGAGGAGCACGGCGGTCCACACTTTATGGGGTTCGTATTTCTCAATGAGCGTGATGTTGTCCTCAAAGTGGTTGTTGAGGTCGAAGTCGGTGATGTAATAACTGCCACCGGTGAGCATGACGAGCACGTTGTCGTTGTCGCTGAACTCCCCGAGATACTTGCCGCGGCCGTCGTAGTTGAGTCGCTTCACGTCGGTGTCGAACCATACTTTACGCCCGCCGAGCGTCGAGTGGCCATGACTCTTGAGCGTGATACGCTTCACGTTCTTCTTCGTCAGGAGGTTACCCCGCGTATTACGGCCTTTAATGAGGATCTCCGAGAAGTCTTTCTCTAAGAACAACGGCTGGTTACGCTTCGTCAGGTCGGGCTCTAAGGTCACCTTGATGACCTCGGCCTCACCATTGGGGTTGGCCGTGAAATAAGCCACGCGCGAGCCCGGTGTGCCTTGCGTGACATCATATTCGCGGTCTCGGATGACGGACGTCACGTTGAAACGCTTGATATAGTAAGGACCTTTCTTGCCGTCGCGGTAGACGACATTGTAGATCGTGCGCTTGTCGTTCTTCTTGAACACCTGCGCCCACAGCACGTTCTTGCCGACAAAGATCTTCTCTGCGACTTTGATGACCTTATATTTTCCGTCTTTATAGAAGATGATGATGTCGTCGAGATCGGAGCAGTTGCACACAAACTCGTCTTTCTTCAGACCCGTGCCGATGAAACCATCCTGACGGTTGATATAGAGTTTCTCGTTAGCATCGACGACCTTCGTCACCTCGATATTATCGAAGGAGCGAATCTCTGTCAGGCGTGGATGATCCTTGCCGTAGGTCTCCTTGAGATGCTCAAACCAAGCTATCGTGACATCGGTCATGTGAGCGAGGTCGTGCTCGATGCCCTTGATCTCGGCTTTCATCTTCGCCATGAGCTTGTCGGCCTTATCCTTATTATATTTAAGGATACGCTGCATTTTGATCTCCAAGAGGCGCAGATAGTCGTCGTCGCGGATCTCGCGGATGAGCTTCGGCTTCCACGGTGTGAACTTTTTGTCGAGGAATGCCAATACAGCTTTCTGGTCGGGTGCCTGCTCAAAGTCCTTCTCCTTATACATGCGCTCCTCAATGAAGATACGCTCTAAGGAAGCGAAGAAGAGTTGCTCCTCTAACTCGCCTTTGCGGATCTCAAGCTCCTTGCGCAGCAGTCCCATCGTGCAGTCGGTGGAGTGCTGCAACACCTCGGAGACGGTGAGGAATTGTGGCTTGTCGTCCTCAATGACACAACAGTTGGGCGAGATGTTTATCTCGCAGTCGGTGAAAGCATAGAGGGCATCGATGGTCTTGTCGGGTGACACGCCCGGAGCAAGGATGACCTGAATCTCGACATGTCGCGCCGTCATGTCGACGACCTTGCGTGCCTTGATCTTACCTTTCTCAATGGCCTTCGTGATGGAATCCTGTAGGGAAGCCGCCGTCTTCGAGTAAGGCACCTCGGTGATGACCAAGGTTTTGGCGTCTTTCTTCTCAATCTTGGCACGGACGCGCACGACACCGCCACGCTGTCCGTCATTGTATTTGGCGACATCGATGGCACCGCCGGTAGGGAAGTCGGGATAGAGATGAAACTCCTCACCGCGCAGGTAATGGATGGCAGCGTCGCAGAGCTCATTGAAGTTATGCGGCAACACCTTTGAGGACAAGCCCACAGCGATACCCTCAGCACCCTGTGCTAAGAGCAGCGGGAACTTCACCGGGAGTGTCACCGGCTCCTTGTTTCGACCGTCGTAGGACAGTTGCCACTCCGTCGTCTTGGGGTTGAACACGGTCTCAAGCGCAAACTTCGACAGGCGCGCCTCGATATATCGGGGAGCGGCGGCACGGTCGCCCGTAAGGATATTGCCCCAGTTACCCTGCGTATCGATGAGCAGGTCTTTCTGTCCGAGCTGCACGAGGGCGTCACCGATAGAAGCGTCACCATGAGGGTGGAACTTCATCGTCTCGCCCACGATATTAGCCACTTTATTGTAACGTCCGTCGTCCATACGCTTCATCGTATGGAGGATACGGCGCTGCACGGGTTTCAGACCGTCCTCGATATGAGGCACGGCACGCTCTAAGATAACATACGAGGCATAGTCGAGAAACCAGTTCTTGTACATTCCCGAGAGGTGATGCACTGCCGAGGCATCGAAGCGGTCGGCCGGCTGATAGTCGGAGTGCTGATCTACCGTGAGCTCGTCGTCTTGTTCTTTATTATTGTTATCTTTTGTCTTATCGTCGTCCATATAGTCGTTGGATTCTTCCTTATTATATTATACTAATTGCAAAGGTAAGAAATTATTTTGGGAAACAAACAAAAAAGAGGAAAAGAAAGACCTCACGGCCCCACCCCCGCCCCTCCCCCATCCAGGGGAGGGGTTAATATGTTTCAAGAGTTGATAGGTCAGTCCTAAAATTATTACCTACGGTGGTAATTTCTCCCTCCCCTGGATGGGGGAGGGGTAGGGGTGGGGCCGTTATAATACACCCCCATATGCCTTGTTCCTCCCTTCATCAACTTCCCTTGCTCCACGAAAGTCGTGAGCCATCGGCGGGCCATGCGGTCACTGAGCCCAAACTCCGACCGCATGATGCGACAGGTGATGTAATGGTGCGAAGAGAGGTAGGCGGAGACCTTACTCCAAAGTTCATCAGCTGTATAAGGCACCGATTGAGAGATATATTTAGCTCGGCTGAATCTCAGATCATAGCCTACCTCTCTCATCAGTGAATCCTCCGGCTGAAAATTGATGCCGCGTAGGTATACGTCCTTACCGGTTATCTTCTTTCCACTATCCGACCCTGCAAGAGCCGCCGACAACGAGAAATAGCCCAACCGGGGGATATGCAGACGCTTGCCGCTGCGCAGTTCATCGACGACATGATAGCGCAGCGCCTCAAAGACCGCCTTGATGTCGGCGCGACTCAACGTGCACTCATGCTCAATGGCATCCGCTAACTCGTCAGCTGTGACTGATCGCTCCTGCTGAAGTCTTACGTACTTCCGTGTACCGCCTTTACCTTCTGAATTGTTGATTGTTCCAATTTCAAATTTTACGTCCATGTCCTTAAAGTCTTGTTTTGATTGTATAGTAATGTTTTGCTTAGGTTCTGCAAAGGTAAGAATTTATTTTGAAACAACCAAAATTTGTCTTGAACGGATTTAGCTTGTCACGTTCTGACCTTCATAAGAAGTAAAAGAACATGACAAGAAAAACAAAAGTAGCAAAATTCCCACTATCGGTGA
>CADBAG010000054.1 GCA_902792635.1 uncultured Prevotellaceae bacterium | reverse complement strand
CAATTAGATAGACTGAAAATGCGACAAGACGAGCTAGATAAGCAACCTGCGTAACATGCTGATAATTAACGGTACCGAAATTTGTTATATGGTAGGCTGGAAATCAATTCATCCGTCCTTAGCTTAAACCCCAGACTGCAGTCGCTTTCGCTCCTTTAGTCTGGGGTTATTAAAGATTGTGCCTCTCCGAGGCACTCTTACCCTAACCCAAGAAACATATTCATCCGTACAGGTTAAAATCACTTCAGTATCATTATCGACTTCAGCAGATCGGCGGATGTGAAGGTCATGAACGGAGTAGCCACTGCCGTGTTGGCATCGATGCGATAGATGGTCGGGGTGAAGGAGCTCGCAGCACGTGTCCAGCCGCCCTTGTTACCACCACCTGTTGAGCCACTGCCACCTGCGAAGCTGGTGCCTGCTGCCACGGGGAGATAATAAGACCCGTCGTAGCCGTCACCCCATCCGGTAGACAACTTACTGAGATCGGGAAGACCCGTTACCCACGTCAGGCTCTTGTCGCTCAGATTGATATTGTTGCTGCTTTCCGGCTTCAGTGCAGCATCCCCTTCCTCGTAGTCACCGTCACCGAAGAACTCGAGGTCAGTAGGCAAGCGGTAGGTATGCTCGTAGGAGGCTTTCAACTGCATGTCTCTGTGGAGCAGGAACCACGTCGTAGCGGCACCGTAGCCGAAGACATGACTGCCCTGCGTCTGTTCCTCATACACCGCGCGAGAGGCAGATGTAGCTGTGTTCACCGGGCCTTGCACGCGTGTGTCGTAGTGCTTTCCAAACACCTCCATGTTCCACGCATCCACGGGCACGAACTGATAGCTCAGCCCAAGGATGTTCTTGATGTTCACGCGCCGCATAAACGTAGCAGCCGTCTGCTGAGCCGCATTGGCCGCATTGTTCGTCGTATGGCGGTGATAGTTGGTATAAGTATCGTTGAGCGTGAAGAAATGATGGTCTGCGATGCGGTAGTCGAGGTTAGCCACGCCCGTGAAGGTACGGCCATAGAACTCAGCCAAGGTCGCTACGCCCTCACCCTGATAACTGTTCTGTCGCCACTGTCCCGTCCACGAATAGGTACGGCTCACGGTATCGACATTGTTCGTCAGTACATCGTCGTAACGTGCCGAGAGACGGAGGTGAAGGCCACGGGTGAAGAGGTTGTACTTATCGTACATCAGGCTCGGCGCCCATGCGCGGTTCTTACGGAACTTACCTCCGAAGACGATCTTCATGAGGTTGGCATTCTGGATATCCGCACGCTCATGCGAGTACTGCAAGCCGAAGATGAGGTGGTCGGCCCAAGACTTGCCCACGAGACCAGTCTGGAGCATCACGGCCTCGTTGTGGTAACGGTCATGGAATCGGCGGAACCAGCCTTCCTCCTCGCTCACGGCATTCGTCGTGAGGTCTGTCCACTGTGTCTTGACCTTGTAGTCGTTGTCGCTGTAGTTCTGATAGGCATTGAGGCGCAGCATAAAGCCGCTCTTCGCAGGCGGCGTGTGTCGATGGCCACGGCATCAAAAGCCGAGCGGTTGACACGGCTCACGACACTGCCTCGCACCGTCACACCATGCAGATAATGGGTGCGGCGAGTCATGGAGGAGTCATTGCTCTCTCTCGAAGAAAAATTACGCTGGGCTGAGACTGGTATTGGAGTCGACATTGCCATTAACAAAGAGACGACGGCGCACAGTAAGCCCTTGCTTATAAGCTGTTTCTTATTCATATCATAACGCTATTGTAGATAGCTTTGTGGTACCATAAGGAGCAGTTATACGACGGGCCTGGCACGCTGAGAAGCGATACGGGCAATGTCTGTTTCTCGCTTATCCGTTTCTGAAATCTATGTGACAATCAATCTTAAAGATTGAACGCATAATGTTTCCGAGTGTTATTCTGAAAACGCTTGCAAAGTTAACAACATGTTCTGAACCTTGCAATACCTAAAAATGGGGATATTTGAAAAAGGAAGAAGGGTAATCTGTTAAATATGTGTGTGTAACCGAGTTGACATCGTTACCTAAGCGAACTGTCATCGTTACGCGGCCACGTCATGATCGTGACGCGGCCGTGAAACGATCTTTACGCGGCCGCGTAAAGATTGTGACGCGGCCGCGGGAAGATGACATAAAAAAAGATTTGCACCAAATCAAAAGTCGATTTGATGCAAATCACAAGTCGATTAAAGTTAAATCATCATGCGATTAAATAAGAATCGCATAACGATTTAAGTGTAATCGTTAGAGTTTCACCACCAGGTACTTGCTGACACTCCAGAACGTTGTGACGTCCTTGATGTGGAGGGTAGAGGTACCGTTAGAGTTCTTCTCGATAGTGTAAGAGTCGGATGGCATCTGTGTCATGATCTTCGGGTTCGAAGAGTTGAGACGGATGTCATTGTAGTTGCGGACATCAATCTTAGAGAAGCTGCCGGGCTGGAGGCTCGATACGTCAACTTTCTTCTTGGCGAGGAATCCACCCTTGAGGATGCCCTTAGCCTTGAGCTCCTTCGACGAACCGATAGCCACGAAAGCGGTGTGGAGCGACTCGTCCTGCTGAGCGATCGTCGACTTCTGCTGATCGATGCTCTTGCTCTGGCTGGCAACGGTGCTCTGCAGCTGCGTGTTCGTTGTCGTGAGGTTGTTCACACTCTCGTTGAGCTTGGCGATGCTTGCGTTCTTGTCGTTGAGCTGAGCCTGAAGGTCAGCGATCTGCTTGTCCTTCTCGTCGAGCTGAGCCTTGTAGTAGTCGATGAGCTTCTTGATACGCTGGCCGTAAGCGGAGTTGTTTCCGGCAACCTCGGCCTCGAGCTCGTTGATACGGGCACGCTGCTTGCGGAGCAGCTCAGCTAAGCTCTGCAGCTGAGCACGCATCTGCGTCTTGTCCAACTGGCCCTCGCGACTTCCCATCTGCTTGATGAGACCTTCCTGAGCGGAGATACTGTCGAGACCCACAGACATGACGTTGACGAAATCGGCCATCTGCTTGATGTCCTCCTGATGGAGACTGTCAGAGGTAGAAAGAGAGTCGATGGTAGCCTGCATCTTGTCAGCCTTACCATTATGGCAACTCATCATGCCTAAGGCTACAAAGAGCCCAAGCACGCTTGAAAGAATAATCTTCTTTGCTTTCATAATAAATAGAATATTAATTGTTCTGAATCTTCTATATAACGGCACAAAAATAAGTAAATTAATAATACGAGCAATCATTGCACGCTTCTTTTTACTCTTTTTTATGATTTATTGTTGCTTTGTCAATCATTGGCAACATGCCTTTCAATACCGTCACCCCCTCAGTAACACTTGGTACCTCTCCAATCTTAATCATCCGGTGGCCATTGGCATCCTTGAAGTTGCAACGGCGGGGATTATCCATGACATAATGGATGATGCGGCCGAAGGTCTTGCTCTGATAGAACGCGGAGGCCTGATTGGAGACAAACTGCATCGTCATGATGCCCTGGCGCAGCATGATCTTCTCGCAGCCGAGCTTACGGCCCAAACGGCGCAGCAAGACAACCTGCATGAGTTCTTCACCCTCATGGGGCACAGGACCGAAGCGGTCGACCAAGCGCTGACGATAAGCCTTGAGGGCATCATCATCCGTGATATTGTCGAGCTCCCGGTAGAGCAGCATACGCTCCGAACTCGTGGGTACATAAGTGTCGGGGAAGAACATCGGCAGGTCGCTCTCCACGGCACAGTCCTCGACGAACTCGTCACCGGAGACCTCACGGCCTTCCTTGATGTCATCAGCATAGAGATCCTGGAACTCATCGTTCTTCAGTTCCGTCACAGCCTGGTTGAGGATCTTCTGATAAGTCTCATACCCCAAGTCCTCCATGAATCCGCTCTGCTCGGAGCCCAAGAGGTTTCCTGCTCCACGGATGTCGAGATCCTGCATAGCGAGGTTGAAGCCACTGCCGAGGTCGGAGAAGGTCTCCAAAGCCTCGAGACGACGGCGAGCCTCAGGCGTGAGCGCAGAACGGGGTGGGGCGAGGAGGTAGCAGAACGCCTTGCGGTTGGAGCGACCTACGCGGCCACGCATCTGATGAAGGTCAGAGAGACCGAAATGATGCGCGTCATTGACAATGATAGTGTTGGCATTGGGAATATCAACCCCATTCTCCACGATAGTCGTCGAGAGCAGCACGTCATACTCATAGTTGATGAACCCCATGATGATCTTCTCCAACTCCTCCGGCGACATCTGTCCGTGACCGATCGCCACACGGCAGTCGGGGACATACTGATGGATAAGTTCTGCGATATGCGGAAGACTCGAGATGCGGTCATTGACGAAGAACACCTGACCCGAACGGCTCATCTCGAAGTTGATGGCATCGGCGATGACCTCGTGCGAGAACGTACAGAGCTCCGTGTGGATCGGGTAACGGTTGGGTGGCGGTGTGCGCATGATGCTCATGTCGCGCGCTCCCATGAGTGAGAACTGGAGGGTGCGGGGGATAGGCGTAGCCGACATCGTGAGCGTGTCGACATTCGTCTTCAGCTTGCGCAGTTTCTCCTTCGTGGAGACACCGAACTTCTGCTCTTCATCGATGATCAGGAGTCCGAGGTCGTGCCACTTCACGGTCTTTCCCAAGAGTTTATGCGTTCCGATGATGATATCGATGCGTCCTGCGGCAAGGTCATCCAAGACCTGACGTGTCTGCTTCGCTGAACGTGCTCGCGAGAGATAGTCGACGCGCACGGGGAAGTCGTGGAGACGCTTCTTGAAAGTCTGGAAATGCTGATAGGCGAGGACTGTCGTAGGTACGAGCACCGCCGTCTGTTTCCCGTCACAAGCTGCCTTGAACGCAGCGCGCACGGCAAGTTCCGTCTTACCGAAGCCCACATCACCACAGACGAGACGATCCATCGGCACAGCGCGCTCCATATCCGCCTTGATGTCTTGTGTAGCCTTGAGCTGATCGGGCGTGTCCTCATAGAGGAAGCTCGCCTCAAGCTCATGCTGCATGAAGTTGTCAGGAGAGAACGCAAAACCTTTCTCATGGCGCCGCTTGGCATAGAGCCGGATAAGGTCGCGCGCGATGTCCTTGATCTTCTTCTTCGTGCGCTCCTTGAGTCGGTCCCAGGCTCCCGTACCGAGGGTAGAGAGGCGCGGGGGCTCTCCCGTATCCGCAGCACGGTATTTGGAAATCTTATAGAGCGAGTGGATGGAGACATCCACCTTGTCGTTGTTCTGATAGATGATGCGGATGACCTCCTGGTAGCCGCCCTGTGGGTTAGGAACCTTGATCAGTCCTCCGAACTTTCCGATACCGAAGTCGACATGCACGAGATAGTCGCCCGGCTCCATCTGCTGCAGCTCCTTCATCGTGAGCGCCATCTTACCCGAGCGCGCCTTGTCCGACTTGAGGTTGTACTTATGGAATCGGTCGAAGATCTGATGATCAGTAAAGAGACAGGCCTTGAGGTCATCGTCGACGAACCCCTCGTGCACTGTCTTGTCCACGGCTATGAGATGGTCACCGAGCTTATCAGTGACCTCATCGGCAGACATGTCGTTGAGAATATCCTTCAGTCGCTGCTGTTGCTTCTCACTGTCGGCAAGGATATAGATCTTGTAGCCCTGGAGCTGATAATCCTCCAACGACTGCTTGAGCAGGTCGAAGTTCTTGTGGAAGAGTGGCTGTGGCTTGGTATGGAACGTGATCGTGGCATCAGGAGTTTCCTGTGCATGGCTCGAAGCAGAAAGTTCAATCTGCTGGAACCGGGCCAACTCATCATTGAAGACCGTTGGCTTACAGAGCACCGCTTCTCGGTTCATGTCGCGACGTATCTGCTCCTGCTCTACCTCTGTGGCACCCTCTAAGCGCTCTGTCATTGCCTGTGAGGAGAATCCCTCATTATAGATACGCTGGATAGTGTCGAGCACAAAACGCTCATCTTTCATCACAATAAGCGTGTCCTCGGGAAGGAAACGGAGGAACGGCACCTTCTCCGACTCCGTGACGGCTAACTCAGGCACGATCTCAACCTGTGAGCGGCGGTCCTGAGACAACTGGTCTTCGACGGAGAAAGTTCGAATCGTATCAATCTCATCTCCGAAGAAGTCGATACGATAAGGGAGCTCACTGCTATAGGAATAGATATCCACGATGCTTCCGCGAACAGCAAACTGCCCCGGCTCATAGACATAGTCGACCTCATCGAAACCGAGGTCGCGCAGACGATGCTCCAAATCGGTGATATCAATGGTCTGAGAAGTCTTCAGCGAGATGCGCTGTTCATCGAAATGGTTCTGAGAGACGACGAGCTCTGCTACGGCTTCAGGACACGTGACAATGAAGAGCGGCCCTGTCTTGGAAGAGACAGCAGCCAAGGTCTCGGTACGCAGAATCTCATTGGCATCATCGCGCTGGCCATATTTCACGGCGCGGCGATAAGCTGAAGGGAAGAAACAAGCCTTGTCGCTCTTGAGGTCATTGAAGAAATAGCCTGCCTCATCGGCATCGTCAAGGATGAAAAGCACTGTGCGGTTCAGACGCCCGGCTATTGAAGAAAAGAGCAGGGGCACGGAGGACCCCACGAGGCCCTCTACGGCAAGACGATGAACCTTCGCTTTGCCCAATGTATTCAACAGGGCACCTGCCTGTGGCAAGCGCCCGTAAAGACTCACTAAATCGCTAAACTTCATTCTACGGGTTTAGGATATTTCTTAAACCAACCGTCGAGGCGAAGACGCATCACACCAAAGAGCGCCTCGGAGAAGATTCCTCCACTCATCTTGCTCGTACCTTCCTTGCGGTTCACGAAGATGACCGACACCTCCTTGATCTTGAATCCTATCTTATAGGCCGTGTATTTCATCTCTATCTGGAACGCATAGCCTTTGAAACGGATCTTGTCGAGGTCGATGGTCTTCAGCACACGGCGACGATAGCACACGAATCCAGCAGTGGTATCGTGGATATTGATGCCTGTGATGAACCGCACATACTCAGAAGCGAAATAGCTCATCAGCACACGGCCCATAGGCCAGTTGACGACATTCACACCCGTCACATAGCGCGAGCCCACGGCTACATCAGCACCCTCATCATGGCATGCCGCATAGAGACGCGGCAGATCGTGAGGGTTATGGCTGAAGTCAGCGTCCATCTCAAAGATGTACTCGTAGGAACGCTCCAACGCCCATTTGAAACCCGTGATATAAGCGGTACCGAGACCTTGCTTGCCCTGGCGCTCAATGAGGAAAAGACGGTCACCGAACTCATCCTTCTGAAGGCGCTTCACGATAGAAGCCGTGCCATCAGGACTGCCGTCATCAATCACCAAGATATGAAAACACTTCTCCAATGAAAAGACCGCACGGATAATCTTTTCCATGTTTTCTTTCTCATTGTAAGTGGGGATAATCACTATAGAGTCACTCTCATGCATAGGAAAATATTTATTTTCTTGCAAAATTAAGAAATTAATCGTACACTCGCACAAAGTTATAGCAATTATTTTCCAAGAAATGTTTGCATATTTAGGATTTATGTTTAATTTTGCACTCATATAAAAGACTAAATAAAGACTCATTAAAAGACTCATTAAAAGTCATATTATGAAAGACAAGAAAGCCATTACAATTAAGACACTGAATAAGAGCAATGTATGGGACATCCAGGAGAATGATGTCTTCCGCATGTGGGAAGCCGTTGAGAAAGACGCTGACCTCAAAGACAACATGCGTCACTATACAGACATCATCAAGACAGCCTTCGAGGTAGAAGACATCAAAGTGGACAAGCCCATCGTCATTGAGAAGCTCGAGCAGCGCGGATTCAAGGTCGGAACCATCAAGGTCGATGAGCAGAACAGCTACAAGGTGGCTATCAAGAAGCGCGCCATCATGCGTGTCACAGACCTCACTTATGAGAATGTAGGCCATATCTCGGCTGCCAAGCTCGTGGAGGTTCTTGAGCGTAACTTCGGCGGTGGCTGGGAGAGCCTGCCACAGAGCATCCAGGATATCATCCTCACTGCCTTTGATATCTCTACGACGACACTTCCTACTGACCGTCTGCATAAGGCCGGAGGACTCTATGAAAAGAAGGTCAACGACGGATACGAAGTGCTCGAGATTCCTAAGGGATCATGGACTGAGGCTATCTTCGTCAAGGAAAAGCCCGAAGATGAGCCGGCACCCGTTGTGGAGCCGACCCAATCGTCTGATGAGAACTATGACGGTGAGGGCAATGACGAGGAGAAGGATGAAGACCTTCCCGAGGATAAAGAGCGCGACGAGGATGAGGATGAGGACGACGACACCTTCGATGACGATAAGCTCACCGAGGAGAGTTATCGCACCACCTACGAGACGAATCCTGATGACCTCAACTATGAGGCTGAGGAGATCAGCGACGACAACGAAGGTGACTATTAATTAGTGTTCGTTCCATGAAGATTCCTTGGCGGTCTTTTTTCGGATTTTCTGATGAGGGAGCTGGCGAGACCTTTGCGCATGCGATGGGCCGCGCCCGCCACCTCTTGGAAATACAAAACTATGAGGATGCCTGCCGTATCTTGAAATATGCTGAGAAGAATGGAGATGCGGAAGGTATCTATCTCTATGGATGGTGCTGTTGGAGAGGAACAGGAGTGGTAGAAGACTCCGGTAAAGCAGTGAAACTATGGAAGAAAGCTGCTGCCATGGGATATGAACCCGCCATCGAGAGATGCAATGCTATCAAAGATTTCATAGAAACCATTAAATGATTCGTTTATTCCTTTTTGTGTTACTCGTTTCTATGCCTGCTTTTCTTTCGGCTAAAAGCAAGACTTGGCATGAAGTAGCATTGAAAAAGACATATATCTACCGCCTGTACCTCAACGATAAACAGGGCTCTCCTTATGAGCTCAATCATCCCGAGGCTTTCCTTTCTCAACGAGCTATAGAGCGAAGGAAACGGCAAGGCATCGGCATAGACTCTACTGATCTCCCCGTTTCTCCTACGTATCTGAAAAGTATCAGAGAGGGTGGATTGGATATTTTAGGCACCAGCAAGTGGCATAATACGGTTCTCGTAGCTTCACCTAAGGATAATGTGAGAACGATAGTCAAAGGTTTACCTTTTGTGAAACGTTGCCTCCGACTATACGTCTCGCCCGACTCGATGCTCCTCACACCACGGTTAGACATTGGGAAACTTACTCCCAACGATTCCTTGAGCCATTCGATTTATGGAGACGGATGGGAGCAGATAAGGCTTGTCAACGGTCAGAAACTCCATAAGATGGGTTATAAAGGCAAGGGGATGCTGATTGCTATCCTTGATGCCGGCTTTCATAATGCAGACAGGATCCCGGCGATGAAAGCTATCAATGTCGTTGCCACGGCTGATTTTGCGCCTCGCCGCACACGGAGCATCTATGAGGAGCATTATCACGGAACGATGGTTCTATCGGTCATGGGAACGAACAAAAAAGGTGTTATGATAGGAACGGCTCCCGAAGCTGATTATGCCTTGATCCGAACGGAAGACACTGAGACTGAGACGCGGGCCGAGGAAGACTCCTGGACGATGGGCGCAGAGTTTGCTGACTCTATTGGGGCCGATCTCATCAATTCATCCTTAGGTTATACGCACTGGGATGGCGACTCTATTGGCCCCTGGCTCCGTACGCTTGATGGCAAGTCGTCATTCATCAGTCAGACGGCTTCCATGTTATCTTCCAAAGGTATCGTGCTGTGCAATGCTGCGGGAAACGAAGGCTATAACAAATGGCATAAGATCAATATCCCCGCGGATGCCGATAATATTCTCACTATTGGAGCTGTAGACAAAGACAGTACGATTGCTGTGTTCTCCAGCTTAGGTCCATCTCAAGACGGACGCGTGAAGCCTGATATCTGCGGGCCTGGGGTGAATGTGAGTGTCATTGATGGCTCCGGAGCATTGACGACAAACAATGGTACGTCCTTCGCCTCCCCGATTATCTGCGGACTTGTTGCTTGTCTTTGGCAAGCACTTCCTACAATGAATGCCAAGCAGATCATCAATGTTATCAGATCATCCGCTGACCGCTATAAATGGCCCGACAGTGTGTATGGTTATGGCATCCCCGATTTTCTAAAAACCTACAACAGTCGCAATCAGTCGCAGTCGCAGTCGCATTAAGGTCGTTACACACCGTAGGGGAACCCCTACGATGAAACCATTAACCCGGAAAAAATTCTACCTGTACGGTTAAACTTCATTCTCTACTTATAGTTGATAGTGCCTCGGAGAGGCACACTCTGCATAACCCCAGGCAAGGAGCGTAGCGACGTAGCCTGGGGTGTATTGTAAAGGTGTA
>CADBAG010000053.1 GCA_902792635.1 uncultured Prevotellaceae bacterium | reverse complement strand
ATTCAAAAAACATATGGTACTGGACAAGCATAAATAGTACTTTATGACTCTTTAACTTCACTCTTTGGCGGTTATGCTGAAAAAGACTGAGTAGTTACTACCACATCACGCCATCGTTAAAAATGTCAAGTGCCGTGCGCTGATGGTCGTGTCCATAGATGCAGCACTGCAAGCCGGGAAAGAGTTTGATGACATAATCGAACATGCCTTTGACATTGTTGTTGAATTGGTCACTCCCCGGGCACGCATGCATGACGAAGACCGTGCGGTCAAACGATACAGAATCTTTATGAAACTCCTCTTGCATATAGTCGAAGTTAGGCACAGCCGCCATATAGTCGTACTCCGTGGCATTGGTGTTGAGACAGATGAACTTGATGCCGCCAGCAATGAACGAATAGTCAAGGTCTTCGCCAAACATCGTCTTCCACACCTGGTCACCCGTACCGAGGAAGTCATGATTGCCAATGAGCACGACGTAAGGCTTATTGAGCGTCTTGAGGATATCGTAACCCCATTCAAACTCGCGGGTTGTACCCGTGTCCGTGAAGTCGCCACAATGGACGACAAAGTCAATACTGTCGTTGGCATTGATGGACGCTACTTCATCCTTAAACTCTTTGTGCCACAGATGCGTGTCACTGATAAACGCCACACGCAGCGTATCGCGGTCTTTGAACCGCTGTTCAATGACCGCGATATTCTTTGGATTGAGATCCTTCCCACCCTTATAGTTGGTGTCGTAAGGATGCACGTCAAACGGTCCCTTGTCGCAACCGGCAAGGAGCAGTATGCAGAGAAACAATAAGGTTAGTTTTATTCGAGGCATAACAATTTTAACTTAGCGCCACGGTGAGGCCTGCCATAACAATACTCACCATCGACATGAGTTTAATGAGAATATTCAATGAGGGTCCCGACGTATCCTTGAATGGATCGCCCACGGTATCACCGACAACTGTTGCCTTATGGCATTCGGAGCCTTTGCCGCCAAAGGCGCCTTCCTCCACCATCTTCTTGGCATTGTCCCAGGCACCGCCACTGTTTGCCATGAACACAGCCAAGGAGAAGCCGGTGGCGAGACCACCGGCAAGGAGTCCGAGCACTCCCGCCACACCGACGACGCAACCGACGATGATAGGGATGACGATGGCAAGAAGCGAAGGAATGATCATCTCATGCTGGGCTGAACGCGTCGAGATAGCCACACAACGGCCATAGTCGGGCGTAGCCTTGCCTTCAAGGATGCCTTTGATCGTACGGAACTGTCGGCGCACCTCTTCAACCATCTTCTCGGCAGCACGACCCACCGCGCCCATCGTCAGTCCACAGAAGAGAAACGCTACCATGCCACCGATGAACATACCCACGATGACCTTCGGGTTCATGAGGTTGATCTGGAAATACTCCATGAAGTCGGGCATCGTTGCTGATGACGGGTCGAAAGCGTTGCCCACAGAGTCGACGAACTGTCTGCCGTTGTCCACGGCTCTAATCATCGCGATCTTCACCTCTTCAATATACGACGCGAGGAGGGCGAGAGCCGTCAGAGCAGCTGAGCCGATGGCAAAGCCCTTGCCCGTAGCAGCCGTCGTGTTGCCAAGAGCATCGAGTGCATCGGTACGTGCCCGCACGCTCTCTCCCAAGCCGCTCATCTCTGCGTTGCCACCCGCATTGTCGGCGATAGGCCCGTAAGCATCCGTGGCAAGGGTGATACCGAGTGTGGAGAGCATGCCCACGGCTGCGATGCCAATGCCATAGAGACCTGACTGGATAGACGAAGCACTCATCGACAGGTCGAAGCCGTTGGCACAGAGATAACTTAGCATGATAGCCACGGCAATAGTCACGACGGGGATACAAGTGGAGATCATTCCCGTGCCGATACCTTTGATGATGACGGTGGCGGCACCGGTCTTCGAAGCTTCAGCAATGTCTTTCGTCGGCTTGTAGCTCTGCGAGGTGTAATACTCCGTGCTCTGTCCGATGATGACGCCTGCTGCCAAGCCCGTGACGACACTGAACGAGATGCCGAGCCAGTTGTCCAATCCCAAGAGATAAAGGATGACAAAGGTAGCCACTGCGATGAGGATAGCCGACGTGTTCGTGCCAAGGCCGAGGGAGTGAAGGAGTTCCTTCATCGTAGCTCCGTCTTTTGTTCGCACCATGAAGATACCCGCTAAACTGAGGAACACGCCAACGGCAGCAATGAGCATCGGGGCGATGACAGCCTTGAGTTGCATCACGTCTCCTGTGGCGGCAAAAGCCGTGGCACCAAGGGCGGCCGTGGAGAGAATACTGCCACAGTAGCTCTCATAGAGGTCAGCTCCCATACCTGCCACGTCGCCGACATTATCGCCTACGTTATCCGCAATCGTTGCGGGGTTGCGGGGATCATCCTCGGGGATGTCCGCCTCCACCTTTCCTACGAGGTCCGCACCGACATCAGCAGCCTTCGTATAGATACCGCCACCGACACGCGCAAAGAGGGCCTGCGTCGAGGCACCCATACCAAAGGTAAGCATCGTCGTGGTGACGGTGATGAGGGCTGCCTCGCCTCCACTGTAGAAAGCGTGAAGGATAAGGAACCACACGGCGATGTCGAGCAGTCCTAATCCTACCACGACGAGACCCATGACGGCACCGGAGCGGAAGGCGATCTTCAACCCTTTGTCAAGACCCTGTCGTGCCGCATTCGCCGTACGCCCACTGGCATAAGTCGCGGTCTTCATGCCGAAGAAACCGGCAAGGCCAGAGAAGAAGCCACCCGTAAGGAAAGCGAAAGGCCCCCACGGGTTCTGAACATGAAAGCCATAGGCCATGATGGCAAAGATGATGGCAAGGACGATGAATACGATCAATACTACTTTGTACTGTTGCTTGAGATATGCCATAGCACCACGGCGCACATAGCCTGCTATCTCACACATTCGCGGCGTTCCTTCTTCTTCGCGCATCATCCTGCTGAAGAACGTCCACGCCATGACAAGGGCAGCGACCGATGCCAAGGGGATAAGCCAGAAAATTGATGGGATGTCGGACATAAGTTTGTAAGTTTTTGAGTTTTTGAGTTTATAAGTTTATGAGTTTTTAAGTTCTTGAGCTCTTGAGTTGTTGAGTTCTTGAGCTCTAAATGTTTCCGAGATAGACGTGCTCTACACCTTCCTCATGTGCTATCTGCTCCACCTTCCGCATGTCCGCGATCGGTGTCGGCTCGGCATCCTCCATCTGATACATCGGGAAGAAGCGGGAGATATGAAAAGCACAATGGTTCAAGTCGTGCTTCGTGATCCAAGCGAACATCTTGTGAAGCATCGACTCATCGGTATTGATACCGGGGATGAGCAGGAGCGTGATCTCAAGGTGTACGTTCAGCTCATGAAGGATCAGCAGCGTGCGAAGCACCGGCTCCAAGGATGCCTTATTGAACTTACGGTAGGTCTCGTCAGAGAATGACTTGAGGTCGATATTCGCTGCATCGAGATACGGAGCGAGAGCCCGCAACGGCTCCTCATTGACGTAACCTGCACTGACCAAGACATTGTACAGACCTTTCTCATGGGCGAGTTTTGCCGTGTCGTAGACATATTCATACCATGTCAGTGGCTCGGTATAGGTATAGGCGATCGTCGGCAGGTGGTGACTTAAAGCGAGGCCGACAATATCCTCCGGCTTGCAGTCGTATGCCGGCACATCCTTTGGCGAGGCTTGCGAGATGTCAAAGTTCTGGCAGTTGGGACACCGCAGGTTACAACCCGTGCAAGCAATAGACAGACAGCGCGTGCCCGGATGCCACTCGGCGAGCGGCTTCTTCTCGATAGGATCATCGGCGATGGCACAAGGCCGAGCATAGACGAGCGAGACCAGTTCGCCACCTTTGTTCATCCGTGAACGGCACAAGCCGGTCTTACCCTCAGCGATGACGCACTCGTGAGGGCAAAGAAGACACTGCACCTTCCCATTATCTTGTTTATCGTAATATTTGCATTGCATAGTTTTTGTGAGCCTAAAATATTATCGCCTCATAGGTGTACAGCTCCGCTGTTTTCCATCCGTCCCAGCCGATGCCTGCCTTGTCTTGGGCACAGTGACCGAGGAACTCTTCTTTCGTCCAGTTGACCTCGTCGGCAACCTGCGGCAGGAACGTGCCACTACGCCAGCCTTTGCGCATGTAGATGCCTTGCTTGCCATACTGGAACTCATCGATGCTGTGGATGCGCTTCAACGGCGTAAGCACACTGATCTCTATCTGCACATCATCGAGCTCGTCTTCCCGCAGGGGCGTGAAACGCGGATCCTCGAAGGCTGCGGCATGTGCCATCTCTTGTGTCAGTGCACCGAGTGCCACGTCTTCTCCGAAGTGACCGATGCAACCACGAAGACGTCCGCGCTCTGTCAGCGTGACGAAGACGCCTAACTTCCGCTCGAAGATCTTTGTGGGCGTGACTTTCACATGTCGGCTCTCAGGTGAGATGGCATTCCAAGCGACATTGTGAAGTTGTTGTTTGTCCTCCGCAGTCAACAATGAGTCATTTTCTTTATTCTCTGAAGACTTCGATGATTCTTTTGGAAAATTCGGAGCATCCTTTGCCGAGTTAATTTCGCGAAGCACACAGAATGAGTGATAACCCACGACCTCATCCTTGCCGCCATAGGGTGAGTCGCCACTATTGAGGTAAGCGATATGATGGATCTTAGTCGTTGAGTCGTTGTCCATCATCATGAGCATCACAGCGATAGCGCTCTGTCCGCATGCACTCGTATAGAGATTGCTGACACGGAGCGATGCATTATCCTGCAATGCCTCCAAAAACTTATCGAGACGACCCGTAGACAGCGCTTTACCACTGTTACCGTCTACCTTCAACGCATCCTCATACGAAGGATAATGACTGAAGTCGCTGCTGATGACAAAGAGATTGTCTGCATTGAAATAAGGTTTCAAGGCCGCGGCAATATCCTTCAGCTTCGCATACTCCTGGGTGCCGATGATGATTGGCACAATCGGTGGCAGCGACTTCCAACGGTATTGCAGGAACGGCAACTGCACCTCTAAGCAATGCTCACGGTCATGGGCTGAAGGTTTATAGGTAAACACGCGGTTGTCGGCAATGAGCTGCTTGCAGAGTGCCGTATCTACGGACACCTCTCCCAACGGCGTGGCATAAGCATAGAAGGCATCGCACACCGAAGCGCCGTCAAAAGCGACATGATGAGAGGGACCTAATAAAAAGATGTGTTTGTAAGTTGCTTCCTTAGGAATCGCAGAAAAAGCAGACGCTGCGACACCTCCCGAAAAGACGTAACCGGCATGGGGCACGACGACAGCCTGTACCTTCTCATTGCTTTTCACGGCAACCTTAGAGGCTGCAAGGAGCCCCTCACCCGTCTTGTAGCATTGTGCTACATCCTTTGTCAACTCCTGGCGTGAGGCGGCATAGAACTGTCCCGCCACAGCCATCGGTCTGATATTCTGAGCCATAGCTAATCCTCCTGTTATCATAGCCACCAAAGCCATCAGTGGCCTTAATATGTTATTGTTCCTCCGCATCTCGTTCTGTGTGACACCCTTTAGGGTGTCAAGCATCTTTCAGTGTGGCACCCTTTAGGGTGTCAAGTTTCTTTGTTGGCAAATATAAGACAATTTCGCGAGATTAGCAATTATTTTTGGCTTAAATAATGTTCAATATGTATTGAAAGCTGGGTATCCACCTACGATGAAAACGTTAGAACCGGCACGGGAGCTTGGACAGTTGCCACAGCAACGTCTTAGCGAGCCGTTCATGTCCTGCGTCGTTGGGATGGAGCAGATCTTTGGCATTGTGATAATAGACCGTACCATTGATGAGCGGGAAGAAACCGGTGAGGGAGTTGGTGTCTATCACAGGCACGGCCCACACGTTGCCAGCCTCCTTGACGCTCTCCACATAGGCATCCTGATACAGTCCGCCACGGCTCTCGATATTCTCCTCAGGTTGCAGGTTCTTGTCGTTGGCATCGAAGATAGCACGATGGATAGGTGTGAGCAAGATGACCTGCTTGTCGGTATAATATTCTTTGATGAGCTTCATGGCAATATTGATACGGCCACGGAACGTGTTCGGATCATAGGAGAAACGGCGATAGTGACGTTGTTCCTTCCGCTTCATCTCTCCATAGGCGGCTTCCACAACAGTGTCGCCTTCCTCATACCACTGACCAATGCGCACGCCATGATTATAGTCGTTGGTACCCATCAGGATAAGGATAGCATCGACATCCGAGCCGTGCTCATTGTGCAGTTTCTCCACCTGTGCCGGGAGCTGTGACCACTGCCGTCCGCTGAGTCCATAGACATAAGGCTGGATGTCGAGCCACTCACTGAGGAAGCCCCAGTATTTCTTCTTCGAGCCATTGTTGCGTGGGTCTGTCTGCGAGTCGCCAAGGAACGCCACACGCGCTCCGTACCACGGATGGATCTGCGCAAGCACTTTGCGGGAGGGCACCCCGTCAGCCTCATTTGTCGATTTGTTGTTTGCTGCTTTCGCCGGAACGAACATCATTGCTGCAGCGAGCATGAATAAGAAAACACAGTATTTCTTCATATCTCATATATTTAAGTTTTGCGCAAAAGTAACAAATATGTCGTTCTTCACAAAACCTTAATACAAGAAATAACTGTAAATTCGTCCATATTCGCATTATTATCAGTAACTTTGCACGCCCAATAAAGAATATAGATGAAGAAAAGTGACCTTTTACTTGCCAAGATACGCAATGGCGAAGAGATGACGCGCAGTGAGAAACTGCGTCTCATCTTCGAACTGAGTGTACCGTCGATGTTGGCTCAGATCACGACGGTGATGATGTTTTTCATCGACGCCGCCATGGTGGGCCATCTCGGTGCCGCAGCGTCCGCGAGCATTGGCCTCATTGAGACGACGACCTGGCTCATGGGCTCTATCCTCTCGGCAGTGTCGATAGGCTTTTCCGTACAGGTGGCTCATTTCATCGGCGCCAACGACTTCATCCGTGCCCGTCAGGTTTTCCGTCATGCCCTCGTCTGCGGCATCGCCTTCAGCGTCTTCATGGCACTTATCGGCGTAGCCATCCACAACCCACTCCCCTATTGGCTCGGTGGCAAGGCAGACATCGCCCCGATGTCGTCGGCTTATTTCCTCATCTTTAGTCTCACGCTTCCCGCCGTCCTCGCCTATCACCTCATGAGTGCGATGCTGAAGAGTGCGGGAGAGATGCGCGTGCCGAGTGCACTCTCCATCATGATGTGTTGCCTCGATGTGGCGTTCAACTACCTCTTTATATACATCTTTAATATGGGTGTCATCGGTGCAGCTTTGGGCACGATGGCAGCATACGTCGTGACGGTCATCCCAATGACGTGGCAGGCAGTATGGAAGAACAAGATTATCGCGCTGCGCCTGGACCATACCCGTTTCATCTGGATGTGGGAATATGTGCGCAATGCTGCGAAGATCAGTACGCCGATAGCCATTCAGAATATCCTCATGGGCTCGGCACAGGTTGTCTCCACACTCATCGTCGCCCCGCTTGGCAACATCGCTATCGCCGCCAACTCCTTCGCCATCACGGCCGAGAGCCTCTGCTACATGCCGGGTTATGGCGTTGGCGATGCAGCCTCGACACTCGTAGGCCAGACTTATGGAGCAAGGCGTATCGATCTCTGTAAGAGTTTCGCTCATATGACCATCGGCGTAGGCATGGCGGTGATGGCATTCATGGGCTTGCTCATGTTCATCTTCGCTCCCGAGATGATCGGCTTCCTCTCTCCTGTGGCTGCCATCCGCGATCTTGGCGCCGAGGTCCTTCGCATCGAGGCTTTTGCAGAGCCGTTCTTTGCAGCAGCCATCGTCAGCTACTCAGTATGTGTGGCGGCCGGCGACACGCTCAAGCCCGCCATCATGAGTTTGTTCTCGATGTGGTGCGTGCGACTGACACTCGCCTATGGACTTGCGCAGAGCTACGGCCTGCGTGGTGTGTGGATCGCCATGGCGACAGAGCTTACGTTCCGTGGCATCATCTTCCTTGTGAGAATATGGAAGGGATGGTGGCTGAAATTGAATTAAATTTCACAGCAATGGTCGACTTTCAACTTTATTGTGTATCTTTGCAAGTGTAATTGTAAAGAGTGAGAGATGAAGTTGAAACCTATCCATACCATCGCAGTGCTCGTCGTGCTGATGCTATGTTCAGCATGGGCAAGCTATCGCAGTTATGACCACACGCGTAAGGCAATCATCAGCGACATGAACCAAGCGTTGGCGCAGACCTTGGCTGAGAAACAAGAGGGTTGGATTACCCCCCGATACCATTCGTGACTACCGCAGTCATTTGAAGGTCGCGGCGCTGCGCGAGTGCTCTTTCGTCTATTATGCAATGGATGATACGGAGCGAGGCATCTGCAGCAGGAAGATGCGATGGCAGCGGCATGGGAAAGCATTAGCATTCCAAGGTTATGCTAACTGTTCTTTGGCGACAGTCTTTGCCTTGTCAGACCAGCGGGCGAGTGGACTGCTCTCACTACTCGCTATGCTATGGGCCGTTGGCTCTCTTCTCTATTTTAGGCGTCGTCATGTGGACGGCATCGTCGTAGGAAGTCTTGTACTTAGCGATGCCGACAACAACTTCTATGATATAAACCACAAGGCTGTGAAGTTCACCCCGATGCAAGAACAACTCATGCGCATGTTCTTTGCCTCGTCTAATCACTGCCTCTCCAAGCAAGAGATCTGTGAGGCACTGTGGCCGAAGAAACCCGATGCCAGTGAGACCCTCTATACCTTAATCCGTCGACTGAAGCCCATCACCGAAGCGCACGGCAACCTTGAGATTGTGACGGAGCGAGGAAAAGATTATCAGCTAAGGGCAAAGGACTAATATTTCAGATCTCCCACTTACGTAAGCACCTCGAAGAGGTGCCACATGAGTAGCCCCATGTGAGGCGTAGCCGAAACGTGGGGGTTCTGTGCAATGACGATGCGTTGAGATCCGGCCTCGGAGAGGCCGACCGGTCAAGTTAAACCGCACGATCCGAAACCCCAGGTTGCGTCGCTACGCTCCTTACCTGGGGCTAGCCATGTAGCACCTCTCCGAGGTGCGGTATTGTCAGCCAATTGTCAGCCACATTTCTCGTATTATTCTCCTTTCCTTCTTATCTTTGCACAAAATAAACAAAGATGAAGAGAATAATATTTTTATGTATGCTCTCTATGCCACTCATGCTTGAGGCGCAAGAGCAGAAAGAAGTGAACTTACAAGGCGTGACGGTGAATGCCGCTCGCGTCATCACGAAGCCTGACGGGAAGGTACTGATACCTTCGGAGGAGGCGAAGAAAACATCGGCAAACGGCTATGCGTTGTTGGACAAGCTTTTTCTCCAGGGTGTCATCGTCGATGCCGTCAAGCATACAGTCATATCAAAGGATAATCGCGGAGGAGTGCAGATACGTATCAACGGCGCTATCTGTACAAAGGAAGAGATGCTTACTCTCGATCCCAATCGTATCAAAAGTGTGGAATATATCGACAACCCGGGGGTACGCTATGGTTCCGACATCGCATACGTCATCAATTTCCATACAGCAAGAAACGATGAGGGCTACGCCGGAGGCATGGATCTGACTAATACCCTCACCTCTTGGCAAGGCGATGATGCCGTCTTCGCATCATGGAACCACAAGAACTCAGAGTTCGGCCTCACTTATGATTTCAACTATCAGGATTTGAAGGGCTCACACTATCGTGAGGATGCCGACTATACGCTCAACGATGGAAGTCATTATCTCATCACCCGGCAGGACTTGAAGCGTCGGGACCGCAACTTCGATAACGTACTCCAACTAAAGTATAATCTCGCCGACTCTGCTTCTTATGTCTTCCAGGCGCTGCTCACAACCGATTTCTCTCACGACCCGGGCAGCTATCGATCACAGTTGTTCAGCGAGACCGGCAAGGAAGATGTCACGACCTGGCGCCGCTCTCATGACAAGAGCACATCGCCTGTGCTTGACCTTTATTTCTTCCATCAGTTAGGCAGCCACCAATCGATCACGGCAAATGTCGTGGGAACATCCATTGCTACGAACACATACGACTTCAACAGCGAGGGCACAGATTATGCCTATCAGGTGGACGGCAACACATGGTCGTTGACCTCTGAGGCTATCTATGAGAATCAGTTGAAACCCTTCACACTCTCCATGGGTGCCCGCCATCAGTTGAAATACACGAGCAACGAATACACGGGGGATGTAAACTCGGTCAACGACATGCACAACCAAAGCCTTTATTTCTTCGGTGAGATGAAGGGACGACTGAAGACACTGAGCTATATCGCCGGGTTGGGAGCAAGCAATGAGCGCTATCGGCAAGGTGACAACCACTTTAGCTATTGGCTCTTCCGTCCTAAAGTGACCTTATCTTATTCTCCTTCTCAGGTCTGGAACATCCACTACCTGTTCAGCATCTCGCAGCATATCTCGCAGATTGCGATGATCAGTGACACGCGTATCCGCACCAACTCGATGGAATGGACGGTGGGCAACCCGAACATCAAACCAAACAGTGTCTTGGAGAACGACCTGCATATCACTTACACGAAGCCTCGCTTTGTGGCGGATGCCGACGTCTATTATAAAGTGAACCGAGACTGTAACATGGCGAGCTACTCGCGGGGAGACGACAACCAGTTCTATTACACGCAGAAGAATCAGCCGCATGTCAACCTATTGTCTATCCGCCACTCGCTTTATTACTGGTTTATCCCTAACCAATTGGTGGCGGGCTACGATGCAGCTATCTACCGCTTCTTCAACAAAGGGGAAGACTATAGCCATCTATTGACAACCTATGACTTAGAGGGATTTATCAAGGCGATGTTCGGTAACTGGTCGTTTGTGGCCCAGGCCTATTCCGGCTTCCGATTCATGGAAGGCGAGACACGCAACCATCAGCAAGCTACAAGCAGCATATCCTGTGGTTACACGTTGGGCAACTGGGAGTTCTCCCTCACTTGGCAACAGCCGTTCCAAGCCCATCCTCGCACTAACAAAGCTGAGCTTGTCAACGAGAATATCCACAAGCTCATGCTACTTCATAGCGCTGACGATGGCAACAAAATATCCCTTGGCATCAGTTGGAAGTTCAACCGAGGCAAGAGATACCGTGACATCGACAGGACGATGAACAACAAAGATATCCAGACTGGGATTCTGAAATGAGACTTATACGATTAAAATTTACTCTTCATTTATGACATTTGGCAGCCTACCATATAACAAATTTCGGTACCGTTAATTATCAGCATGTTACGCAGGTTGCTTATCTAGCTCGTCTTGTCGCATTTTCAGTCTATCTAATTG
>CADBAG010000052.1 GCA_902792635.1 uncultured Prevotellaceae bacterium | reverse complement strand
AGGTCAGGTTAAACCGCCCGATGTTAAACCCCAGGTTACGTCGCTGCGCTCCTTACCTGGGGCTAATCATGTGGCACCTCTCCGAGGTGCTTATTCAACAAGAAAGTTATTTTTTCAACCGTACAGGTCGAATAATTTTATTCGTACCTCGCATTCTTCTTCCTCAGCCATCTGGCGAAGAAGCGGTCGTAGACGATGTAGGTGTTGTCTTGCTTATAGACGAACTCGCGGTTGATGAGGGCCGTGAGAGCGATACTGATACTGCTTGGTGCCGGTAGCCGATATTTGGAGATAAACTCCATGGATGTGACTGAACTGACGCTCTTTTCCTGGGCAATAGCAGAGAGAAGGGCTGCCTGGTTGTCAGTCAGCGACTCATAATAACTGTTGAACGCCACATCCTGCTCGTCGACCAATTCTTCTATTGTGCTGTCCACTGTGTCGGAAGTGATAGTCTCTTTCATCTCATACAATCGGTTGAGGACAACCTGTAGATACCAGGTCTGGCCGTCAAGGCTCGCATAAAGATGATGGAAGACATCTTCACTGATGTTCTGATGGTTCGGCTGAAAGAGTCTGTTCGCAAAGTCTAAGTATTTCTCTTCTTTGATGAGTGGCAGGTTCATGATCTGTGCACTCTGATAGAAGGGACGCTTGGCCGACAAGAACATGTCTGCCATGATGTGCTGCTTACTGCCTGCGAAGATGAAATAGACATTAGGCAGAAACTGTATATAAGATCTCAACAGTGCTTCCGTCCCTTTCTCTGGGTATTCGGCTACTTGCTGAAACTCGTCAATAGCAATATAAATCCTTTTCTCCGAAAGCTTGAGATAGTCGAAGATCTTCTTCAAGGACTCCTCCTGTTGGTTCGGAGCTACTGTTATAGAGAATGTAGGGATGCCGCTCATCTCATCAAAGCTCATCGTTGGTTTAAATGCTGAGAAGAAGGCTGTTATCTTGCGGTAGGCGGCCTGAGTTGGATTATCAACCTTTCCAATGACAGTCTTTGCGAAATAATGGATGAATTCGGTCAGATTGCGTGTGGCGTTGACATCCATGTAGAAGCAATGGATATCTTTATCAGTGCGTGCGATTTCTGCAAAAGCATGGTGGATAAGTCCCGTCTTTCCGATTCGTCGTGGGGAGATGAGGACGATGTTGCGCTCGTTGTGCAGGGCGCGAAGTAGCGTCTTGGTCTCTTGCTCGCGATCGCAGAAATATTCCGGTCCTTTATAGCCATAGATAACGAAAGGATTATTCAGCTTTTTCATGTTTCCCGTTTCATGTTTTATGAAATGTGTGATGCAAAGATAAGGAATAAATTGCAGACGGCAAGAAGTGAAACGAGAAATTTATCGAGTTGTACGGTTGAATCTCACTCTTTCTGTTTGGGACAGTGCCTATCATAGACAAATGTTTTTCTCGCAGAGCCGCTGAGTTTTTAGAGCCGCTGAGATAGTCCTTGATTCGCAGAGCTTTCAGAGGGCCTTCGGCCTTAAGGAGGCTCCGCGGTGGAACTGCTCTGCGAAAGGCCTTTAGGTCTCTCAAAAAAGCTCAAACTCTATTATATCTCTGCGGCTCTAAGAACTCTGCGGCTCTGCGTGACTTCTCCGCCGATTGTGAATTTTGTTCTTTTGGCTGTTCTGCAAACGTCTTTACTTCTCTACTCGGAGAGGCTGACTGCGCCTTGGCGCGCTATGTTGAAGAAATAATCTATTTACAGACATAGCGCACTATCGTGCAGCCTGCCTCTCCGAGGCAGAAAATCAGTCAAATACACCTTTACAATACACCCAGGCTACGTCGCTACGCTCCTTGCCTGGGGCTAACCATGTTCAACCTCTTCGAGGTTGTTCTCCTGCCAACCTGAAAAGATGAAGAACCAAATAAATTAAGGGCGACCCGCAAGGGCCGCCCTTAATCATATCTTGTCGGAAAGAATTATTTCTCGAACTTCAGTGCTTTGTTCATCTTCAGCACCTTGTTCATCACAGCCTGATGCTTTAGCAATGCCGGAGAGAGGTTCGGACGACGGACCTGTGAGCGGACATACTTAGCAGCATTGGCCTTTGCCTGTGAGCTCGGAATGATGATGAGCTCCGGCAGAGCAATCAGAGCCAGAGGCTGATCAAACTGGTAGGCACCATTTGATACCGTGTTCAGATCGAGTGCCAGGATATTGGCATCATAGTTACTGTGGGTATAGTTGAAGTTCTCTACCATGATCTCTGCTAACCAGTCGTTGTTGCCACTGTCGACAAAATCACCGAAAGGTATCTGCTGATTAGGATCCACATTCATGGAAGCGACCATGGACAGTTTCTTCGAGTCGAACATGGCGAAGACCTGTGGCATCATAGCCTGGAACTGCTTATATTGTGCTTCCGTGATCTTACCTGCCTGGTAATACTGGTAATACTGATAAGTCAGATCGCCGAGGAACTCATACAAGGTGTAGTCCCAGATGCCCGAGCGCAGATAATACTTCGTGCCCTGACTGGTGAGTGTGTTGACAAGCTGACCTCCCGTGACGGTGAACGTGAGCGTAGACTCATCGAAGGTCAGTGGCAAATTCTTGATGTATGCCTTTGGAGCGTACAGATAAGGATTGCCTTTAGTGTCTGTCTTGATTGTGCCTGCGTACTGGACAGCCAAGTCGCTGAGCGACTGCGTGTTCTCGTCAGCTTGCGCGAGGTCGTAACCGGCGAGGTAGCAGGTCTGACCAACGAAGTCCTTCTTTTCACCGCGCTTGACGATGACAGTATCGACGATGCCCTGGTTGCTGACATAGAAAGAGTCCTGCTGCATGGAGCCCGTCGTGTTAGCCGGCAGTGATACGACGAAAGCCGTATCAGCATCTGTCGGAGCGAGAGCGGCGTTGTTAGTGGCAACAGTAGGCTCAGCACCTACCTTCGTGTAGGGGAGAACGAGGGTCTGTGCATCATCGTTGAGCACATACTCTTTCTTACCCGTGTAGGAGAACTGACAGCCCTCCTGAGAGATAGGCACATTGGTAGAGTCGGCGCCACTCTTGATTGTCAGCATGGCGGCACGGCTTTCGAGGGCCGGGTTGTTCGTGACGTTGACGACGACGGAGTCGCCTTTCAGCTCTGCTGTTGCCCAACTCTTGTTGACGGTGACCACAGCGCCTGCGGGGGCGTTGAACTTCACGCCGCCCGTGTGGGCATTGGCATCGAAGGAGAGGTCAGCGCTGACCACGCTGACGGTGTTCTCCCTCGTATACTCGCTGCCCGTGTTGTCATCGCTACAAGCGGTGAACGTTGCTGCAGCAGCGAGGAAAAGACAAATATTTACTATCTTTTTCATACGATTTCGTGTTTATTTGATGACCAAACGGGAAGGTTGTGTCTTCAGCTCATACTTTGACCAGTCGAGTCTGCAGCGGCGTGTGTACTTGATGTCGCGCTGCAGATAAGCTGGGCCGCTGACCTCATGACCGGCAGGTACGGTGACCTTGGCGGTAGAAGAAGCAGTCTTCACCATGATGCTCTTGCTGAACTGGTCGAACCAACCTAATGCACCGGCAGATGTGAACGGATAAGCCGAGTAAGCGTACATATACATCGTGGTGACGGTGTAGCCCGTAGCTTCTAAGCTCTGACCATCCGGTGTATAGAGCATCTGACCATTCAGTGTCGTGGTGATGTTACCATTCTCGTCGGCATCGAAGCTCAGCATGTCGAAGAAGTTGTTCTTCGTGCTCGTCCAGTAACCGCCGCCGAACTCGAAGGCGTCAGCGATATAATAGACTGACGAACTGCCTTGTAATTCTGCCACGAGCTGACCCGACTGCAGGAGGATAGCCTGTGCGCTCTTCAGATAGGTAGCCGGGATCTTATAGGTCAGACCATTATTTGTCACAGACAGATAGAGCTGCTGCTGGCCTTGGTCGTCAGTCTCATAAGCGAGTGTTGCCTGAGTCTTGACCGTTGCAATACCCTCCTTGTCAGAGTTGTAAGCCTTCATCGTCAGGTCGTAAGTACCTAACATAGCGGAGAGCTCGATCTGCGTCACGCTGATCTGGCTGCTGTAGTTGCCGTTGGTGAAGGTGATATGTGTCTTTCTGACCTTGCTTGCATCCGGGTTGGCATCGATCGTGATGGTAAGCTTGTTGCCGTTGGTCGTGATGTGTACCCAGGAAGCGTCGCAGCTGATCTGCAGCTGGTCGAGGTGAGACACAGTCTTCGTGACGGTCTTGGCATCCTTGCCGGCACCGATGTTGCCGATGAGGTTAGCCACGACTTCCGGAGAAACCCACAGCTTGTCAGAAGTGACCTTGTCGGCACTCATCGTCAGATTGTCATCGTCATAGTTGATGTCGCGTACCGTCACGCCGTTGAGCGTCTGAGCCTGATAGAGGCGGATGCCCTTGTCGGTGAAGTTGTAAGCCGTAGAGGTGACATACTGTCCGTTGGCATAGATGTCCACTTGGCGGTTTGACAGGTCGGTGAAGGCGAGCTCATAAGGAGTACCGCCGATCTGGAGGTCAGCCTCAGAGAGCATGAAGTTGTCACCCATGTCAACGACCTTTGCCATGTAGTCGGCAGCCGGCTCTGTGAGCTTGTGCAGATACATCGTGTTCAGCGACTTCTTACCGTGAACCTTGACGACATCGGAACCGATGCTGTCGATGACAAACTCGAAGTCACCTTCCTTGCCTCTGTACTGGCCGCTTGCCGGCGTAGCATAGTTGTGCAGGAACGTGTTGTACGTATCGAAAGAGAGCACGGGGCCGTCATCTTCCTTCATCTTGTACAGAGAAGTCTCTGTACCGTCATCAGGATTGTTCTCGAAGCGCACCGTAGCGTTGTCCTTCGTGAACTGGATGGTATAGGCGAAGCCGCCATAGCTCTGGTTGCTCTCCGGATAATAGTCCATGGCCCAGCCGTAGGGTGCATTGACGAGCGTGTCCTGGGCGGCCTGCAGATACTCCTCCATACGCTCAGAGGACGGCTTGTCGAAGATGTCCTCCTGATCCTTCAAGCAGGACTGCAGCAGGAAGGACGGCATGGCCAACAGGAGATATAGAAAAATATGTTTGATCTTCATAACTTAATCTCTTCTTTATTTCAAACTTCTCAGATCGATTTTACCGTTGACGACATTCTCCTCGCGGCTCACCACTTCGTCGCGGACCTTGTCAAGATCAATGCCGAAGGACTCTTTGTAATACTGCTTGCAGATGTCGAGCTTCTTCTGCAGGGCGTCGTAACCTGTGGTGCTCGTGACCTTGCCTGTCGTAGCGTCGTAGGTCTTGGCCTGAGCCATGAGTGCATTCCATTCAGCCGGCGTCTTCGTGACATAGGTGCTGACCATCTCGGCGAAGTCCTCACGTGCCTCTTTCTGGCTGTAGTCCGTGATGAAACCGCGGGTCAGATAGCCACTCTCATAGGTCTCGGAGCTCCAGGCGTCGTTGACATAGCCATTGGCTGTCACCTTGTCGAACTCGCGCGGATAGTCCTTCGTCTGGTTCACGATATGTACGAACTCGTGGTGGATGGTCTTCATGTAATACTCATTCAGATACTCACGGTTGTGGATGTAAGTATCGAGGTGGTTCACACCGAGCAGGCGGATCTTCTTGCCGCCTTCTGCTGTACCGAGCTTCATCGCACCGTTGTTCTCATACTCAAACTCTCCGAGGAAGGAGAAGAGCTTCGGGAAATAGGTGCGGGTGAAGTTCATGCCGGCAGCCTGTGTATAGGCGTCGACACAAGTATACTTGATGATGTGGGCCATCTCTACGCTCTGGGCGGAGTCGGCAGGGACATCATAATATTGCATGTCCGACTCGTTATCATTGTAACGGTACTGGATCTCAATGTTATAGGGCGTTACAAAGTTGTTGTACAGCCATTTGTCGAAGGCATTCTCCGTGGTCTGAGAGTCCTTGATGACGCTCACATCCGACAGATCATCGTCGGAGCAGGAGGTCAGGGTACCGGCCACCGTAGCCAAGAGGGCTAAGCCTAAAATATATTTCTTCATGTTTGTTTCTCCTATGATTAATTACGTGGGTTCTTGGCGACACCGGCAGCGACGATACTCATCGGGATCTGCACGGCCATGCGTGGGTCGTCCTTCGTGAGCCAGTCGAGGTTTCTCTGCGGTTCACCGTCTGCACCGATCAGTCGGCGCGGGATCTCGATGTTGTAGCGCTTGATGTCCATCCAGCGCAGACCGGCGTGAAGGGTCTCGATACGTCGCAAGTCGAGGACGCACTGCAACAGGCTCTCCTGAACGGAGCCCTCAGCGTCGATGGCGAAGTGCGGGTTGAGATGCTTCTTCGGGCTGGCTGTCATCTTCTTAGCATCGCTGTAAGCATAGGGAATGCGCTTGAAATATTTCTGCACGCTCTCCGGAGTCAGCACGCTGTCGGTGTTGAAATAGTTGTGCATCCAGGTGTTCATATCCTCGCAGGCAGCGTCATAGTCTTTCAGCATGACCTCAGCCTCGGCGCGGTTGAGAAGTGCCTCACCCAAGGTGAACGATACGTTCAGCGCATGGTAATAACCGTAGCCTTTCACTTGATCGGTATACTCCATCTCGTAGGGTACGCGCATCGTTACGGCATAGTCACTTTCGCCCTGATTGCTGGTAAACGGTTTCCAGATGAGCGCCTCTGAGCCACCCCATACATTATCGCTCTGCGTTCCTTCAGTCTCTGACAGATAGTTGGTGTGGCTCCAGCGCTTGTCATATCTCCAAGGACCTAAGGCCAGACCGGCACTGCTGACACTTGTCTGGATGAGGAGGTTGCACTCCTTCTCTGCGCTGCAGTAAGCCTCAGCGATTTTCACGGCCTGTTGGGAGTCACTCAGTGGCATGGCTTCTAACTCAGCGTAGTCGCGCAGGGAGGCACCGGGGTTAGAGCCTAAGAGCAGGTCGGCATACTTCTTTGCCATGTCCCATTTCTCATAATAGAGATAGAAACGCACAGCGAAAGCATAGGCGGCTTTCTTTGTGAAGTGATATTTAGGTACGGTATAGTTGTCGTTGAGCAAAGGAATACCGGCCTCGATGTCGGCGGCGATGTTGGCATAATCCTCAGCCACGGTGCCGCGCTCAGTCTGGTTGCCGGTGAGCTGCTCCACCTGCTTGCTGTAATAGACACCTAAGTCCTTTGTGCTCGTCTCACTGTTGTAAGCCATGCAGAACTCGTTGGTCAGCAGGAAGTGGTTGTAGGCACGGAGCAAGAGCGCCTCGCCCTTGGTATTCTGAAGCTCTGAGGTTGTAGCGCCGCCGAGCTCCTCGATGGATTCGAGAGCCTGGTTGGCCTTGGCGATACATTCATAGAGGTTTATCCAGATTCTCTCCGGAGAGTCGTTGCCATTTTCCTTATCTTCTTCCCAGAAATACATCTCGTCACCCTCACGGTTACCCAGTGAGTTTGTGGGCCCCATATAGTCGCTGTTGTCCGACATCAACTCGTTCATCAGCTGAGGCGAAGCAGTGTTATAAGCCGTGGTGAGCAGCCCGGCAATCTTGCTGGGGCTGTCCATGGTCGTACGGTTGTCCGGCATCTTGTCGAGGAAATCGGAGCAGGAGGCAAGCGTCAGGGCGGAGACTGTCAGCAGCGCGCCCTTATATAGAATATTCTTTAATTTCATTATTAAATAAGCTATCATTAAATGAGAATTAATAAGATAATGTCTCAATTCTTTTAACGATTAAAGACCCAGTCTCAATGTCAGTGTGAACTGCTTCGGTGTAGGAGCAGCGACACCACCGGTGTTGAAGAACTCCGGATCCTGACCATTGAGCTTCTTGTCTGCATAGAAGAGGAAGAGGTTCGTGGCCTGGAGTTTCAGTGAGAGGTTGTTGATGCCGAGTGTGCTGATCCAAGTCTTCGGGAAGTTATACCCGAGAGAGATCTCTTTCATGCGGATGAAGTCACCCTTGGCAAGGCGTTCCGAAGAGTAGTTGTAGCTGTTGTAGGCAATCTGCAGTTCGCTGTCGTTCTGGTTCTGACGCTTGCTGGCGATGACAGGGATGCTTGTCTTCTTCTCGTCACCGGGAGTGGTCCAGCGGTTACGGAACTCCTTCGGTGTAGCTGTCAGGTCGTCATACTTGTTGCTGAAGATAGGATCGAGACGCACCTTGTTGCCGAAGCTGTAAGTGATGAAGAGATTCAGCTCCCAGTTCTTGTAATGGAAGACGTTACCGAGCGAACCGGTTGTTGTAGGCTCTGCAGGGCCCTCATACTTCAGGAAGTGCAGCTTGTCGGGATCACGCTCCTGGAGATAGATACCGGAAGTGGTGACGTTTCCGTTCTCATCGTAGAACTGTGG
Organism: uncultured Prevotellaceae bacterium; assembly: GCA_902792635.1. Classification (GTDB taxonomy): domain Bacteria; phylum Bacteroidota; class Bacteroidia; order Bacteroidales; family Bacteroidaceae; genus Prevotella. The sequence continues at coordinate 3,080 of CADBAG010000052.1, read as the reverse complement.
CAGGCCCTCTCTGTTCAGACCGGCGAAGGGAATGCTGAAGATAGAGTTGACGGGATAGCCCACGAGGGAGTAACCGGTGCCCTGCACGAGGTCGATGATACGAGCCTGAGAGTAGAGGTCGGTGATCTCATTGTGCGTCCAGGAGTAGATGAAGTTGGTCTCCCAGGAGAAATCCTTCGTCTGGATATTCTTAGAGCTGATAGACACCTCGACACCATTCGACTTCATCGAAGCAACGTTGGCGAGGTTGTAAGCACCGTAGAGCGGACTGTTGACATAACCGATGAGGTCCTTGTTGCGGCGCCAGTAGAGATCGGTCGTCAGGTTGATGCGGTTGTCGAGGAAGCCGAGGTCGACACCAACGTTGAACTCACGCTTCTTCTCGTAGGTCAGATTGCTGTTGCCGAGCTCCATGGAGTAGCCCTTCTCCTGGATGGTTGTGAACGGACGCCAAGGCACTTTGGCCGTGAACACAGGCAGCGAGTTGGTCACAGGAGGACGATCACCGGTGAGCGAGTAGCTCAGACGGAGCGTGGCGTGGGTCAGTGCGTTCTTGAAGACATTGCTGAACCAAGACTCCTCATGGGCGTTCCATGCACCGGAGACGTTCCACGTAGGAAGCCAACGGGCGGAGGTGGCCTTACCCAGATAGTTGGTACCCTCATAACGGAAGGTGCCGGTCACCTGATAGCGGCCCTTATAAGAATAGGTACCTGTACCGAAATAAGCCACGCTGCGGATGTGCGTGTTGCTCATAGTATAATAGTCGGTACTCTGCTCCTGCCATTTCTTGAAGGCGAGGTAGTTGAAGAACGGGATCTCACCGTCCTCATACTGCATACCCCAGCCGCGGAACCAGGTCTGCTTACGGTCTACGCAGTTGGTCTCCATACCACCGTAGAGGTTGATGATATGGCTGTCGTTGAAGACGTCGTTATAGGATGCGGATAAACGTGTATCCCAACCGAAGAAGCTGTTGTCGGTACGGTCGTAGATACCGCCGTTCTCAAGAATGCTTACCGGGAGGGCGAAGGCATCGTCGGGATCGGTGTAGAGATACGGGTTAGCGTCGCGGATAGCCGTCGTCGCCATGGAGCGGTAGGCGAGGGCTTGGTTGGAGTTGTCCTTGACGATATGCTCCATCGATGACGATGCACTCTTGATGGCAGCGAGGGCGGTCAGTTTCACCTTGTCGATAGGCTTATAGTTGATGCTCCCCTGCACACGGATGTCGTGGACGTTCAGGTCCATGTAGTTGTTCTCCAACTCGTTGAAGATGTTGAACTTCGCATAGTTACGTGTGTAGTACTCGTTGGGGTCGAGTGTGCGCGAAGTGTTCAAAGCATAAGAGTAAGGGTTGATATCAAACTCACGGCTGACACCACCGCCCACAGGGTCGATGGAACGGCTCAGCGATCCCGGTGCTTTCTGCTTACGGTAAGAAGCGTTGCCGATGAGGTTGACATCGAGGTGCCGGTTGATGTTGTAGGTCGTATTGATGTTGGCGGTATAGCGCTGTACCTTACTGTCCTTATACCATCCCGGATCGAACATGGCGGACAGAGAAGCGTAATACTGGCTCTTGTCGGTACCACCGGATGCACTCACACTGTGGTTGTGCATGATGGCGTTGGAGAAGAGCTCGTCAAACCAGTTGGTGTTGCGGTACTCGGCAGCACGGAGGTAAGCGTTCTTGGCTGCCTCGGTGTTCTCTAAGCCGAACTGCCCCTTCGTGGCGTCATAGTCAGAGATCAACTGATACATGCGGCCATAGACACCACTGTTCATGGCGTTGGCTGTCTCGGCATAGTTCAGATAACCTTTCTGCTGCAGCTCCTGATAGACCTCCATCTGGTCCTGAGAGTTCATGATGTTGAAGTTGCTGTAGCTCGGCTTCAGACGGAGCGTATACTCACCGGTGTAGTTGATATGAGCCTGACCGGCTTTACCTTTCTTTGTCGTCACGACGATCACACCGGCCATGGCGCGTGCACCATAGATAGATGTGGCAGATCCATCCTTCAGGATCTGGAAGCTCTCGATATCGTCGGCGTTCAGACCGGCAATAGCCGAAGAGATAAGGGTCTTGGCATCACCTGACGACAGCGAGCTGGCGTCGACATCGGTGATATCCTCCATGATGATACCATCGACGACCCACAACGGCTTGGAGCTACCGAAGATGGACGTAGCACCACGTACGCGGATTTTAGGAGCGGTACCGAAAGTACCACTGACGTTCTGGACACTCACACCGGCTGCACGGCCTTCGAGCGAGCGGCTGATATCAGCCATACCGTCGAGCTTAGCCTTGCTGGCATCGATCTTTGTGGCAGCACCGGAGAACAGGCGCTTGTCCTGTGTCGTCATACCGGTGACGACAACCTCCTGAAGAGTCTTGTTGTCAGCCACGAGCTTGACTGTCATTCCCGGTTTCACCGTTACTGTTTGTGGAGTCATGCCGATGTAAGAGATCGTTATCTTCTTACCTGCCGGCACGTCAAGCGTAAAGTCACCGTTGACATCGGTCACGGTGCCCGTCTTTGTGCCTTCCACCATGACAGAGGCACCAATGACGGGTTGTCCGTCATCCTGAGACAATACTTTACCAGAGATTTTACCTTGTGCGAAACTTGTTCCGACACAAAGAATTAAGCCCGCTAAAGTCGAGCTAAACCTTTTTACCATAAAAGTCTCTCTTTTAATTAATTATAACCTATATTTTAACGAGTGCAAAGGTAAGGACAAAGTGAATAAAAAACAAATAATTATCGGCATTTCTTTTGTTTTTAACAAAAAATCAAGGCAAAATGATAGCTGATTGGTAGAAAAAGCCATTTTATAAAGCCATTTTATTATGATGTATTGGCATTGGTTAACGTGAGATTCTTTGGAGGAAAGCCATGGGTAATTTTAAAAAAGATCTTTTTCTGTAACACATTAATAATTATAGAAGAATTATAGTAATAATAGAGCGATGTTGTAACTACTCAGTCTTATGATTAGTCAGATTTTCGAGATGAAGAGTGCCTCGGAGAGGCACACTCTGCATAACCCCAGACAAAGGAGCGATAGCGACT
>CADBAG010000051.1 GCA_902792635.1 uncultured Prevotellaceae bacterium | reverse complement strand
GCAGTCGCTACCGCTCCTTTAGTCTGGGGTTATGGAAGAGTGTGCCTCTCCGAGGCACTTTCTTAAACAAAACATTCGTTTCAACCGTACAGGTCGAACTTTTTTGTTATGTTGCAAGAAGATTGATGATTTATTTTTCTTCAAAACCTTGCAGCAATTCAGAAAAAAGCAGTAACTTTGCAGCCTAAAGTGTGAAAAGGTTCACAAGAAGGGTCCATGTTAGAGCAATTTAAGATAGACTTGAAAGGCTTGGATGAGGGGAGAACATCTCTTCACCTAAGTGTGGATGACGGCTTCTTTGAGGCTGTCAAGGCGCCTGTCGTGCATAGCGGCAGGCTCGACTGTGAGGTCACGGTAGACCGCAAAGGCGATGTCTTTGACCTTGATTTTCACACCGAGGGTACTGTCACGATACCCTGTGACCGTTGCTTAGACGATATGGAGCAACCTATCGTCAGCGACTATCACCTCGTGGCAAAGTTCGGAGAAGACTACTCAGAGGATGATGATCTCATCACGGTGCCTGAGAACGAAGGAATACTCGACACCTCGTGGTTCATCTATCAGTTTATAGAACTCGCTATCCCGCTCAGGCACGTGCATGCACCTGGAAAATGCAACCCTGCCATGATGAAGCTCCTCGAAGAGCATTCGGCCGCCCGAAGCGGTGCCGGTGATGACGAGAAACCTGTAGACTCCCGATGGGCAGCACTCTCAAAATTAAAAAACAATAATTAAAAAGTAATACTCAAAATGGCACATCCAAAAAGAAGACAGTCAAAGACTCGTACACTTAAGCGTAGAACTCATGATAAGGCAGTAGCTCCCACACTGGCAGTATGCCCTAACTGTGGTGCTTACTATGTATACCATACCGTATGCCCGACTTGTGGCTACTATCGTGGTAAGGTTGCTATCGTAAAAGAGGCTGCTGAGTAATGGCTAAGGTCAACGCAGTGATCACCGGCGTTGGCGGATACGTGCCCGACTATATCCTCACCAACGAGGAGTTGTCGCGCATGGTTGACACCAGCGACGAGTGGATCCGTACGCGTGTGGGCATCCGTGAGCGCCGTATCCTCACAGAGGAAGGCCTGGGTGCCAGCTACATGGCGCGCAAAGCCTGCAAGCAGTTGCTCCAGAAGACCGGTGCAGACCCTGATTCTATCGAGGCGCTCATCGTCTCTACGACGACTCCTGACTATCCTTTCCCGTCAACGGCAAGTATCGTTGTGGGCAAGTTAGGGTTGAAGAACGCTTTCGCGTTTGATATGTCGTGCGCCTGCTGCGGTTTCATCTACGCCCTCGACATGGCATCGTCGATGATCCAGTCGGGACGTTACAAGAAAGTCATCGTTTGCTCGGCAGAGAAGATGTCGTCTATCGTTGACTGGACAGACCGCCAGACTTGTGTGCTCTTCGGTGATGGTGCCGGTGCCGTACTTTTGGAGGCTACCGAGGAAGAAGGTGTGGGCTTCCAAGACTCACTGCTCCTCACCGACGGTAAGGGCCTGCCTTTCCTGCACATGAAAGCAGGTGGCTCCGTATGCCCGGCTTCTCACTTCACCATCGACAACCGTCTGCACTATGTGTATCAGGAAGGTCGCACGGTGTTCCGTCATGCCGTCACTTATATGAGTGATGATGTGGCAACAGTGATGAAGCGCAATGGACTAGACAACACGAACCTCGACTGGATCGTTCCTCACGAGGCTAACCTGCGTATCATTGATGCCGTGGCTAAGCGTGCCGAGCTTCCGCTCGACAAGGTCGTCATCAATATCGACCACTACGGCAACACATCGTCTGCCACCATTCCTTTGGCTTTGTGGGACAACGAGGCCAACTTCAAGAAGGGTGACAACATCATCTTCACCGCTTTCGGTGCAGGTTTCGTTCATGGCGCTATCTATTATAAGTGGGGCTATGACGGCAGCAAAGTAGGCCAAGGCGAATAAAGGAAAGTTTTTGAAGCTTGGAAGAGCTCCTGAAAATACAAAGTTCAGAAGTCCGGAAGTTCAGTCATTACTCTATTGCTGAATAAGCATAACATTTGACTGTCCTTCCGGACTTTTGTCTTTTAACTATTTAAATATTCAAGAACATGACACATAAAGCCGGTTTCGTGAACATTGTCGGCAATCCTAATGTCGGTAAGTCGACGTTGATGAATCAGCTCGTCGGCGAAAAGATTAGTATTGCCACATTTAAGGCACAGACGACGCGTCACCGTATCATGGGTATCGTCAACACGGATGATTGTCAGATCGTCTTCTCCGATACTCCGGGCGTGCTGAAGCCTAACTACAAGATGCAGGAGTACATGCTCCAGTTTTCGGAGTCGGCTCTTGCTGATGCCGATATCCTCCTCTATGTGACGGATGTGGTGGAGAACCCAGAGAAGAACATGGACTTCTTGGAGAAGGTAGCACAGATGAAGATCCCCGTACTTGTGCTCATCAATAAGATCGATGAGCTCAAGGGTGAGAACTCCACCGAACGTCTCGGTGAAATCGTTGAGAAGTGGCACAAGCTTCTTCCCAATGCAGAGATCCTTCCAATCTCGGCTGCGAATAAGTTCGGCATCGACATGCTCATGAAGCGTATCAAGGAACTGCTCCCTGAGAGTCCGGCTTACTTTGACAAGGACCAGCTGACGGACAAACCGGCTAAGTTCTTCGTTTCGGAGATCATCCGTGAGAAGATCCTCCGCTATTACGACAAAGAGATTCCTTACTCTGTAGAGGTTGTCGTTGAGCGTTTCAAGGAGGATGAGCACCATATTCACATCAACGCTGTCATCTATGTGGAGCGTGACTCGCAGAAAGGCATCATCATCGGACACCTGGGCATGGCGCTGAAAAAAGTGTCTACCGAGGCGCGGAAGAGTCTTGAGCACTTCTTTGGAAAGGCTATCTATCTCGAACTCTTCGTCAAAGTTGATAAGGATTGGCGCAACTCGGAGCGTGAGCTCGACAACTTCGGGTATAACCCGCAGTAGCTGGCCCCACCCTTTATCCCTCCCCCATCCAGGGGAGGGAGAGATTACTACCGTAGGAACGGAGTAGTGCAGGGTGCGGCCCTTGTGGTCGTCCGTCATTCCTACGGTGGAAATAAATAAACCCCTGACTGTAGAGCAGGGCGCACTCTCGCACGATGCGAGGGCCGAAGAATGTTAAACTTCAGAAATCAAACAAAAAAGAAATGGCAAATTTAGTAGCTATTGTAGGACGCCCCAACGTGGGTAAGTCAACACTTTTCAACCGACTCACGCAGAGCCGTCGCGCTATCGTGAGCGATGTAGCCGGCACAACACGTGACCGGCAGTATGGCAAGTGCTCATGGGACGGCCGTGAGTTCTCCGTCGTCGATACCGGTGGTTGGGTCGTCAAATCAGATGATATTTTTGAGGATGCTATCCGCAAGCAGGTCTTGGTGGCATCGGATGAGGCAGACCTTGTGCTCTTCCTCGTGGATGTGGAGACGGGTGTCACCGACTGGGATGAAGACGTGGCGCAGATCTTGCGTCGTGCCAAACTCCCTGTGATCCTTGTCGCCAACAAGGTGGATAACAGTGGAATGGCTTATACCGCAGCAGAGTTTTATAAGCTCGGCTTGGGCGATCCTGTGTGCATCAGTGCAGCCACAGGTGGCGGCACGGGTGACCTACTTGATCTTATTGTAAGTAAGCTGCCGGAGGATAATAAGGAACTGTTAGACGATGATCTGCCGCGTTTTGCCGTCGTAGGTCGTCCTAATGCGGGCAAGTCGAGCATCGTCAACGCTTTCCTCGGTGAGGACCGTAATATCGTGACGGAGATTGCCGGCACCACGCGCGATAGTATCTATACGCGCTTCACGAAGTTCGGATTCGACTTCTATCTCGTCGACACGGCCGGTATCCGTAAGAAGAACAAGGTGTCGGAAGACTTGGAGTTCTATAGTGTCATGCGCTCCATCCGTGCCATTGAGAACAGTGATGTATGCATTCTCATGCTTGATGCCACCCGTGGCATTGAGGCACAGGATATGAACATCTTCCAACTCATTCAGAAAAACAATAAGAGCTTGGTCGTCGTTGTCAATAAATGGGATCTGGTGGAAGACAAGAGCCAAAAAGCCATCGACTTCTTCAAGAATGCCATCCATAACCGCATGGCACCATTCACCGACTTCCCCATCGTCTTCGCTTCCGCTCTGACGAAGCAGCGCATCTTCAAGGTGCTGCAGACGGCTGTGGATGTGTACAAGAACCGTACGACGCATGTGGGAACGAACAAACTCAATGAGGTCATGTTGCCTATCATCGAGCAGACGCCACCTCCATCTACAAAGGGTAAGTTCATCAAGATCAAATATTGCTCGCAGTTGCCGAACACGCAGATTCCTTCATTCGTGTTCTACGCTAACCTGCCGCAGTATATCAAGGAGCCGTATCGCCGTTTCTTAGAGAATAAGATTCGTGAGAACTGGTCGATGCACGGCTGCCCCATTAACGTCTTTATTCGTCAGAAGTAATATTAAATATCATGCGTAAGCTTTTTCCCTTTCTCTTTCTCCCTCTTCTTTTGGCTTGCTCCGGCAAGTCTTCTGAGCCTGATGCTGCCCAGTTGGCTGCCAATGCCGCGAAGACTTATTACGAGCAGTTGTTGAAAGGCGACTACGGCAGTTTCGTGGACGGTCGTTACCAGCCCACAGAACTTCCGGAGAACTACCGTCAGCAGCTCATTGCCAATGCTAAGATGTTTGTGGGACAGGAAGAAAAAGAGCATAAAGGCATAAAGAGCGTGTCGGTGGCCGATGGGCGTGCCGACACCGCCAAGCATGTTGCCAACGCTTTCCTCACCTTCTCTTATGGTGACGGCACGAAGGAACAGGTCGTTGTGCCGATGGTGGAGGTGAAGAAAGTGTGGTATATGAGATAAAGTGTTGGGCAATAGGTGTTGGGTGTTATTTTCCCTCCGCCTCTTTTACTTTCCTGAATAGGTCGGAAGCAAAGACGAGGTCATTGAGTTTCTCATTGGTAGAGCTCATGACCTCGTCTTTTGTGCCCTGCCATTCCTTGTGTCCTTTATAGATAAAAATAATATTTTCGCCAATACCCATCACGGAGTTCATGTCATGGGTATTGATGATTGTCGTGATGCCATATTCCTTCGTGATACCCGAGAGCAGTTCGTCGATGACGAGCGACGTCTTCGGGTCAAGACCTGAGTTCGGCTCATCGCAGAAAAGGTACTTGGGGTTGAGGACGATGGCGCGTGCGATGGCCACACGTTTCTGCATACCGCCGGAGATCTCTGCGGGGTATTTGTTCTGCGCATCGAGCAGGTTGACGCGTTCGAGGCATTCCTGTGCCCTGCGGTCACGCTCGCGACTGTTCATCGGAGCAAACATGTCGAGCGGGAAGCGCACGTTCTCAAGCACGGTGAGGGAGTCGAAGAGCGCTGAGCCCTGGAACACCATGCCCATCTCGCGCCGGAGCATCACTTTTGAATGCTTGTCCATCGACAAGACATCGCGTCCGTCGAAGAGCACCTCGCCACTTGTCGGTGTGAGAAGTCCTACAAGGTTCTTCATCAGCACCGTCTTACCCGAGCCGCTCTGACCAATGATGAGATTGGTCTTGCTCGTCTCAAAAACTGCATTTATGTCGTAGAGCACGGTCTTGTCGCCGAAGCTCTTGGTTAAATGTTTTACTTCTATCATGCCAATAATAATTATGACAACAGTTCCGTGAGGAACACGTCGGAGAAAAGGATGAGCACGCTGGAGCACACCACGGCATTTGTTGAGGCCGTGCCTACTTCCACGGAGCCGCCCTCCACGGTATAGCCGAAGAATGACGAGACGCTGGAGATAATGAAGGCGAAGAAGAGACTCTTGATGATGCTCATCCAAACGAACCACTCGTTGAAAGCGTGGTGCATGCCAGCCGTAAGGTCTTCAGGCGACATCATGTGACCGACATAAGCCGTGGCGTAAGCACCGATGACACCCAAAGCGGAGGAGAAGATGACGAGGAACGGCATGATGGTGACGAGCCCGAGAATCTTCGGGAGGATGAGGTAAGATGCAGAGTTGACGCCCATGATGTCGAGTGCGTCGATCTGCTGCGTCACGCGCATCGTGCCGAGCTCGGAGGCAATGTTTGAGCCCACCTTACCGGCAAGGATGAGACACATGATAGACGAGGAGAACTCGAGGAGCATGATCTCACGTGTCACATAACCCGTCACCCAGCGAGGCATCCAGGGACTCTGAATGTTGACCTTCATCTGGATGCAGATCACGGCACCGATGAAGAAACTGATGAGCAGCACGATGCCGATGGAGTCGACACCGAGCTGTGACATCTCTTTGACGTAGCGCTTGGCAAACATCCGCAGACGCTCGGGGATGGAGAATGTGCGCCCCATAAGCATGAGATAGCTGCCGAAGGTCGTCAGGTAACGTTGTAATAACCGTATGATAAACATGATTCTTCCTTTTATATGCTTGCAAAAGTACCCAAAATCCTATTAAAAACTGCAATAATAGAGAGAGTTTTTCCTTTAAGCAACGTTATTATTCCTTTTTTTAGTAATTTTGTGGCAAAATACACATCATGGAAGAAACAATTAAAGACAACTATGACAATCTCTCCCCGGAGCAAGTCGATGAATTGTTGAAGGAGAGACTTCCCCGTCAGGAACTGCACACCCAGGGACTTGTGAAGCGTTATGGACGCCGCACGGTGGCCGACCACGTGTCGTTCAATGTCAAGCAGGGTGAGATTGTCGGTCTGCTCGGTCCTAACGGAGCCGGTAAGACGACTTCTTTCTACATGACCACAGGTCTTATCATCCCCAATGAAGGGCATGTCTATATCGACGACAAGGAGATAACCGATTATCCAGTGTACAAACGTGCACGTGCCGGCATCGGCTATCTGCCGCAGGAGGCGAGCGTCTTCCGCAAGATGTCTGTGGAGGACAATATCATGTCGGTCTTGGAGATGACGAAGCTCACCCATCAGCAGCAGCTCGACAAGCTCGAGAGTCTCATCGCCGAGTTCCGCTTGCAGAAAGTGCGCAAGAACATGGGTGACCGTCTCTCGGGTGGCGAGCGTCGTCGTACGGAGATTGCGCGCTGTCTGGCTATCGACCCGAAGTTTATTATGCTCGATGAGCCCTTTGCCGGCGTCGACCCTATCGCTGTGGAGGACATCCAGCACATCGTCTGGCGATTGAAATACCGCAACATCGGTATCCTCATCACCGACCATAACGTGCAGGAGACACTGTCTATCACCGACCGCGCCTATCTTCTTTTCGAGGGCCGTATCCTTTTCCAGGGGCTTCCCGAGGAACTTGCGGAGAACAAGATCGTTCGTAAGAACTATCTCTCCGACAACTTCGTCTACCGTAAGTTCCAGTCGAATGAGGATGACCGCGCCTTCGCTGCGCAGGCCCGCAAGCAGCTGCTCAAGGAGATCAGCAAGTAATCGCCTTTTCAGATCAGTTATGGTTTCTGCCAAAAGCCCTCTTACTTAAACTTTGGCTTCAGCTCATCGGGCGACTCCTTTGTGAACATGTTGACGGGAGGAGCAGTCTTCGTCGTCAGGTCACGGATAGTATCCGGAGATAAGACGATGGAGGGAGCAAAGTCAGCGCTCTGCATGTAGCGGAAGATAGCCTTGCGCAGCGCTTTGGCAACAGGGCGATGAGTGAGATCGGAGCATAGGTCAAAGGTGGTAACTAACAGTTTGCCACCTAAGACACGTGCCTCAGCGATCATACCTAACTTCCTGCTGACATGCCAGGTGTCGATAGGCTGGAACGGTGGCTGATAGTCTGCCGGGAATTCCGCTAAGTTCATGACCTGGGCCCGGTTCACGAGCTCCCACCAGTTAGGTGTCTGCCAGTCGTCAGTCTTGAAATATCTCTTGAAAAGAGGATGAGAGATGTCGATGTAGGAACCCGTGGTATGCGGTGGCCGCATCTTGAACCAGCTCGTGTTCCAGAACACGGGGAGATAGGTCTGCTTGACATCGCTGCCGTAGGTGACCTTGCCGTTCAGGCACAGCAGCACTTTGCCGCCGCGACGGAGCACTCGGCAAGCCTTGGCATCGAGCGTGTCGGTCATATAGATATCTTTTGGGCAAGACGCGATGCTGTCTTTACGCGGGTAAAGCCATAGGTCCCAATGGTTGCTGTAATTGCCGACAGAAGCCGTCAGCTTGAGCTTTAGGGGTGCATCAACGTGAGGCAATATCGTGGTAAACTGCTGCATCGGCTGACATTTGCCCATGGCAAAGGAGGCGGTGTAGGTCACGGTGGTGAGCGAAGTGGGAGAGAGACTGTCGGCGGCCAGTGTGTAAGTCACCTTTGCGTTTTCTAAGGCTGCACCCGAAGCGTTATAGAGTTGCATCCCCGCATTCAGCGTGTCACCGCTCTGATAGACGAGACGAGGCAGCGAGGCGAGGGGAACAACATCGGAGCAGAACTGTCGCCATTCACGACTGTCGGTATATCCCTTCTCTCGCCAGAAAACGTTCAGCGGTCCGACGAGTGCCGTACCCTGTCCACTGTAGTCGTTGAGACCGAGCAGCTGGAAGCCGGTGTAGCCGGGGGTGCGGAGGTTCCGCTCAATCTCATACTTGTAAGCGAGGACCTGCAGACGACCGCTTGCCTGAAGGAACTTCTCAGCCTGACTCCCCATGCCGTTATGGCGGAGCAGATCAGCAAAGATGTCGAAGTTGTAGGCACGGTATGCGCCTGTATACTGGCTACGTTCCTTGAGGTCTGGGAAGGCGCACCATTGTCCCTGCTCGTGCGCGATGATCGGACTGTTCACCGGTTTCGTGCCGCGGTAGTTGCGGGGGAAAGCGATCTGAGCGCTGTAGTCGTCATCCGAATGGGGCGCATGACGGTCCCAGTCGAGTCCGCGTGCTCCCGCCTTGACATGAAACTCGCTGCCGTCGTCCCATTGCCATCCGCCGCCGACGCTCGCTCCGGCATAGATATGTCTCGGATCATATTTCTTCATGTCTGCCACCCATCGGTTGCACCATTCGACCCAGTGTCCCGCCGGCTCATTGCCTGCCGCCATCATCAGGAACGACGGATGGTTGCCATAAGTGTCAGCGATGGCGCGCGTCTCTGACAGGAGGTATCGGTCAATGATCATGCCGTTGCCGAGCTTGACGCCGTGGTTCGGCCAGGTAGGCCCCTCCGGCTGGAGATAGAAACCGAGACTGTCGGCAGCGACGAACGCAGCCTCAGGCGGACAATAACTGTGGAAACGCATGGCATTGAGCCCGTATTCCTTACATTTGCGAATGATGCTGATCCACGATGCCGTGTCTGTGGGCGGATAACCCGTCAGCGGGAAGTCACAGTTCTCCACCGTAGCGCGGATATAGACCGGGTGGCCATTGACGAGGATGTCACGACCCCGAACGCTCACGTTCCTGAGCCCTATGCGCAGCATGCGGCTGTCATTAGGTGTGGAGATGCGAAGAGTGTAGCGTGCCGGATGGTGTTCGTCCCAGAGATACTGCTCTGGAAGATCAGTGAGCACGAGAGTGGATGTGATGGAGTCGCCCTTCACGCCGTGCTGCTCGTCTTCAGCCACAAGTTTGCCTGCCGGGTCGAAGAGCTGGAGCAGAACCTTACCGTGAGAGGGCCGTTGGTAAAAAGTTGCTGTCACCTTCAGTTTGCTGCTGTAGATGTCGGGATAGGCTTGGATAGCCTTGAAGCCGTCAAGCGGCTCCGCCTTGAGGCAGATGTCGCCGGCTATGCCGTTCCAGTTGCCTTGCGTCTGGTCGGTAACAGAGTGCGAGTCCTGACCGACACCAACATTCTCTATGCCGTTGTAGACATCAATGCGCAGGGTGTTGCTCTTTCCCGGCAGTACAGCGTCGGTGATGTCGTAGTCGTGAGGCACGGAGAGCGACATGCGATGCCCGCAGGACTTTCCGTTCACGTAGACTGTCGTCTCGATATGTGGACGCTCGAGATGAAGGATGATGCGGCGCCGCGACCATGACTTGGGAATATCAATGGAACGGCTGTAACTGGCGTGCCCTACATAATGCTTCTTGGGCGTGAGGAAGAATGGAAATTTCATCTTGCCTTCTTCCCGATACTTAGCCATATAAGGATTATAATAGAAAGATGAGTCGTAGAGACTTCCTGTCCATTGGGTGTGCACCGATAACGGATCGCCAAGATCATTGGTGTTCATGGACCCTGGCAGTGTGACGGAAGTCTTCGTGTTGCGGAAGCTGATGCCCCACCTTCCCGACAGGTCTATTCTGTCCTGTGCCTCTGACAGCAAAGGCATTAAGAGAAGGAAGAGAACGTATAATGTTTTGTTCATATATTTAGATTGTTGTTTCGTGGTTTCTGCAAAGGTAGCTAATTTTTCTTTTTGTAATGTGGAATGAAGCCAAAATCGTATGATCTTCTATGTATTTAGGACGAAAGATCATACGTCAAGCAGCATTTCGGCTGCTCACCGCTGCAATATAGGCTGAGCAAACAGTAGGAACGTTATCGGCCGACACGTGCCGACCGATTGGCCGACACGTGCCGACCAATTTGCTGACACGTGCCGACCAACTTGCCGACACGTGCCGACCAATTTGCTGACACGTGCCGACCGATGGCAATGCACTTTTTTCGTTGAAGCATTAGGTTTTCTCATTGGCAAGTATTAATTTTGCACCCACATACAGATAATCTTTTAAACATAAAAACAACAATGAAGAAAACACTCTTATTGCTCTTTCTCACGCTGACACTGACCATGCCGGTGCTGGCACAAGTCAAACCGACAGTTGCAATCTTTGGCGACTCCTATTCAACTTTTGACGGCTTTATCCCAAAGGAGAACGCGATATGGTATTATGCCAAGAAGCAGAAAAGCACCGACGTGACGAGTGTGGAACAGACGTGGTGGTGGCAGGTCATCAAGGAAGGTGGCTACAAGCTTGGGGTCAACGATGCCTGGTCGGGCTCCACGATCTGCAATACAGGTTATAACGATGATGACTATACCAACGAGAGTTTTGTCACCCGCTCCGCAATCTTAGGACGTCTCGGCAATCCCGATATCATCCTTATCTGTGGGGGCACCAACGACAACTGGGCAAACGTGCAGATGGGAGAATATAAGTATAAGGACTGGAAGCGTGGCGACCTCTACTATTTCCGCCCGGCTATGGCGAAGATGTTCGACAACTTGCAGAAGCATTATCCCAACGTGGAGCTGTATTTCATCCTCAACAGTGAACTCAAGGACTCAGTCAACAAAAGTGTTGAGACGATCTGCAAGCATTATAATGTGAAGCTCATCAAGCTTCACGACATCGACAAGATGAATGGGCATCCGACAATAAAAGGCATGAAGAGCTTTGCTGAGCAGGTCTTAGCTGCGATGAAATAAATGGCTTCCCCGGTTTCAGGATGTTTCTAGATCGGTACGTGCCTCGGAGAGGCACACTTATTCATAACCCCAGACTAAGGGAGCGGAGCGACCGCAGTCTGGGGCTGGTGGGCTGAGAACGGATTCCCTCACAACACACCCCAGTCTGCGTCGCTGCGCTCCTTAGGCTGGGGTTATGTAAAATTCAGCCTCTCCGAGTATTGATATAAAGTTTTTTATAAACCTGCCAATATAACAAAATTCGGATGTGCGTGAATCTAATTACCTTTTCCTTCGTTTT
>CADBAG010000050.1 GCA_902792635.1 uncultured Prevotellaceae bacterium | reverse complement strand
AGGCTGCGTCACTGCGTTCCTTGCCTGGGGTTATTCAGAGTCAGCCTCTTCGAGGCTGTGAAGTGATACCAACCCCAAAAATAATACTGAGTAGTTACGCGATGTTCCTGCTACTATTAAAAAACTCTAAATCGCACTGACAAAGCGTCACTTTTGTTTTGCCGTTCCCTTTAAAGGCATTACTTTTGCAAGTGCCTAAGCGCAGGCAAATATGATGAGAATAATTTTGTTTTAAACATAAATCATTTACACAATGAAGATTTCAAAGATTCACGCACGTGAGATTCTGGATTCCCGTGGCAATCCTACAGTAGAGGTTGAAGTAACACTGGAGAACGGCGTTATGGGCCGTGCCAGCGTTCCGTCTGGTGCCAGCACCGGTGAGAACGAGGCTCTTGAGCTTCGTGATGGCGACAAGAAGCGCTTCGGTGGCAAGGGTGTCCTGAAGGCTGTGGCTAATGTCAACGATGTCATCGCTCCTGCCCTCGAGGGTTGGGATGTGTTCGATCAGCGCGGTCTCGACTATAAGATGCTCGAGCTCGACGGCACTCCTACAAAGAGCAAGCTCGGTGCCAACGCTATCTTAGGCGTGTCTCTCGCTGCTGCTCATACAGCTGCTGAGGCTCTGCACATGCCTCTGTATCGTTACATCGGCGGCTGCAACAGCTATACTCTGCCTATCCCAATGATGAACATCATCAACGGTGGTGCTCACTCTTCTGCTCCTATCGCTTTCCAGGAGTTCATGATCCAGCCGCGTTCTGCAAAGAGCGAGAAGGAAGCTATCCGCTGCGGCGCTGAGGTCTTCCACGCTTTAGGCAAGCTGCTGAAGAACCGTGGCCTCTCTACCGCTGTAGGTGACGAGGGTGGTTATGCTCCTGCACTCAACGGCATCGATGATGCTCTCGAGAGTATCTGCCAGGCTGTCAAGGACGCTGGCTACGAGCCGGGTAAGGATGTTACTATCGCTATGGACTGCGCTTCTTCTGAGTTCGCTTATCAGAAGGATGGCAAGTGGTTCTACAACTACAAGCAGCTCAACAACGGCATGCCTAAGGATCCTAACGGCAAGGAGCTCGACGACGAGGGTCAGATCGCTTACCTCGAGGAGCTCTGCAACAAGTATCCTATCGCTTCTATCGAGGATGGTCTCGATGAGAACGACTGGGAGGGCTGGCAGAAGCTGACAGCTAAGCTCGGCAGCAAGGTACAGCTCGTCGGTGACGACCTCTTCGTGACTAACACGAAGTTCCTGGAGAAGGGTATCAAGATGCACGTTGCTAACGCTATCCTGATCAAGGTTAACCAGATCGGTTCTCTGACTGAGACCCTCGAGGCTATCGAGATGGCTCACCGTCACGGTTACAACACCGTCACTTCTCACCGTTCTGGCGAGACAGAGGATACCACAATCGCTGATATCGCTGTCGCTACGAACAGTGGCCAGATCAAGACTGGTTCTATGAGCCGCACAGACCGTATGGCTAAGTACAACCAGCTTATCCGTATCGAGGAGGAGCTCGGCTCTGAGGCTCGTTACGGCTATCCTCGTCTGGATCGCAGCCTTTAATAGGTCAACATCTAAATAGCAGGGGCGGTCCTGGTGGCCGTCCGCTAAAAATAATCCCGTGGCGGTTCCCGTCACGGGATTTTTTCGACCTGTACGGTTGAACTTATCCTTCATCTATAATGGTTAATAGCCTCGGAGAGGCTGGCTCTCCATAACCCCAGGCAAAGGAGCGTAACGACTGTAGCCTGGGGTGTGTTGAGATAGAGGCGGGATACCTGACCTTCTGCCTCGGAGAGGCAGGTTGCACGTAGTGCGCTATGTCTTTAGACTGTATCGCTAACATAACGCGCCAAGGCGCAGCCAGCCTCTCCGAGGCTGGAAATCATATAGTCCACACGTAACCTAAAGCCCCCCAGGCTGCGGCTACGCCTTGCCTGGGGTTAAGCAGAGTGTGCCTCTCCGAGGCACTCTCAACCATAGGTAAAAGAAGCTTTTCAACCGTACAGGTCGAACTTTTTTTATGACTAAACTCATTTTTTTATGAGTTATTTGTAGGAATATATTATTCTTTTCCTTATCTTTGCAACAGTAAAAAGGTCCTTCTCTCTTTTCGGGTTGATTCATGGGCACAACCTCGAAGAGGTTGTACACGAGTAGCCCCAGGTAAGGAGCGCAGCGACGTAACCTGGGGTTTCGGGTCGTACGGTCTAACCTGACCTGTCGGCCTCGAAGAGGGCGAACATGGGCAGGATGCTGGTTATAGGTGATGGGTGTTGAAACCATGTTCGCCCTCTTCGAGGCCGGATTGCAACGAAATCACACCGGACCTAACCCCCACGTTTCGGCTGCGCCTCACGTGGGGCTAACCGAGTTGGCCCCCTTTGGGGACCTTCTCAGACCGAGAAGGTTGCTTGAATAATTGGATAATATTATAATGAAGTACTTTATCATTGTCAACGATGCGCAGCAAGGCCCTTACACAGTAGAGGAGCTGCGGCAGCGCAACATCGCTTCCGAGACACTCGTCTGGGCGGAAGGCATGCAGCAATGGACACCGGCCTGGCAGGTCGAGGAACTGAAACCGCTGTTCTATGATACGACCAGCGAGCAGCAGGCAGCGTCTGCACAGGCTGGACCAGCACAGCAGTCAACAACCGGTTCCGTGCCGCCACCACCTCCAGTAAACAATATGGGTAACGCTGTTAGTACTGCGACACAGCCCTTTACTCCTCCAAAGAATAACAAGAAGAAGGTGCTGACCTATGTTGGCATCGGTGTAGCTATCTTGTTATTGTTGATGGCCATTTTGAACCCGTCGAAGGACGAGCATAAGCAGGTCATCAAGGATCGTATCACCAATGGCTTGACAAAAGGTCTTTCAGACAATGGCGATTCAGACGATCCCTTTGCCACTTTCGGCTCTGCCATCGTGCGCTCGCTGGCACAACCGATCATGGGACAGATCGTCGACAACATGCTCCAGTATCACAACTATCTCTTCTGGTCGACGACGACGCTCAGCCTGCCCGACTCCAGTGAGGTGCGTACCTCCTTCGGTATCTTTGGAAAGGTGTTCACCTCTGATGAGACCGCCATTGCTGAGGCTGTGTCGAATACACTGAAGAGCGAAGGTGACGAATCTTCTCACACTTCTGTCGTCAAGGACAGTGGTGTCGATGAGAATGGCAATCCTTACAGTGGCGTGACACAGACAGTCACCGACTCCGTCGTCTCTGTAGGTAGTAAAGTCGGTAAGTCGATTGTCAAGCATGTCGGAAGTGAGGTAGGGCGCGAGCTTAAGAAAGAGCTCAACCAGAATGCCGACAGCACGACAGCGAGCGGTCTTGGTAAGATCATCGACGATATCGAGAGCTTCCTTAAGGGGTTGTAATCCCCTCGAATGATGATACCTACCATCCCTATTTGTAGGTATCATCATTCATGGGGATGGGTTGGCTATGGGGAGCCGTCCGCACCTCGGAGAGGTGCCACACGGTTAGCCCCACGTGAGGCGCAGCCGAAACGTGGGGTAAGATGGAAGCATGTAACCTGAAAACCGGCCTCGAAGAGGGCGAACATGGTCTAAAGTGAACGATATATAACCTTGTTCGCCCTCTTCGAGGCCGGATTGCAACTAAATCACACCGGACTTAAACCCCAGGTTACGTCGCTGCGCTCCTTACCTGGGGCTAACCGTGTGGCACCTCTCCGAGGTGCTTATTCAACGAGGACGTTAATTTTCAACCGTTCTGCTCGAAAAGGTTCGACCTATTTATCGGTTGGGTCATTATTTGTGGTGGGGCACAGGACCCCACCCTGCACTATATGGTAGTTCCCCCCATCCCCATAAATGATGATTTTACTAACCAATCAATTTACCAATTTTTGAGTATTGCCACTATTTTTGTTTCTTTTTAATTTTGCACTCAGAATTTTAAGGAACAAAAACAATGGACAAACTTCTCTTCGGGCTCTTCTCTGTAGCCCTTGCCCTTGGCAGTATTCAGGGTGTTCAAGCACAGGTTAATGCGGCCGACTCCGTGATGAGTCATGCAGGCGGTCATCGCCTCAGTGTCGGCGGTTACGGTGAAGTGGCTTACAGCCGTAACTTTTATTCTGACAACGTCTATCGCTACTCCGAACCTTCTAAATACAAGAACGACAACAGTTATGGTCGTTTCGATATTCCCCATGCAGTGATCTATCTGAGCTACGACTTCGGAAAAGGCTGGAAGATGGGCTCGGAGATTGAGTTTGAACACGGTGGTACCGGCTCTGCCTACGAGCGCGAATACGAGGAAGGCGGCGAATGGGAGACCGAGACAGAGAAAGGCGGCGAAGTAGAACTCGAGCAGTTCTGGCTGCAGAAGACTTTCAGCCGTGCCCTGAACCTGCGCTTCGGCCATATCGTCGTGCCCGTAGGTCTGAACAACTCCCACCATGAGCCGCTCAATTTCTTCACAGTCTATCGTCCAGAAGGTGAGAACACCATCCTTCCTTCTACTTGGCATCAGACGGGTGTGAGCCTCTGGGGTTATCTCGGTAAGTTCAAATATGAGGTGCAGTTCCTTGAAGGTCTCGATGCCATGCATTTCGACCGCGACGGCTGGATTCACAATGGCACACACTCCGCCTTTGAGTTCGATCCTGCAAGTAAATATGCTGCAGCAGGCCGCATCGACTGGTTCGCTACGCAGGGCGTGCGCTTCGGTTTGAGCGGTTACTATGGCCACAGTATCAACAATACCTATATCAACGACTCTAACGACAAACTCAAAGGTGCCGTATCTATTGGCTCCTTCGATTTCACGGTTAACCGTTGGAACTGGATCGTGCGCGGTCAGGCTACCTATGGTCATCTCAGCGATGCCTATCAGGTGAAATACCTCTCCGGTCGTAGCACAAAGACTTCCCCTTACAGCAGTTCAGAGGTCGGCAAGAATGCCGTTGCCATCGGCGTAGAGGCCGGCTATGATGTGTTCTCACAGATTGAGAAACTGCGTGCCGACAATCAGAAACTTTATGTCTTCGGCCGTTACGACTATTACAACTCCTATGTCCGCGACGGTCGTCAGGCTGAGTACCCCTATGAGGCAAAGAACGTCATGAGCTTCGGTCTCAACTATTATCCTATCTCTCAGATCGTGCTGAAGTTCGACTATACCAAGCGTTTCCTCAAGAGTCAGTACAACGACGAGCCCGCTATCAACTTCGGCATTGCCTACGAAGGGTTCTTCCTGTAGGCGATACCTGACGGCCCCACCCCCGCCCCTCCCCCACCCAGGGGAGGGGGATGATTACCAATGCTGAAAAGAAGCAAAAGAATGCACACTTAGATTGTGTTGCGTAGGCAGTCACATAGTGACTGCGACCTGCAGTTTGGTAAACATCCTTGGTCCGCCCCAACAAAAGAAAATACCAATAACAAAATACGTGTTTATGAATAAGATTTTCAAATCGGCACTGTTCCTCATGGCAGCAGCCACGATGACTATGGGCATGGCGTCCTGTAGTAGCGACAACGATGACAACGAGACAACCGTCAAGGTTGGAGACCTCACGGAAGAGGAATATCTCTCGAAGACGCTCAATGAAGTTGTCGACAACACCATCAATCCTACTTATGCAGAGATGGCTACTAACGCCACCAACTTCTACAACCAGATGAAAACCCTGCGCGACGCTGTCAAGAATGGCAATGCCACACAGACAATGGTCGACAACGCCTGCACAAGCTGGAAAGCAGCACGTGCCTGCTACGAGAAGAGTGAGGCTTTCCTCCTCGGTGCCGCCAGCGACTACGATATCGACCCGCATATCGATACATGGCCGCTTGACCTCACGGCTCTCCATACCCAGTTGCTGAAGACTGCACAGCTTGCACGTTATACTACTGATGATGAGGATGCTAATATTGACAACATCCATGGTGACCTCAACCAGAACCTCCTGGGTTTCCATGCTGTTGAGTTCGTGGTCTTCCGTGATGGTGCGCCACGTAAGGTCGCTTCCTTCAACAGCACTTATGATGATTATAACGACCGCGCCGACTTCACGGACATCAAGCCTATCGATGAGCTGAACTTCGCTGTTGCCGTTGCCGGTGACCTCATGGGTTCAATCTATGAGCTTGAGGTCTGCTGGGCTGGTACTACAGCTGAGCACAAGGCTTGGTTGGATAACCACGAGTGGAAGACAAGCATGCCGAGCAGTGACATCACTTATGGCGAGAACATGAAGAATGCAGGTAAGAGCGGAAGTATCTACACTTCAGTCAAGAGCGCTGTCTCTGCACTCCTCGTCGGCGACCAGGGCTGTGGCGGTATCTGCGACGAGGTCGGTCAGACAAAGATGGGTAAGCCTTACGGTCTGAACACCAATGAGGAGAATGCCGAGAGTGATCCTAACTATATCGAGTCGCCGTTCAGCCACAACTCCCTCACTGACTTCTGGGACAACATCCAGAGCATCAAGAACATCTGGTTCGGTGGCTACAGCACGGACAACACAAAGACTGGTACTTACTCGTTCCACAACTACTTCGCTAAGCTTAACCCGACGCTCGGTGCTGAGGTTGAGGCTGCCATCGATGAGGCTCAGGCTAAGATCAAGGCTTGTCCCACACCGTTTGTCAACAACTACAAGAACGCGCAAGTCAAGACGGCTATCGATGCCTGCACCGCCCTGTCCAATGAGTTGACAAAGGCTAACGACTATATCCAGGCACAGACAAAGTAATTTCCTTTTCGGGTTGGTAAGGTCCCCGAAGGGGGCTAACCTTGTGGCACCTCTCCGAGGTGCGGGCGGCCCCAAATCAACCCAAAATATGAATTCTCTCGATATTAATCACAAATCATTATGAATAAGACATTTTTTGCATGTATGGGTCTCGCCGCACTGGCACTCGTATCCTGTAAGGACAACGATACGGATCCCGACAATGGTGGCGGCACGACGTCGGAGACGACGTGGCCGAAAGACTCGCTCGCTACCTTCGCCGATGCCGAGTGGCTCCCGGGCGGCGAGAAAGGTACTACCTCCAATGAGCAGGGTTGCTATTCCAACCAGGCTCCGCAGATCGACAACATGGGGCTCTACACCACCTTCAAGCATGGTGAGAACTTCTTCGAACATGATGCCAACTATTTCACGAAGCCTTTCTGGGGCTTAGGCCCGGCATGGGTACGCTCAGGCTGTGAGTATTGTCACCCGAGCTATGGTCATGGCAAGCGCCAGACCGAGTATCGTGCCAACCAGATGGGTAACGGCTATCTGCTCGTCATCTATCACCCCACAGCCGGTACCGATGCCAACGGCAAGGCCTATGCAGCCAACAGTTACATCTCTGAGGTCACGGGCATGCCGCAGACCAAGGCCATGGAACCGTTCAAGGCGCCTGTCGATGAGAGCGGTATCCATATTACATGGAAGGATGTTACATCTATGCCTTCAGGACTGCCGATGAAGTTCCCCGACGGTGAGAGCTACAGCTTGATCTATCCGGAGGTGACCATCGACGCATCGGCTTTCAACACCGACCCGAAGCCGACCAACTATGAGGTGCGTCTTGAGTCGACCATCGGTATGTATGGTACCGGTCTGCTCGATGCCATCTCGCAGGACTCCATGAAGGTGCAGTATCAGAAAGAGGCCAAGCACGCTACGCTCAACCCGGGCATATGGGATGCTGCCACTAACGACTGGGCTACCTCTGCCTGGTATCCTCTTGCAGACGGCACGAAGCGTGTGAAGAAGTTCACCTACGCCATGACACGTGCCACACTGCTCGACGGCCCTGGCGGCAACGCTATCTGGAACATCACGAACGTGACACGTTCCGACCGTCATTATCTCTATACAACCAAGGCTTGGGCTAAGGCAATGAGTGAGGACGACAACGTCATCTCTTATATTCAGCAGCAAGGCAAGAGCCTTACCTCATTGCTCCATCCTTACTATGGTGACGGCACGAAAGACAACATCAAGACGCTGGTCAACAAACTGCTCGGTCTGAACAGTAAGAGCGACTCAGCTACTTATCGCAAGTACTTCGTCGACGCTGCTCCCTGGAACGGTCAGGAAGAGATGACCGACGAGAGCTTCTATGAGTTCGGCATCTGGCACCGTGGTCTTGGCGTGCCTAAGGCCCGTAACCTCGACAGTGAGGAGGTGCAGCGCGGTAAGAAACTCTTCTATCAGATGGGTTGCACATCCTGTCACCGTCCTTCCTGGACGATCGCCAAGGATGATGTCTGGATCGATCCCGCCAGCAAGGCTTACATGGCTCAGACGGGTGCCAAGATGGTCACTTACGACAACTCCGTCATCTGGCCTTACACCGACCTCGTGCAGCATAAGCTCCACATGGCCAACGACATCCGTACCGGATGGTGCCGCACAACACCGCTCTGGGGACGTGGCCTGAGCCAGCAGGAGACCGGTAAGAGCGACCGTCTGCACGACTGCCGCGCACGCAATGTCGTTGAGGCTATCATGTGGCACGCTTACAGTAAAGAGAGCGATGCTTACTGGGCTGCAAAGAAGTTCTATTATCTGAGCAAGAAAGACCGCGACGCCGTCGTTGCCTTCATTAATGCCATCTAAGGCCTCTCCCCAACCCAACCCCCTTCCTTTCCCCCGTTATCGGGGGCCGGGAATCCCGTAGAGAGGGGCTTCTGCAATACCGATTATGAAATTACGAAGAGTCTTGATAGTATTTTACGTGCTCTTGATTGTTGTCATGGCCGCAGCGACGATCATTGAAAACATCAAGGGCACGCCTTTCGTACAACAAAGCATCTACGGCTCATGGTGGTTCTCACTCTTGTGGGCGCTGCTTGTGGCACTTGCAATTGCTTATCTTCTTAAGCGTCATGTGCGGCGGTGGAATATCCTGCTCCTCCACGCTGCCATGGCCGTGATGCTCTTTGGTGCTCTACTCACCCACCTCACGGCTTATCAGGGCATCGTCCATCTGCGGGGCGACCAGCCGTCGAACGAGGTGGAGGAGATGACGTCGATGACGGAGACCACGCACCGCACCCTGCCGTTCTATATCCGTCTCGACAAGTTTGAGAAGCTCAACCATGCCGGTACCGATGCGGCAGCCGACTATGTCACGCGCTTCGTTATCATGGACGGGCCGCGCTCTGTCCACGCTCAGGTCTCGATGAACAAGATCTACCATTACCGTGGCATCCAGTTCTATCAGGCCAGTTATGACACTGACAACCAGGGCTCTTACCTGAGCGTGAACAGTGACCCTTGGGGTATCCCCGTTACTTATACGGGCTATGCCTTGTTCTTCTTTGCCTTGCTGTGGCTGCTTGTAGACCCCAAGGGCACTTTCCGCAACCTCTGCCGACAGCTTGCAGCTTCCGACAGTTTCGGCAATGCGTTGGGTGTCATTCTGCTTCTCTGTCTCTCGCTCTCGGTAAAAGCGCAGACGACAGTGCCCGAGGAGACGGCTGACCGCTTCGGTCATCTGCTCATCAACTACAATGAGCGTATCTGTCCCGTGCAGACCTTCGCCCTCGACTTCACCGAGAAACTCAACGGCCACCGCTCCTACAAAGGCTTCAAAGCCGAGCAGGTGCTCCTCTCCTGGATCTTCTATCCGCAGGAGTGGAACAATGAACCATTCATCAAAGTCAAGAACAAAGAGATGCGGAAGCAGTTTGGCTTGCCGAGCTATGCCTCTGTCAACGCCTTCTTCCGCGATGGCGGTTATATCCTTGGCCCGACACTTGTCGAATACGGTCAGGGCAACCACGATGCTTTCCATAAAGCGTGTGCCGACATCGACGGCAAGCTTACGCTCGTCATGCAGCTCCGTCAGGGAGAGCCGTTGGCACTCTTCCCTTACACGTTCAAGGACGGCACGACACAGTGGTTCTCACCGTTTGAGAAATATCCACACCGGTTGCCGCATGAGCAGATTCTCTTCTTCAAGAATGTCTTTCCGCTTCTTTACGGCCAGCTCATGCAGGGCAACACTGGAGCTGTAGACGAGATCCTGACGAAGATCGGCGAGTATCAACAGAAAGAAGGCGGCAACAGTCTGCCGTCAGCAGTGGCTTACAAGGCGGAACTCATCTACAACGCCTGTCCGCTCGCCACGATCCTTTTCATGGTCAACCTCACGCTTGGCATCCTTGGCATCATCCTCGTGTTCTGGAACCGCTTCTCGTTCCTCCCACTGAAGATCTTGTTAGCTCTGTCCTTCGCTGCCCTGACGTTCCTCCTCGCCCTGCGCTGGATCATCACGGGCAACATCCCCATGGGCAACGGTTATGAGACAATGCTCTCCGTGGCATGGATGACACAGCTTGCAACTCTCATATATATAATGTGTACCCGGAAGGGTAGTGGACTGATGACTGCCTTCGCCTTCCTGCTCTCCGGCTTCTTCCTCTTGGTGAGCCATCTGTCGATGATGGATCCCGCCATGGGACCGCTTGTGCCGGTGCTGAACTCTCCGCTCCTGAGCATCCATGTCAGTTTCATGATGATGAGCTATGCGCTCCTCGCCCTGACGTTCCTCTGTGGCGTCATGGGGCTCGTCTCGAAGCGGCGTGCTGAGCCGTTGCAGCTCCTCAGCCGCATCTTCCTCTATCCCGCCATCGTGACCCTCGGCATCGGTATCTTCCTCGGTGCCGTGTGGGCAAATGTCAGTTGGGGTAACTATTGGAGCTGGGACCCGAAGGAGACATGGGCGCTCATCACGTTCATGATCTATGCCGTTGCGCTCCACACCCAGAGTCTCCCGGCATTGAAACGACCGCGCAACTACCACCTCCTCATGGCCCTCGCCTTCCTGAGCATCGTCATGACCTACTTTGGTGTCAACTATTTCCTCTCGGGAATGCATAGCTATGCGTAGAAGAGAAAAAATAAGGCTATAGCCTTGCAGAATGTTATAAAATGCTTACCTTTGCATTGCTTTATCATATATTAATCATTTTATAAAACCAACAATGAAAAAATTGTTTTCCTTCGTGCTGCTCCTCGCAGCCGTATTGACAACAACTGTCCTTGCCTCTTGCGGTGACGACGACAACAACGACAAGACCACGGTAGCCGGAACCTATGTAGGTACCGATACTTTGAATTTCACCATGGGTCAGGCTTACAAGACCACTGCAGAAAACGTACAGTTCGTAGTGGTTGAGAACAGCGATGGCTCTATCAATGTCACGATCCCAAAGGAAACCTTCGACTTCTCCGCTACCGTTCCTATGGTTGGCAAGATTGTTCAGGGCAGCTATACTATCAAGAATATCCCTTACGATAGTGCAAAGAAGGCATACTATCTCGACTATACAGACAAGGCAACTGCTGATGTAACGGTCTTTGGTAACACAAAGAACTATACCGTCACCAAGGGTATTGTTACCGTCACCTTTACTGGCAGCACGGTGACTGTCGAGAACGAGCATAAGTTTGGTTCCATGCCAATGGAACTTTATGCTACTTTCGTAGGAAAGAAATAGGCATCATCCGATTTTCGAATTGATATAGTGGAACACCCTATCATATAAATGGTGATAATGTAGGATCCGCAGGGTGAACCAGGGCCGCCCGCACCTCTTCGAGGTGCGGGCGGGGGGAAAAACACTGACGGGGAATGGCCTTATCGGCTGTTCCCCGTTTCTTTTTTTCTTTCACGTCATCGTTCGGCACGTGCCAGCCAATTGTTCGGCACGTGCCAGCCGATAGCGCTTCAATAACAATGGCATCACCGGTATTCCCGTAGGGGCGCCCCTACGGGCAAACGCTTGATCTAAATCAATTATCTAACATTTTTGAAAAATAATCGTGGAAATATTTGGAGGGTATTGAAAAAGTCTATACCTTTGCACTCGCTTTCCGGAAATACGCCGGTTGGCAACAAAAAATAGAGTTCTTTGAAAAGATTTACATAAACAGAGAAGTAGTACAAGAAGCGAGCCGTACACATTATTATATATAGCAATATAGATGATA
>CADBAG010000049.1 GCA_902792635.1 uncultured Prevotellaceae bacterium | reverse complement strand
CGCAAAGGTAAGCAAAAAAAATAGTTTTAGCACGCTATCATATCAAGTTCTTTGGTTAGGCAGCGGCATCCGCCTGCCACGGACAATCCCCCTTGGGCCGGTTATGGTACTGTATTGACATTGTCCACAATAATAGATATAGGATGGTATCTCTATGCTTATGATGAAGGTATGTTTAATGGTAAGGGCTTCTTTGAGAAACTGTTGGGTAATCCCTTGATCTATATTCCCTTATTGATTCTTATAGCAGTTATCACCTATGCCGTCATATGTAAGAAATAGTTAGTTCTTCTGCGCCCTGCGAGCGATACTATGTACGCACCGCAAACAGACCTTTAATTTTAAAGACAAAGCCATCATGCAGCACACAGAGATACAGTTTCCCCATCACAACGCCCGCACCGTTTATGCAGCCATCAGCCGGCTCTTTGAGAGTCGGCTGAGGCTGAGCGCTGTTCATTGCGATGACGATCTCTTCACGATCACTGCACGCCACGGCGCGTGGCTGTCGCCTTTGAGCGAGAAGATACGATGCAAGGTGGTGGCAACGGGGACGGAGGCATGCAAGCTAGAGGTAGAGTCGAGCTCACGATCGTTCTTGAATCTTATCTTCGGCTTCGGCGCAAACAAGGAGAATGTCAGGAACCTCGCGGATGCCATTCAGAACCAGGTGTATAAGCTCATGACGAATGGGGAGATACGGATGGAGGAAGGAAAGGTGAGGCTGAAAGCGCCCGAGATACGAATGAAGAACCCTCACCCGTTCTGATGGTTTCGAGTGGGTGAAGCACAAGAAGTTTCCCGCAGACGGAAGATAATATTATGAATGATTTGAATAGATTTGCATGATTCTTGGCGAAGCCAATAGAAGGGGAGGCGCTGCGCGCAGAATCTGTCAAATCTATTCAAATCATACAATATAGTGATATTTTTATGAATTAAGTTTCGAAGACAATCTGAGACAATTCACGACAATGATAAACAAAATTATATCAAACTGTACGGTTGAAATTTGGGATTCTGATAATGACAATAGGGAGCAGACCAACTGACGTGCTGGTCTTTACAGGTTCGCCCTCTTCGAGGCCGACAGGTCAGGTTAAACCGCCCGATTCCAAGCCCCAGGTTGCGTCGCTGCGCTCCTTACCTGGGGTCAATCATGTGGCACCTCTCCGAGGTGCTTATTCATTGAGAGCGTTAATTTCCAACCGTACAGGTCGAATTATATTGTCGATTCACCCACAGCTCGAATATTTTTATTTCTCCACCGGCGGGAGGCTCTGGAAGTGGCGTGTGCTCAAACTTACAACTTTTTAGTCAAATTCGGCCATTATTAGATAAGGAAGGCCTCGTTGTCTTTTGAAAAATTAATATCTATTTCGTGGTAAGAATGGATATCTTTTTGTATTTTTGTGGTCGAAACATCCCATAATAATAAAACGATAAAGCTATGAAGAAAGTATTATTAGTAGCAGGGCACACATACCCTGAGATTTCAGTAGCCAATAAGGAGATTGTCAAGGAACTCACAGCAGCTATCCCCGGTCTCGTCGTCGATGACCTCGTGAAACTCTATCCCGACTTCAAGATTGACGTGAAGGCGGAGCAGCAGAAACTGTTGGATGCTGACGTTGTCATCATCCAGTCGCCGCTCTTCTGGTATTCAGCTTCCTCAATCGTTATGCGCTGGTGGGAAGAGACAATGTCTCATGGCTGGGCTTACGGCAGTACAGGCACTGCTATGAAAGGCAAGAAGATTGTGTTTGCTCTCACTGCCGGTTCCCCGATAGATGGCTATGTAACCGGCGACTATGGCATCACGGACAAGGAAATCCTTAACCGCTTCAAGGTCAGTGCAGACTTGTGTGGCATGGATTACTTAGGCGGTCGTCTCACCGGTGGTCTGATCAATGTCGGAACGGGTGTGCTGTCTGATGACGCCAAGAAAACGGTGAAGGAACACGTCGACTGGATCTTAAAGACCATCGGCTGACACGTGTCAGCCAATTGGTCGGCACGTGTCAGCCAATTGTTCGGCACGTGTCGGCCAATTGTTCGACACGTGTCGAACAATGTGATAAAATGTTCTTCCAGTTTTCGGATTGATAAGGTCCCCGGAGGGGGCCAATTAGGTTAGCCCCAGGTAAGGAGCGCAGCGACGTAACCTGGGGTTTATATCGGGCGGGTACACTTGACTTGTCGGCCTCGAAGAGGGCGAACCTGTAAAGCCCCAGCACCCTGCCAAGGTTTGCCCTCTTCGAGGACACCTTTCAGCGGAAACGCCTCACACCCAAACCCCAGGTTACGTCGCTGCGCTCCTTACCTGGGGCTAACCGTGTTCAACCTCTTCGAGGTTGTTCTCCTACCAACCCGAAAAACGGAAGAACCTGATAAAATGTTGAAATGAGAAGAAAGAAGAACAGCAATACCCAGCCCCCAACTTTATTATCCCTTATTATTGCCTTATGTCTCTTTGGCTATTTCTATGTCAAAGGACATGAGGACAATGCGGCGGCTAACAATGAACCTACGACTACTGTAGCGGACAGTGTGCCGACGGCGGGAGCTAATGTAGCGGAAGCATCGGATGTTTCGGATGACGAAGAGACTGAAGACACGACTTCTGTCCAAGCGCCCAAGGGTATAGAGATCCCGCGGTTCACGAGGAAGCAGCAGAGTCAGATCCTTGTAAGACTTGCTTACACGGCTTCGTATAATAAATATACGCGGTGCCCGAACTGGGTGGCGTGGAAGCTGACGGCTGACCATACCGATGGCCCTTATGTCCGCAAAGGCTACCGTTTTCATGAGAACTTAGATGTGCCTTATCCGCGGGCTTACTATGAGGACTACAAAGGCAGTCCCTATGGCATGCAGCGCGGACATATGTGCCCGGCAGCAGACAACAAATGGAGCGATAGGGCGATGGATGAGTGCCATCTGCTGACAAATATCTGCCCCCAGTATGGGCAGTTGAATGGGGGAGAATGGAAAGACCTTGAGGATGCCTGTCGCGATTGGGCTAACGAATATGGCTGTATCTATATCGTCTGTGGTCCTATTTTCTATTCGAACAGTCCGCGGGAGATAGGGGAGCACGACATCTCCGTGCCCGATGCTTTCTTCAAGGTTGTGCTCCGATTGGGTCGTAACCCGCAGGCGCTTGGCTTCATCTATCCTAACGACCGGTGCTCCGGTCCGATGTCAGATTATGTGATGTCGGTGGATCGGGTGGAGGAGACTGTCGGTCTCGACTTCTTCTCTGCGCTCAACGATGCTGTGGAGAGCAAGGTTGAGCGCAGAGCAAACCTTGCTAAATGGGATTAATTGAGGTCTTTTGTTTTTCGGGTTTAAGGGGCACACAACCTCGAAGAGGTTGAACTAGGTTAGCCCCACGTGAGGCGCAGCCGAAACGTGGGGTGATGATTGGTGCCGATGACCTAACTACCGGCCTCGAAGAGGGCGAACATGGTTATCGCCAAGAACTATTCACCCTATACCATGTTCGCCCTCTTCGAGGCCGGGTTGCAACGAAAATCCACCGATCCTAAACCCCATGCTACGTCGCTTCGCTCCTTGCATGGGGCTAACCATGTGGCACCTCTCCGAGGTGCTTATTCGGGTTAATCGTGTTCAACATCTTAGAGGCTGTTCGTCTAAATCAATCTAAAATTCGGAAGGCCATTATCGTTTCGCCTCCGTGCACTCATTGACGAGATACACGATGCTCATATAGGGGATGCCGGCATGTGCCTCAAGACCAATCTCACATGTACGACTGTTCGAATAGCCACGCTCGATATGGTGCTCGGCGATCTGACCATGGAGAGAGCGCAGCGCCCAGTCGTTGAGCTCCGGCCGTGAGAAGCCACGGTCACCGGCAAAACCACAGCAGCCGATACCCTCCGGTACGAAGACGTTGTCGGTACACATGCGCGCCACTTTAAGCATCGTATCGTTGAGTCCCATCTCGCGTGTGGAGCAAGTCAGATGGATAGCGACAGGACGATGGACGGGATGGAACGTGAGTTTATCCGTCAGGAACGTGAGGATAAACTCTGCGGGCTCATAGAGCTTGACGCGCGTGATCATCTTCTTCAGCCGGTGCAGACATGGACTCTGATCGCAGAGTACCGGCCAACGGCCTCCTTCGCTCGCCTCATAGAGCGCCTGCTCTGTCTCAGTCGTCTTGCGGTCGGCGATATCTGTCATGCCTTTGCTCTCCCAGATCTGTCCGCAACAGAGGTTCTTCATGTTCTTCGGGAAGATAACTTCATAACCGGCCTTATGGAGCAACGCACAGGTCTCCTTGACAAGCGGCTGCTTGACGGGAGCCCCTTTCGTCAACCCCATGGTCTGATTGATACAGCTCGGGAGATAGACCACTTTCAGTGCTGACGGTTGCTGGTTCAGTCGTGCTTGCGACGGATTGCGGATGGCGCCCGGCATGGCTGTGGACCACTGGGGGATGCCAAGCTGATGGATGCCGTTGCACACTTTCTTCATTGCCGTTGTGCCGAGGACATTACGTCCGAGCGAGGCAGCGCCGAGCGCACCACGCACAATATCTTTCATGGTGCTCAGATGGTCGGCGCCAATCTGACCGATAGCGCGCTGCTCCGGATGCTGATCCATGAAGAGCTGGCGCAAGAGATGCGTGAGGTCGCCCGTATTGATCTTCATCGGGCAGGAGGTGGCGCAGAGACCGTCTGTGGCACAAGTCTGTTCACCGAGATAGCGATATTCCTTCTCCATCTCCGCGAGTCGCTGCGGGTCTTCACCCGTCATCCGAAGTCGGAGCATCTCGCGTTGTGAGGCGATACGCATCCTTGAGGATAGCGTGAAGCCACACGACAGACAGTTGATCTCGCAAAAGCCACACTCGATACAGCGGTTCGCCTTCTCAACATCTTGCAGCATCTCCTGCATCGTGGAGCCCGACAGATGACTGCTGCCTTCTTCCTTGCGCGGCTTGAGGTCGTAGTGGAGCACAGGCAGCGGCTTGAGATGCTCGATGAAGCAGTTGGGATCATCATTGAAGATGACGCCCGGGTTGAGGATATGGTCGGGGTCGAAGATGTCCTTCAACTGTTTCATCACGCCATAGGCTTTCTCGCCCCATTCGTATTTGACGAACGGCGCCATATTGCGGCCTGTGCCATGCTCCGCTTTCAGAGATCCATCGTATTTGCCCACAACGAGTTTCACAACATCTTCCATCATGTTGCGGTAGCGCTCCACCTCGTCCTTCGTAGCAAAGCTCTGGTTGAGGATGAAGTGGTAGTTACCTTCAAAGGCATGTCCGTAGATGCACGCATCCTTATAGCCGTGGCGGGCAATGAGTTGCTGAAGGTCCACCGTAGCGCGCGGAAGGTCCTCAATATGGAAAGCAACATCCTCTATAAGACATGAAGAGCCAATGGGGCGCTGCCCACCTACTGCGGGGAAGATGCCGGAGCGGATGGACCAGTACTTGCCATAAACTTTCGGATCATCGGTGAATGCAGGCTCACCATAGAGGTTGAAGCCGGAAAGCACATCCATGATCTGTCGTATGTTCTCCTTCAGTCCTTCCTTCGTCAATGCTTTTGTCTCTGTGAGAACCGCTGTGAGATTATGGTAGTCGCCTTTGGCTACGCCTTCGATGCGGCCTTCGTCCACATCCTTCTGATAGTTGAGATAGACGGGATCGCTGACACTCTGCAGCGACAGATAGTCGAGCATCTCAGCACTCTTGACCTTGAGATCTTCGTTGGTCATTGCCATGTCATCCTCGTCAGCCTTCAACTGTTTCAGCGCAACGATGGCCTTGCAGCTCTCTTCCATGGTCTTGAAATAGACCATAGCCGAGGCGCGATAAGGATATTCGTGCAGTGTCCGCATGCGGACATTGGAGAGGAAAGCGAGGGTGCCTTCAGAGCCGACAATGCTATGCGCGATGATGTCGAAAGGATCATCATAGTCGGCGAGCGGGCGGATGTTGAGGCCCGTGACGTTCTTGATTGAATATTTATAGCGGATACGCTTCGTGAGTTCGGAATCCTGTCGAACCTCATCGCGCAATGCCTCAATCTTCTTGAGAAACTCAGGATGACTCTTGCGGAAAGCTTCGCGGCTCTGCTCGTCACCGGTATCGAGAATGGTACCGTCGGTGAGGATGATGCGCGCACTGAGCAGCATGTGGTCACTGTTGGCATGCACGCCACAGTTCATGCCTGAGGCGTTGTTGACCACGATACCTCCGACCATGGCGCTGCCTACTGAGGCTGGGTCGGGTGGGAACACGCGACCGTAAGGTTTCAGGATATTGTTCACGCGTCCTCCCGTGATGCCGGGCTGGAGCGTGATGGCGTTCTTGTCATCATCTAAGTGGAACTTCTCCCAGCCTTTGCCGGCCACGATGAGGACGGAATCGGTACAACTCTGTCCGGAGAGAGACGTGCCGGCGGCGCGGAGCGTGAATGGGATAGCGTATTTCTTGCAAGCCTTGAAAGCTGCCTGCACCTCTGCCTCGTTCTTTGTACGGACAACGACTTGTGGGGTCATACGGTAGAAGCTGGCGTCCGTGCCCCAGGCGTAGGTGCGGAGACTGTCGGTATATATCTGTCTATCCGGGATGGTCTGCCGGATCTCGGAAAGAAACTGTTGCTTGATATGTGGGTCGATCATAATAAAGGCATTGCTAATCGTATCGCAAATTTAAGCAATATTCTCGATATAGCAAGGAAAACAGAAGATATTTCTTTGAATTTGAAAACGTAAAACTCCGTTAACCCCACCAATCTTCAATCTTTACACCATCTAATTTATTAAAGTGTTTGGTGTTGTGGGTAACGACAGAAAGATTATTATGAAAGGCGGTGGCTCCAATTAATAAATCAAAATGGTCGACGGTTAATCCCTTAGAAGTAAGTTGCTGACGAAGTTGAGCATAATCCATCAAAACTTCACTAATGGGTAGGATAGTAAAAGTATCTTGAAGAATGTAGGTCTCTTCAAGATGCTTTTTCACATTGCTGCTATGCAGTGCCCCATAATACAGTTCTGCTATGGTTATTTCAGAAACATAGATGTTAGAGAAGTCTAAAGATGCTATGCGTTCTTTGATGCCATGCCTGTCATGAAAATACTCAATCCATGTAACAGTGTCTAAGAGATATTTCCTTGTCATATCATTCATCAAAGTTGAAGTTGCGTGTCACTTCGGTTTCTCGGTTGAGGGCAGCTCTATCCACAGCCTCTGCATTGGCATCGTCATTCCACGAACCAGCTAACGCAAGAAATTTTTCTTTCTTGTTGACTTTATTATCAGCAATATCTTTATGGAGCAGAGATGCACTAATCTTGTTGATGAGCTGAATCTTCAGAGTGTCATTCATTTTGTTGATCTGTCTCCAAATAGAGTCAATAGGAGAAGAAGAAATTGCAGCTGTATTCATAAGCGGATGTATTTTGCTACAAATTTAAGCAAAATCTTCGATATTGCACGAAAAAACAGAAGAATTTTATTTCCTTGCCCGCTCCATCATATCCCTCAGATCTTTCCCCGGGTGTTCGAAGGCTTCGGCAAGTTTGAGGAAGCGCTGGTAGGCAGAGCGAGCCTTGGCGGGCTGGTCGAGCATGTCATAGCAAACACCGGTATAATAAGGCGTGGTGATCGATGTCGGGTCGTCGTGCTCAGCCTGCAAGAAGAGGTCGACAGCACGGCGGTAGTCCTTCCCAGCATAGTAACCTTCAGCCAAACCACGGTGACAAGCGAAAAGAACAGCTTTGCTGGGATAGAGGACAGACATGGCGCGACGGAAGCATGCCATGGCTTGCGGATATTCTTTCAACGTGTTGAGCACGGCGCCTTGATGATAGAGTGGGGCAGCGATATCCGAGTCGGAGAGTTCTATAGCCTTGTCGAGCGCCTTGCGGGCCTGTTCGGGCTTCTCCATCTGTTCGTAGCAGATGCCAACGTTGAAAAGGTTTTTGTAGGTGCTGTCGCCTTCCTGGAGAAGCAAGAGATAACTGTTACATGCAATGTCATATTGTCGTTGCACAAAATAGATATCAGCCATGATGTCGTTGACGGCATGGTTTGTCTCGTCCCGCAGCCAATAGGAATTGCAGAGTTTCTCGGCTTCATCGGCATGGTCTGTACTCAGATATTCTCGTGCGAGATCGGCTACGATCTCACCGTCCATAGGCCAGCGCCGGATAATTTCCTTTCCAAAAGCAAAGGTCTTGCTGTGATGTTGCAGTTTTTGGTGACTATAAAAAAGTCGCCGCATACTGTCGTGGTCAAGTGAGTCGGTAGCTGTTGACGCGAGTGCCGAGATACAGCGGGCATAGTTGCGCTGACGGAAGAGACATTCCGCAATCTTCATCCTCACGGCTGTCGTAGGCTTGGCCTTCAATGCGTCCTTATAATAGCCGAGCGCTTCTGAGATGTTATAGGCAGCAAGGCATGAGTCTCCCTTCTGAATGTCGTCGGCAGAGACAACGGAGGTTGCAAAAAGAAATACAACAAGAAAAAGTATATGTTTCATAAGCTTTAATATTCAGACGATTAACCTGTATCCTATCCCTCTCACATTGATGATCTGAATGTTCTTATCGAGGGAGAGTTTATGACGGAGCTTGGTGATGAAGACCTGGAGACTACGACTGTTGAAGAAACTGTCGTCGCCCCAAAGATCGAGGAGAATGCGGCGTGTCTCTACCACTTCGCCAGGGTGCTCAGCGAGCATGCGCAGGAGCTGTGTCTCTCGGTGTGAAAGTTCTATCATTCGCTTGTCGATGCTCAGCTGCTGGGTGTAAACATTCAAGCGGTAGCGGCCGATGGTCAGTGCCTCATGTTCTTTGCCCTTGTCGGGTGAGGTCACTGCAGGATCATACCGTTGGGCTCGGGCCACGAGCGCTTTGATCCGCACGATGAGTTCCTGCATGCCGAAGGGCTTCTTCAGATAGTCGTCGCCACCGGTATGAAAACCTTCCACAACGTCGTTGACCGCTGTACGAGCGGTAAGAAAAAGCACAGGCACAAGACGGTCTTGTTTCCGGATGCGTCGCACCATCTCGAAGCCGTCCATGCGTGGCATCATCACATCAGCCACAACAATGTCCGGGCGATGAGCAGCGAAGCAGCGCAATCCTTCCTCACCATCCCCGGCAGTAGTGATGCTGAAGCCTTGGGCTTCCAAGGTGTCCTTGATGATCATTGCGAGGGTGCTTTCATCCTCTACGAGTAATACCTGTATCTTATCCATTGAAATGCAGATTGAATGTTGAACCTTTTCCCGGTGCGCTCTTCACCGTGACAGTACCGCCGAGACGCTCCATCATCGTCTTGACGAAGTAGAGCCCCAAGCCGTAGCCTTTCACATCCTGCCGGTCCCCATGAGGCACACGGTAGAACTTGTCAAAGATATAGCGCTGCTCACGCTCCGTCATTCCGATGCCTTGGTCGCTGACGCTGATATTCGTGCCACCAGCATCTTTCCACGCCTTCACCACGATGTCAGCTTTGTCAACAGAATATTTCACAGCATTGTCGAGGAGGTTCGAGAGAATATGCCTTAGATGCGTGGCATCGGTATGGAGCGTAAGGGCTTCCGGAATATCGATAGACACATGCATCGGTTTATCTTCCTTCAGTCTCTGCTCAGCACAAAGGCTTTCGACCAATGGTCTCAAGGCGACATCTTCCTTGTTTATTCTCAATGTCTTTCTACGTTCCATGCTCATGGAGAGAATTTCTTCGACGAGGCCACTGAGCTTCTTCAGTTGGTCCTGTCCTATCTTCAAATACTTCTCTGTTTTTACGGGATCTTGAGCCATGTGGAAGTTAAGCAGTGCATCGTTTGCAGCATAAGCCACGGCGATGGGTGTCTTCAGTTCATGGGTGATATTGTTCGTGAAATCACTCTTCATCTCATCGAGACTCTTCTGCTCGCGGATGACATGGATGAGATAGAGAAAGACGAAGAGAAGGAGCAGCATGATGGTTAGGGACGTGATGAGGATTCCTGCCATCTGCCGCAGTACTATGGTAGTTGTCGTAGGAAGAATGAGTTGATAGGAGATGGGAAGCACGATCTCCAATGAGTAGTTGAATGTCTCATGCGGTCCACGAACGGGCTTGCCGATTGTTAGGATTGTGTCTTGTCGTATGGGGCTGTTCAACTCTTTCTTCCGTTGATAGATGTACAACAGTTGATGGGGCTTGTCGATGCCAATCTTTTTCAACTGCCTTGTCAAGCAGCGGTCGTACTCGTGAACGTTGACCTCTGACACGCCATCGACAGCAGAATGAAGAGCACGCTGAATGAAGAGCCCGATTGAGTCGACACCATTGCGTGTGCGCAGTGCTTCCTCTAATCCGCCTGTCGGCATAGGCTCCTGTTCATCAATACGCTCACTTCCCAAAGAGAGACTTTTCCGAGCTTCCGACCACCCTTTATTCTTCTTGTAATAGAGCATGAACGTGGTAGTCTTGTAATCGTTCTGTCGGCGGAGTTTCTTGATACGAGTATCAATCTCTTCGTAGTCGGCTTTCCGCATGGCCTCCATGATATCAGAGTGCATCTTCCGGCTCATGGTACCATAAAGTCCTACGAGCCAGTAAGCCTGGTAGCCGATGATGAGAGTCAGGGCGACCATCACAATGATCGTGATATTTCGGATAGAATTGTTCATCGTTCGCAAAGATACGTTTTTATTACGAGGCCTACAAGAGACGGTAAGACTAAATAACACTTCTGTTAAGGCTTGGTAAGCGACTGGACTCCCTCGTTGGTCTAATCTTGCGTAATTTTGCATAAAAATAAAGAAGTTATGAAGCAACATTTATTATTTTTATCCCTGCTCATCACCGTTCTTCCGGTAGGGGCTCAGGAGCGTAAGGACACAACAACCACAGATACCCTCGACATGGAGCGTGTCGTCCATGATCTCCCCGAGTTTGTTGTCAAGGGTGAGCGTCCTATTGCGCGCGTTCAGGGGAGTACGATCACTTATGACCTGCCGCGTCTCATTGAGAGGAAAGCCGCCGACAACGTGTATGAGGCACTGAAATATCTCCCCGGTGTCACGGAGATGGACGAAAAGCTCACGCTTGGCGGTATGGCCGTTACTGTGATCCTCGACGGCAAGGTGTCGACGATGACGGAAGATGAACTCACGGCATTGTTGAAGTCGATGCCTGCCTCAAAGATAGCGAAGGTAGAGGTGATGTATAATGCTCCGGCACGTATGCAGGTGCGCGGCGCTGTCATCAACATCG
The DNA here is from genome assembly GCA_902792635.1 of uncultured Prevotellaceae bacterium. Lineage (GTDB taxonomy): Bacteria > Bacteroidota > Bacteroidia > Bacteroidales > Bacteroidaceae > Prevotella. Next base: position 2,435 of record CADBAG010000049.1, on the reverse strand, counting down.
TGCTGCGGCATGGAAATGCTGATGGTGCTCCACTCACCGGCGAAGCAGGACTGACCTATCGCCAGGAGCATGACGAGAGTTTCGAGGAGCGGGCTACATTGTTATATAATAAGAAGAATCTGTCAGTGGACATGATGTACGCCCGTCATCATGGCAGGTCTTTCAGTAAGCGCGATGAAGAGACGCAACAGACGCTCGACAATGGTTCGGTATATGACATTACCTCTGCGCAGACGAATCGAAGTCACGACTATGGTGATGACCTGCGGTTCGGCCTCGACTATCGTTTCTCAGACAACCATAGCCTTAGCCTCGTCTATACCGCGGCTTACAAACATGGGAAGGGTTGGACACAGAATAATGGAAATGTGGAGGGCAGCAATGATATTCGCAATCATAGTTGGCTCCATGACGTTCGCCTTGACTATCAATTGCCCATTGGCCTGAAACTCGGAGCTGAGATGACCTATTATGCTACTCCGGAGCATCAGCAGTTGCAAGGCTTGCTTCCTACGGGATCGATGAACTATCAGGTTGAGGACAATCAGCGCGTGAACCGTTGGAAATTCTTCCTTGCTGAGGAGCAAAGCTTAGGCAAGGGATGGGGTATCAACTATGGTGCTGTTTATAACCTGAGCATCAATCATACCTCCCAGCAATATGTGGAAAAAGAAAACACCATGGGGGCTAATCCAACGGATGAACGGACGCGGCAGCGTGAGGATGATGTGAATCTTTATGTCGGAGGCAGCAAGAGTTTCGGATCCGCGTTGTCTTTGGAAGGTTCTGTAGCTGCAGAATATTATCATTCGCCGGTTTGGAGTAAGTGGACAGTCTATCCTACTTTCAATCTGACGTGGATGCCTGCGGCAGGTCAGATGCTGCAGTTCGGACTGAGCTTTGACCGCAGTTATCCGTCCTATTGGGAGATGACTAACTTCACGACTTATAGCAATGGCGGCTACGATGAGATCACGGGCAATCCGAATATCAAGCCGTCAGACTCGTACAATGCTCATCTTGTGTATCTGGTGCGTGGCAAATACCAGGCGGTATTGTTCTATAACTATACGAACAATTACTTTGTGCAGAGTCCTTATCTGCGCAGTGACCGCCTCGCCATTACTTATCAGTATCAGAACTTCGACTTCCACCGGCAGGTTGGAATTCAACTGACAGCTCCTTTCCAAATAGGCTCATGGTGGAATCTGCGCCCGACGGCTATTGGTATGTATATGCAGGAGAAGGATGACAGTTACTTCACGTTGGCCATCAACCGGCATCGCTTTGTCTTCGTCGGACTACTTGACAATACATTCACACTGAGCAAGAAGCCGGATATCACCCTTAACCTCACAGGAAAGGTGCAGACACGAGCCATTCAGGCCATCTATGACCTCAGCGGTTGTCAGCGTCTTGACATGAGTTTGCGATGGACGTTTGCGCGCAAGCATGCCGTTCTTCGTCTCTACTGCAATGACCTCTTCGAGAGCAGCAGCATCACGCCGACCATCAATTATGCCAATCAGCATCTCGCTATGCATTTCTCTACCTACCGCGAGTTGGGTATCAATTTCACTTATAAGTTCGGTAACTACAAAGAGCAGAAACACGAGGGCGTGGATACGTCGAGATTTTGAGTTCAATTTTCGGACAAGTCCCGGATCATAGTCTCTTTTAGTGGAGAAATGTCTTCTTGGATAGTATTATATAGAATATTTGATAAGCTGTCAAGAACCAATTCTTTGTCAAACATAGATTCCCTCCTTTTGGATTCTTTGTTTTAACATTGCATTCATGTTCTCTCTCACTCTTACAAGGTCCACCTTAGAGCCGAAGAGGTGTTCCAAGTCACTCTGGATATGGTCGAGCGTTATAAAGGAAGGTGCTTTACCTTCATAGCATACGTCCACATCGCTGTCTTCCGTCTGCTGACCACGGGCTACGGAACCAAAGATACCCAAACGAGTCAGTCCGTATTTAGAACTGGCAATAGGCTTGTATTGCTTGAGTAGTAACAATATCTCAGAAGTGGTTTTCATAAGCATTGCTGTTTATATCGCAAATTTAAGCAATATTTCTGATACTGCAAAGGAATGGGAAAGGTTTTCGAGTTGTACGGTTGACGTTTTCTCTCGCAGATTTCACAGATGCGCAGATCTCTGTGACTATCGTCACAAGGCGATTTCGCAGATTTCTCGCGAAACCGGTCAGTCAGACAAAGGATAACAATAAAAATCAGCGAAATCGAAGAGCTGACGCTCTTAAAATCTGCGGATCTGCGTAATCTGCGAGAGGTCTAAAAAACGGACGCTTTTCAACCGTACAGGTCGAAGGTTTCGAGCTGTACGGTTGAACTTCCTTCTCTACTTATAGTTGATAGTGCCTCGGAGAGGCACACTCTGCATAACCCCAGGCAAGGAGCGTAGCGACGT
>CADBAG010000048.1 GCA_902792635.1 uncultured Prevotellaceae bacterium | reverse complement strand
CAGGCTGCGTCACTGCGTTCCTTGCCTGGGGTTATTCAGAGTCAGCCTCTTCGAGGCTGTGAAGTGATACCACCCCAAAAATAATACTGAGTAGTTACCCTTAGAAATCACAAACGCTAAAAAACGTTATCACGCCTCATTTTGAGGCGTTTTTTGTTGCACGATATTTGGAATTATTGTAAATTTGCAAATACCAACTACAACAACATTAATACAGAAACATTATGACTAAGAAAGGCGAAATTTATAAGTGTAAGCACTGCGGTGGCATCGTGGAAGTTCTGAACGAGGGCGCTGTGCCCGCATGCTGCGGCGAGCCGATGAAGCTGCTCAAAGAGAACACCACCGATGGCGCCAAGGAGAAGCACGTGCCCGTCGTGGAGAAGATCGAGGGTGGCTATCGCGTCACCGTGGGCAGCGTGCTCCATCCGATGACCCCCGAGCACTACATCCAGTTCATCGAGCTCATCACCCCCGACGGCATCCTGCGCCGTGAGCTCACTCCCGAGGACAAGCCCGTGGCTGAGTTCAAGACTGACGCCACAGAGGTGACAGCACGCGAATATTGCAACCTCCACGGTCTGTGGAAGGCTTGATATTAGACCATCTGACGATCGGCTACCGCCACAAGCCGGTAGCAGGACCGTTGGACGGCACCTTAGAAGCCAATCGCCTCGTGTGTCTCATCGGCAGCAACGGCCTTGGCAAATCAACACTTCTTCGCACCCTCGCAGGCCTCCAACCGGCGCTTGCGGGGCGTGTCGTATTTAGTACGGAGGGGTCGGAGCATGACTGCACGAACCTCTCTGCGGAGGCGCGTGCCCGCCTTTTCAGTGTGGTACTCACCGAGAAACCCGACGTACTGAACCTCACCGCGCGCGAGGTCGTCGCCATGGGCCGCATGCCTTACACAGGATTCTTCGGCAAACTCAAGAAGGAGGATGACGATCTCATAAACCGAGCCATGGAGCTCACGGGCACACTAATCTTCGCCTCTCGCGACCTCTCCACGCTCAGCGACGGTGAGCGGCAGAAGGTGATGATCGCGCGTGCCATCGCCCAGCAGACTCCCGTCATGCTCCTCGACGAGCCCACGGCATTCCTCGACTACGAGAGCAAGCACGCTACGATGGCGCTCCTCCGCACCATCGCCCACGACATGAGCAAACTCGTCCTCGTCTCCACCCACGACCTCGATATCGCCCGCCGTTATGCCGACCGCTTCATCACCATCGATAACGGACTGAAGGACACCGTGCCCAACACGTAGGGGCGCCGTTTCACCGTAGGGGCGGCCCTTGTGGCCGCCCTAACCCCCGGATGGCCGTAATACACAGCCTCGGAGAGGCTGGCTCTGCATAACCCCAGGCCAAGGAGCGAAGCGACTGCAGCCTGGGGTGAGGATGGAGCCGGGACACCTGATCTTCTGCCTCGGAGAGGCAGGCTGCACGATAGTGCGCTATGTTAGTTCACAAAATAAAAAATACAAATATGAGTTACACCAGTTGTCTCTACCATATCGTCATCAGGACGAAGCGCAGCGAGCCCACTATCACCGCAGCCTACGAGCGCGAAGTATATGCTTATATTTTTACGCTCATCAAGTCGTATGGATGTATTATGCAAAGAGCACGGAATCGAGGTGAACGAGAAATATCTATAGCGCGCCACGGCACAGCCAGCCTCTCCGAGGCTGATAGTCAAGGAAAGGCGACCCGCCCTAAACCCCAGGCTGCGGCTACGCCTTGCCTGGGGTTATGGAGAGCGTGCCTCTCCGAGGCACTGATACCACATCTAACATACAGCCTCGGCAACTGCACACGAGTGGAGGGCACATAACTTTTAAGCCTACAGGAAGGAAAAGCACACAGCCTCGGAGAAGCTGGTTCTGTATAACAAGTAAGGAGCGCAGCGACGCAACCTGGGGCTAACCAAGTACAGCCTCTTCGAGGTTGTTTCTCAAAATCAATCCTAAACCGGAAGAACCTTTAAAATCTTTATAATCCGTGTGAAAATAAAAATCTTCGGAAATCTTTGTACCTTTGCATGGTAATTAAGAAATTCACCATGCAACCGGAAAGAAATCATTCTAAATCAGTCCTCCGGACCATCCGCGACTACGCCATCATCACCGTAGCCATGCTCATGGGCGTCATTGGACTGAACCTCTTCCTCGTGCCCAACCAGATCACGATGGGCGGCACGATGGGTATCGCTGAGATTGTGTACTGGGGCACGGGCATCCCGACCCAGTACACTTATTTTGTTATCAATGCCGGCCTGCTCGTCGCAGCTTTGATGGTCCTCGGCTGGCGTTTCTGCATCAAGACAATCTATGCCGTGACCGTGTTCACCGTGGCCTCCACCATCTTCCAGTGGCTCGGCGGCACCGACGCCCACCTCCTCACCGACCAGAAGTTTATGGCGTGCATCGTCGGTGGCGTGTTCATGGGTACGAGCGTGGGCCTCGGCCTCTCGGCAGGCGGCAGCACAGGCGGCTCCGATGTCGTGGCGGCGATGGTCCACAAGTACCGCGACGTCTCCCTGGGTCACATCATCCTTTTCTGCGACCTGACGATCATCACCTCGAGCTACGTGGTGCTACGCGACTGGGAGAAGGTGCTCTACGGCTACGTGCTGCTCTTCATCGTCTCTTTCTGTGTCGACTATGTCGTTAACTCGCTCCACCGCTCCGTCCAGTTCTTTATCATCTCCGAGCGATGGGAGGAGATCGGCGAGGCTATCAACAAGATCGCCGACCGCGGCTGCTCCACGCTCAACGGCAACGGGTTCTATTCGAAGCGACCCATCAAGGTCCTCTTCTGCCTCGCCAAGAAGAGCGAGTCGTCGGTCATCTTCGACCTCATCGATGAGATCGACCCCGACGCCTTCGTGGCACAGAGCCCTGTCATCGGCGTCTACGGACAAGGCTTCGACCACGTCAGAGTGAGAAAGAAAATAAGTCTGGAAGAGATAAAAAAGGAGATAAAAGCGTGATCTTCTCACACGGATCTTATTTCATTTTTCACACGGATCTTAAAGATTATAAAGATGGCTATACTATTGATTATAAAGATGGCTACGCTATTCGCTACGCGGTGATGCTATGGTGACACCGTCCCTACGTGCGCACCCAGCCGCGACAGCGGCAAAATCTTTAAAATCTTTAAGATCCGTGTGAGAAAAAATCCGTGAGAAAAAGTGCGAGAAACTATCCGTGTGAGAATTTAAGCTCTGAAAAACGCGTTATCTGCGTTTTATTCTGTAATTTTGCATACGGAATAAAATCATTATAACCTGTTTACGGCTAATGTCCCCGGAAGGGCAAACACAGTTAGTCTCAGGTAAGCACCTCGGAGAGGTGCCACATGGTTAGCCCCAGGTGAGGAGCGCAGCGACGTAACCTGGGGTTAGAAGCGAGAAGCATTATTTTACCGGTCGTCCTCGAAGAGGGCGAACCTTAAAGAAATAGAATATAAACGTTTATATAAGATATGGCATTAAAATGTGGTATCGTGGGATTGCCTAATGTCGGCAAGTCCACGCTTTTCAACTGCCTGTCGAGTGCTAAGGCACAGGCAGCCAACTTCCCTTTCTGTACGATTGAACCGAACCTCGGTGTCATCACCGTGCCCGACGAGCGCCTGACGAAGCTCGCTGAGATCGTCCATCCCGGACGCATCGTGCCCGCAACCTGTGAGATCGTGGATATCGCCGGACTGGTGAAGGGTGCCTCCAAGGGTGAGGGCCTCGGTAACAAGTTCCTCGGTAACATCCGTGAGTGCGACGCCATCATCCACGTCATCCGCTGCTTCGACGACGACAACGTGGTGCGCGAGGGCGGTGCACCCGTAGACCCCGCTGCCGACAAGGATATCATCGACACAGAGCTGCAGCTCAAGGACCTCGAGACCATCGAGGGCCAGCTCACGAAACAGGAGAAGATCGCTGCCACGGGCAACAAGGACGCTAAGATCCTCGTCGACGTGCTCCACGCTTACAAGGAGGTCCTCGACCGCGGCGAGAACGCACGTGTCGTGACCTTCGACACCAAAGAGGAGCAGAAAGCCGCACACGACCTCTTCCTCCTCACCACCAAGCCCGTGCTCTACGTCTGCAATGTCGACGAGGCGAGTGCCAAGACCGGTAACAAATACAGTAAGATCGTTGAGGACATCGCTGCCAAGGAAGGCGCCGAGGCTATGGTCATCGCCGCCAAGACAGAGGAGGACATCGCATCCCTCGACACCTACGAGGAGAAGAAACTGTTCCTCGACGACCTCGGACTCGAGGAGAGCGGCGTGAACCGACTCATCAAGAAAGCTTACCATCTGCTCAACCTCCAGACGTTCATCACAGCCGGTGAGATGGAGGTCAAGGCCTGGACGTTCCACAAAGGCTGGAAAGCACCGCAGTGTGCCGGTGTCATCCACACTGACTTCGAGAAGGGTTTCATCCGCGCAGAGGTCATCAAGTACGACGACTATATCCACTATAAGTCGGAGGCTGCCGTCAAGGAAGCCGGCAAGCTCTATATCGAAGGTAAGGACTACGAGGTGCAGGACGGTGACATCATGCACTTCCGCTTCAACGTATAAAAGAGGCCAGGCCTACCCAAGAGGCCTACCCAAGCCCTCCCTAAAGGGAGGGATGTTTAATAGTCAGATAAACAATTCATAATCAATAAATAAGACGCCGAGCCAAGGTATTGCTTAAAGTAATCAACATCCTTCCCTTTAGGGAAGGCTTGGTTAGGCCTCTTGGTTAGCCCCCCCCCCTTTACTTCTATGTTATATATCTATTGGAACCCCTCTGAGGTCATCTTCCACATCGGCTCCTTCGGTGTGCGGTGGTATGCCATGTGCTGGCTCGTGGGCCTGCTCCTTGGCACACTGCTCATGGCGAAGCTCTACAAGGATGAGAAGATCCCCGATGAGAAGTTCGACCCGCTCTTCATGTACATCTTCATCAGTGTGCTCATCGGCGCGCGCCTCGGCCACTGCCTCTTCTATCAGCCCGACTATTTCCTCTCCTCGGGCAAGCATATCGTGGAGATGTTCCTCCCGATCCATTTCATGGCTGACGGATCATGGAAATTCACGGGCTATGAGGGTCTTGCCTCCCACGGAGGTGTCATCGGCATGATCATCGCCATCTTCATCTACGCCCACCGCAACAAAGTCAACGTGTGGACGGTGTTCGACAACATGGGTATCTGCTCGTGCATCACGGCGACATTCATCCGTCTCGGCAACCTCATGAACTCAGAGATCATCGGTAAGGTCACCGACGTGCCCTGGGCATTCATCTTCGAGAAGGTCGACCAGTACCCGCGCCATCCGGGACAGCTCTACGAGGCTATCAGCTATGCCATCTTCTTCTTCATCATCTATGCGCTCTACAAGAAGCATCCGGAGAAGGTCGGCACAGGCTTCTACGTCGGTCTCTGTCTGACGCTCGTCTTCACGGCGCGATTCTTCATCGAGTTCGTCAAGGACATCCAGGAACCCTTCGAGGCCGGCATGCCGCTCGACATGGGACAGATTCTCTCCATCCCCATCATCGCCATCGGCATCGCCTGCATGGTGGGAGGCAAATGGATGAAGAAACTTGGAGCCAAAGTCAACGACAAATAAGTTCTACCCACACGGTTGAAACTTGTTCATTTTTGGCGTACCGCACCTCGGAGAGGTGCCACTCGGTTAGCCCCAGGTGAGGAGCAGCACCTCGGAGAGGTGCCACTCGGTTAGCCCCAGGTAAGGAGCGCAGCGACGCAACCTGGGGGTTATGTCCGGTGTTGTTTCGTTGCAATCCGGCCTCGAAGAGGGCGAACATGATTGGGATGCTGGTGCATCGCCTCACGAGGATTAACCATGTTCGCCCTCTCCGAGGCCGGGAATTAGGTCAAACGGGCTAATCACAACCCCAGGTTACGTCGCTGCGCTCCTTACCTGGGGCTAACCATATTCAACCTCTTCGAGGTTGTGTGTAGTATCAATCCAAAAATCGGAAGAACAAATATTTATATTTCAATCGTATAGCTCGAATAAATTCAATATTGGACCAGACACTGATCATCAAGAAAGGTGGCATATGGGATCTGTATGCCATCGAACTGCGCCGCATCACTACGGAAGGTGATGTGAGTTGGAAAGGTGGCGTTGTCTCTGACAGTGATGATGCGGATCTGAAACGTCTCCTCTACTGCTGTCAGTGGACAACACCACAGTTTCTTTATACCAAAGGTGGCAGCAGCTACCCCTCCCTGCGCGCGTTCATCGACAAAGCAGGCAAGCCCATCCGCGACTATCTCTCCCAACAGGTAGGTCAGCGCATCCTCGAAGCCATACGGCTCGCTGCTAAAGCCGACATTCCCATTTGGATGGATGTCAGGCCCGGTGACGCCTTGGAACAGGCCAACCGGCTCACACCCTCGCTCACTCCCCTACCCCTGCACCCACATTTCAACAAGACCGACAGCGGCATCCTCTACCGGCTCACAGTAGCTGATGACAAGGTGCCCTCCGCGAGCCATGCCGTGATCCTGAGCAACCGGCCCGCCATCGTCATCGTGGACAAGACGATCTACACCATGGACGAGGGGCTCAACGGCATGCTCCTCAAGCCGTTCCTCGACAAGGAGACAGTATCCATTCCGCTCGCCATGCAGGACAAGTATTTCCGTACCTTCATCCTGCGCATGACCATCCACAACGATGTCGAGGCAGAAGGCTTTGACATCACGGACCTCCATCCCGAAGGCCAGGCGACCATCATCCTCGAACAGACCATCAGTGGCTCCTATGGCCTCTTCCTGCAATATTCTTACGACGGCACGACCTTCACAGCCAACGAGAAGCGGGAGAAGCGCGTGCGGATGCACGATGACGGCACGACAGTATCCTTCCACCGCATCTACCGCAACAGAGACTGGGAGAGTCAGATCACGGTCTACCTCATCGGCACCCTCCACATGCCACAGGAAGGCACGCTCCGGCAGCTCGTGGCATGGTTAGGCGACAATGAGGCACAGCTCTCCGGACATGGCATCACCGTGAAGCAGCATGTCTCGAAACAGTTATACATCGGTACGACAGAGGTCAAGGAAGATGTCAAGACAGAGGGTCCATGGCTGCATGTCAGAACCACTGTCCTGTTCTCCGATGGCACGACTCTTCCCCTGTCCGCTTTCCGCAAGTACATCAACGAGGGACGGAACGAATACAACCTTCCCAACGGTCAGACATTCATCATCCCCAAGTCGTGGTTCACACGCTATGGCGGCCTCATGCTCTTCGGACGCGTGGAGAAGGACGGGAGCATGATGCTGAGCAAGAGTCAGAAGGATATTATCAATACTGATAATAAATCGACTGATATTAATTCAACCGATAATCAACCGACTGATAACAGGTCCGGAGAAATACCACTTCCCCAGTCGCTGCAGGCCACCCTGCGTCCCTATCAGCTCTCCGGCTACGAATGGCTCATGGCACATTATCAGGAGAAGGCTGGCTGCATCTTAGGCGACGACATGGGTCTGGGAAAGACGGTGCAGACCATCGCGCTGATCGCTAAATATATTGAAGAGGCCAAGCCCGCAACAAAGAAGTCGGTCAAGCATGCCGTTCAGCTCAGTCTCTTCGACCCGGCACCCGCTGTATCAACTTCAAAGAACCCCGTGCTCGTCGTGGCACCCGCCTCCGTGGTCCACAACTGGCGCAATGAGTTCCGTCGCTTCGCACCCTCCCTCACCGTACTCCGCTACACGGGCCCACAACAGGAACGGCAACAGAAGACGGCTTATATCCAGAGCCACGATGTCGTCATCACAACCTATCAGACGCTGCGCAACGACATCGACGTGCTAAAAGATTATCATTTCGCCATCGCCGTCTACGACGAGGCACAGGCGTTCAAGAACCGCGAGTCACTGCTCTACAGTGCCATCGCAGGCATCCGTGCCGACTTCCCTTTAGCGCTCTCGGGCACACCGATGGAGAACAACCTCGCGGAGCTGTGGGCGGTGATGAGCATCCTCAACCCGCAGCTCTTGGGCGACTACAGTGACTTCGACCACAACTTCATCCATCCCATCACGGATAACCTCGAGAGTCGTAACACGGCAATCCTCCAGCGGCTCCTCGCACCTTATTTCCTTCGCCGCATCAAGGAGAACGTGCTCAAGGACCTCCCCGAGCGACAGGACGAGGTCATCGTGTGCCCCGCCACCTCAGAGCAGCAACAGATGCACGAGGAGATGGCGACAGCCATGAAGCAGCATATCCAGGCACAGAAAGACCATATCGACAACATCTATGTCTTGGCAGCCATCACACGTCTGCGGCAGATCGCCTGCACGCCGCTCCTGACCGTGAACAACCGTGAGATCCTGTTGGACAAACGCTCAGCAGACGCGCTCTGTCAGACCTCCGGCAAGCTCACCGAACTCTTCCGGCGCTTGGAGGAGCTGCGGGGCACAGGCCACAAGGCATTGCTCTTCAGCGACTATACCGGTTTCCTCGATATCATCGCTGCCATCATGGAGAAGCGGGGATGGAAACACGCGATGCTCACCGGACAGACGCGCGACCGCGAGGCGACGATAGCCACCTTCCAGAACAACGCCGACTGTCAGTTCTTCCTCGTCTCGCTCAAGGCCGGCGGCGTAGGTCTCAACCTCACCTCTGCCGACTACGTCTTCCTCCTCGATCCCTGGTGGAACACCGCAGCGGAGGAGCAGGCCGTCAGCCGTGCCCACCGCATCGGCCAGCACCGCTCCGTCTTCGTCTACCGCATGATCACCGAAGGAACCCTCGAAGAGAAGATCATGAACGTCAAGAACCGCAAGCAGTCGCTCATCGATGCCGTGCTGAAAAGCATATAGCAGCAAGATTTATTTCTGCATCGGCTCTTCACGACTCAACACGACATATTTTTGGTTCCGATGTTCGGATTGATAAGGTCCCCGGAGGGGCCAAATTATGTTAGCCCCAAGTGAGGAGCAGCACCTCGGAGAGGTGCTACTTGGTTAGCCCCAAGTGAGGAGTAGCACCTCGGAGAGGTGCCACACGGTTAGCCCCAGGTGAGGAGCAGCACCTCGGAGAGGTGCCACACGGTTAGCCCCAGGTGAGGAGCAGCACCTCGGAGAGGTGCCACACGGTTAGCCCCAGGTGAGGAGCGCAGCGACGTAACCTGGGGTGGTGATGAAGGCCGACGACCTGATTACCGGCCTCGAAGAGGGCGAACATGGTCATTTTTCGCCCAGCACCCAGCCAAGGTTCGCCCTCTCCGAGGCCGGATTGCAACGAAACCACACCGTTCCTAACCCCCACGTTTCGGCTGCGCCTCACGTGGGGCTAACCATGTTTGCCCTCTCCGAGGGCATTCAGCGTCAGTTGGTCTACTCCCTGTTGCCATTATCAGAATTCAAAATTTCACCCGTACAAGTCGAAAAGAATTGTTCTACGATAGGTTGACTACAGTATCACCCCAAAACTAAAGAACCATATTTTTTAATCTGATTTTTGCGCTTTTCCAATAATTATCCTTACCTTTGCATTCCAATAGCATCCTTGCTATTTTCTGGAGCTCTGATAGTTCAACGGATAGAACGGAGGTTTCCTAAACCTTTGATCTGGGTTCGATTCCCAGTCGGAGTACAAATTATTCCATCAAGCCCAAACAACCACTATGGCAAACGATCAGCAGAAACTGACCATCAACCTCACGACAGCGAACATCTTTGCTGTTATCATCTTCATCCTTCTCTTTGCACTCGTCGCGCCGATATGGTATCACCAGTTCGGCTGGCCCCTGAGAGACATCGGCAACTTCAGTATCTTGAATATCCCTAACCATCCGGAGCTATCCTCCCTGCTCTTTATGGTCATCCTCATTGCGAGCTTGATTGCCCACGAACTCATCCACGGCCTGGCCTTCGCCCATTATACAAAGGATGGTTGGCAGAGCATCAGTTTTGGAGTCAATTGGAAAGCAGGCGCTGCCTACTGCCATTGTAGTGAGCCGCTGAAGAAGCGGCAGTATGTCGTCGGCGCCCTCGCCCCGCTCGTCATCTTAGGCATCCTTCCGCTGATAGCGGGTCTCCTGTTCCGCGATGTCGAAGTGACTTTCCTTAGTCTCTTTTGCGCCGCCGGAGCAGCCGGTGACATCCTCGTCGCCTGGAAGTTGAGCGCGTATCCCGCTGACACCCTCGTGCTCGATCATCCTTCAGAGCCAGGGTGCATACTGTATACACCCGTAAAAGAAAAAGATTGACAGCTCTACTCTCGCCAACAACAAAAAGGTCAGCAAAACCGGCAAAATAAAGGCCGATAACTTGAGAACTCGATTATTATTTTGTCGATTTCTCAGGCTGTCGGCTTATTTTGATAAATCGTTTAGGCTATAAAGAGATATGCTACCCCTCAGCTCACGGTTCTATTAGAGTCGTTAGAAACAACTACTAAAGCTTAAACCACCAGTCTCGTGACTAATTCTTATAAAAGAGAATTGTCATTTTCAGTGAGGGCCTTCCTATAGAGATCTCTAAAATACAGAATTAGGTAATCATGCTCTTTTCGTAAATTCCAGATCCATGGCTCATTCATCTGAATAAACGAATCGTACTTTTTGAGATGTATACCGTACAAGCATCTACCATAGAACTCTTTTGATTTCTCTATTAGATCCATCATGTCATGAGTTTGTATCCAAGTGTTGTCTACACGATATGGTGCTTCGCTGACAAGCTTATCTACAATGCCTTCTATATCATCACCCATAGGGTAATCTTTGATTTCTGAATACACTAGCTCTTTTGGAGAATTCCAATCCAGTGGCTCAGCCATGCTCTGTTCTGATTCTGAGATAAAGAATTCGATGCATTTCTTCAATGCTGGTTGCCTTTCTATTGTCTCCGGGTAAATTTGGCTAGCCTCCCATGCATTAGCTATCATCACCATAGCCAGATCGTCAATTTGGATAGAACGAGGCGGAACAGCTGCATCCATCTTGTCTACTATCGCCATCATCCAAAGAAAATCATAGGGAGAATGAGCAAATTCCCTGATTAATCCCAATTTCCCCTTTGGCTTGTAGGATTTCAATATCTCCTGGACTTCATCTTCTGTTAGATAGTCATCGCTGGTTGCCCCCTCTTCCGTATCATTGCTAACAACATCTGAAGTCTTAGCAGACTCAGATGGTTGTTCAATCGGTTGCTCTACAGAGTCTATACCTCCAACACTATCATACCATGTGTTTTGCAGCTTCAGTAGATACTGACCGGAATAATCTCTTCTTATTCCGTTGATCTCTTGAATGTTATCATACCCATCTAAGGCTTGGTAAAGCTCTGACTCAGATTTGACGTTTATTATTCTTTCACCTGTATAGAAGTTTTCTCCTTCTCTATTCAGCTTGTTGATAGTCAGATAAGAATAGGTCCTATACACTCTGTACGGTTCTCCCTTTATAATGACTACTCTACCGGTTGAAGAATATATCTTTTTGTTCTCTTTGTTAACAATAGTGCATTTTCCACCTATCTGCTCAACGAAGAAATCTAATTCTTTTGGCTCTTCCTGACTGTCGTCTTCTTGATAATCCGGAGTTGAAGTCAGTTCTTCTGAATTTGCAGATTGAAGGTCATTGGTTTCGTAACTTGTTATTTTTACCTCTGAAGTTGACCCTTCGTCCGTATAAGAAAAGTCATCCTCTGGTATCTGATGTTTACTATTAGTATCTTCCAGTTTAGCTATCTCCTCAGTAATCCTGTCTATTAGTGTAGATGCATTATCTTCAGACATTAGAGCAATCTTTAAGTCTTTGAGAAGAGAGATATACGTAGAAGCGTATGCTGATGTTGCTTTTGATAGGAACGAACTTGCATTCACAATATGCTCATAAAGACTATCTATATCAGGCATTTCTGAAATGATAGACTCTTGTGCATATGGATTTTTTTTGAGAAAGGTGAAGAAGCTAATGTTCAGAGCAATCTTAAGGTTCAATGGTAAGTCGCGATAACCTTCAGAAGCCACTACTTTCGTAGTGGTTTCATTGTTGCCATTACTGGTATTTTTCAAGGATTCATAGAGTTTCTTCGTGTCTATAGGAGAACTTGGCTTAGCATTATCAGCAGCGTACGCAATCACCTCATCATCGTTAAGATTAAAGCAAAATTTCAACAAGGACTCACGAAGACTTGTCCTTCCTGATGACAACGTCATAAGGAAGAACAAATCGTCGTCGAGTTCTACGTAATTGACACAGCTTTCCAATTTTGATTTTGACGGCTGTTGATTTTTGTCCCTAATAAGATCCAGAATATCCTCACCGTTTCTGAATGGGACGATGTGCCAAAAAGATTCACGAGCAAGATACCAAAACGGCAGATAAGCATTTTCAGACGAAATATGATATCTATGACAGACTTTAGTGTATGCCGATTGTAGTTGGTGATTAGGCTTGATCTCATTATTTACGATTTCCCCTTCACCAACTAAGTCTATTACAGCAATCAGCATCGCAGTCTCCATTCTCGCAATGTCATCATGTCTGCATGCTAATTTCTCAAAAATATCAGTATAATCTATGCCCATGAATACACAGTGTTATAGAGGTTCTACATCATTGTTTGCTCACGCTAGCCTAAAAATGACCCCCTTGCGCTAATTGAAAAATGACCCCCTTGAAGATCACCAGAGATCGACAACGTAGGGGGTGCCTCGGGTC
>CADBAG010000047.1 GCA_902792635.1 uncultured Prevotellaceae bacterium | reverse complement strand
ATCGTGCAGTCTGCCTCTCCGAGGCAGGAGATCAGTCAAATACGCTCTCACAACAGACCCCAGTCTGCGGTCGCTTTCGCTCCCTTAGACTGGGGTTATGAATAATTCAGTCTCTCCGAGACTGTCAACTTTCATACAGGAAGAGCAGAATCCACCCGTACAGGTCGAAAAGTTTTCGAGAATCTGAAAGTGATAGACAGATGAGAAGACGCCGTGGGTGCTGAAAGATTTCCGGTCGCCGCGCCGCCCCGAGCCCGTGCTGCAAGGCGGTTTCAACCGCAAAGGTCTCATCTCTGACCAAGGAAAGCGCAAACAGGCTTTCTATGTCCTCAAAGAGTGGTATAAGAATAAGTAAAAGACTCTTTCGATTTTAGCTTCTCATTTCAAAAAAATACGGTATGCACCTATGCGTGGTGCATACCGTATTTACTTATAGGGATAATCGCTTATTACATCAGGTCACATTTCTCGTCCTTGTTGGCCTTCACCTTCTCGCCGTCTTTCAGGACGCGGGCTTTATAGCCGAACTTCTCAAAGTCCTTGGAAAGCTTCTCGGGTGAGGTCTTTTTCGGATCATAGGTCACGGTGACCTTCTGGTCGGGGATGCTTGTCTTGATCTCCTTCACGCCCTTGGAGAAACGGAGGTTGCCCTTGATCTTGTTCTCGCAGTTAGCGCAGTGCATCTGCGGCGTTGTGGTGAAAGCTACGGTCTTGTAGTCTTTCGCAAAGGCCATCACTGACATCATCAGCATGACCATGAAAAGCAATGATTTCTTCATGATGATTAATATTGAATGTTGTTATTTCAGTCTGTTACCTAAGTTCACGCGGATGCCGACATACCCCATGGCGCCGTGGATCGGTCCATACACCATGTTGGTATCGAACTGTGTGCCCCACGGGTTCATAGCGTCGATGACGGGGTTCTTCTGCTTGTAGTTGGTGAGGTTCTCACCGCCTGCATAGATAGAGAAGTGGCGGAACCAGCGTGTCACCTGAACGTTGAGCTGCGGGTAAGCCTTGAAACGCTCGTTCCAGCTCTGTGAGCCGTCGGCGAGGGTGTAGGGCTTGGGCATGCGGCCGCCGCCGTTGAGCTGACCGGTGACATCTACCTGCCACAGTCCGAGCGGCGTCTTGTAGGATGCCGTCAGCAGTCCTTTATAACGGCTCTGCAGCGGTTTCTCCATACGTACCGTTCCATAGGTCTCGCGCACGTAGTTGCGACGATAAGCCGCCGTGAGCGTCATGCCTTTGAAGATCGGGTAGGTGGCATCGATCTGGAAGACGTGCGAATAGTTCTGACCGTCGTTGCTGGCGATGGTCACGGCATGCGGATCAGAGTCGAAGTCGACCGTTGTCTGATTCTGAAAGCGGGTATAGTAATACTCCGTGTTCAGGAGCAGCGTCTCGCCGAAGAGCGGAATGTTCCAGTTGGCGATGAATCCGAAGTTCCAAGCACTCTCCTGCTGGAGCTTGCCGACGTTGAACGCACGGCTACTGGCGAGCAGATAGTTGTACTCGGCGAGCGGATGGGGCGTGCGGTAGCCCTTGCCGGCAGAGAGACGCAGGCCGAGCCAGTCGGTAGCCTGCCACTTCAGATGGAAGCGTGGGGTGACGAAGGTGCCCCAGAGGTTACTGTGGTCGACACGCACGCCAGCCATGGCGATGACACGGTTGTGGAGGTTGTAGGTATACTGTGCGTATCCTCCGACGACGTTCTCCTTATCGAGGTCGTCGATCGTCTGCGTGTTGAGGTTCTCACTGAGGTAGTCGTGCACGAAGCTCACGCCGACGGAGAGGTTATGCTCTGGGGTGAAGTTGTGCTCGAACATCAGCGAGGAGTAGACGTTCTTCTCGTTCACGGTGTAGTGCTTCTTGCCGTATCCGGCATCCATGAGCTGCATGTCGGCTGATGTCATCCATGCGATGTTCGTGCCGTGGGCGGGGTCGAGGATGAAGGCGTGCTTCATGTAACCCTCGTAGCGGTCGGTGCTGATACCGATGCGGTAGAGTGGTTCACCGGCCATCTTTGTCTTCATGTCGTCGGAGAGGTGGGAGAGTGTCTGGCCACTGCGGCGGTCCTCGTTGATGATGCCGAGACCGGCGTGCATGATGTACCGGTCGTCCTTATAGAGCCAGCGGTTCTGGAAGTTATACTGCCGCGTGTTCGGCATGTCCTGGAATCCGTCTTTGTTCATGTCGTGTGCGCCACCGCGGTTCTCGAAGTGACCGAGGACATTGGTCATGAGCTTCTTCGACAGATGGATGTTACCCTCCGCGTTGGCTTCAAACTTGCCGTCGGTATCGGTGTAGAGGTTCACGGTTCCGCCTGTCTCGTCTTCCGGCTTGAGATATTCGACGTTGATCTGTCCTGTGATGCCCTCGTAGCCGTTCTTCACCGAGGCGGCTCCTTTGCTCACCTGGATACTCTTCATCCACGTGCCCGGCACATAACCCAAGGAGTAGGGTGCGGCTGATCCGCGGAAGTTAGGGAGGTTCTCGGTGAGCATCTGGACGTAGGAGCCGTTGAGCCCGAGGAGCTTGATCTGCCGGGCTCCGGTAGCGGCATCAGAGTAGTTGACGTCTACCGATGGGTTCGTGGTGAAGCTCTCACCAAGGTTGCAGCAGGCGGCCTTGAAGAGCTCGTCCTGATTGATGATGTTGCCTCCTATAGCACCACTCATGCGCGTGATGCCCATCTTACGGCGCGTCACTGTGACGCCGGTAAGATTGTGCTCGGAAGAGATGGCGGTGGTGTCTGCCTGGATGGTGTCGGTAGGTATGGTGGCTGCGATAGGGGTGTTATTATTGTGTGCTTGCAGAGTTGCTGCTCCCGGCAGAAGGGCGGGGAGCATGGCTGCTAAGAAATATTTGTTCATTGATATGACTTAATGTGTTTGACTATATTTCCGAAGATTTTTATTTCACACGGATTTTAAAGATCTTAAAGATTTTCGGCTCATCTTTAAAATCTTTAAAATCCGTGTGAGAAAATATCCGTGTGAAAATGGATCCATTCAACGGTTGTACGTTGATGGCCTTTTAATCGTCAAACAATCAAAGTCGGAGAATACACAATAAGGACAGGTACGCTCGCGGGGGCGCATGCGGTGCCACGGCGTGTACCATAGCCTCCCTTGGGAACATCGTGGGCATCCATACGCTGATGAGCGTCGGGATCACGGCGATGACCGGCTGGAAGCTGATGAGATGGAAGGGGGAAGAGACCTGCGAGGGTGACAGCTTGGAGACCGTGACCTTCATGCACTTCTTCATCGGCGCGCACTCGTCATGGCCGTGAGCCATGCGCTCAATCTGAGCAAAAGACAAATCGCCCCGATGCTCGCAATGTACGCGCACGATGCCCACGCTCAGCACGATGATCAGTGCCGAGAGGAACAATGCTGCAAAGAGATGGGCCGATTTCCTCATGCTTGAATCTTCTTCTTACCTTCTTATAAATATTACAGATGCAAAGTTACGACAAATCATTGGAAACATCATCATGCTTTAATGATTTTTATGTTTCGTCAAAGTAGATGTCATTCGCCTGATAGATTGCGCTATTCTTGCTGATTTATATCAAGTGGCTTGATTATTGTCAATATATTAGTTGTTTTCGCACACAATATGACGGATTGTTTGTTTAAGAGCGATATTCTATATAATTTTGCAGTGTCAAAAGGATAACAGAGGCAACCGAAAGGAGCCTCACAACAAGAAGAGCGGGCTAACAAGCACCGCAATGTTTAACGTAAGAAAAAAGGATAACATCATGAAGAAGATTGTATTCACATTAGCAGCACTGATGACAATGACCTTGGCTTTCGCTGAGGGCGAGACAAAGACAAACGCAGCTGTTGCAGCTGAGCAGTCCAAATATGAGATGAACATCAACGTGAGCGCTCTGGCTCGCACGCTGAACCTCGATGCTGACGAGTTTGGCGCCGTCAACATCATCACCAGTGACTTCAAGAAAGACATGAAGAAAGTTGGTGAAGCCGAGGGTGAGGATCGTGCCAACCTCTACAAGAAGGCTATCAAGCACAACCTCTCATACATGCACGCTGTGCTCGATGAGGATCAGTATCGCACATACGTGAAGCTGCTGAACGCTACGCTCAACAACCGTGGTCTGAACAAGTAAGTTATTAAAGCACTATAATAAAGGCCCCGAAGGTTTTATGATCTTCGGGGCCTTTTTTGGCTCATCCGGTTTTCGGGTTGATAAGGTCCCCGAAGGGGGGCTAACCATGTTCAACCTCTTCGAGTTGTTCTCCTGCCAACCCGAAAAGCTGAAGCACCTTTTTTTGTTTCAGGACGTCATCGCTGAGGGGCGTTTACTTCTGCAGCATCTTTTTGCCGTCTTTGATCACCACACCTTTATAGCTCTTGCCGACCTGCTGTCCGGCGAGGTTATAGATGGCATTGCTCTTCAGCTGCTTGGCTGTAGCGATGGTGCTGATGTTGGTAGGCGTTGTCTTAGCTCTGTACACGGTGATTGATTTACGGGTGCTGGTGCAGTTGCCCTGTGGCCACATGTTCCAGTTGATTCCTTGCTGATTGTATTCGTTGGCCTCGTCAGCCAATGCAGGCTTCAGGTCTTTGTACAGAACCACGACATCATTGTCGCCTAACTTCGTGGCGTTGATGTTAGCCACTGTCACATTGCCTTTCAGACTCTTGATAACGCCAATGCCCCATCCTACGATAGATTTATTATCTTTGGTGAGCTCGCCGGTGGTAGTATAGTGAAGACAACCTTATCGTCGTCGCTCAGATTGAGGGCTTCGAACTGTGATGTGAGGACGTTGCCATACTCGTCGTAGTCGACGTTCGTGCCTTCGCTCTCATACTGTATCTCTACCTGGCTCTTTGTCTCTTTCAGGTCAGTCTCCGAGCCTAAATATACCTCCTGGACGACGAGCTTGGCTTCCTTGCCTTCCTCCACGTTCTGACTCTGCACACAGATCTGTGCTAAGTTAGATAGATGATTAGCGAGTTTTTCATCATTCTTCAGGTCCAGGGAAACGACTCTGGAACCAGCGGGAATAGCAACAGTAGCACTTTGTGCAGAGCAGTCAGTCTCTGCCTGCACAAAGAACTGCACGTCACCTACTGTCGGCTCAGCAAAGACAAGGACGAGCAGATCATCGTTCGAAGCATCTGTGGGATACATCCAATAGCCTGCGCCTTTCCAACTCTGTGAGAATGTGATGGTCTTGCCATCAACGGTGCATCCAGCTCCCCATGAGGACCATGTCTTGTCAATGACAGTCTTTGCACTGATTGTCATTGCTGCAAGCGCAGCGATAACGAGCGTAAAAATTCTCTTCATAAGCTTTGTTTTTAGTGTGTTGATATAATGATAAAATGTTTCTTTTGAATGTTACGGCAAAAATAGGCTTTTAGTTTGATATTGGCAAGGGAAAAGCTTGAAATGATTTGCTAATGAAACATAAGTGTATGTTTTAGAAACATTTGTGTACGCTTCCGGGGAGTTTTTGAGGAGTCTGATGCATGTGCTCAATCGAGGAAAGAAATAAAAAAGGTAAATTTTAATATATATTTCTTTCATATCTACCGAAAGAAAGGCATTCGCGGATCTCCGTGAATGCCTTTTTGCTTTCCTGCCATTTGATTCTTATTGCTTTTGGTTAGGAATTTTGAATATTATGCGTTTTGCTGTGCTCCCGTCAGGCTATCATCGACCTTATCAATACACCTGTTGAAGCTGTCAGTGGTACAAGGGATTATCTGACGGTGACATTCATCGGCATTCCCTTTATTGTGGCTTATAATGTTATAGCATCCTTTTTCCGTGGATTAGGCGATTCGCGCAGTCCCATGTATTTTGTTGCCATCGCTTGTCTGGTAAATATCGTGCTCGATTATTATTTGTCTGATAGCATATCGGAAATTGAAGAATTGTAAGATTTGATTAGATTTGTAGGATTCTTGGCGAAGACAATAAGATTATTTCCTTTTATTGATCGCACCTCGGAGAGGTGCCACATGGTTAGCCCCATGCAAGGAGCGCAGCGACGCAGCATGGGGTTATGTGCGACGAAGTTTCGTTGCAATCCGGCCTCGAAGAGGGCGAACATTGGCGGGATGCTGGTGTAGTGGCTCTAACCATGTTCGCCCTCTTCGAGGCCGGTAATCAGGTTAATTGGACCAATCACACCCCAGGTTACGTCGCTACGCTCCTCACCTGGGGCTAACCATGTTCAACCTCTTCGAGGTTGTTCTCCTACCAACACGAAAAACGGAACCTTATTTTGTTTATCATTGTCGCGAATTGTCTTAGATTGTCTTCTTAAAATATCTCTTAACGACAACCTCGGACAATAGTCGACAATACCCGACAATATTATCTTGTTTATCGTTGTCGCGGATTGGCTTAATATTCGTACCTTTGCAACTGTTTATTTAGAATTTGAGAATGATAATACGACGCATAAGAGAAGACGACGATAAGCGGATTGCAGAGATTATCCGTGAAATATTTGTGGAATACGATATGCCGAAGACGCATACCGTGTACGATGATGCTGATACTGACAGGCAATATGAGGTATTCCGCGATGAACCCCGCTCGGTTCTGTGGGTGGCAGAGGAAAACGGAGAGATACTTGGCTCTTGCGGTGTCTTTCCTACGTCAGGCTTGCCCGCTGGCTGGTGCGAGATAGTGAAGTTCTACATGTCGAAAGAGGCGAGAGGAAAGGGCATAGGCAGCCGCTTGTTCGACAGAGCGCTGCATTCTGCACTCTGTTTGGGTTATAAGACGGCTTATCTCGAAACATTCCCACAGTTTGCTAAGGCTGTGGGAATGTATGAGCGCTTTGGTTTTAAACCGATAGATCATCAGGTAGGCAACTCCGGACATACTGCTACGAGCATATGGATGACGAAGCAACTCCACTGAGGATATCAGGGTATAGCACGGCCACTACACTATCACCCTTGTCCTATGTATGATAGAGGAGGAGATGGTAACAACGCAGCTCATGGACAGTAGGCCATTGAAACCCTTATTCTTTACCGATTATTTGTGAAGCATGCTCTTTGACCTTGACCTGTCTTGCTCTAAAGACTTCTGTAATAATGCCGTTCTCATCGGCAACGAAGGTCGTACGGATGGTACCTATTGTCGTCTTGCCATACATCTTTTTCTCGCCATAAGCCCCAAGTTCTGTGACGAGTGTCTTGTCGGTATCGGCTATCAACGGGAAGGGAAGATTGTACTTTGCAATGAATTTCTTATGGCTCTCTGCACTCTGGATGCTGACGCCTACTACGGCATAACCTTTGGCGAGAAAACGCTCGTAATTATCCCTTAGATTGCAGGCTTCATTCGTGCAACCGGGAGTCATGTCCTTCGGGTAGACATACAACACAAGTTTCTTACCTGCAAAATCACTCAGTTTGATCTCATTGCCGTCCTGGTCTTTGCCAAGATACTCCGGTAGCTTTTCACCTATTTCCATAGTCTCTATTTTTTTATGAAGTGGGGATGATTCTCATCGCCCGTGTTTGGTTGATATTCGAATCCGTCAACGGAGAAGTTCTTCAGATCGTCTGCACCTGTCAGTCTATTCTTTATAATAAATCTCGTCATCGCTCCACGACAACCTTTAGCGTACATGGACACAATCTTATATTCCAATCCTTTGTCAACGAGAAACAAAGGCTTTATTACTCTTACTTCTCGTTCCACTCTCTTCCAGTCAAAGAGGTGTTCAAATTCTTCTGTTGCTAAATGAACGAGTATGCCATCATCGGCCTTCACAAGTTCGAGCAAGAGATCAGTCAACTTATCCTTCCATGTTAAGAATATCGTTTCCCCGCCATTCACGTCAAGTCTCACTTTGCCTTCCAACCTATAAGGATGGATGGTGTCCAATGGACGTAGCATGCCATAAAGGAAAGAGAGAATATTAAGATGTTTCTGAGCGAAGTCGAAGTCGTCGTTGCTGAAGTCTTTAGCCTCCATGTACTTATAAGCCTGTCCGAAATAAGCCAGCACTGCCGGCAGTTTCTCTTCCTCGTTGAAGAAGGACTGATATCGGTTATGATTCTCCAACGCAATAGTATGGCTGCAGTGAAGAACTTTCGACAAGTCATCAACCGGTATCTGAGCAAGCTCCATGGCGAACCTCTCAGCATCTTTCTCGAATACTGGGACTGATGTATAAGGCACCATGACAGGTGTCTTGTCATTCATTATCTTCGCACTTGCTAATATAATCTGCATATTCTTTATTTATCTCTGATCTGATGTTCGTGTAACCCCCATACTGACTTTTAATTATCAGCAAAGATAGACAAAGTTTCAGTATTTTCCAAAATTGTATCCCAAATATTTATGCATATAATGTAAAAACCGAGCCATGTGGGCCTCTACCCTCATAATTGGCAGGCACTTTAAGAACAAAAGGTAAACAGAACCGCCTTTTTTGTAAAAGCACCATTGGAAAATATGACTAACTTTGCAATCGAAAATAATAAAGACAAGAAATAAGATTATGAACACGATTAAATTGAACAATGGTGTAGAGATGCCGATCATCGGCTATGGTGTATTCCAGGTTAGTCCTAACGAGGCTGAGCGTTGTGTCAGCGACGCCCTCTCAGTAGGTTACCGCATGGTGGATACGGCACAGGCCGACAGGTCAGGTGTACCGCCTGATATAAACCCCAGGTTGCGTCGCTGCGCTCCTTACCTGGGGCTAACCGTGTTCAACCTCTTCGAGGTTGTCTTCCTACCAACCCGAAAACTTGAGCCGATTTTAAGGTAAAAAGAGGTTAACAAAAAGGAGGTAGGCACCTTTGGGTGTTATAAACGATTGTGGGCAGTTGGTTGGACTACTCGTTACCTAAAGTGTGATTAATAACGAAGAGTGGACAGGCGGAACGACCGTACTTGCCAAGTTCATTCATTGCAGCAAGGCTACCGCCTGACGCCTTGTCCTACTTAGCGTGTATTACGGCGCATACATTCAGATTGGTAATGTCTATTGGCTAGACAGAGTCAAAATCAAGCAAATGCATCTGAATATTCAAATTTTAACTTGTGGGAAAAAGTTGGTGCTGACCGGTAGTACCTATGCATTTTACCTCTTATTATCAGTAACAATAATCTTCATTTCCTTGGATAATTGGAATAAAACATGTAAATTTGCAAAGAGCATAGCAATGGCAGTTATGGAACAACAAAGAAGAAAATATCCGGTAGGAATACAGACCTTCTCTGAGATAATCAAAGGAGGATATATCTATGTGGACAAGACTGATCTTGTCTGGGATTTGTCTCATTACGCCAAGTTTATCTTCATGAGCCGCCCTCGTCGTTTCGGCAAGAGCCTGCTCACGTCGACACTCGACTCCTATTGGCGAGGAGACAAGGATCTTTTCAAGGGGCTGAAGATTATGGACCTGGAGAAGGAATGGGAAAGCTATCCTGTTATCCATCTCGATCTGAGCATCGTCAAGGGAAGAAGCGATGCTAAAGATTTACAGCGTGCCATCTGCTGGATGCTCTCCCGCCTCGACTGCTTCGAGCGGAATGAATATGAAAAGACACCAGGAGAGATCCTCGATGGCATGATAAGAAGGCTCAGTAGTGGCGGGCGGCAGGTTGTTGTCATTATCGACGAGTATGATGCTCCCTTGCTTGATGTCCTTCATGAGAAGGAGAACCTTGATGGCATGCGCAAGGTGATGCAGGAGTTCTATCAGCCGCTGAAGGCTAATGAGGCCATCATCAAGTTTTGTTTCATCACCGGCATTACGAAGTTCTCGCAACTCAGCATCTTTTCGACCATTAATAATATCAAGAATATAACGCTCACCCCGGATTTTTCTACCATCTGTGGCTTCACCGAAGAGGAAGTACAAACGGTGTTCGAACCGGATATCGAGCGTATGGCCAAGATTTTCAAGTTGTCATCTGTCGAGATGTATGCGAAGATCAAGCTTATGTACGACGGCTATCACTTCTCAGAAGACTCTCCGTCTGTGTTTAATCCGTTCAGTCTCCTCAACGCCTTTATGGATAACAGGCTAAAGAGCTATTGGTTCGCCTCAGGCACACCGACATTCCTTATCCGCCAGCTGCAGCATTTCAAGACCGACATCACTGCACTTGACAAGCTGGAGGTGCCGGCTTCTTCGTTCGACCAGCCAACGGAAAACATGAGGACTGCCCTACCTTTGCTCTATCAGAGCGGATACCTCACGATCAAAGATTACGATCCCGCGACGGAGGCGTATACTCTATCTATCCCTAACCAGGAGGTAAGGATAGGATATGTCAAGGGACTGTTGCCAATCTACGTCGGTCTGGACGAAGGAGATGTGCAGATGGGCTTTGCAGCTAAGTTTTGGACGGCTTTACGCAGTGATGATATTAATCTTGCCATGGAGCACATGCAGGCCTATCTTGCCGGTATCCCATACGTTGAGGGATTCAAGAAGAAATTGGCCGAAGCATCAACGGCCGAAGGCTTCTGGGAGTTCACGTTCTATCTTATCTTCTCCATGCTCAATGTCTATGTCCGCACTCAAGTGAAGGTTGCGGGCGGCAGAGCCGACATGATAGTCTTTATGCCTGATACCATCTATATCATTGAGCTGAAAGCTGGTGGCAGTGCAGACCAGGCACTTCAGCAAATCGAGACTAAAGGCTATGCGATTCCATATCTCACCGATGGACGGAAGATAGTCAAGGTCGGAGTAAACATCAACAAGGAGAGGAGGATGATAGAGAACTGGAAGATTAAGGCATGACGACAAAAACGAATGGATAAGCAGGATAAAGCGATAGTACGTTGTCGCAGCCGGGTAGTGTCATTAACAGTAAGCGCAAGGTGCATCGCCACGACAACACGGCACCCTGTCTGCATGGGAAGTAGCATATAGCTTTAGTAGAGGCTGTAGCCGTTTTCTCTGCAGAGGTTCTTTGCGGGCTCATAGCCTTGCACTGTGGCCTTGTGGATCCACTTCAGTCCGAGCTGCTTGTCTTGTCTGACTCCCCGGCCGTTCAGATAGAACTAGCCGATGCAGAACTGTTACAACGGGTCGCCTGACTCGGCCGCCTTCATGTACCAGAAAAAAGCCTTGGCATGGTCTTCCACCACGCCTTTGCCGGTATGGTAGCACACACCGAGGTTGTTCATGGTCATTACGTCTCCATTGACGGCTGTTAGGAGATAGGAGTTAGGAGTTAAGTTGGTAGTTATTAGTTAGCAGGTCAGAGACGCAATTCTTTCCTGAAGAGAAATGGGCGGATTCCTTCAAATAACATCTTCTGAACATCAATTGTTTGCCAACCGGCTTGATGAGTTCGTATTATTTCCCATCATATGCTTAAGACGAAACCTTTTAGTACAGAATTTACCTTAATTCTTTGCCTTGTCTATTGATTGTCCATTGGGTAAACAGGGCTCCAATTGACAAAATGTGCTATCTTTGCCGCGAGATATTATCAAAAAGAGATTAGAATGCATGTTCCGTTCATCAAAGAGACAACGATCCTGTTCCTTCATTATTAATTTAATTACCTATTTTTATGAAGAAAGCATTATTGTTTCTTTGTTTTGCACTTCTCTGTATGAGTGTGAGCGCCCAGCAGACCTTTATCGTCTGGAAAGGGAATAAGGCAACTATTCATGCACAGCCCTTCGACAGCCTTACTTTCTCATTGCCGGAGGATCACTTCAACATTAAGGTTGGCAGTAATATTCCTCTTTATTGAAAGACAGATGATGTTGCATCTATGCTTTGCTTCATCGCTTACAAAGTGCATTAACTCAACAGAAAATTCGGAATTGAGGTATAGGCTAATACAAATGATCTTCCTCAATTTTTAGTTGAACAAATCATTATCTGCCAAGGCTGTATTTGCCAGTCAATACAACCTTGGCAGGTTGAGTAAGAACCATTTATTCAGTATCAAGAATCTGGAAATAGTGATCTTTTGATGTGTTGGGCCTCCATGATCCTTGGTTCTTGTTGGGATTGCCATATTTCACGAAGTTAGTCCAATATTCAAGCATGCGTTCGCTCAGTTTATAGTCTTCTTTAGTGAACGGGCGCCAACTGTGCCTCATACTTCCAAAGGTGTACCACAACTCTGAGGAGTGAAATGCCCCGGCATCGTCTCCAGGCAGCCTGCGGCAGAACTTATAGGCATAGACGTGCTTCCCGCTCAGTGAGTCTCTTACAGAGGCCAGACTGTTGATAGCATCGCCCATGGGCACCATGTCGTTGGCCGTGTATCCTATCAAATAGGGTACATCGGCGACGCTGTTGTCCAGCACGGCATCATCGAAGCTCTCGGGCAGAATGTCACCACCGGTGTGGGGTGTGAAGACGCGCATGGTGTTGATGCCTTGGCGGCGGGTCATGGTCCATGGGTCGCGTACGGCCTCCTTATCGGCAGCTCTCATCTTCTTCAGTGTTGTCAGTCCGATGGAGTCCATAAGCATCTTACCCATGGACCGCATGTAGTCTTCCGGGTCATTGCCCGAGAGAAAGTTGCCCAGCCCTCCGGCACTCTGTATGATGGCTCCGGCTATCAGGCCTCGGGACAGGGGAGAGGCACACAGATTCTTGACGCTACCGCCACCTGCGCTCTGGCCCATGATGGTGATTCGTGAAGGGTCGCCGCCAAAGGCTGCGATGTTATCATGTACCCATCTGAGGGCAGCTACCTGGTCATAAGTGCCGTAGTTGCCGCTGCTGTGGTCGCTGACCTCCTTGTCAAGCTCAGGATGACAAAGGAACCCCGTGATACCCATGCGGTAGCCCACGCTGACGAAGATGACGCCTCGCCGTGCCCATTCCGTTGGATCCATCTCCATTTCATAGCTGT
Source organism: uncultured Prevotellaceae bacterium (assembly GCA_902792635.1). Lineage (GTDB taxonomy): Bacteria > Bacteroidota > Bacteroidia > Bacteroidales > Bacteroidaceae > Prevotella. Next base: position 7,433 of record CADBAG010000047.1, on the reverse strand, counting down.
AACCGTTTTGATAAGCCCCGCCGTGATACCAGACGCAGACGGGGATCGCTCCGTCGTGAGCCAGCGCTTTCAGTGGCATGGTGATGTTAATGAAGAGACAGTTCTCAGAGCTCTTCGGCATGCCAAACCGGAAGAACTCCTTTTCGTAGAACGAACCCTTGTCCTGATCGGTCTGAAGGGCAATGTCCGGCCATGTGACAGCTTTCAGTGTATCACGCCATGCTTTCGGCGGCAACGGCCGTCTCCATCTTCTGTTGCCTATAGGAGCCTGCGCATAGGGAATGCCTCGGAACTGCACCAGACGGTCCTGGGATATCACAAGTCCTTGGATCTTGCCATAGCGAGTACTGACGACAGGTGAAAGAGATGTCACGCTGTTGTTCTTGTGTGCATAGCTTTCTTCTGTAAGGAACAACAGCGCGATAAAAAGTAATAAGAGATGTTTCATGTTGCTTATTAGTTTTAGACATTGCAAAGATAATACCTTTATCGGTTTTTGACATCGCAGAATGTAGCAAAAGTTTTTCCATTTGTCTCACTTGTCCGCCTTCAGCGACTTTTTTTGGATCACATTCGAGAAGATTCCGACAACAATAAAGCGAATAGAAGAACTTAAGATCAACAGCAACTATGCAGATGGCGGGTTAAGCGAGACAAGTACTGCCCTGCATGATCTCCCCATTGAATGGAAAGATCTAAGTAAATCCGTTATGACTTTTATCGCATCTCGATGTCTCTGAAATCATCATGCGATTGCACTGAAAATCATGCCTTTGCCTTGCTTTTATATCGTCTGCCACGTGTCAGCCAACTGTTCGGCACGTGTCAGCCAATCGTTCTGCTATCGCCGCCATAAAAGCTACTGCTAACAGAGCTATCAAATAGTTATAAAAAGAATGATATCGCATTTCCCCTGCAAAGATAACCTCCACATGATTCTTCAGAGTGTCATACGACGCTTTATTAACACCTACGATCGCATCCTTAGGACAAAGGGATTGAAGGCTGCTACTGCCTACTACTCAAAGGAGGAAGAGTTTCATACGCCTCAAAGAGAACGTACGAAGCTTGACGCAAAGGCCCGTCAGTATATTGAGGATCGTCTTGAAGATAACAAGAGAAAAATAGCTGAGGGCAACCGTAAACAATGCATGGATCTGCAGCGTATTTGGGGGATACTGTTCGAAGATATGGACTATACGTTCTGCTACTCGTCGGCGCAGGCGCACAGCAACTTCTTCACTTTCTAATCAACAGTTTTATACCAGTCTGAAGTTCAGCATCTATATTTGTTAACTTGTCATTTCTGACGTCATCAAGCATGAAAGCAGGACGATAGTCTGGCTTTATAGTCGTAAATGTCACGTTATCAATGTCCAGGCCATCAACATGCCGGGCATATAGGCCATACGCGGGTGTCGCCCCTGCAAACCTGGGCTCCGGATAATTGACGCCTTGCTCACGGTATTGTCGGTTGGCAAGGTCTCTGGTACCACCTCCCCGGAATTGCAAATGGATATTGCTAAGATAGACGTTTCTTAACGGCACGCCTGGCATTCCTGTTATGATTATTCCGGCCAGAGAATCACAATCATTGGCAACGACATTGCTAATCATTATGTCGCGGCCTGTGGAGACTGTTGTTCGCTCCTTTGGACCACGGTTGCGACAGCCCGTTGTGATATAAATAGGGTAGTGGTGGACATGATTCATCGTTATGTTGCTGATAGTGATGTTCTCCATGATGCCCTGGTCAACCTCTTCGAAAGCCAGTCCGCTGCTGTACATAAACGTGCAGTTGGACAGGCTGATATTCCGGTATCCGCCATTTGACTCAGTACCGAGCTTGAATCGTCCACATACCCAGTTCACCTTCTCTGGCTGATAGGTACCGTCCAAAAGAGTACCTAACTTGTAACCCGTAATGATACAGTTTGTTATAGCGATGTGTTCTGTTGTAACAGGTTTCTTAAGCGCATATGAACTTTTTAGGACGAGGCCATCATCGTTGGGGGTATTGATCTTACAGTTTGTTATTGTGAGGTATTTGCAGCAGTCAACATCGAATCCGTCACGGTTCGTATCGATAGTAACATTATCCACAGTACCCAGCTCACAACCCGTGAGGATAATACCGAAATGACCTCCTCTAAAAATGGTAATGTCGCGTATGAGAATATTACGGCAGAGCTTGAGCGCTATGGCCTTGTCGCCGGTACCGATGCTGCCGCCCTGTAGCACACCTGCTTTTTCTGTATCTTTTTTTGTCAGTCCTTTACCATCGATAATAGATGATGTTGAACAGCGGAGCATAAACACGGCGACCATCATAGAGACCGTAGATACCGCTTCGCTCGTCGCCAACGAAATTGGCACCACCCATCAAACCACTGCAGACATTGAGCGCACCCAACACTATGGCATCACATTTGGGAATGTTATCGTGATGAAGGTCGTAGATTGTACAACCAGAGATATCAACTTTTTTCCTCCATCCGTCCCCGAATCTGAATTATTCTTTGTACATTTGCAAATACAATATAAGAAACAAACGCACACACGATGTCTAACGAAGTCGACATATCCGAGAACGAACAGCTTGAGGTACACCCTACCGTGTTTCAAAAGCTGCTCTTTGACCATACTACCCGAAAGAATGTTTTTTTGGCAACGGACAGCTATGTCGACCTTGGTGAAGGCTATCTGCCTCACGACGAGATAACGATCCCGAAGATAACGGGGGAGCACGGCCTCGTACTCCGTCCCCGCGCCATCAAGTCGCGTGAAGAGCAGACAAAGCGATCGCGTGACATGGCGGAGGTCTTCACCTCTTCCTGGACCTGCAATGCTCAGAACAACCTCGTCGATGATGCCTGGTTCGGACGCAAGCATGTCTTTGATACCGAGATGACCGATGCCGACGGCAATCCCTCGTGGATACCGACGGAAGGAAAGATTGCGTTCATCGAGTGGACCATCAAGCCAATGGAATAAAAATATTGAAGATATGACTAAGAAGCAAATTATCAAGATCTTCGAAGAGAAGAACGTCCGCACTGTATGGGACGACAATGAAGAGAAGTGGTACTTCTCTATTGTGGATGTAGTTGCAGTTCTTACTGATAGTGAGAATCCTCAAACCTATTGGCGAGTATTGAAGAATCGCTTAAAGAAAGAAGGCAATGAAACCGTTACAAATTGTAACGCTTTGAAATTGAAAGCAGTTGATGGAAAGATGCGAATGACGGTGAGCCGTTCAAGCAGTGGATGGCACAGGTGGCGAGCACGCGTCTCGAATAGAAGCAGATGCAATAGATTTAACAAACAATGATGATGAAGACTAAGCTAATACATCTCTTAATAGATAGAACCATGATAAAAGCATTAGGAAAAACTACGATAGGATTTTGTCTCGCATTCTTTGCAATGACAGCCTTTGCCCAGAGTAAGGCACCGGTATTCACAACGATAAAGGCGAATCCGATAACATCGGTGAAAGATCAGAATAGAAGCGGGACGTGCTGGGACTATGCCACCTGCGGATTCTTGGAGAGTGAGATTCTGCGGAAGACGGGAAAGACCGTGGACCTCGCGGAGATGTATGTGGCTTACCAGGACTATCTCGATTGTGCCGACTATCACATCCGTATGCATGGCAATAGCCGGTTCTCGGAAGGTGGATCGTGCGACGACGTGGTGAGTGTCATCAAGCGCTTCGGCATCGTGCCGGAGGAGGCGATGACAAGACCGGGAGCAATGGTCGGGGACAGTCTCGCCAACTTCAACGAGTTCTTCCCTGCCTTGGAGTCGTATATCAACAACTATGCAAAAAGCACTCAGACCTCCATCACGACGCAATGGCGTCAAGGTATGAAAGGCATCCTCGAAGCCTATCTCGGCACCTATCAGAAGGAGTTTACCTACGAGGGCAAGCACTACACGCCTCAGACCTTTGCAGCGAGTCTCGGTCTCAACTGGGACGACTACATTAGTCTGACGAGCTACACCCATCATCCCTTCAATGAATGGATGGTGATTGAGGCTCCTTACAAGTGGCGGCCGCGCCCGAGTTTCAACATTCCGCTGAATGAGATGATGTCGGTCATCGACAACGCTCTTGCCCACGGCTACTGCGTGGCATGGGGTGGGGACGTAAGTGGTGACAACTTCTCACGTAGTGGCATCGGCCTGGCCTTGGACAAGCAGAAAGCATACACGTTGGCAGGAAGCGATGCGGAGCGGTGGCTCAGACTGCCGAAGGCACAGCAGAAGAGCAAGCTCGATAGTCTCGGTGTGGATGCTCCGGAGGTGACACCGACACAGGCATTGAGACAGAAGTACTTCGATACCTGGGAGTCGACCTACGACCATGTGATGCTCATCTTCGGTACGGCGAAGGACAAGAATGGCAAGGAATACTATATGGTGAAGAACTCGTGGGGTGACTATGGCAACTACCATGGCATCTGGTACCTCAGCAAGAGTTTCGTGGCGATGTACACCACCTATATCTTCCTCAACAAGCATGCGCTTGACAAGAGTCTGTTGGAGAAAATGGCGGTGAAGTTCTAACAATGTAACCTATAACGCATATATAAATTACTCTCCGGCGTAAAGTTCGTGGTGACACGCACTTTACGCTTTTTGTTTGATTAGCATGTATATTAGCTAACGGGTGCAAGTCCCTAACAGACCCTAGTAGTGGGAACTGCCCAGCCAGAGAGACAAGGGTGTCCGTTGCGAGGCGGGATCTGGAGATCATGTGGTTCTGTCCGATGGTCCGCTTCGTCATCTTCCCCGAAAAGATCCACGTGAGCCACTCCATGCGAACACTGATCAACCACCGCACCTACCATGTCTCCTTTAATCGGGCTTTCAACGATGTCATCCGTGGATGCAGCGAAGCTGACGGCAGCTACCAGGAACGGGGCGCATGGCTTGGTGAAGACATGATTAATGCCTACATGCGACTTCATGAGCAGGGCTATGCCGCGAGTGTCGATGTGTGGGACAAGGAAAATCATCTTGTCGGCGGCCTCTATGGTGTGACCCTCGGTAGTTGTTTCTTCGGCGAGAGCATGTTCTCGCTTGTGCCATCGACTTCGAAGCTTGCCCTGATTTATCTTGCCCACATGATGCAGGACAGGGGCGGCAAACTGATCGACTGTCAGTTTGAGACCCCGCACCTGAAAAGCATGGGCGGCGAGCACATTTCCTACGACAGGTATATGGAGATTATCAGGGCACCTCGGCTTCTACATTCCTATTAGGCAAAGTTATGCATATTTTATTTGGCAGTTCCATTATTTAATCTTACCTTTGCCTTCGAAATATTATGGCGGTAAAATTTACCACGGTAAAATTACGGATATATGAAGAAGTTCTATGATCGGGAGAAAGAGATGGCCGAGTTGCTTAAGATGCAAAAGCAGTCGTATGAGGATTATTCTCGCTTCGTCGTTCTTACCGGGCGGAGGCGCGTAGGCAAGACAAGCCTTGTTTATAAGATGATGGAGCAGACAGAAAGTATTGCTCCATGTCTTTACTTCTTTGTTGGCAGAAAAACGGAAGCTGCTTTAGTCCAAAATTTCTCTGATGAGGTAAGACTGAGACTTGGCGAGTTTGTTCCTGACAGCATAAAATTATTCAGGGAACTCTTCCAGTTCCTTCTTGAGGTCGCTAAACGTAGAAAATTCACACTGTTCATCGACGAGTTCCAGGAGTTTGACAATGTGAACAACCGTATCTTCAGCGACATCCAGGAGTTATGGGACCGCTATAAGAAACAGACCAATATGTGCCTTATTGTCTCGGGCTCAATATTCAGAATGATGGAGAAAATCTTCAAGGAAGAGGACCAGCCTTTGTTTGCCCGTGATGACAGTACCATCAAACTACAGCCTTTCAATACTGATGTCATGCGAGAAATTCTCCACGACTATAAGGCGGATTACACGAAGGATGATTTGCTTGCTCTCTGGACATTCACCGGTGGTATTGCCCGCTACATCGAGGCTTTTATGGATAATGGCTGCACTACAGTCAGGAAGATGATCAATTACATCTGTTCAGGCAGTGACGGTTTCTTTATTGATGAAGGAAGAAAAATACTTCTGCAGGAGTTCGGCAAGCAATACGGAGTCTATTTCAGCATCATGGGTCAGATAGCACAGGGTGACGTGACTCAGCGTGAGATCGAGGGAAGTCTTGGCATAAATAGCCTTGGCGGCCAGCTTAAGATGCTTGATGAGAAATATTCTTTGATACAAAAGAAGCGCCCGGTAGGTGCAAAGCCAGGATCCCAGACCGTGCGCTATGAGATTAATGACAACTTTTTCCGCTTCTGGTTCCGCTATATCTACAGATATCCGGCATTGATAGAACTCCAAAATATGCCTGCTCTGGCAAAGATCATATCCGATGACTATACTACCTTCTCCGGCCTTGCCCTGGAGCGGTGGTTCCGGCAGAGAATGAAAGAGTCATATAAGTATCAGCTGATAGGCAACTGGTGGAAAAATGATACAAAGACCACGAGGAACGGGGGGCAGCATGACGAATTTGAGATTGATATCGTTGCAGAAGACCTGAAGGGAGATGTCAGTGCTTACGAGGTCAAGCGTAATGCTGACAGATACCGGGCCAAGAGGCTTGAGGAAAAGGTTGCAGAGATGCAGAAGCAGACTTTCAAAGGCAAAAATATACGGATCGGATGCCTTTCCATGAATGAGATGGAGGTCAATTGGTAACATACAGTGTATAGCTTGTATGGGGCTGATTGTGTTGGGTTCTTTGTAAGGACAAAAAAACATAGCAAAAAGCAGGGGAATGTTGGTAAATTTACATACCAAGACGTGATATCTCTCAGTACTGTAATCCCTTTTCATAAGGAAACTAAGGAAATGAGAAACAGAAGTGTCTTCAGCCGGTTATCATTGTCATACGTATAAAAATAAGTACCGTCTTCCCCGCTTCCTGAAACAGTCTCCTTTATAATCAGTCCGTTGTCAAGCGTATACGTGATAGACTCTGCGCTGGTATGAGGCAGACCGTTGCCTTCTGATTCAATGGCTTTAGCCTCTCCGGTGATAAGATTGGCAGAGTATGAAAATGAAATCGTCGTAGAGGTAATATAGTCACCATCTGAGTCATGTTCCACAACCCGCGTCTCCACTTTTGAGATCTTGCCGTCAGCTGAATAAGTGAATTGCTGCACGGCAGAGTCTGCAGCCAGGCCATCTGAATTTGGCGATATGCCTACAATCTTGCTGATACGGGCAGTTTGCGCCATAAGTGAGGCCGACGATGCGATCAGCATCATAATAAGTAAAAATTTTCGAGCTGTACGGTTGAACTTCCTTCTCTACTTATAGTTGATAGTGCCTCGGAGAGGCACACTCTGCATAACCCCAGGCAAGGAGCGTAGCGACGTA
>CADBAG010000046.1 GCA_902792635.1 uncultured Prevotellaceae bacterium | reverse complement strand
CTTAAAGGGGTCAATGAGATATCCTTCTTCATGTACCGTCTCACGCAAGTTTTGGGTTAGTGATTGTTAGGGCTCGTCCACAGAAAAATCCGGTGCCCCACTATCTGTTACCCTTCTATACAAATATCCGCCAGGGCGAGTCGGCATTCTTCATCGGCAACTTCGTACGTGACTTACGTGTAGGCCGTGTCGATGATTTTATGCAGCGTATGGAGACGATGCTTGCAGACACCGATTACAAGATAGTAGGCGACAGTGAACTCTACTTTCAGAATGCGTTCTACCTCATCAGTCGCATGCTCGGCTTTTACACCGAAGTGGAGCGGGAGACGAGCAACGGCCGTATGGACATGACGATTAAAACCAAGGACTACATCTATATCTTCGAGTTTAAACTTGACGGTAGTGCCGATGACGCACTGCGCCAGATTGATGAGAAAGGTTATGCCAAACCCTTTGCTCTCGATCCGCGCAAGCTCATCAAGGTCGGCATCAACTTCTCATTGAAGAAGCGATGCATAGAAGAGTGGAAGATAGTTAGGAGTTAGGCATCATCTTGCCTTCACCAGCTCGAAGTTCTCGGCTTCCTGCTCCATCGCCTTCTCCACGTCCACGGCATCGAAAGGCACTGAGCCACTGCCAAGCTCCGGCACATTGAAACTCTTGAGCGTGTTGTCATAGAAAGACGGGTCTTTCTGTGGCAACACGAATGGTTTATGGGCCTTGCCGGTCCGGTCGATATAAGTGAAGTAAGGCTTGCCATAAAGTCCGTCATCGCGCTTGGAAGCGAAGACGAGCCACCGGCTGTTCGACGACCATGCGTGATAAGTGTCGCTCTTGTTGCTGTTCGCCGCCGTCATGTCGTCCACCCTTCCCGTCTTCAGATCCATCAGTCGCAGGTCTGCTTCCGGATGCCATATCGGGAAGGTGCCATAGTAAGCCACAGTGAAGATAAGGAAACGGCCGTCGGGAGAGATACGCGGATGGCACACAGAGAGTTTGTTCGTAGCCTTGCCTCCTAACATACCCGACCTTGCATTGACCAGTGTGTCGACCTTCGTACCGATCCTACCCGTCCGCTCGTCGAAAGGAATACGGACGAGGCTGTATTGCAGTTTGCTGAGATCCTGTCCATAGAGGCCCCGTCGGTCCGCCGTACAATAATAGATATATCGGCCGTCAGGCGAGAATGTCGGAAAGGTCTCAAGCTGCGTTGTGTCGGCAAGCAGCCGGCTGAGGAAAATCTTGTGTGTCTTGAGGTCCGCCACATACACATCGCTCTTCGTGTCGTAGACCTCTAAGCGCTTCGACGGACGGGCATGGAACGCGGGGATGATGACATTGGTAGAGAACGTGACGTAACGGCCCGACGGCGAGAAGCCATAATAGACACTGCTCGAGACCATGGAGTCGGTGGCATTCTTGGCTTTGATGTTCAACTTGCGCAGGACGCCGTGATCGTTGAGGATAGCACCTCCACCCTTGCCACGGACATATTCCATAGAGAGCTGGGGATCGCGGTTGGCAAAGGCATGACAGTTCATGCACCGGTTCTCCTGAACCCGCCAGTCACCCAACTGTTTGGTATCAAAGCCCGTCAGGTCCCGCTGTTGTATCTGCAGGTGGTTCCAGACCTCGTAGTCGGGTTCAATGAGTCGGTAAGTCAGCACCGGGTCGATGGTGTCGCGGGCGATGGTCCATGTGAACGGTTTGAAGGCCAGCCAGCGCCCGTCTTTCTTCCCATACACCCTGACCTCGACGGTTTTTCCTGCATGACGCTGGAGATAATCGTGCCAGTCGTCAAGGTCAAACTGCATTTTGTTTCCGTCCTGCGTCTTAAGCGTCTCCCCGTCGGCCTCCACCGACACTTCCTCATAGTCGCCACGCAACAGGAAGTTGAGTGGTGCGATATTCTTTGGAATCGTCACATCGGTGTAGTCGGGATACATCGGCACCGCCTGTCCCGTCTCGATAGCATCCTCCACCTTGTCCGTGCAAGCGACGAATAAAGGAAGGAGTAAGAAGTAAATTATATATAATGTGTGTTTCATCGTTTAATTCGTTTATCGTCTATTTCGTTTGTCGTTTATTTCGTTTGTCGTTTATTTCATCAATTCCTATTTATGGCTCTTCCTATTTCGGGTTGATACGAGGTGCCACATGGTTAGCCCCACGTGAGGCGTAGCCGAAACGTGGGGTTGGATAGGAGCGGTTGACCTGAATACCGGCCTCGAAGAGGGCGAACATGGTCGGGGTGCTGGTGGACACGGTTCCGGTGATATGTGTAGGTATTAACCATGTTGGCCCCCTTCGGGGACCTCCGCTCCTTACCTGGGGCTAACCATGTGCAACCTCTTCGAGGTTGTTCACACCAACCATAACCCCCTATTTATGTGTATCGAACCAATACCAGTAAGTGTCTTTGAACGCCGGGTTGCCGCGCATGTGGCTGTAGGCCTGGAAGCGTTGCAGCTCACTTGGCATCTTGATATATCGTTGCCATTCCTCCTGTGGCGCATCGGTACCAGCAAGCCAAATCATCAAAGCCTGTTGATACAATGTTTTCATCCTCATTTCGTGTTTTCCTCGTGCTGACGGCATGCAATATCGGTCATAATCGCGCTTGAAATTGGTGATATCTTTCAGTAGCAAGTCGGAACAGAGCAGATAGTCGAGAGCCACCGTGTTGTCAGGGTTACTGTCGAGCAGTTCCATCATGATGAGGTGCGCATTGTCGGAGAGGCGCAGCGTGTCCTTGTGGTTCGTCATCAGCGCCTTGCGCTTGTAGAAGTCACTGTTTTGTCGCATCTCCGCTGCCCACCGACCGTAGACGGCCGTCTTGTCGAGCAACCGCAGGTATTTCTCTGCTGCCGCCTTGTTGCCCGTCGTGAGGTTGATCTCTGCTAATCGTTTGACCATCTTCACGTTACGGTTCATCGGCGAGAAGACAAGCGCCTGCATCGCCGCGCGTTCGGCAAAGGTCATATCACCCAGCGCCCAGTAGAGCTCATTCATCCGTTTGATCGTCAGCACCGGCGTGTCCGGGCCGATCTTCTCGAATGTCCCAAGATAATTGTCTGGCCATTTGAGCAACACGTCCGGCAGTTCGCCACGCTGGGCCATGACAAGATTATAAAAGAACAACTGTCCTTGCGACGGCTCCTTCTCCTTCTCCGTCATCGCCACCGCATGGTTCCAGTTGCCAAGGCCATATTCCGCCTCAGCCCCAAACTCTTTCTCAAAACTCAGCTCCGGCTTGCATATCTTGCCCAATCCGGGATAAGTATATAAATCATAGATATCAAGAACATAAAGATGACGCGTCAGCGGAATAAGGCAAAACAATATCAGCAACCCGACGACAGTAATCCGAAATTGCCGTTTCGATGGTGCATGAATAAACAACCCGCCAATCAGCAGCACCGTATAAGCCAGAATGCCATTGCCGAACAGCCACCAAGTGAGGACAAAACCAAGAAGGGTAACATACCATCGTCTATGACAAAGAATAAATAGGATGATACCCCCGAGCGTTGACAACAAAGATGCAAGCCGATACTCATGATAGAACGAGAGTCGGCAAAGAACAACATCGCTACAACAGCAATGACCGTCGAGAAACGCCGTAACCCTATCTTATGCAATGCCCGACGGGTCAGCAAGCCCAGAAGAACCAACGAGACGGCAAGAATGGCAGGACCGGCAAAACGATAATAATAAAACTGTGTCAACCAGTCGCCCAACAGACAGGACAGCCACGCAGGCTGAGAAAAGTACCCGGCAACATACTGCCAGTCGTTGAGGAACAACTGATTCTGCTCCTGATAATAGAAATGATACGGATACCATCCACTATAAAAGATGAAACAGACAAGTCCCACAAAAAGGATTATGGCTTTAGATAAGATTGTTTTTTTCATTTATCAATGAGATACTTTGGTACAAAGTTAACAAGTTTCTTCCTAATAAAGCAACACTATGTTATCATAATTAGATAGTATTTTACTTTTCTGCTACTATTGCATCACAATGGTCGAATGAGCAACATTGTACCAAATACACGCTAACTTACTTGTATTTAGCCGTCTACTTTACATTTATTTCACTTTGGTAAAATAGTATCATCATCTGCCAAAATAGTATTATAGATTTATATGAAATAATCGTTAACTTTGCACGAGTTATCCTAAAAAGCGGAGAAACAACAACAACAAAACATAGTTCTATATGAAAACAGGACATCAGAGAACATCCTCTCAACGAGCATTATTGCTTGCAGGCCTCTGCGCTTGCATGGGTGTAGGCTTTGTGCCTCAGGCCCGTGCCGCCATCGGCAATGTGTCGATCGTACAGCAGCAAGGCAAGAAAGTGACGGGAACGGTCAGCGATTCCCAAGGGCCCATCATCGGTGCAACGGTACGCGTCAAAGGTACACAGATCGCCACGGTGACCGACATCGATGGTCATTATTCCATCAATGTCAAGCCGGGTCAGACGCTTCTTATCTCTTATGTGGGCTACACCGACAAAGAAGTGAAGATTGGCGGACAGGCCAAATACGACGTCACCCTTCAGGAGAACAACAACGACCTCAATGAGGTTGTCGTCGTCGGTTACGGTACGATGAAGAAGAGTGACCTCGCCGGTGCTACTGCTTCTATGGGCGAGAAAGACATGAAAGGCTCTATCATCACCAACCTCGACCAGGCCTTTCAGGGTCGTGTCGCCGGTGTGACATCAGTGGCCACCTCTGGTGCCCCAGGTTCTTCCACTTCCATCCGTGTCCGTGGTCAGGCTACCATCAATGCCGGTGCAGAACCGTTGTATGTCGTCGATGGTGTCATCTTCCAAGGTGGCAGCACCAGTGGTGCCGGGCAGGGACTGGGCGATGCCCTTGGCAACGGTTCTGTATCCACAGTGTCTCCGCTGTCTACCCTCAACCCATCTGATATCGTCAGCATGGAGATTCTGAAGGATGCCTCCGCTACAGCCATCTACGGTGCACAGGGTGCCAACGGTGTCGTGCTCATCACCACAAAACGCGGCCAGGCCGGTAAGGCTAAGGTCAGCTACGACGGCATGGTAGCTTGGCAGCGCCAGAACAGACGTATCGACATCCTCAACCTCCGCCAATTTGCAGAATACTACAATGACTTTGTAGCCGAAGGCTGGGGCAGCAGTGATGACGCCCGTAAGGATTTCTCTGATCCTTCTATCCTCGGCCGTGGTACTAACTGGCAAGACGCCATCTTCCGCACAGCATTTGAGCATCAGCATCAAGTCTCTGTACAAGGTGGCACAGACGCAATAAAATATTATGTCAGTGGTGGCATCATGGACCAGGACGGTACCATCATCGGCTCTACGTTCAAGCGTTTCAATGTCCGTTCTAATCTCGATGCCCAGGTCTTTAAATGGCTGAAGATAGGCATGAACACCACTTTCGCCCGCACGCGTGAGCGCCTCCTGCACGCTGATGGCACTGATGGCATCATCACATACGCCCTTACAACGCCTCCCGACATCGCTATCTATGATGTCGATGGCAACTACACATCCGTTGTACGTAAGGGATGGACCAATCCTAATCCTGTGGCACGTGCTCTGAGCAAGGACATCACCAACAAGCGTAACAAACTCACCGGAAACATCTTTGCCGATGTGTCGTTCCTGAAGAATCTCGTATGGCATGCAGAGCTCGGCTACGACCTCTCATGGAGTGATGCACAAGTCTTCGATCCTACTATTCACCTCGGCAACTGGAACCAGGATACCAACTCCGCACGCTGGCAGAAGAACACCAGTAAATACTGGCAGCTGAAGAACTACCTGACATGGAACCAGACCTTCGGCAAGCATTCTGTGACAGCCATGCTCGGTCAGGAGGCTTGGCGCAGCGACTGGGACTACAACATGCAACAGAACTCCCTTCTGCCGCTTAACACCATCAACCTGCCTTCGCTCGGCAGTGGTAAGCCTATCATCGGCTCCAGTTTCGGCACGACGACAATGGCTTCGTTCTTTACCCGCGAGACTTATAATTACGACGACCGTTACCTCATCACTTATACCTTCCGTCGTGATGGTAGTTCCAACTTCGGACCAAACAAGCGTTGGGCTTCCTTCCATTCTTTTGCTGGCGCATGGCGTTTCTCTAATGAGAAATTCGTCAAGAGCTGGGCTCAGGATTGGCTCTCTAACGGTAAACTGCGTATCGGCTGGGGTCAGACTGGTAACTCTAACATCGGCGCTTACAAGTGGGGCGCTGCCGTTAAGAAGCTGTATGTCGGACAGAACAGCGTAGGCTATCGTCCGGACAAGATACCTAACACTAAGATACAGTGGGAGACACAGGAGCAAACTAATATCGGCCTTGACCTCGGCTTCTTCAACAGTCGACTGAATCTCACCGTCGACTGGTATAACAAGGTGTCAAACGATATGCTTATGAAACTGCAGTTGCCTTCTTACATGGGTACACAGGGTAACAGCTCTTCACGCCTCGAAGCTCCCTATGGCAACTATGGTAAGATTAAGAATACCGGTCTTGAGGTAACTGTCAATGGACGTCCCATCCAGACCAAGAATTTCTCCTGGGAAAGCGAGTTCAACATCTCTTGGAACAAGAATGAGCTTGTTTCCCTCTCTGGCACAAGCAATGTTGAGATCTACGGCTATGGGCAGTGGAACGACGTCGTCTGCGTCAGTAATGTCGGTAAACCGCTCTATCAGTTCTGGGGCTACAAGGTAGCCGGTGTCTACAAGGATTATGAGGACATAAAGAATTCGCCTAAGCCACAGCTCTGGAGCGACAAAGGTTTCTCGCGCACTACCACCGTATGGCCCGGCGATCTCAAATTCGAGGATGTCAATGGAGATGGAGTCATCAATGAGAAGGATAAGACCTACATTGGCAACCCGCAGCCTAAGTGTACCTTCGGTTGGACCAATACCTTCCGATACAAGAACTTCGATCTCTCTCTCTTCGTCGCTGGATCCATCGGCAACAAGGTCATGAACTATCTCGACATCAGCTTGAGTAAGATGAACAATGCCTGGGTCAACCAAAGCACTTCCGTCCTCGGCCGCTCACGTCTTGAGCCAATCGATGCCAACAAGGACTACACGAAGGGTTACAAGGGCAACAATAAAGAGGTCGTTTTCAAATGGTATGATGATATCGACAACGTCCGCGTGGCTAACCCTGACGCCACCCTGCCTCGTATCATCACCTCAGGCGATCAGAACACTGTCATCAGCGACCGCTACGTTGAGGATGGCTCTTACCTCCGTATGAAGAATATCACTCTTGGATATACCTTCCCGAAGAGCCTTCTCCGTAAGATTCATATCGAAAACCTCCGTGTCTATGCCAATATCCAGAACCTCTTTACCATCACCGGTTACAACGGTTACGATCCTGAGGTCGGTGCAAGCACAACAGATGCCAACGGTTACAGCTTTGGTGTAGATAATGGCCGTTATCCTTCACCTACAACGATGTCGTTCGGTCTTAATCTTACTTTCTAACATCATTTATGAACAACAAAGATATGAAACATCTTATTAAAAATATAACGTTAGTTGGCACGGTCTTACTGGGGCTCGGACTGTCATCATGCAGCGATTTCCTCGACCAGCCTGATAGAGCCAACTATAATGTCGATGAGTTCTATTCCAGTGATGACGCTTGCTATCAGGGCGCTAACTCTCTCTACGGCATGCCTTGGTACGACTTCCAGCGAGGCTTCTTCAAGGTAGGAGAGGTGCTTTCAGGCAACTATTATTACTACGGCGGCGAGGACACGCAGTACTGGAATGGTCAGGTATCATCCACAAATGCTAACCTCCGCGACATGTCCTACTCGCTGTGGACGGTCAATGCCTATGCCAACACCATCTACGCCAAGATCAAGAGTGCCAGCGGCGTCAGCGAGGATGTGAGAAATGCCACCATGGGCGAGTGCCTGACATGGAAGGCCATGGCCTACTTCTACCTCGTCCGTATCTTCGGGGCTGTGCCAATCATCCACGACAACACGGCCATCATCGGTGCCGGAACATACAACTCGCAGCCAAAGGCCAAGATAGAGGATGTCTATCAGTATATCATCCAGACACTGCAGGAAGCCATCAAGCTCCTCCCGGAGAAAGATCCTACAGGACTCGGACGCATCGACAAATACTGCGCTGAGGGCCTTCTTGCCAAGGTCTATCTGACAAAATCCGGCTTCGACCCATCAACCGTGAAATATGTCGACAGCTATTTCACGACAACCAAGCATCAGCGCAACGCTGAGGATCTCGCCAATGCTGCCAAGTACGCTAAAGATGTCATCGACAACAGTGGCCGACAGCTCGAGTCACGCGAAAACTACCCTGTCATGTTCTACAGTGCTTATCATGGTGATGAGTCGCTCATCGCATGGCACTGGAACGCCACACGTGACCCCTGGACTTGTCAGAACTCTCTGCAGAGTGACCTCGGCATGAAAGGATTTGATGAGACCGGTAACTGTTGGGGTGAGTGGGCTGGTCCAACCGTTGACCTACAGGAGGCCTTCGGTGACAATCCGCTCAACCAGAACCGCAACAACACCGATATGCGCCGAAAGGTGACAATGATGATGGTTGGAGACAAGTATGATTACTTCTACACCGACGATGGAGGCTTCGATTACCTGAAGTTCATCTATAATGGTTATAAGAACCATGCCGGACTCGGACAGTTCGACTCTCCCACGGGAGCCAATGCTGCCAAGCACCTCGTAGGTGACAATGCCGACCACAAGTTGCACATCGGCGTCAACTTTGATATCATGGCCTACGGCAACTATACTCAGTTGCTTCGCCTGTCGGACGTCTACCTCATCTATGCCGAGGCCGTCATCGGCAACAACGGTTCTACGACAGATGCCAGTGCCATAGATGCTTTCTATAAGGTCCGCAACCGTGCCGTACCCACTTACAACCGTCCGTCATCCATCACCTTCGAGGATGTATGGAAGGAGCGTCGTCTGGAGCTCGCTCTTGAAGGCGACCGCTGGTACGACTACGTACGTCTGTATTACTTCGACCCTGAGGCTGCCATCAATGAGCTCAACTCGCAGAAACGTAATGAGATGTACGGTCTCGATGCACTCTACAAGACCTATTACAATGACGGCGGAATGGATGGCGCGTGGGATCCAACAGCTGCTAACGCACGTTACAACGACGACGCCAGCAAGCATCCTAACTTCTCTGAAAAGAGCTTCACCATACCGTTCCCCACTGAGGACTCTAAGCAGAACCCATTGCTTCTCGAACAGCCGCAGGACGTAGATGTCACACAGTTTACTTATTAGTACACATTACTTATTATCAGGACACATAATTAGTACATATATTAATAATGTAACCGAATAAAAAGATTTAATCATGAAATCAAAAAATAAGATATATTCATTCATGCTCATGGGCTTTGCAGCACTGACAGGTCTCGGACTTACCAGCTGCGTTGACCAGCCCGATGCATACGAGGTGGCTGACGGCACGCCGACTATCGACTACATCCGCTTGAGTGACGTCACAAAGAAGGACTCCATGCTCACCGGTGCTCACCTTGGGGAGAACATCTGCATCGTGGGTAACAACCTCAGAAGCATCAAGCGGCTCTATTTCAACGATCAGCCCGCTATCCTCAATACCAGTTTCATCACTGACCATACGCTATTGGTCGATGTCCCTGATGGTATCTCTGACCATCCTACGGACAAGATCTATATGGTCAACAACAACAACGATACCACGAGCTATGACTTCAAGACCCTCGTACCCCAGCCTGTCGTCAGTTCACTCAACAACGAATATGCTAAGGACGGTGATGTCGTGACGCTCAAAGGCGACTACCTCCTCACTTATGACGATGCACCGCTGAAGATCACCTTCCCAGGCAATGTTCCTGTTACCGATTTCAAGAGTATCTCGCGTGGATCCGTAACCTTCACCGTGCCGGAGGGGGCACAGAAGGGCATCGTCACGGTAGAAAGCAAGTATGGCAAGTCTAACTCGTCATTCTACTTCCGCGATGACCGTTGTCTGCTCTTCGACTTCGACGGCTCTCACAAGAATGCACTTGCCAGTGGACATGGCTGGAGAAATGGCGTCATCGTCGACAGTAAGGATGGCATACAGCCGCTTGACGGGAAGTTCCTGTACTTTGGTGGTGCCGCTATCAGCTACAGTGCTACCGATGAGGATCACTTCTCTATCAACTACTGGCCGGAGCCAAGCGCTGGCTATCCCGAACTGAAGACGCTCATCCCATGGAACGACCCTAACAACCTGGAACTGAAGTTCGAGGTGAATGTGCCTAATGACTGGACGGCCGGATCAATGGACATCATCTTCACCAGCAACGATCAGGTGACTTATACGAAAGCTACCAATTCCTATATCTGGGCTGCTGATGCTCCGCGTGCTCTGTGGACACCATGGTACAACAACGGCACGGCTGTAGCTTATAAGACCAGCGGATGGCAGACAGTGTCGATACCTCTAACTGACTTCATTTACGATCAGAACGGTAACAAGATTGCTAACGGAGCTCCTAAGATTGACGACATGACTGGTCTGTCGATCATCGTCATGGGTGGACCATACAAGGATCTGGCCGGGGAGAACAATTCGCCTGCCATCGCCGTCGATAACATCCGTATCTGCCCTATTAAATAACATATATTGATAAATATTGATAAGCTTAATCATTATGAAGAAGCATAATATATCTATCGTCTGGATGGTATTGTTGTTGCTTTGCAGCACCTTCTCCTTCACTGCCTGTGACCGTGATGACCTAAATACCGACCAGTACGGTAATGAAATATCAGTTCTCTCGTTTGGCCCGTGCCCAGTGCTGCGAGGTGGCATACTGTCGTTCAAGGGATCAAACCTTGACCAGATAACAGAGGTAGACCTCCCGGGCGCAGACCCCATCACAGCTATCAACGTTGTACAGGCGGGGACAAAGTCTGAGATTAACATCGAGGTGCCGGCTGAGAAATGCGACACCGGAATTGTGGTGCTCAAAACCGCTAAGGGTGGCGAGATACGCACCTTGACACCGATAACATACACCGAGACCATACGTTTCGACAATATGTTTGTAGGCACAGAGGGGAACCTCGACGGTGCTGTGGGACAAACGTTGACTATCAACGGCGACTATCTCAACAATGTCCATACCGTGATCTTTGCTAATGGTGTGGAAGTACCGGAGACTGAGTTCACTACGCATACACGTTATCAGATACAGGTCGTTATTCCATCACAGGCACGCACAGGCCGTATCCAGCTTAGCGATGGCTCTAACACCCTCTATCCTGAGCCTACGCTCGCTATCGCTCTGCCTGAGGTGACAAAACTTGATCCTACGACAGTGAAGGCTGGCCAGACAATCACTGTGACCGGTACAAGTCTTGATCAGGTGGCTACCATCTCACTCAAGGGCGCAACGGTCGACACCACTGAGATCGAGCGCGCTGCCGATGGCAAGAGCCTTTCATTCAAAGTCCCGGCTACAGCTACTGACGGCGAGGTAACGCTGAACCTCTACTCCGGCGTAGAGATCCCGGCAGGCTCCATCACGACCGTTGTGCCTACAGACCTCTCTTATGCGCCCGCTCCCGTGAAGAACGGCGCTACCATCACCGTCTCGGGTAAGGATCTCGACCTCATCACGAAGTTCCTCTTCCCCAATGGCGATAAGGGCATCGAAGTGGAAGCTACGTATAAGGACGGCAAGATCTCAGCTACCGTACCTGCTGGCGCACAACCCGGAAACCTGACCCTCGAACTTGCTAACGGCAAGACTGTGAGCCTCGAATACAAACTCGTGGAGCCCACCGTCACGAAGTTCGCCCCCGCTGTCGTCACAGCAGGCGCTAAGATCGCTATCATCGGTACGAACCTCGACCTCGTGGAGAGCATCTCCTTCCCGGGTGACGCCGCACAGAAAGCTACAGACCTCAAGGTCAACGACGCCGGCACGACAGCTACTGTCACCGTGCCTGCTGCCGCCTACGGCACAGGCTGCACCCTGAACCTCAAGAACGGTACCACCGTCGAGGTGAAGAGCGGTCTGACGATCAATGCCGCTACGATGCCTGCCATCAATGGCACACCTTCCGGCACACCGGGTGAGTATGTCACCGTGACCGGTAAGAACTTCAACAACATCGAGTCGCTCTATATCGGCACGACAAAGGTGACGAAGTACAAGGACAAGGAGAACGCGACGATGACCTTCCAGATCCCGGCAACGCTCGCTTCCGGCTCTTACGACTTCACCGCCGTACAGCCTGACGGCACGAAGGTGACGCTCGGCAAGTTCACCGTCAAGTCAGCTGAGACCGATCTCGCTACAGACCTCGGTTACAAGACCATGGGTGGTGCAGCTATCACCTATCCGTTCAACTTCACCTGGGACGACAGTGGCCGCTTCCGCATCATGAAGGCTGATCTGAAGAAGATCGGCGTGAAGGTCGGCTCGAAGCTCATCTTCTACAAAGAGACCTCAGCAACGGGTCAGGTACAGATCAACAACGCCAACTGGAGCAGCCTCACAACCGTCTCCGACTGGAATGGTAATACGAACCAGATCGTCTACACCTTTGATGCTGCCGCCATGGAATGTGTGAACAGCGTCTCCGACGGCTGGTCCGACACCGCCTTCATCCTCCAAGGTGACCTGAAGAGCGTGACGAAGATTGCGGTGCTGCCATAACAAGACCTAACGGCCACTAACGGCCCCCTAACGGCCACTAACGGCCCCCTAACGGCCACTAACGGCCCCCTAACGGCCCTACCCCCACCCCACTATCCTCGGTCCTTCCGTTATCGGAAGGCAGAAAATCCCATCCAGGGGAGGGGCAGGTTACCACCGTAGGAGCAAATTATATCAGTTAAGACAAAGCCCGATTTCCTCCTATAGCTCATAGCATCCCCGCCTGTAACATATCTCTCCCTCCCCTGGGTGGGATTCCTGACCCCCGATAACGGGGGAACCGAAGGGGGTTGGACTAAGGGTGGGGCCGCCAGGAGCCAATGAAAGGGCATCATTTCTTTTCTTATGCGTTTTTTTATTCTATCCATACTTATTTTCCTTTCCACCGGCTCCTTTGCCCAGTCGTCTCTCGTCATCACGTTCAATGACAACACGACGCAGACGATAGCACTGACGACGCTCCCGGACATCTGGATGAAAGACGACAAGATGACGGTCAAGACCTCGGAGACAACCCTCGAGTATCCGCTCTACACCGTCAAGACCTTCACCTTTGGCAATGCCTCGGGCATCAAAGCTGTCAAGGCTGCCGAGTATCAACTCACGGGCGACGCCCTCATCCTTCCCGATGAGTCCGCCGCCGTCCGCGTCTATACCCTCGACGGCAAAGCAGTGTCGTGCCCGGTAGCGCATGGCAACGGCCAGACCGTCGTCTCCCTCACCTCCCTCCAACCCGGTGCCTATATCATCAAGGCAGGGGGAAGGAGCGTGAAAATATTGAAAAATTAAAATAATGAAATAATGAAAAAGGGAGTGCTTTTAATAATAGCGGCAATGCTTACCCTCTCCTCCTTCGCCCAGTCTTCCACCGACAGCTATACGGTCAACAAGACGGACGGGACGAGCGAGAAGTTTGAGATCGGCGACGGCATGTACAACCACATCGCCTTCACCGCCGACAAGATGACCAACTATATCACGGCCGACGGCACTGACATCGTCGAGAATGCAACATGGAACATCGCCGACCTCAGTAACGTCACGTTCTCCATTGCCGGCACGCCGACGCAGGACTCAACTACCGAGACTGCCACCGTCTGCTGTAAGAACATGGGACCGGGCTATAACCTCGGCAACACCTTCGAGTCGAACTCGCTCAAGACCTCGTATTTCGACCCCGACACGGCGAGTGTCACGGCTTTCGAGACGCTCTGGGGCCAGCCCGTGACGACACAGGATCTCATGACGTTCCTCCACAACAACGGCTTCGGCGCCGTCCGTCTCCCCGTGACATGGGCTCAGCACATGGATGCTGACGGCAATGTCGACGAGGCGTGGATGAACCGCATCAACGAGGTCGTCGACTACATCGTCAACAGTGGTATGTACTGCATTCTCAACACGCACCACGACAACGCTAACGGCTCCGTGGCATGGCTCAAGGACGACGCCACGGTCTATCAGAACAACGTGGCGAAGTTCAAGAAACTCTGGACACAGATCGCCACACGTTTCAAAGACTATGGTCACCTCCTCGTCTTCGAAGGATTCAACGAGATGCTCGACGGTAACAACAACTGGTCAGCACCCGATGACGAGACGACCTACACCGTGCACAACGAGTGGGCCCAGGCCTTCGTCGATGCCGTGCGTGCCACAGGCGGTAAGAACAAGACGCGTAACCTCCTCATCAACCCTTATGCTGCCACGAACAGTGAGAAGGCACTCGCCCATCTCACCGTACCCTCCGACCCCATCGGCAACAACGAGCATATCATGGTCGGCGTACATACCTACGATCCGTACAACTTCGTCATCAACAAGACGTCATGGGACAGTGAGTGCCAGAAATATGTCACGGACATGATGGCACGTCTGAAGACTTACTTCGTCGACAAGGGCACACCGATCCTCATCGGTGAGTATGGCACCCACGGCAGTGATGCCAACGGCAACTACGTCTCCGTGAACAAGAAGTCCTCCGACGCGCTGAAGAAGATGGCTGCTGACCAGGCTGCACAGATCACGAAGGAGGCGAAAGCCATCGGTGCCCCCGCCTTCTACTGGATGAACATCATCGACGGTTCCGACCGCAGCGTGCCCCAGTGGTCCCTCCCCACCGTCGTCACGGCCATCATCGACGCATACAACAATTAGACGCTTCGCTCCAGCACCTCGGAGAGGTGCCACACGGTTAGCCCCAGGTGAGGAGCGCAGCGACGTAACCTGGGGTTGGAACGCGACCGATGACCTGAATACCGGCCTCGAAGAGGGCGAACATGGTTATCCACCATGACGCGTAAGCACCTCGGAGAGGTGCCACACGGTTAGCCCCAGGTGAGGAGCGCAGCGACGTAACCTGGGGTTGGGATGGTTGCCGATGACCTGCGTACCGGCCTCGAAGAGGGCGAACATGGTTATAATGTATAGAACCCTACCGCGTAGCTGCGAAGCAGCGTAGCAAAATCTTTAAGATCTTTATGATCCGTGTGAGATAAAATTCTTTAGAAATAAAACGATGAAACCAACTCTTATACATACATTTCTACGCTCTACCCCCTCCCTGAAGGATTTCTGTCCCCCGATAACGGGGGAAGCACGAAGGGGGTTGGCTGGGGTGGGGTCTCTCCTCCTCCTTATCCTCCTTGTCTCTTCCTGCACCAAATCCAAGAAGGACTATGACGAATACGGGAGCGACGGGATGACGACACGCACGGAGCATCTCGCTGCGAACCTCCGCACCTTCGTCAACAAAGGCACGATCATCGGACAGCAGTACGCCACCGTCGAAGGCATCGGCTGGCAAGGCGACTCCGCCCGCAGCGACATCAATGAGGTGTCGGGCCTTGATCCCGCAGCTACGAGCTATGAGCTCAAAGGCATCGAGCGCGACAAAAAAGTGAATTCCGACGGCATTTCGTTCTCGCTCATTCGTAAGGACGCCCTCCAGATGTTCCGACACGGCGGCCTCGTCACGATGACCTGGCAGGCACCCGAAGGATCCGTTGAGACCATCAAAGAGGAGGCGAAGAAAGTAGCTGCCTTCATCGCCAACCTCCGTGACGACTATCTCATCCATGCTCCCGTCATCTTCTATCCGCTGCCCACAGGACTCGGCAACTGGTACGACAGGCTCCCGGCAGACCAGTACCAGGAACTCTATAAAGCTGTGATGGAAGTGATGAAAGACGAAGAGGTGCCGAACATCGTGGCAGGCTATGCCGAGGCCTTCACCGACGGCTCACCGACGATGAAAGCAGCGTTAACTGGCGGCAAGCTCTTCGACCGTTGTCCCGACGAGGCCGACATCCAGCCCGTCATCGTCAACGCCATCTATGTACAGTCTTCAGCCAAAGCCGACACGGCAACCTATGCCGCCACCCTGCCCCGTCTCGTGCAGGCCGTCGCCCATAGCGTGCAGAGCCGTAACCTCGTGCCGTCGCTGACGACAGGCATAGAGGGCATCATCGCCAAGAACCTCTATACAAAAACGATCCTACCTGTCATCAAAAACAACCGCCTCTCCTACGTGCTCTTCAGCAGCAATAGAGGCGACTTCAAGAACCGGCATTTCGCTGTCCCCTATCCGGGCATCGACAATGCCATCATCAACGACTTCGTTACGTTCAGTAACGACCGCTCCACAATCTTCAGGAATGAATTAAACGGGGTGTATCTGTAAAAAGTGTAAACGGCCCACACAAAGCCCCCTCACGGCCCCACCCCTACCCCACTATCCTCGGTCCTTCCGTTATCGGAAGGCAGAAAATCCCATCCAGGGGAGGGAGAAATTACCACTGTAGGAATAATAGGTTGTCTTTACCGCCATCTTTTCGTGGCCGCGTCATGATTGTGACGCGGCCGCGAAAAGATCGTGACGCGGCCGCGGTACAATTGCGACGCAGCCACGTCACGATGACGATAAAGTTACAAAGCAATGGGCTTTAATGTTAATTGCCAGCAATTTCCCGTTAATAGACAATAATAATTAATGATTCTTCCGGTTTTCGGATTGATAAGTGCCTCGGAGAGGCACACTCTTTTTAACCCCGGGCAAGGAGCGCAGCGACGTAGCCTGGGGTGCGGAATAGGAGCTGATTCACTGATTTCCAGCCTCGGAGAGGCTG
>CADBAG010000045.1 GCA_902792635.1 uncultured Prevotellaceae bacterium | reverse complement strand
GCAATTAGATAGACTGAAAATGCGACAAGACGAGCTAGATAAGCAACCTGCGTAACATGCTGATAATTAACGGTACCGAAATTTGTTATATGGTAGGCACTGTCCCAAACAGAAAGAAAATCAACCATACAGCTCGAATAATTTTGCTATGGAACAACAGAACTTCTTGAAGGTCACACATGCTGATTAAATACCTTTATTCTGTTTCTACGTTAGTAGGCAAAGCATAAAAAGACAAGCAATTAAGTGTCCTCTCAACATTAATTGCCATTAATCATCCATTAATTCAACATTAATATTGTTGTCAATTAACGGACGATTAATGGCAATTGTCGTTAAAAAAAGTTCTGATTTGTTCCATGCTTTGGAACAGACAATTCCACGCTTTGGAACGGACAATTCCACGCTTTGGAACGGACAGTTCCACGCTTTGGGACAGACAGTTCCACGCTTTGGAATTATCGTGGTACAGCTTCTTGTCTTATGTCTGTCTTGAGTCTGTCTTCTTTCTTCTTTATTCTTTTTTCTTTAGCGCAGCGTACATGATGTTCCGTGGATGATGCTCAAGGACCTCTTTGCGCAGTGACTCGTCGTCGAGGTGCGTGTATATCTCTGTGGTGCCGATGTTCGCATGTCCGAGAAGCACCTGGATGACACGCAGGTCGGCACCGCCTTTGAGCATGGCTGTGGCGAAAGAGTGGCGGAGGGTATGGGGAGAGATGGTCTTCTTGATGCCTGCTGCCTCCGCCTGCCGCTTCACCATGATGAGGATCATGACACGTGTGAGGTGATGGCCGCGACGGTTGAGGAACACATAATCCTCCTCACCCGGCTTGATCTTCATCTTGCTGCGGTCCTCAAACCACAGTTGCAGTTCGTGGATGGCACGGTCGGAGATAGGCACGAGCCGTTCCTTGTCACCCTTGCCTACGACGCGGATGAAATGTTCGTCGAGGTTCAGGTCCGACAGTTTGAGGTTCGTCAGTTCCGAGACACGCAGTCCGCAGGAGAAGAGCGTCTCGATGATGGCGCGGTTGCGTTGTCCCTCGTTTGTCTCTAAGTCGATGCTGTCCTCAAGCTGGTCCACCTCTTCCGTGGTGAGGTACGTCGGCAGGTGCTTAGGGAGGACAGGCGACTCGAGGAGCTCCGTGGGATCGACCTCAAGGTAGCCGTCGAGGGTGAGGTAACGGTAGAAGGAACGCACGCCGAAGAGGATGCGCGACTGCGACCGCGCACCGATATTAAACTCATGGAGCGAGGCGGCAAACTGCTCCAGATCCTCGAGCTTCACCTCCAACGGTGACAGCTGGCGCTCGTGGAGGAACCGCATGAAGTAACCCAAGTCGTGACTGTAAGCCTCCTGCGTGTTGACGGAGTAGTTACGGTCCAACTTTAGGTATCGCATGAAACGGCGTACGAGGTCTGCCTCGGGAGAAAGTGCCTTCTGACCTTTGTTTTGTGCCTTATTTTGTGTTTTATTGTCTGTTTTGTTTTGCAATGTCACGCTTTATCTTTAATTTTGTGTCAAAGTTAATCATTTGTTGGCAGAAATGAAAAAGATTCAGATAATAAACGGGCCCAATCTTAACTTGTTAGGTGTACGTGAGCCCGGCATCTATGGCAATAGCAGTTTCGAGACTTATCTCCCGAAACTGCAGAAAATGTTCCCCGACGTGGAGATCAGTTACTATCAGAGCAACATCGAGGGTGAACTCATCAACAAGATGCAGGAGGTGGGATTCTCCTACAACGGTATCGTGCTCAATGCCGGTGCCTACACCCACACGAGCATCGCGCTCCTCGACTGCATCCGCTCGCTCCATTGCCCCGTCGTGGAGGTGCATATCAGTAATGTGCACCAGCGCGAGGAGTACCGCCACCACTCAATGATCAGTGCGGGCTGCAAAGGTGTCATCTGCGGTTTCGGGCTACGTAGCTACGAGCTTGCTGTACGGGGACTGTTGGATTGAAGTTTATTGGCTTCGCCAAGAATCTTTCAAATCTGATCAAATCTTTCAAATAGAGTGGGATATATTGGTAGTTAAGATTTGAATGATTTGAATAGATTTGATAGATTCTGCACGAAGTGCATAAAAGATATAAGCAATGATTGAGCCGGAAGATATCGTCGATTATGCCACTGCCCATTCCGATCCGGAGGGTGACTACCTCTATCGGCTGTGGCGTGCCACGAACATCCACACCGTCCACGGACACATGGCCTCGGGCCATCTCCAGGGGCGGTTGCTGAAGATGCTCGTGATGATGTTTCGGCCCCGTAGAATCTTAGAGGTCGGCACCTTCTCCGGCTACTCCGCGATATGCATGGCGGAAGGACTATCTCCCTCCCTACGGGGGAGGGATGGGGAGAGGCCCCTCCTTACCTTCGAGATCAACGACGAGATGGAGGATTTTACGCGCAAATGGATCGAAGGCTCTGATGTCGCCGACCTCATCGATTTCCGCATCGGCGATGCCGTGAAGGAGGCACCGAAACTCGGCGTGATGTTCGACATGATGTTCCTCGATGGCGACAAACGCACCTATGTCGAAACCTATGACGCCCTCTTCCCTTTATTAAATAAAGGTGGCATCATCCTTGCCGACAACACGCTGTGGGACGGGCATGTCATCGACCCGGCCTACGATAAGGACAGTCAGACGATTGGCATCCGCAGATTCAATGACCTTATTGCCCGCGACGACCGTGTGGAGAAGGTCATCGTGCCGATACGTGACGGACTGACTATCATCAGGAAGAAGTAATGGCTTCTTCCCGCTTTTATATGCAATATTATATAGTTAACGAGTCTTTCGAGAACCCTTGATTTTGAAATGTCATTTCAAACTCGTCTAATAGCTGTTAATTTAAAACGTGTTTTCTTGGCCGGTTAGGCTATTGTTCCTATTTTTGCGGATGATAAATATCAATTCGCAATGATGAACGAAAACAACTATTTTAACCAAGCAATGTCGGGCAGCTTCGATGCTGCTTCCGTAGTGAAGGATCTCTTGTCGCGTCCGGCGGGGAGTGTGCATTGGCATTCTACGAAGCGTTGCCTTATAGAGCTTGTCATGGCAGCAGCCGACGAGCGGGTGATTACTAATGGTCATGGCGAGGCCGCCAGCCGCACGTTTCTCAGTCAGCGCGTCTTCCGTGCTGTGGGCATGGTGCCTCCCAAGTCTCGTCATCTCCATTCCGTAGTTTACCGTATCCGCAACAGAGTCATGCAACAGCCACCTTTAGAAGACAGAGTGCGAGAAGCGATGGGATAGAGGCCCCACCCCGGCAATACCAAATGTATGTAGTATAGATTTGTTTTTATATGAGAAAGCGAAATATTAACCTTTATAAAAAATATATCATTATGACAACAAAGACCATTCAGAATTCAGTGCACGCAATCGCGCACGACATCAATTCGTCAACACCTAACACCCTATCACCCAACACCTATCTGACGCCTCACTTCCGTCTGATAGAGTTCACACGGTCGGGCGAGGCCACGCAACGCGGACTGGACAACACACCGGGCAAGGCAGAGATTGAAGCATTGCGTGCACTCTGTGAAAACATCCTCGAACCCATGCGGCACCATTTTGGTGCTATCTACATCACTTCCGGCTACCGCTCGCGGCGTGTCAACAACGCTGTCGGTGGGGTAGGGGGCTCGCAGCACATACGTGGCGAGGCAGCGGACATCCTACTCTCTACATTCGACGACTGGCGTGAGGCGGTAGAGTTTGTCAAGCATCTCGATTTCGACCAGCTCATCATTGAGCCGCTCCACGACCCACGGCCTCGGTGGCTGCATGTCAGTTACACCAAGCGGCATCCGAACCGCCACAACGTCATCTTGGGGGATCATAAGATGTAGGTCTATGGATGATTATTATAATTAGTTTTGTAAGATATTGCTTCTTTTCGTTGGCAGTATCTATTTTTTCCTTTATCTTTGCAAATAGCTGAACATTTCTCTTTTTAACCTGTGCATCGGGCGCATATCATTGAACATCAACGATATGTGCTCTGCACCGGGACTTTTGGCGGCTAAAGGGTGCAACGAACCCATTCTTTTGCATCGACTTTTCACGACTTCCCATGACTTTCAGCTCGAAGCGAGCGGTAGCGAGCATAAGTCGTGAAAAGTCGTGTCGAGTCGATGCAAAGAAGGGTTCTTCCGTTTTTGGGTTGATGGGGTCACACAACCTCGAAGAGGTTGTACAAGGTTAGCCTCAGGTAAGGAGCGCAGCGACGTAACCTGGGGTTGTTGTTGTCTCTGGTTGATTGCAATCCGGCCTCGAAGAGGGCGAACTTGGGCGAGATGCTGGTTATATGTGATGGATTTTAAACCATGTTCGCCCTCTTCGAGGCCGGATTTCAGCGAAATCACACTGGACCTAAACCCCACGTTTCGGCTTCGCCTCACGTGGGGCTAACCTTGTACAACCTCTTCGAGGTTGTGTGAACTCATCAACCCGAAAAGTTGAAGAATCGAAATAACGTTGCTATGTCGTGTTAGGTCGTGAAAAGCCGATGCAGAAATAACGTTGCAAAGTCGTGTTTGGTTGTGCAGAGTCGATGCAGCAAAAGACGTTGCAGAAGGCGTGAAAGACGGATGAGTAAATTTATAAATTTTGATGAACAAGAAACTATTGATGCGGCTTACAACCGCAGATATATCATTGGAGGGGCTGCTGCGCGGACAGTTGCGGTTCCTGAACCAGTATTATGACGTTGTCGGAGTAGCCTCCGACACAGGAAGTCTCGATTTTGTCGCCAAACGCGAGGGCATCCGCGTTGTTGACGTGCCGATGCACCGCCAGATCAGTCCCGTGGCCGACCTGCGGTCGCTCCGTGACCTCTACCGCCTCTTCCGTCGCGAGCGACCGTGGTGTGTCCATGCCAACACGCCGAAAGGCTCCCTCCTTGCCATGGCCGCTGCCTGGGCGGCACACGTGCCCCACCGCGTCTATCTCGTCACAGGACTGCGTTACCAGGGGGCACACGGACCGATGCGGTGGTTGCTCAAGACGATGGAGCGCCTGACCTGCGCCTTTGCCACCAACATCATCCCCGAAGGTAACGGCGTGCTCTACTGTCTGCGCGAAGACCATATCACACGCAAGCCGCTGCGTGTGCTCCATTTCGGTAACATCAACGGCAAGGACACGCAGCGGCTCTCACGCCGTCAGACCGTGGCTGACCTCACGAAACATCCCGTTGCCGATGTCGATGACGCTGCTGTAGAGATGTTCCGTGCCCAGCAGCGTCAGCACCTCGGCTTTGCTCCCGACGACTTTGTGTTTATCTTCATCGGTCGTATCATCTGCGACAAAGGCATGCGGGAGCTCTATCATGCTTTCCAGACGCTGAAGCCCCGCCATCCCGAGCTCCGCCTGCTCCTCGTGGGGAACATGGAGCAGGGCGACGCTATCCCCGAGGATGTGCGTCATTTCTTCCTCACCGACAAAGCCGTGAAATATGTCGGGGAGCAGTACGATGTGCGACCGTTCCTCATGGCCGCCGATGCCCTCGTGTTCCCTTCCTACCGAGAGGGCTTCCCCAATGTGCCGATGGAAGCAGGCGCCATGGGCCTGGCATCTATCGTGACGGATATCAATGGCTCCAATGAGATCATCAAAGATGGTCTGAACGGCAAGATCATCATGTCACCGCTCGACAGGCGGGGACGACTGCGTGATATCACGCCGGCTCTCACCGAGACCATGGAGTGGTTCATGGAGCACCGTGAGGAGGTGGAGCGTATGGCTGCCAACGCCCCTCGTATGATCCACGAGCGCTACGAGCAGCGCGATGTGTGGAACGCGTTGTTGGAGTTCTATAAGGAGTTAAAGATTGATAAATAACGCCCTTGAAACATTATTTGCAAGTATACTTTCAAATATTTCTGCTATATTTGCAAGTATACTTTCAAATATTTCTGAATGGAGAAGCAAATCATTAAGCAAGTCATTGGTGAATATCAGTCGAAGATACGAGGATTGTCTTTGACGGAACGCCCGATGATGTTCGACAAGTCTGCCAACTATGTGCTCGTTGGAGTCAGACGTGCAGGAAAATCGTATCTGCTCTACCAGGACATTAAGAAGTGGTTGAGGGAAGGTGCTATTGATCCTAATGGCTTTCTGTATGTCAACTTTGAAGATGAGCGTATAGCGGATATGAAGGCTTCGGAGCTTAACATCTTTATCGACTGTTATGAGGAAATGTATGGCGATCGGGAGCCGTTGATCTATCTTGACGAGATACAGAATATTGATGGATGGGAGAAGTTTGCCCGCCGACTCGCTGACCAGAAATACCGGGTCATGATCACGGGCAGTAATGCCAAGATGCTCAGTAGAGAGATAGCCTCTACCTTAGGCGGACGTTTCATTCCCCGACAGGTTGATCCATTCTCTTTCACAGACTACCTGCGCTATAAAGGTATTGTGCAGAGTCAGGGATGGGAATATGACCCATCGGTGAAGACTGCCGTTTACCGTGCTTTTGAAGATTATTTCTATTATGGCGGATTTGCCGAAGGCTTTAACATGGCTGATCGGAAGGAGTATCTGAACAGTCTATATCAAAAAATCTTGATGGGTGACATCGTGGAACGTAACAAGATACGCAATTCACGTGTCTTCCGGCTTCTCGGCAAGAAACTGGCGCAGAGCGTCATGCAGGCGACAGCCCTCACGAGGTTGCGACATATCATTGAGTCAGCGGGCGATAGGATCAGTCTTCCTGTGTTGAAAGATTATCTTGAATACATGACGGATGCTTATCTCATCTTTGACATCCCCAATTTTGTCTCTCCGCTCTCTGACCAGGAGACAGTGAAGAAACGTTACTTCGTTGACAACGGCATCCTAAACCTTTTCCTCTTTCAGGGTGAGACACAGTTGTTGGAGAATCTCGTGGCTATCTGTCTGAATAGGGTCTATAGGAACAACGATGAAGAGCTTCGCCTCTTCTATTATAGTAAGAACCTGGAGGTCGACTTTGTTGTCCCGGAGGTCAAGATGGCTTACCAGGTGAGTTATGACATCCATAAGGACCAGGCGACCTACGACCGCGAGACTAGCTCTCTTCTGTCGTTCCTCGCTGCTTTCCCCGACTATCGTGGTACCATCATCTCGTATGATGAGGAAGAGACGTTGGAGATAAACGGTAAGACCATTGAGGTTGTACCGGTGTGGAAATGGATGTGTAAATAAAATTATGCTTTACCAGTTAGCTCATATCTTACGCGATGATTTTCCTTGGCTTTGGAATAGCATTGATACTGTCAACGGATGGTTCTTTGCGCTTCGGTATAGTAGCAAAAGCGAGGAAATCGTCCGTCGTTGTAATGAAGATATTCCCTATAATGATGTTTTTGACGAGAGGAGAGCAGCATGAACAATTGCGATGTTATAGTAACTTATTGCTGGAACCGTGTAGGTTATAACATATTACGGAGTCTTGCAAAACATGGGCTCAAAGTTTGGGCAGCAGACACTTCCCGTACCAATATCTGTAGTTTGTCGCGTTATTGTGCGGGACATTTTGTCTATCCAGACCCTTTTACTGATGAAAAACATTTCATCGATTGCCTTAAAGAGTGGGTTGCGAGATTGCAACCCACGATGCTTCTTCCAACCCACGATGAGAGCGTGGTTATCATGCGTCATCGTGAAGAGTTCCCTAAAGATCTTATTATCCCTTATGAAGATGAGAAAACATTGCTTTTGCTTGCAAATAAAGCAATGTCAACGGCTTTGGCGGGGGAAAGTGGAGTGCCTATACCTAAAGTATACCATTCTGAGGAAGAAATAAACCTATATCCCGTTGTTTTCAAGACCGTTATTGGAAACTCGGCCAAAAGTGTGTTCTTTCCTAAGAATAGTGACGAGTTGCATCGTTTGGCTGAAGCGTATCGGGGTACGGATACGTTGATGGAAGAATGGATCGGAGGTTGTGACTATAGTGTCGACTGCGTGCGCTGGGACGGTTTTTGTAAGACGTCAGTCTATCGTGCATTGGTGACCAAAACTGATGGAGGAGGTACGACGACACAACGAGAGATAGTAGCGATGCCTGAGTTAGAGCAGGAAGCAAGAAAAATGTTGGATGCTATCGATTTTCATGGTGTCTGCGGAATGGACTTTCGTGTAGATAAGCGCCATAACAGAATAGCCTATATTGAAACCAATGCCCGCTTTACCGGAGGTTTGGCTACTCCTATTGCCGCAGGTTTTGATATCCCTTGGATACTCTATTGTTTGGCCACTAAGGGAAGCTATGGCGAACCTGTAAATGTACGAATAGGAACACGAACAAAATGGCTATTGGGTGATATTATAACACTCGTCGGAAGGGTGTTGTCCATGAAATGGAATCGGCAAGAGATGAAGCGGGTGTTCTCCTGTCGTGGCTTTGATGCTTTTGATGACTTCTTCGCTGACGACAAGAAGGCAATCCTTGGTGAAGCTTGTTACTATTTGGAGAAACTCATTAAGAACCGGAAACTTAACCCATAATATAAAACTATTACGAGACAAACGGAAATGAAAATTAAATATCTCTTTGACAGAGTGGTCTCGCTCATTGGACTCATCTGTCTGAGTCCCGTGTTTTTGGTGGTCGCTATCCTTATCCGAGTTAAGATGCCGGGTGGACCGGTAATCTTCCGGCAGAAGCGAGTGGGGCTTCATGGTCGGCTCTTCACCATCTATAAGTTCCGGTCGATGTCGGCTGCTCCGTCGGACAATCTGTCTATCGCTGCGGCTGAACAGAACCGGATCACCCCATTAGGGGAGAAACTGAGACGATATAAACTCGATGAGTTGCCAGAACTGTGGAACGTCTTCATCGGAGATATGAGTTTTGTCGGTCCTCGGCCGGATGTACCAGGGTATGCCGATCAGCTGCAAGGAGAGGACCGGGAAATACTCGAACTAAGACCGGGGATAACGGGACCTGCGAGTCTGAAATACAGGGATGAAGAGTACATGCTTCTTCAAGTCGATGACCCGAAGAAGTACAACGATGAGGTGATCTATCCCGATAAGGTACGCTTGAACCTTTACTATCTCCATCATTATTCTTTTTGGAAAGATATCGAGATGATTGCTTGCACTGTCTTTGGTCACAAGATGAACTATGCTGGAGAGAAGATATAGAATCGAATTTTTATCTTGTTGGAGTTGCCCAATATAAGATAAAAATCGTATCTTTGCAACGAAGGGATTAAAAAATTGAAGGTATGATATACGTAGCCAATCCTATTTACGACTCCGTGTTCAAATATCTCATGGAGGACGAGCGTGTGGCAAAGACTGTGCTGTCGGCATTACTGAAGAAGGATGTTGTCAGCGTTGAGCTACGTCCACACGAGTATGCCAACGAGACCAACGACAAGATCTCGATGTTCCGTATCGACTTTGGTGCGCGTATCCGCACGGGAGAAAACGAGACCAAGCTTATTCTCATTGAGCTGCAGAAAACCTGGGTGGAGACGGAGACGCTTCGCTTCCGTCAGTACCTCGGGGCCCAATACAGTGACAAGAACAATATAGACAAGCAGGAGGGTGACCACAAAGGATTCGCTTACCCCATGGTGACGATCTATATCATGGGTCACCGGGTTGGTGATATCGATGTACCTGTGCTTTATGTCAGTCATAAAGCTTACGACTATGAGGGCCGTGAGGTGACAAAGGGTATGCCGGATCCCTTTGTGGAGAGTCTTGTGCATGACAGCATCATTGTTCAGATTCCGTTGCTTCATGGTGTTATCAATAACCGGCTTGATGAGGTGCTCAGTGTGCTTGACCAGACGAAACGTGACAAGGATGATCCTCATCTCCTTTGCATTGACGAATCTAAATATGCTGACAGTAGTGATATGAACTATATCGTCCACCGTCTTACAGCAGCTGCTTCCAATCCTCAGCTGCGTCAGAATATGAATGTGGAGGATGAATATTATTCTGCTATCGAAGACCGTGACACTGCTATCATGAGCCGTGATAAGAAAATCAAGGAGCAGGACGGTAAGATCAAGGAGCAGGACGGTAAGATCAAGGAGCAGGACGGTAAGATCAAGGAGCAAGTAGAACGGTTGAATGCTCAAACAGAGCAGTTGAATAATTTAAGGCGTATATTAAAAAGCCAGGGCTTCTCAGATGTTGAGATAGAACAGATGATGGGCGGAAAGTAGAATATCATGCAAAGACGAGAGAAAAGGATTATTCTGTGCCTGGCACACATGTCGGGCAACGAGATGAAGTATATACAGGAGGCCTTCGACACCAACTGGGTCGTGCCTCTCGGACCGAATGTCAATGCGTTTGAGGAGGAACTCAAGCGGTTCGTGACATCAAAGACATCTGATAAGGCATCAAAGATATCTGATAAGGCATCGAAGCAAGCTGCAGAGGCTTGGGCCGGCGAGCCTTATCCGGCTTGTATCAATGCGCATGACACCGACCCCGACGCACTGTGGCAAGAGGGTTATGAGGATCTCGCTGACAAGCAGGTCGTGGCACTGGCCTCCGGAACATCGGCCGTCCATTTAGCACTTGTGGCGCTCGGCGTCGGTCCCGGCGATGAGGTGATGTGTCAGAGTTTCACGTTCTGTGCTTCCTCTCACCCCGTATGCTATCAAGGTGCCACGCCGGTCTTCGTCGACTCCGAGCCGGAGACGTGGAACATGGACCCGCAGCTCCTCGATGAGGCCATCGCTGACCGCATCAGGAAGACGGGCAAGAAGCCGAAGGCCATCATCGCTGTCTACCTCTATGGCATGCCGGCAAAGATCGCGGAGATCAAAGCCGTGGCTGATAAATACGGCATCCCACTCATTGAGGATGCTGCCGAGGGATTAGGCTCGCGCTACCGCGGCCGTGTCTGTGGCACTTTCGGCGACTACGGCGTACTGAGTTTCAATGGTAACAAGATGATCACGACATCGGGTGGCGGTGCCCTCATCTGTCCCGACGCAGCGGCGCGCGACCGAGTGATGTTCTACGCCACGCAGGCGCGTGAGGGTTATCCTTACTACCAGCATGAGCATATCGGCTACAACTACCGCTTGTCGAACGTCTGTGCAGGTATCGGCCGTGGTCAGCTCACGGTGCTGCGTGAGCATGTCGCCTGGCACCGGCATGTCGCTGAGCGTTATGCGGAGGCGTTCAGTCACATGGACGGCTTCACGTTCCATGCTGAGAAGAGCAGCGACAGTGAGAGCAACTACTGGCTCAACACCGTTGTCATCGATCCCGAAGTGCGCATCAAAGGGCAGGAGAACGCGTATAAGACGACGGTCAAAGGTGCTGTCGGCGGTGCTGCGGGTGTCATCCATCA
Organism: uncultured Prevotellaceae bacterium; assembly: GCA_902792635.1. Classification (GTDB taxonomy): domain Bacteria; phylum Bacteroidota; class Bacteroidia; order Bacteroidales; family Bacteroidaceae; genus Prevotella. The sequence continues at coordinate 4,638 of CADBAG010000045.1, read as the reverse complement.
AGTCAGCCAGGCACGCACCGACTGTGAGCCGAACGACAACGTCGAGGCACTGCGTGTGTGGCTCGACCAGTGCAACGTCGAGTCACGTCCGTTGTGGAAGCCGATGCACAAGCAGCCGGTCTACAAGGATGCACCGGCCTACGTCAATGGCGTCAGTGAGAGCCTCTTCAAGCGTGGCCTCTGCCTGCCGTCAGGACCATTGGTCACCGATGCCGACATCGACTTCATCATCGAGAGCATCAACGCTGCGCTCAGCTAACGCTTTGCTAAAGAATAAAGAATAAGGAAGACAGGAAGGGGTGTTTTTCAACGTTAATTGCCATCAATTAGCCATTAATTTGGGTTATCCTCTTACCTTTGCATCCGTGAATCCGGTTTTCGGGTTGGTAGAAGAACAACCTCGAAGAGGTTGAACATGGTTAGCCCCAGGTGAGGAGCGCAGCGACGTAACCTGTGGGGTAGGTGTGAGGCGTTTTCGTTGATATCCGGCCTCCCGCACCATTTCTACCCCACGTTTCGGCTTCGCCTCACGTGGGGCTAACCGTGTGGCACCTCTTCGAGGTGCTGACTACCACGACATATTGCATTGTAATTCTGCATCAACTTTTCACGACTTCCCACGACATGTGGCGCTAAGTGAGCGAAAGCGAACAAAGTCGTGAAATGTCGTGAAAAGCCGATGCAGTAAAAAATGTTGCAAAGTCGCGGAAAAGTCGTGTAAAGCCGATGCAGAAAAAGAACATTGCATAAGACAAAAAACGGTGGCACCAATGGTGTCACCGTTTTTTTATGCATTTTTGCTTCGCTTTTGAAGCGTCATGTCTTCTTTCTTCTTTATTCCTTCTTCTTTAGCGAAGCGTTAGCTGAGCGCTTTTCCCCATTCGCGGCACTGCTTCTCTGCCTCACTGTCCGGAGCCCATTTGACCTTGAGCGGCTCGGCAGCGATCTCGAAGCCGGCCTCCTCTAAGCGTTGCTGGATGCGCTTCTCGGCGCCACCGCCCCAACCGAAGCTGGAGAAGACAGCAGCCTTCTTGTTGCGGAACTTCATGCCGTGGATCATCTCAAGGATGCCCGCGATGGCATACGTCATGCCGAGGTTCACCGTAGGACAGCCCACGAGGATCTCGCGAGAGCGGAAGACCTCGAGGATGATGTCGTTCTTGTCATCCTTCGTGGCGTTCATCAGGACGACGCGCGTCTCAGGATGCGCCTCACGGATGCCGTCGGCGATAGCCTCGGCCATACGACGTGTCGACTGCCACATCGTGTCGTAGATGATCGTGATCTGGTCCTCCTGATAGTTACTGTCCCATTTCTGGTAACAGCTGATGATATCCTTGATATGGTCGGTCCAGATAGCACCGTGTGACGGAGCGATCATCTTCAGCGGCAGGTTCATGCCAATGATTTCGTCGACCTTACGCTTGACGTTGACGTTGTAGATGTTGAGGATGTTGGCGTAATATTTCTCAGCCTCGCGGAAGAGGTCACGCAGGTTCACCGTGTCGTCGTAGAGACTCTCTGTGGCATAATGCTGACCGAAGACGTCGTTGGAGAAGAGGATCTGCTCCTTGTCGGCGTAGGTCACCATCGTGTCGGGCCAGTGGCACATCGGAGCCTCGATGAAATGCAGGGTGTTCTCACCGATGTTCAGCGTGTCACCCGTCTTGACGTTGACGAAGTTCCAGTCCTCGTGATAGAGGCCGCGGAGGATCTGCTCCCCTTTCTTCGTGCAGTAGATCGGTGTTTCCGGGATGAGCTTCATCAGGGCAGGCAGTGCACCTGAGTGGTCATTTTCGTTGTGGTTCATCACGATATAGTCGATATCGTGGAGGTCGATAGCCTCGGCGAGATGAGCCACAAACTCATGGTCGTACGGTGACCACACCGTGTCGATGAGCACGTTCTTCTTGTCACGGATGAGGTAAGCGTTGTAACTTGAGCCAAAGTGAGTGGACAGCTCGTCGCCATGGAAGTGTTTCAGCTCCCAGTCGATCTTGCCGACCCACGCCACTCTTTCAGTAATCTTCTTCACGGCTTAGTCCTCCGGCTCAAAATCCTCCTTGCCTACGCCACACTCCGGGCAGGTCCAGTCGTCTGGAAGATCTTCAAATGCTGTTCCGGGCTCAATGCCGTTATCGGGATCACCTTTTGCGGGGTCGTATACCCATCCGCATACTGTGCAAACATACTTTTTCATAATGTTCATGTATTAAGTTGAAATAATTGCAATACTTGCGTTGCAAAGTTACGTTATTTATTTGAATTACCAAACATAAAAGGATTTTTTTTCTTTCTTTCGGTTTTCGGGTTGATTAGGTCTTTTTAAGGGGCCAACACTGACTGCTAAGATCACCGGAGTGGGCCAACAGGGTTGGCCTAAAAGCACCTCGGAGAGGTGCCACACGGTTAGCCCCAGGTGAGGAGGCACCTCGGAGAGGTGCCACACGGTTAGCCCCAGGTAAGGAGCGCAGCGACGCAACCTGGGGGTTGGGTCGAGCGCCGACGACCTGACTTCCGGCCTCGAAGAGGGCGAACATGGTTAAAGTGAGGCGAAATCGAAACCAGCATCCCGCCCATGTTCGCCCTCTTCGAGGCCGGACTTCAACGAAACACCACGCAACTAAAACCCCATGCTGCGTCGCTGCGCTCCTTGCATGGGGCTAACCATGTTCAACCTCTCCGAGGTTGTATCCTTGCATGGGGCTAACCATGTTCAACCTCTCCGAGGTTGTATCCTTGCATGGGGCTAACCATGTTCAACCTCTCCGAGGTTGTATCCTTACCTGGGGCTAACCATGTGCAACCTCTTCGAGGTTGTGGGTAGGCCGCCCCTACGTTGAGACGAAAAAACATGAGGAAAAATTTGGCAGGGTGGGAAAAAACGTGTAACTTTGCACTCGCATTCAAAAATAATAGGGGCATAGCCCAGTTGGTTTAGAGCGCTGCAGTCACATTGCAGAGGTCATCGGTTCGAGCCCGATTGTCCCTACCTTTTTAGTTTTAGGTAGAAAAATAATCCGCCGTTTCTCGTGATGAGAAGCGGCGGATTTTTTTCTCCCTCCCTGTAGGGGAGGGTCGGGGTGGGGTCTACATCCCGCAGGATGTCAGGCCGAGCGTGGTAGCTACGGCGGTCAGTATTGAAATGATCATGTTGATGATCATCTTCCAGGTCTCTTTCTTGTTCATGATAAATAGTTTTGGCCCCCTCCCTACCCTCCCCCCATCCAGGGGGAGGAGAGATATGCTTCAAGGGGTAGAGGGCACGAGTTATTATTAGTGGTTAAATATTAAGGTTTAGTTTAGAACGACCCTGGGGTGGCTCTATTGTTCCTACGGTGGTAATCAGCCCTCCCCCTGGCTGGGGGGAGGGAGGGGAGAGGGCCGTTATGGCTTCGTCGTTGTGCTCTCCTCCTTCTTGCTCTTCTCGAGTGCCTCGGCGGTGATGCCGTTGAGGAGCGTCTTGACGTAGAAGCCACTGCGACGGCCGGTAGCTGTGACATCGCCATTGGCTACGAACGTCACCTCGGGCTTGTAGAGGATATGGTACTTCTTGATGTTGTTCGCGGTGAAGTCATCCGCCTTGTCTGCAGGAGCAGAGCTGATACCTACCTGGAAGGCGCCGATGCCATCGAGCACCACGGTCTCGGAGTTCTGGAGGTGAGCCTTCATGTAGTGGCTGAGCTCATTGAGCACTGCCATGATGTCAGCCTGTGTGACTGTCGTGGAGTGGCTGATCTCCTCGGCGAGGTTCTTCATCTTGATGCGGCCCATGCTCACGGCACGACCGTACCACTTGCCAAAGGTCTTGGAACCAGTGATCTTGTTCTGTTGCTTCTTGAATCGAATACTCATAGTTGTTTCCTTTCTTTGATTGTTAGATTGTTAGACATGTTGTTTGTTTGTCTCAGGTTTTTGTTGAGCGCTCTTTCCTTCTTGCGAAGGTTTCTTTCCTTTTGACAATGCAAAGGTACGATGATTTTCCGCGCGCGACAAATAAGGTGGGGGGGTGACAAGGGGCATACGCCGTAGGGGCGGTGTTTAGACTGTCATTTTTTGACGATGGTCAAGAAAATGGGGGTTATTGTCAGCTATGTATGACAAAAACGGGGAGATTGGGGGAAAAGCACTAACTTTGCAGTGCAATTAAGCGATAAGGCACCTGTTAGAAGGGTGCAAGACGACACCTATATATAATAAGGTGTAAGATAAAAGATCAGTGGGGCGAGCGAGCCCCGAATGTTTAACTAAAGTAGAAAGGATAACAATTATGAAAAAGATTATTATGAACATCAAAGCAACGATGAAGCGCGTCATGGCGTTCTACGTCAATGCAATGAACAACTATGGTGAGGCACTTATCCACTCGCGTGGGTTAGCGGGAGCATAAGAGGGGCCTCCAAGCCAAAGCCCCACCAAGCCTCCCCGAAGGTTCCTGTCCCCCGATAACGGGGGGAGCACGAGAGGGGTTGGATGTTGATTACATAAAGAGCCCGTGAAAGTCCTGTCTTATGGCAATGTGACTTTCACGGGCTTTTTTTGCATCGGCTTTTCACGACTTCCCACGACAAGGCTGTTGATTGTTTTGCATCGGCTTTTCACGACTTATCACGATAAGGCAGTTGATTTTTTTTTGCA
>CADBAG010000044.1 GCA_902792635.1 uncultured Prevotellaceae bacterium | reverse complement strand
CGAGGCACTCAGCCATTTATGCTCGAACGACAACTCCACGTTGTGGGTATATTCGGGACGCAGGTAGGGATTGCCGCCTTCATAGAGATAGCGGCTGTCGTACTGCATGAAGTTGCGCAGGTTGTTGTAGCTCGGTCTGCTGGTTTTCATGGTGTAGGACAGTTGCCATGACCACAGGTCCTTATTCCATAACAGCGAGAAGTTGGGGAACAGGTTGCCATAGCGCCGGCTCGGCTCCGGCACCCACTTGCCGAAGCTGTAGTAGTCCGAGGTGACATGCTCATAGCGTAGTCCGGTGTCGAGCTCATAATGACCGAAAGGCAGGGAGAAGTCAGCGAAGCCCGCAATGTTTGCCTCGTAGAGCTTGGTGCTGGAGACTGGGATATAGTTCGCGCTGTTGACATAAAAGCCCACGTTCTTTGTATGCGTGTATTCTGAGCCGAACGAGAGCGTGCCCTTCCCTACCGGGTGCGTCACGGCGAGTTTCCCGGCCCACAGGTCGCTGCGCTGTCCACCGTTGCTCGCCACGTCGCGGTTGCCTAACTCCGTACTGTTCTCCGTGCTCTGCTGGCTCAGCATATATTTCATGTGGAGATAAGAGGCATTGAAGTCGATGCTCCAGTTGCCGAGCTTGCCCGTATAGTAGAGGTTGGCCTCGTTGCGTGGCCCTACATCCCTGTGCTGGCGTTGGCTTTGCAGGACGGAGCCCTCATAGGCACTGTTCCGCGTGACAGTCTAGTTACTGTTCGCATCCATATTGCTTGACAAGGTCTTGTAGAACCAATAACTGCCTCCGATGGAATTGCCTGCATTAATGTCATAGCTCAAACGGAAAGTTTGCGACAACACGTTCTGCCGGAAAGCGTCATTGAAATGTTGTCCGATGCTGATGGTGTTGTCCTTGGGCAGAAGCGTATAGCCCACGTCTATGTCCTCTTTGAATACCTGGCTATGGAGTGCCGTTGTGTTCGACAGCTCCAATCCTTTGATGCGGTATTTGATGACAGCTTGGTCATATCCCGCCCACATTGTGTTGTATGTTGCGTTGGCATCATTTCTTACGCTCCATCCTTCGCCCGCGGGCTTACGGGTGCGGATGCGGATAACGCTCTTTACCGTGGCTTCGTACTGCGAGCCGGGTGCGGTGATGCGATGCCGTGACGCGCGGCAGCTGCCCGAGCACATCGACGGCGGTGCCCATCTTGCTCAGCACCGAGTGCTCCACGTCAATGGTCATACCACCCTTTGCGGCACGATACTGTGGTCGTTGTGTCTTCACCGTCACCCCTTTCAGTGTATATCGGTCGGCTTGCAGGCGGATGGTGCCAAGGTCGGGCGAGGCAGCGGTCCACAGCTTAGACTTGTAGCCCACGTAGGTCACCTTGGCGATGATGCGCCGGGCATTGCAGGGAATGACGAAATAGCCACTCTCGTTGCTCACGCCTCCGGCAAGAAACGAGGAGTCGGTGGGAGAGAGCAGCACCACGTTGGCATACTCGGCGGGCTCACCCTTGTCGTCGACCAGGCGGCCTTTGTACCTCAACACTGTCTTCTGCGAGCACTCCACGTTGATGATGCTGTCGCCCACCATCGTCATCGAGATGGGATAGAAGCCGATGAGATGGCGGATGGCCTCGGGAATGGTCTCTCTCCTGATTGATGCCGTCACGTGAAAGTCTTCCAAGTCGTTGTAGATGAAGTTGATGGTGTAACGACGGGTCATGCCGCCGAGCTGCTGCAGAGCCGTAGGCATCGTCACGTTGCGGAAGTCGCGGCTCACGCGCTGGGCACGGACTTGGACGGCACCTAACAGAAGAATATATAATAATAAGTATATCTTTCTCATAGCTATTCTACGTTAAGGGTGTCACCATTACGTGTAATGGTAATCTGCTGGAAGCCGTTGAGGATGACAATGTTGGCATCAACGGACTTAGCCTGGTCCCACTCAAAGTGCAGGCGGATGGCCTTAGCGGTTGCGGTGCTGTAGACGACCTTCAATCCGTAGTACTGCCCCATAGCAGAGAGGATGTCGGACAAAGTGGTGTTGTCGAAGACCTTGACAACGGGCGCCGGCTTCTTCGTCTCCTGCTTTGGCGCAAGGCTGTCGGCAGTGGAGGCAGTGTCACGCGGCACCGCCATGACGGGAGCGTGCTGCGCCACCTCTGGCTTCTCTGCGACAAAAGGACTGCGAATCCACCCCAACCGCGTCATGGCGGCAAAGGCCACACCGGCAAGGAAGACACAGCCGAGGAAGACAGCTGCCACACGCAGCCAGCGGGGAACACGATGATGGGAGGGCTGGGCGGTGGGGTGAGACTCCATGGATGACAAGCCACTGGAAGCCGTTTCAGGTTCATTGGAACGGAAACTGTCAGGATGCGACAGGCTGAACGCCTTCCATGCTTTCTCCACGTTGATGTCCTCGTCTTCGGTCCGCGCTTCCATGAGGGCGCGCTTCATTCGGGCGAGCGGTCGGGCATCGCGTATGATTTCACAGAGCTCCTCGTCGGTGTAGTGCTCGGGATGCTCCTGTGCGTCAAGGAGACGCTTGATTTTCTCTTCGTCGGAATCATTCATGGCTCTGGGGTATTGATGTTTTCTTTCAACACTTTGACGATGTGCGACAGATGTTTCCACACGGCGATGCGGCTCGTGCCCGTTTCGGTGCAGATAGCTCTATAGTCCTTGCCGTCGAGGAAGCGTAGGGTGAAGAGATGCAGTTCCTGCGGTGAGAGCAGTGTGTGGGCGAGTTGGCGCAGCTGTTGGAGTCGTCGCTCGTCGTCCAGCCAGTCATCACCGTCGTGCAGTTCGTCGGTATAGAGGCGGAGAATGCGCTCGCGGTTGCTCTTATCGCGCAGTCGTTTCAGACAGCGGTTGCGCACGGCCACCATCAGGTATCCCTCAGCCGAGGCGGGCAACAGCTCGGTGTTGCTCTCCAACAGATGGGCGAAGACCTCACTCACCACGTCCTCGCTCTCCTGCCCGTCGTAGAGCAGGGAGCAGGCCACACTGTACATGCGGCGATAGTGTTGGCGGAAGAGCTGTTCAATGTGCTGTCTGTCCATCGTCTGTCTCGTGTCTTTTTATTATCAATACCCTTCAGCGAAGAGAATGTTAACCTATCGGCCTAAAATTTCTTACTCAACTCGGTAAGCATACTTACAAAGATACATTTTTTCTATGATAAAAAGGCAGAGCTCTGCACTTTTTCGAGGGTTCAATTAACCAAAGTCTGCACTTTTCGAGGGTGTTAGAACATATAAAAAAGCGAATATCGGAATGTCTCCCGTTATTCGCTTTTTTAGTGTATTACAAGTTGCATCGCAGGGACTGTTTGGCTTTAGAAGAATCCTTTGTCGTAGTCCTTGTTGTTGATCTTCTTCTCCGCGTTGTTCTGCTTACCTGAGAAGAAGTTGTAGCTCAGGGTGATGCAGAAGGTACGCTTCTGGCTGGTGACACTGTTCCATCCATGCTTGTCAAGGACGTTGTTATCGAGGATGCTGCTGTTGTATTTTGCGGCGGCGAAGGGGAAGATGCAGAGCAGTCCGACCATGAGTTGCTTCTTCTGATAGAAGACCATGATGTTCTGCGTGTTCTCGGCCGAGTTGATGAAGCTGCCGCTGAGCATCTTGTGCGGGATGCGCTGGTAGTACTCTGCTCCCCAGCAGCCCTTACGTACGTCCACGGTCCAGGCCAGCGGGAGATAGTGGTGGCGGTGGATACCGATGATATCGCTATTCTCCTTCTGCCACCTGTAGCCACTCTCTAACTGTATCGACAGCAGGTCGTTGCTGAAGGGTCGGAGGGTTAACGAACCCGTGAAGCCATAGTTGAGCAGGTAGTCGCAGTTCTCGTTCCGTTCCACGATGACGCGTTCGTTGCCCAGGGTCTGCCATTGGTAGTAGGCGCTGAAGTCGTCGTCAATCTTTCTGATATCAGCGGTCAGATCCATGTTGAGCCAGGGCAGGTTGAGCGAGTAGGTGAGGCTGAGGTTCTTGTCGAGTGCGCTCTTCAGCCAGGGATTGCCCGAGTAGATGAGTCCGGGAATGGTCATCGTTCTGTTGTTGCTCAGACTGGAGATGTTGGGCGTGATGGTCGACATCTTGCCAAACAGTCGCAGGGCACCGTTCTTCACGTTGTAGGTGAGCAGGGCCTCGGGCGTGAAGCAGAGCTTGTGGTAGTGGGTGTCGTCGTTGCTCGTGTTGATATAGGTGGCCCCGAGGCTCAGGCGATAGCCTATCTTGTCGATGTTGCCGTTGAGCTGTGCGTAGGCGTAGTGCTTGTCGTCGGTGGCATGGTACTTGTATTCTTCGTAGTTGGAGAGCAGGTTGCTGATGCGGTAGTCCGACTTCGCCAGCGTGGCTTTGTATCCGAGAGCGAGCTGCGTGCTGCCCCAGTCCTTGGTATAAGCAGCTTCCCCAATGAGCGAATATTTGTTGTTGTGCTGCCGCATGTCGTCGTCGAGCGTGAGCTCCGTCCCGGTGTTCTGGATGTTGTGTACATGCTGGTTGTTGTGGAAGAGGGTAGCTACGGCGTTGAGCGTGATTTCGTGGCCTCCGGGCAGTTTGCGGTCGAAGTAGAGGTCGAGAGACGGCGAGAAGCTGTTCTGTCGCTGCCGCTTGTCCTGCGTGCCGTTCTGCCACAATGGATTGCCCTGGGCATTGACCGTCATGCCACTGTTCCAAAACCAAGTGAAGATGGTGGGTGTGAACTTCGCCTGGAAGTTGAGGCTGTCACCGCGGGTGAAGAGGTACTTCAGGTTGAAGTCGTGGTTGGCATAGCCGAAGTGGTAGGTGCCGCTGTAGTCATAGGTAGCCTGTTTGTCACCATCTTTGAAGGTGTAGACTTCTTGTTCGTCGCAGTCCGGTGCATTGCGCAGCTCGAGTGAATAGTCGAACGAGAACTGATGGTGGCCGTGGTTGTATTTGATGTAGGCATTGGTGTTGTTGAATCCATCCTTTGTGCCCTGCCAGCCATCGAATCCCGCAGCGTAGCCGTTCTCGTTGGCGCGGGTGTGGATGTCGAGCACGGTGCCGGCATCGGAATAACGGGCTGGCGGCACTACATAATAATCTACATTGCGGATGTCTTTGGGTCGTAAGGCTTTCAGGTCGTTGTCGTTGGCTTCAATGCCGTTGATGAGAATCTTCAACGACTTGCCCGAGAGCGTGGCTATTTTACCGCTGATGAGATCGAGACGCAGGCCTGGGAGCGTGGCGATAAGTTGCTGTCCCTGGCGTGCGGCTTTCATCTGCGCTTCGGAGAAGGTGTAGACATTGCGGTCTTCGCGCTCCACCTTGTGGCGGCCCTTCACGGTCACCGTCTTCAGTTGGTAGGCATCGGGGCGCATCGTCAGCACGCCGAGTTGGGCCGTGCTGACATGGCGTACCACGCGGCGGTATCCGATGCAGGTGAGGCTGACGAGCACGTCGGTGGGTCGGCAGGGAATGACGAAGTCGCCCGACGCCGTCGTCACGCCGCCGTTGATGAATGCCGAGTCACGCGGACTGAGCACGGCGACATTGACAAACTCCAAGGGCCGGCCTTTCTCGTCGACGACGCGCCCTGTGAGCTTGCGGTCTTCCTTCTGTGTGCACTCCACGAAAATCATGTCGGGCAGCTGACGGCCTTTGTCGTCCTTCCCGCCGCTGACCACCTTCATGCCGATGGGGTAGAAGCCGATGAGCTGGCGGATAGCGTCGGGCACGCTCTGGCCGCGCACGTCAGTGGTGACCTTGAAGTCCTCAAGATCGTCGTAGGCGAAGTTGATGACGTAGCGGTGGGTCGTCGTGCTCAGATAGCGCAAGGCATCGGACATAGAGGTACTGTGGAAAGAGTGGGAGATGGTCTGTGCGCTGAGCCTTGCAGCCATCAGGATGAGTACAGCAAGAAATAAGAACTTGTTTTTCATTAGTCGGTCCCTCCTGCTGCTTCTAAGACGATGACATCTCCGTCGAGCGTGATATGGATGTGGGCGAACTGATTCAGTTGCTCCACCACCTGCTGTGCATCATACTGCTTGTTCCAATTGAAATAGAGGCGTATGCGTGCAGCCTCGTCGCTGCGCACTTCTGCCTTCAGCCCATAGTAGGCTGCCATCTCGTTGAGGACATTTCCTACGGGAGCATTGACAAACTGCTTCACGCCGTCTGCCGTTTTGGGCTGGCTTTTGATGGTGTCGCGGGTGGCCGTAATGGGCTTAGTCTGAGCAGCAGATTTTGCCGACTTTGCTACCATTTCTTTCCGTGCTGTGTGGCGCTGGTGCCTGACAAGGACGACGGTGGCAAAGGCCAGTCCCGATACGAAGACGAGTCCGATAAACACGGCGGCTACCTGCTTCCACAGCGTGAGGTGATGGTTTGCGGGCATATAGCGTTGCTGGAAATGCTGAAGCGCTGCTTCCGTCTCAGTATTGTCAGGGCGCTGGCTCGCCGTATGAGCGTCGTGAAGCGCGGCAGCGGTGTCACACATCAGCCGGTAGTATTCCCGGCAGTCTTTGTCGGCCAGCACGTCCTGCCATTCCTCTTGAGAATAGCGGTCGGGCCGGTCCATCATCTGGATGAGTCGTTCAATCTTGTCCATATTCCTTTTTTGTTAGTTTCTCTTTGAGTGAGTCCAGGGCTTTGCGGATGCGCTTGTAGACGGCAGTCTCGCTGATACCCTCCTTCTTGGCAATCTCGGCGTAGGAGAGTTGTTGGGCATAGCGCTGAGTGAGGATGTGGCGGCTGGTGTCGTCGAGTTCTGTGTCAAGAATGCGTCTCACGTTGAGCGTGCGATCCTCTATGTCGTCGGCACTGTCGGAAATCTGACTGTCGAGGAGGTAGAGGCCTTGGAGACGTTCTTGGATGGTGCGGTTGCGCAGCAGGTTGAGGCAGTGGTTGCGCAAGGCTATCATCAGATAGGTGCGTGCTGTGGAGCCCGTCGGAAGGATGTCCTTGCTCATAAGGTTGGCAAAGACTTCCGATACGGCGTCCTCGCTCTCCGCGTCGTCGTGGAGTAGCAGTCGGGCCAGCTGCTTCATGTCGGGATAGTGCTGGCGGAACAGTTGTACGATGGTCTCGTTGTTCTTCATACACTATATATACACTTTGGCTGTGAGAAACCTAACCTGAAAAGGAGAAAAAAATAAAGACAGGGCAAAGTGGCACAAGTTTTTGCCTGCAAATGTAATGGTATTTCTGGAATTCCCGTCTCTTTTGAAAAAAATATTGTAGGATGGCCCATATTCTCGTCTTTTTTTCTTAAGTTTGCCACAAAAAGCAATGCTATGGACGACAACAAGTATATTCGTTTCGATTGGGCCGCCAAGCGCATGCTGCGCGACAAGGCCAACTTTGGCGTTTTCGAGGGGCTGATTACTGTGCTCCTGAATGAACCGGTCCATATCGTCGAGATTTTGGAGAGCGAGAGCAATCAGAATGATGCCGACGATAAGTTTAATCGGGTGGATATCAAGGCGCGTAATAGCAAGGATGAGATCATCCTTGTGGAAATCCAGCAGGCTCGTGAACTCTATTATCTGGAGAGGGTGCTCTATGGTGTTGCTAAAACCATTACAGAGCATATTTCCTTAGGAGATAAATATGACAAGGTGAAGAAAGTCTACTCCATCAGCATTCTATATTTTGATTTGGGACAGGGGGCCGACTATTTATATCATGGACAGACTTCGCTTGTCGGAGTGCATACCAAGGACACGTTGAAAATCAACACCCGGGATAAAGGCATCATAAAAATTAAGACGCCTGAGGAAATTTTTCCGGAATACTTTATTATTCGTGTTAACGAGTTCAACAAAGTCGCTAAGACTCCTCTTGAGGAATGGATCGATTATCTCAAGAGTGGTCATATCAAGGAAGACACTACCGCCCCCGGCTTACAGGAAGCCCGCCAGAAACTTCAATACCTGAAGATGGATAAAGCAGAGCGCAAAGCCTACGACCGCCACATTGACAATATCATGGTGCAGAATGATGTGCTTGATACTGCCAAGATGGAAGGACGTGCGGAAGGTCGAGCGGAAGGACGTGCAGAAGGACTCCAAGATGGCAAGAAAACTATTGCTCGGAATCTAAAGGCGATGGGGATGGATATAGAGGCTATCGCAAAGGCGACAGGCCTTGGTACAGAGGAAATCATCGGTTTATAAGATTATTCTCCGATATGACCTATTTGCAAGTAAAATAGCGAAACTTATAGAAACTAATTCCTATGCCGACACAGATACCGCAGGAATGGACGAAGTTTATCCTCAAGGATGTCACTTTCGTCAATATCATGACGCGACACATTTATAATGTGCTGATTGTCGCCAATCCCTACGATGCCTTTATGCTTGAGGACGACGGGCGTGTGGAGGAGAAGATCTATGACGAATATATGGCGCTCGGGCTCCGATATCCGCCTACTTTCACACAAGTATCAACGATCGAGGAAGCCGAGAAGGTGCTCGCCACGACGAGCATCGACCTCGTCATCTGTATGCCGGGCAATGCCGACAACGATGCCTTCACCGTGGCACGCGCCATCAAGACCAAGTTCCCGGAGATCCATTGCATTGTCCTTACGCCCTTCTCCCACGGCATCACGCGGCGCATGGAGAATGAGGACCTGAGTATCTTCGACTATGTCTTCTGCTGGCTTGGCAACACGAATCTCATCCTGTCGATCATCAAACTTATCGAGGACAAGATGAACATCGCGCACGACGTGAAGGAAGCCGGCGTGCAGATGATCCTCTTGGTCGAGGACTCCATCCGTTTCTATTCATCTATTCTTCCCAACCTCTACAATTATATCCTTCAGCAGAGTAAGAACTTCGCCACAGAGGCGCTCAATCCGCACGCTGCTACCCTGCGTATGCGTGGACGGCCGAAGGTTGTGCTGGCGCGTACTTATGAGGAGGCGATGCGTATATATAATAGGTATAAGGACAACTGCTTAGGCGTCATCAGTGACGTGCGCTTCCCGCACAATGGGCAGCGCGATCCCGAGGCTGGCTTCCGACTCTTGGAAGACATCCGCAAGGAGGACGAATATGTGCCGCTTATCATGGAGAGCTCGGAGTCGGCAAACAAGGAGCGGGCTGAGAAGGAGCATTTCCATTTCGTGGACAAGAACTCGAAGATGCTCTCCTTGGAACTCCGCCACCTCTTGGAAGAGCACATGGGCTTCGGCGACTTTATCTTCCGCGACCCAAAGACACACAAGGAGATAGCACGTGTCAGTACACTGAAGCAATTGCAGGACAATATCTTCAAGATCCCGTCCGACTCGATGCTTTACCACATCTCCCGCAACCATATCAGTCGTTGGCTCTGTGCGCGTGCCATCTTCCCCGTGAGCAACTTCCTTAAGCAGGTGACGTGGCACAAACTGCAGGATGTCGATGCCCACCGTCAGATCATCTTCGATGCCATCGTTCAGTACCGTCACATGAAGAATATCGGCGTTGTGGCCGTCTTCGACCGGGGCAAGTTCGACCGCTATGCCCACTTCGCGCGCATCGGCGACGGCTCCCTCGGCGGCAAAGGTCGTGGCCTGGCGTTTCTCGACAACATCATCAAGACGCATCCCGAGATGAACCAGTTCCCGGGGGCAACGGTGCGCATCCCGAAGACTGTCGTGCTCTGCACCGACATCTTCGACCAGTTCATGGAGAACAACAACCTCTATCCCTTAGCACTGAGCGACGCGCCTGATGAGGAGATCCTCGCAGCGTTTCTCAAGGCACAGTTGCCCGACAGTTACATTGCTGACTTCTTCACGTTCTTCGATGCCACGAACAGTCCCATCGCCATCCGTTCGAGTTCGCTCCTTGAGGACAGTCACTATCAGCCGTTCGCGGGCATCTATTCGACCTACATGATCCCGCGCCTTGCCGACCGCCAGGAGATGCTGCGCATGCTTGCCGCAGCTATCAAGGCCGTCTATGCCTCGGTGTTCTATCGCGACTCAAAGGCATATATGACCGCCACGAGCAATGTCATCGACCAAGAGAAGATGGCGGTGATCCTGCAGGAAGTGGTTGGCAAAGACTATGGCGGCAGGTTCTATCCGAACATCTCGGGTGTGCTGCGTTCGCTCAACTATTATCCTATCGGTGAGGAGAAAGCTGAGGATGGTATCGCCTCACTCGCTTTGGGCTTGGGCAAATATATCGTTGATGGTGGACAGACGCTGCGCGTCTCGCCTTACCATCCCGACCAGGTGCTGCAGATGTCGGACATGGAGATTGCGCTCCGAGAGACGCAGACGCGCTTCTATGCCCTCGACACAAGCTATGATGGACTCGACTTCAAGGTTGACGATGGTTTTAATATTCTGAATCTCCGTGTGAAAGAGGCATATAAGGACGGAGCGTTGAACTATATCGCCTCGACTTATGACCCCGATGATCAGATCATCCGCGAGGGACTCTATGAGACGGGCCGGAAGATTATCTCCTTCGACGGAGTGCTCAAGCAGGGTGTCTTCCCGTTGCCCGAACTCATGCAGATGGCGATGAAGTACGGCTCACATGCCATGCGTCGGCCGGTGGAGATAGAGTTCGCCTGCAACCTCAACGCCGATAAGACGGGTGACTTCTGCCTCCTGCAGATCCGGCCCATCGTGGATGCCAAACAGGAATTGGTAGAGGATGTGGCGGCTGTCCCCGAGGAGGAATGCCTGCTAAAGACAGATAGCTCGCTCGGTCACGGCATCTCCGAGGATGTGCATGATGTGGTCTATGTCAAATGGGACGACGACTTCTCTGCAATGAACAATCCACAGATTGCCATGGATATCGAGAAGATCAACCGGCAGTTCCTCGCCGAGGGCAGACAGTATGTCCTCATCGGCCCGGGGCGGTGGGGTAGCAGTGACCCGTGGCTTGGTGTGCCCGTGAAGTGGCCAGCCATCAGTGCGGCGCGTGTCATCGCAGAGATAGCACTCCCTGGTTATCGCGTCGATCCCAGTCAGGGCACCCATTTCTTCCAGAACCTCACTTCCTTCGGTGTGGGTTATTTTACAATCGATACCAATCGTCCTGATGGCGGCACGGTGCAAAAAGAAGTGCTTGACGCTATGCCGGCTGTTGACGAGACGCTGTTTGTGCGTCATGTACGGTTCGACAAACCGCTGCGCATCATGATGGACGGAAAGAAACAGGTTGGAGCCGTGGTGCTGTCTTAAAATAGTACAAAATGAAAGTATGAGGGCAAAATAACCCCGGTTTTATTTGGTTCGTATTACGAAAAATCCTAAATTTGCCCTTGTAAACAAAACATTCTGTCATTAGATAGTTACCTAATAAAAACGAATCTACTATGGAAGTTGAAGAGGTATTGAAAGGCCTTGAGTGGAAACACAGCAATGAGCCGGAGTTTCTGCAGGCAGTAAAAGAAGTGCTCATCTCTATTAAGGATGTATACAATCAGCATCCTGAGTTTGAGAAGGCAAAGATCATAGAGCGGCTCGTGGAGCCGGAGCGTGTTCACATGTTCCGCGTGCCATGGGTCGACGACAAGGGTGAGGTGCACGTCAACACGGGTTACCGTGTACAGTTCAACTCAGCCATTGGCCCCTACAAGGGTGGCTTGCGTTTCCACCCGTCGGTGAACCTTAGTATCATGAAGTTCCTCGGTTTCGAGCAGACGTTCAAGAACGCACTCACCACGCTGCCGATGGGCGGTGCCAAAGGCGGTGCCGACTTCTCCCTTCGCGGCAAGTCATCGAATGAGGTGATGCGTTTCTGTCAGGCCTTCATGCAGGAGCTCTATCGCTATATCGGTCCCGATGAGGATGTGCCGGCAGGCGATATCGGCGTGGGTGGCCGTGAGATTGGTTATCTCTTTGGCGAATACAAGAAACTGACTCACCAGTTCCAAGGTGTCCTCACCGGTAAAGGAATGGAGTGGGGCGGTTCAATCCTCCGTCCGGAGGCTACGGGCTTCGGCGCACTCTATTTCGTCAACCAGATGCTTCAGACCCACGACATCGACATCAAGGGCAAGACCATCGCTCTCTCAGGCTTCGGCAACGTCGCTTGGGGTGCCGTGAAGAAAGCTACGGAGCTCGGTGCCAAGGTCATCACTATCAGCGGTCCTGACGGATATATCTATGATCCCGATGGCATCAGTGGTGAGAAGAACGAGTATATGCTCGAATTGCGTGCCAGCGGCAACGATGTGTGCCAGCCGTATGAGGATGAGTTCAAAGGCTCGCAGTTCTTTGCCGGCAAGAAGCCGTGGGAGCAGAAAGCTGACATCTATCTCACCTGCGCAACGCAGAATGAGCTCAACGGTGACGATGCCGAGCGTATCCTTGCCAACAAGCCGTTGTGCGTGGCTGAGGTCAGCAACATGGGTTGCACTGCAGAGGCAGTGGAGAAGTTCGTTCAGGCCAAGCAGCTCTTTGCACCGGGCAAGGCTGTCAACGCCGGTGGCGTGGCTACATCCGGTCTGGAGATGACTCAGAACTCGATGCGTCTGCATTGGTCCGCTGCAGAAGTCGACGAGAAGCTTCACTACATCATGCACTCTATCCATGAGCAGTGCGTGAAGTACGGCAAGCAGCCGGATGGCTACATCGACTATGTGCGTGGCGCTAATGTGGCAGGCTTTATGAAGGTCGCCAACGCCATGATGGCACAGGGCATCGTTTAAGGTCTTACACGGAGCGAAGGTCCCCGAAGAGGGCGAACCTTAAAAACATGAGTGGAATATAAACATCATATCACAGCCGTCACCGTACTGCTGACGGCTGTACTTTTCGTTTTTTGCTTTACCTCTGTGGGTGCTCAGTCTCGTAGGGGTAAGGCTTCTTTTTACTCTAAACGAGCCACGGGAGCGCGCTCAGCAAGTGGTGAGCGTATCCATCATGACAGTCTCACGTGCGCCCATCGTACTTATCCTTTCGGAACAAGACTTAAGGTTACCAATCTTCGCAATGGTAAGAGCGTTGTTGTGCGAGTCACCGACCGCGGCCCTCACTCGCGTGGTCGTATCATCGATTTGAGTTATGGAGCTGCACGCGCCTTGGGCATGTTGTCGCAAGGTATCGCTATGGTCGAAGTGGAGCGTGTCGACAGGCTGATGGTGCCTTATCGTGATGACGAAGAAACGGGCATGCCCGACTTCGAGTTCAACTTCGAGGAGATGCAACAGTCGTTCCTTGACGCTTTGCTAAAGAATAAAGTAGAAAGAATAAAGAAGACAGACGCTTCGCTAAAGAAGAAGGACGCTTCGCTAAAGAAGAAAGAATAAAAAAGAATAAAGAATAGAGAAAACAGAGGTTTGCCGTTGATACTGCGAGAGTGGGTATCACCGTGTATTCTTTATTCTTTCTTCCTTTTTCTTTAGCGTAGCGTGTCGCGTAGCGTAGGTATATCAAACTCGCTGACCTTGCTGATCTTCTTCTCGCCTTGCACCACACTGAGGCAGAATTTCGCCGAGCCGTCTTTCAGGCGGTTGTCAGCTTTGACAAGTGCCGTGTAGCGTATGCCCTTGCCCGGCTGGATCGATTCCACGTGCATGTTTGGAGATATAATAATGTGGCGGTTACCGGTCGACTCCACGACGGTAGGCACGATGTCGTAGAGCGTCTGGTTGCCACGGTTGTAAATCTCGAAGATAATCTTGCTCATCTCCCCGCGCTCAATCTTCCCGTCTTGGTTGTCGTCGACGAAGCGCGCGTTCTTAATCTCAATATTCGGTGTATATTTCAGGTTACTGGCGAGATTCTCTACACTCGACTCCATTGGCATCGTCTCTTGTGGCTTTGAGGCACTGTAGTTGCCCGTATAGTCAGAGCCTTTGAAGTTGTAGATGCGGTCATCACCACTGTTGCTGGCATCGAAGCCACTGTCGGTGTTCGATGAACCGCTGCTATAATTATTGTTGTCGTAATTCTGGTTGCCATAATTGTAGGTGCTCGACTGTTGTGCCCTTGCAGCTTGGCGTTCGGCCCGTCTTGCGCGCATGTCTGCTATGTCTGCTTCCCGCTGTGCCTGTTGCTTCTGATCGGTAGCCTGTCCGATGGCTGCACCGGCCACGGCACCGCCAATCATGCCGACAACGGTGCCCACATCACTTCCGTGAGGACCACCGGCAATGCCGCCGATAGCTGAACCAAAGATGCTGCCTAAGGTTGAGCCCATATAGGCACCCGAACCAGTGTATGTGTCGCAGCTGCCAAGGAGCAGCAATGCTGACATCCCAAGAACAATTGACTTTCTCATAGTTATATCCTTTTTATTATTCTGCTTGCAAAAATAGTGCAAAAAGCGCATACCGCATTGGCTTTTCGCCTATTTTAACGTAGGGAAAACCCTATCTTGCCAAGTCGTTAAGGTAACAATGTCATCGCGCCTCGTCCGTGTCATGTTTCCGCCTCGTCCGTGTCGCGTTTCCGCCTCGTCCGTGTCGCGTTTCCGTCTCGTCCGTGACGCATTACCGCCTCGTCCGTGACGCGTTTCCGCCGCATATGTGTCGCGATGTGCAGTGTGGCCCTTGTGACTGTCCGCACCTCGGAGAGGTGCTACATGGTTAGCCCCATGCAAGGAGCGGAGCGACGCAGCATGGGGTTTAGGTCCAGCGTTGTTCCATTGCAATCCGGCCTCGAAGAGGGCGAACAAGGTTATATACCGGTAACTTTAACCATGTTCGCCCTCTTCGAGGCCGGTATTCAGGACATCCGCTCTATCCGCAACCCCACGTTTCGGCTACGCCTCACGTGGGGTTAACCATGTGGCACCTCTTCGAGGTGCTGGCGGTCCTTAACGCAACTTTTGGACCTTGTACCGAATGCAATGTTAAACTATACTAAAACTCACTAAGTAGCGAAAATACCTATGACATCTTTATTGCCTTTTGGTGAAAAGTTAGTAACTTTGCACACCGAAATCGGTGAATTTTGCCTTGTCGGGAACGCGATGAGGCGAGATGAAGCCGTAACTGATTGATTATAAACAAATAATATATAAATAAAAAAGTTCAATTATGCCTACTATTTCACAGTTAGTACGTAAAGGCAGAGGCGTTCTTGCAGACAAGAGCAAGTCTCCGGCTCTCGACGGCTGCCCGCAGCGTCGTGGCGTATGTGTACGTGTGTACACTACAACCCCTAAAAAGCCTAATTCCGCTATGCGTAAGGTGGCTCGTGTTCGTTTGACCAACCAGAAGGAGGTCAACTCTTACATCCCTGGAGAGGGTCACAACCTGCAGGAGCACTCTATCGTGCTCGTTCGCGGTGGTCGTGTGAAGGATCTCCCCGGTGTGCGTTATCACATCGTTCGCGGTACACTCGATACCGCCGGTGTTGCCAACCGCAACCAGCGCCGTTCTAAGTACGGAGCTAAGAAGCCTAAGGCAAAGAAGTAATTTAAGTTTTTGAGTTCTTGAGTTCTTGAGTTTTTAAGTTCTTGAGTTCTTAAGCTCTTAAGCTTTAACATTAAGCATGAGCCGGGGGCCAAGGGTTTTCACCTGTAGGCCAAGGGCTCAAAGCCTGTAGCTGAAGAAGCGCAGGAGTTTAGGTGTTGGGCAACCATTAACACCCAACACCCAACATTTAACAACAAAAATAACTCGTTTTGCTGGAGAAGTTGAAACAGGTTGAGTAAATGTCCGAGCGAGGACGTTGAAGCACACTTTATTGACAGCCCCATGCAGAATACACATTAATATAATAATGAGAAAAGCAAAACCAAGAAAGCACGTGATCCTTCCCGATCCGGTTTTCAACGACCAGATGGTCTCAAAGTTCGTCAATCATTTGATGTACGACGGTAAGAAGGGTACTTCTTACACTATTTTCTACAACTCTCTTGATATTGTCAAGACCAAGGCAGCCAACGAGGAGAAGTCTCCCCTCGAGATTTGGAAGCAGGCTCTTGCAAACATCACTCCGCAGGTTGAGGTGAAGAGCCGCCGTATCGGTGGCGCTACCTTCCAGGTGCCTACAGAGATCCGTCCTGAGCGTAAGATGAGTGTCGCTATGAAGAACCTTATCGCTTTCGCCCGCAAGCGTGGCGGTCATACCATGGCTGAGAAGCTCGCTGCTGAGATCATGGACGCTTACAACAACCAGGGTGGTGCCTTCAAGCGTAAGGAGGATATGCACCGTATGGCTGAGGCTAACCGTGCTTTCGCACACTTCCGTTTCTAAAGAATTTTAGTTCTTGAGTTTTTGAGTTTATGAGTTTTTTAGCTCTTGGTTACCTTCGGAGAAGTTTGAAGGGTAGAAAGAAGAATAAAGGCTTAAGGATATTAAAAGCTCAAAAACTCAAAAACTCAGTAACTAATAAACTCAAATATAACAATGGCTAAACGCGATTTACATTTGACCCGTAACATCGGTATCATGGCTCACATCGATGCCGGTAAGACAACTACATCAGAGCGTATCCTGTTCTACACAGGTAAGACTCACAAAATCGGTGAGGTGCATGATGGAGCTGCCACCATGGACTGGATGGTCCAGGAGCAGGAGCGTGGTATCACCATCACTTCTGCAGCAACAACTTGCTATTGGAACTGGAACAATAACACATATAAGATCAACCTGATCGATACTCCGGGACACGTGGACTTCACGGCTGAGGTGGAGCGTTCACTCCGCGTCCTCGACGGTGCTATCGCTACTTATTCTGCTGCCGACGGTGTTCAGCCGCAGTCTGAGACAGTGTGGCGTCAGGCTGACAAGTACAACGTGCCTCGTATCGGTTACGTCAACAAGATGGACCGTTCAGGTGCTGACTTCTTCGAGACTGTTCAGCAGATGAAGGATATCCTCGGTGCTAACCCTGTCGTTATCCAGATTCCTATCGGTGCAGAGGAGAACTTCAAGGGCGTTGTTGACCTTATCAAGATGAAGGCTATCCTGTGGCACGATGAGACCATGGGTGCTGAGTATGAGGTAGATGATATTCCGGCTGACCTCGTTGACGATGCCAACGAGTGGCGTGATAAGCTCCTGGAGCAGGCCGCTGACTACAGCGACGAGCTCATGGAGAAGTACATGGATGATCCTTCGACCATCACAGAGGACGAGATTATCGCTGCTATCCGTAAGGGTACTGTTGCTATGGAGTGCTGCCCGATGCTTCTTGGTTCTTCTTATAAGAACAAGGGTGTACAGCCGCTGCTCGACTATACTTGCGCTTTCCTGCCCTCTCCTGAGGACACTCCCGCCATCAAGGGTACGAACCCTGAGACCGGTGAGGAAGAGGATCGTAAGCCTCTCGAGGAAGAGCCTACAGCAGCTCTCGCATTTAAGATTGCTACCGATCCGTTCATGGGTCGTCTCGTATACTTCCGCGTATACTCTGGTTCTGTCAAGGCCGGTTCTTACGTCTTCAACCCTCGTTCGGGCAAGAAGGAGCGTATCAGCCGTTTGTTCCAGATGAACTCTCACCAAGAGATTCCTATGGAGAGCATCGACGCTGGTGATATCGGCGCAGGTGTAGGTTTCAAGGACATCCGAACCGGTGATACACTGTGCGATGAGAACAAGCCTATCGTCCTCGAGTCGATGACCTTCCCTGATCCTGTGATCTCTATTGCCGTGGAGCCTAAGAGCCAGGCTGACGTTGCTAAGCTTGACAACGGTCTTGCTAAGCTCGCCGAGGAGGATCCTACCTTCACTGTTCATACCGATGAGCAGAGTGGTCAGACCATCATCTCCGGTATGGGTGAGCTTCACCTCGATATCATCATCGATCGTCTGAAGCGTGAGTTCAAGGTTGAGTGTAACGAGGGTAAGCCTCAGGTTAACTATAAGGAGGCTATCACGAAGACCGTTGAGAACCATCGTGAGGTCTACAAGAAGCAGACTGGTGGTCGCGGTAAGTTCGCTGATATCATCGTCACTGTCGGTCCTAAGGATGAGGACTACACAGAGGGCGACCTGCAGTTCGTCAACGAGGTGAGCGGTGGTCACATTCCTAAGGAGTTCATTCCTTCTGTTCAGAAGGGCTTCCAGGACAGCATGAAGAATGGTGTGCTCGGTGGCTTCCCGATGACAGGCCTGAAGGTTGTGCTGACTGATGGTAGCTTCCACCCGGTAGACTCTGACCAGATCTCCTTCGAGCTCGCTGCTCATGCAGCCTTCAAGAACTGCTGCCAGAAAGCAGGTCCTGTGCTCATGGAGCCTATCATGAAGGTCGAGGTTGTTACTCCTGAGGAGAACATGGGTGATGTCATCGGTGACCTCAACAAGCGTCGTGGACTTGTCCAGGGCATGGATGAGGCTCGTTCCGGTGCTCGTATCGTGAAGGCTATGGTGCCTCTGGCAGAGATGTTCGGTTATGTGACCGCTCTGCGTACCATCACTTCCGGTCGTGCAACAAGCTCTATGGAGTACGATCACCATGCTCCTCTGTCTGCTTCTCTGCAGGCTCAGGTGCTTGAGGATCTGAAGAAGTAAGTCTGAAAGGCATATATTCGTCGTGCGTCTTAGCGTATGACTCTTAAGGCGCACGACATCTTTTTAATACTAATACTTTAATATTTAATTTTTCATTAGTACGATGAGTCAGAAGATTCGTATCAAGCTGAAAAGCTACGACCATCAGTTGGTCGACAAGTCGGCTGAGCAGATTGTAAAAGCTGTGCAGGCTACGGACGCTATCGTGAGCGGTCCTATTCCATTGCCTACGCACAAGCGTATCTACACGGTCAACCGTTCCACATTCGTTAACAAGAAGAGCCGTGAGCAGTTCCAGCTCTGCGACTACAAGCGCCTTATCGACATCTACAGCGCTACAAGCAAGACTGTCGATGCCCTGATGAAGCTTGAGCTTCCTTCAGGTGTTGAGGTGGAGATCAAAGTTTGATAATACCCTTAAGAGAGCCCAACGGTGTGTTGGGCTCTTTTCGTTTCTCTACCTGCTATTACCTTTTATATTTTATACTTAACAATTTGTTTTTGGATGATGAAGATGTTTTCAGGATACAGGGACGCTTCCTCATTTCACTTGCGGATAACGTTCCCCTTATTATTTTTGTTCTTTCTTTTATTTCGTTTCAGTACTACTTCTGCTTATACGGTAGATCAGATAGTGAGCTTTGATAATGTACAGTACCAGGTGCTTACATTGGGCTCCAATACTTCAACGCTTCGCGTTTTAGTAACATTTAAAAATTAACTTGGTAAACTCGTCTTCCCTTGCCATAAGATTCTATAATTCCATTTAGGAAGCTTCTTATCAAATACAATATGTTGCTT
>CADBAG010000043.1:13758-32252 GCA_902792635.1 uncultured Prevotellaceae bacterium | reverse complement strand
CTAAATATACATTCTGAATATAATAAACAAAACAATTACTCAATATAAGATTATCAAATGTGATAAACTTTACCAAGTTATTTTTTGAAGATCACTAAACTCGTTCTCTTGACCCATTATTATACAAAGTTACAGAGATTAGGCGGAATATCCAAAGAAAATAATAATAAAGGCTGCCTTGAGCTACAAATTGAAAGGGTTCAGCATTCAACTTGAATCGCTTTGCGATTTCAGTTTTATCGTCCTGCGATTTCAGTTATATCGTCCTGCGATTTCAGTTGCATCGCGGTGCGATTACAGTTATTATCGCATCGTGTTTTATAGGCTATGCTGTCTCAGCCAAATGCCGAAGTACCGGTCATACACCTCATAAGTGCCATTATCTTCAAGCAGCATTTCCTTCTCAACGAGCGCTTTGGTCGCAGAGCGGACAGTGCTGGATGCCCCTAAATTGTATTTGGAGATAAAGGCTTGCCCTGTTGGTTCGTTTACTTCACCCTGGCGAGCAATGGCTCTTATCAGTTTGCCTTGTGCCGGAGTGATTAAGCGCAGAAAGGTTTGATAGGTCGCTTCGTTCTCTTCGACGATCTCCGATAACACCTGATCAATATTCTCCTTGTTGATTTGGGCTATCTTGTACTCATAGATCCGGTTCAGCATCGACTGGATATACCATGTGTGGCCATGAAGTACATGATAGAGATAGGAGAACGATCCCTCGTCTATGCTTTGTCCATTCTTATGTAGATGTTCACTTGCAAACAAAAAGTATTGCTTCTGGTCGATAACTTCCAGCGGCATCATCTGTGTGCTCTGATAAAAGGGACGAGAGGCTGATGCAAACATATTTATGAGAATATGTCGCTGACTGCCAGAAAAAATGAAGTGAACGTTGTTGAGGCGTTGAATATATGAACGGAGCAGTGCTTCTACTTTCTTGTCGGCATATTCGGTAATGGTCTGAAACTCATCAAAAGCCACGATGCAGGGTTTGTCAGCTTGCTCCATATAGTTGAGAATTTCCTGGAAGGAGTATTCAGCTTGTAAAGGTTGAACGTTAACCGTAAAACCTGGCTCACCGGTTTGTGGGTCAATATTGATAGTTGGACGGAGTGATTTGAAGAACTCTCCGACTTTCTTCACAATTTTCTTTTCTGTAGAGTCGAGAGTCCCCAATACAGCATTCCCAAGTTGTTCAACGAGCGATGCAAGACTGTCGGTCTGGTATAAATCCACGTAATAACAGGCAATGCCTTCTTGCTCCAATCTGTTGAACAGATGGAGTATCAGACCGGTTTTCCCCATACGGCGGGGGCTTGTCAGCGTAACGTTTCTCCCGTTTTTCAAAGCGGAAGCCAACTTGGCGGTTTCTTGCTCCCTGTCACAAAAGTATCCGGGAGAAAGATAGCCGGCCAGAAGAAAAGGGTTCAGAGGTGTCTTATTGATTCTTGTCATTTTGGCGACTATTACGTTCATGGCGAAAAGTTCGTCACGAAAAGTTCGCTACAAAGATAAGATTTTGTTGCGAGAATAATAGAGAAGGAACCTATTTTACTGATAATCAAAAAATAATAGGCTAAAAACTTGCACAGTATTGGAAAAGTTAGTAACTTTGCACCCGTAAAAGTGAGTATTGCGCTGGCTCGTAGCTATCAATACGCTGACAAAGAGCAACTTGGCCTTCAGTTTAGAAGAAGTGAGAAGTTCTTTTTAAGTGTGTTGTGAGCTTTTGGAAAAGCGGGTATCACTTAAAGAGAACATAAAACAACATTATATTATTATTTAATTATTAAACTGAGATGCCAGGATTAATTGGAAGAAAAATCGGAATGACATCCGTTTTCAGTGCCGACGGTAAGAACGTACCGTGCACTGTTATCGAAGCTGGTCCTTGTGTTGTTACCCAGATTAAGACTGTGGAGAAAGACGGTTACAAAGCCTATCAGTTGGGCTTTGGCGAGGCTAAGGATAAGAGAACCAATAAGCCTATGACCGGAATCTTCAAGAAGGCTGGTACAACACCGAAGAAGCACTTGGCCGAGTTCAAGTTTGACGAGGAGTATAACCTCGGTGACACCATCACGGTGGACTTGTTCAACGACGCTGAGTTTGTTGACATTGTCGGCACTTCTAAGGGTAAAGGCTTCCAGGGCGTTGTGAAGCGTCATGGTTTCGGCGGTGTCGGCCAGGCCACTCACGGTCAGGATGACCGTCTCCGTAAGCCGGGTTCCATCGGTGCCTGCTCTTACCCTGCAAAGGTGTTCAAGGGCATGCGCATGGGCGGCCAGATGGGAGGCGACAGGGTTACAACCCAGAACCTCAAAGTATTAAAGGTTATCCCCGAGCAGAACCTCATCATTGTGAAGGGTTCTACAGCAGGATACAATGGTTCAACTGTTTTAATTGAGAAGTAATGGAACTCAGCGTTTTGAATATCAACGGTCAGGAGACCGGAAGAAAGGTTACATTGAATGACGCTGTCTTCGGCATTGAGCCCAACGATCACGTCATCTATCTTGACGTTAAGCAGTACATGGCTAACAAGCGTCAGGGTACAGCAAAGTCAAAAGAGCGTAGTGAGCACAATGGTTCTACTCGTAAGCTCGGTCGTCAGAAGGGCGGCGGCGGTGCTCGTCGCGGTGATATCAACTCACCTGTCCTCGTCGGTGGTGGCCGCGTGTTCGGTCCTAAGCCCCGTGACTACGGATTCAAGCTCAACAAGAAGGTAAAGATTCTTGCTCGTAAGTCCGCTCTCTCTTACAAGGCTAAGGACAACGAGATCATCGTGGTCGACAACTTCGATATGGCAGCTCCCAAGACTAAAGATTTCGTAAATATCGCTAAAAATCTCAAAGTCGACGGTAAGAAGACACTCGTTGTTTTGCCAGAAGTAAATAAAAATGTATATTTGTCCGCTCGCAATCTGCAGAAGGCTGAGATCATGAGCGCAGCAAACATCAATACGTACAAGATTTTGAACGCTGATGTGCTCGTGATTGCAGAGGCTTCCCTGGAGAAGATCGACAGCGTGCTTAACAAGTAATTTGGAAAATAGAAATGGCACAGATTATTATCAAACCCCTGGTCACTGAGAAGCAGACCAAGATTACAGAGAAGAACAATAACCGTTACGGTTTCGTTGTCCGTCCTGACGCCGACAAGCTCCAGATTAAGAATGAGGTCGAGAACCTTTACAAGGTTTCTGTGATCGCTGTTAACACAGTACGCTACGCCGGCAAGCGCTCAAGCCGTTACACCAAGGCTGGTCTCGTTCGCGGCCAGAAGCCTGCTTACAAGAAGGCTTACGTTACCTTGAAAGACGGTGACTCTATTGATTTTTACAGCAATATCTAAATAAGAAATGGCAGTACGTAAATTCAGCCCGGCTACTCCGGGTCAAAGACACAAAGTTATTGGCACGTTCGAGGAGATTACTGCATCCGTGCCAGAGAAGTCTCTCGTTTACGGTAAGCGTTCAACCGGTGGTCGAAACAACACCGGTAAGATGACCATGCGCTACATCGGTGGTGGCCATAAGAAGAAGTATCGTCTCATTGACTTCAAGCGAGAGAAAGATGGTGTTCCTGCTGTAGTGAAGACTATCGAGTACGATCCTAACCGTTCGGCTCGTATCGCTCTTCTCTTCTACGCAGATGGTGAGAAACGTTACATCATTGCTCCTAACGGACTGAAGGTCGGCGACAAGCTGATGTCTGGTGCAGAGGCTGCACCTGAGATTGGTAACGCCCTTCCTCTTGCTAACATCCCTGTAGGTACCGTGATCCACAACATCGAGTTGCGTCCGGGCCAAGGTGCTCTGCTCGTTCGTTCGGCTGGTAACTTTGCTCAGCTTACTTCTCGTGAAGGTTCCTATTGCGTCATCAAGCTTCCTTCTGGTGAGACCCGCAAGGTTCTCTCTGCCTGCAAGGCAACAGTAGGTAGCGTCGGCAACTCCGACCACGCACTGGAGCAGTCGGGTAAGGCAGGCCGCAGCCGCTGGCTCGGTCGTCGTCCTCACAACCGTGGTGTTGTTATGAACCCTGTTGATCACCCGATGGGTGGTGGTGAAGGCCGTCAGAGCGGTGGTCATCCACGTTCTCGTAAGGGCTTGTACGCTAAGGGTCTCAAGACACGTGCACCGAAGAAACTCTCGAACAAGTATATCATTGAGAGGGCTAACAAGAAGTAAATTAAAACACAGAGCAAATTATGAGTCGTTCACTTAAAAAAGGCCCGTACATCAATGTCTCGCTCGAGAAGAAAATCCTTGCCATGAACGAGAGCGGCAAGAAGAGCGTTGTCAAGACTTGGGCCAGAGCATGTATGATTTCACCTGACTTCGTGGGTCATACTGTTGCAGTTCATAACGGTAACAAATTTATCCCTGTCTACATTACTGAGAACATGGTAGGTCATCGCCTCGGTGAGTTCGCCCTCACACGTCGCTTCGGTGGTCATACCGGTAACAACAAGAAGTAATCGGGATAAGCAATTAAATCAAGCAAACAATAATGGGAGCAAGAAAACATATTGCGGCTGAAAAGTTAAAAGAAGCCCGTAAGAATCAATATTTCGCCAAGCTCGTTGGCGTGCCCTCCTCTCCCCGTAAGATGCGCTACGTTGTAGACATGATCCGTGGTATGGAGGTCAACCGTGCACTTGGCGTGCTCAAGTTCTCTAAGAAGCGCGCTGCTCAGGATGTTGAGAAGCTGCTTCGCTCTGCTATCGCTAACTGGGAGACCAAGAACGATCGCAAGGCTGAGGACGGTGAGCTGTATATCAGCAAAGTCTTCGTAGATGAAGGCGTAACGATGAAGCGTATGAGACCGGCACCGCAGGGCCGCGGATACAGAATCCGCAAGCGCTCTAACCACGTGACTCTCTTCGTGGATGCCAAAACTAATGACGATAAAGATTAAATAGAATGGGACAGAAAGTTAATCCAATAAGCAACCGTCTTGGTATTATCCGTGGTTGGGATTCTAATTGGTTCGGTGGCAAGAACTTCGGCGACAATCTCGTAGAGGATCGTCAGATTCGTACTTATCTGAAGAAGCGTCTTGAGAAAGCCCAGGTTTCTCGTATCATCATCGAGCGTACTCTCAAACTCGTCACCATCACTATTTGCACAGCCCGTCCGGGTATCGTCATCGGTAAGGGTGGTCAGGATGTCGACAAGCTGAAGGAAGAGCTGAAGAAGCTCTACAAGAAGGACATCCAGATCAACATCTTCGAGGTGAAGCGTCCTGAGCTCGATGCTACTATCGTTGGTGAGAACATCGCCAGCCAGATTGAGCACCTCATGGCTTATCGCCGTGCCATCAAGATGGCTGTCCAGAACACAATGCGCGCTGGTGCCGAGGGTATCAAGGTACAGATCACCGGCCGTCTGAATGGCGCCGAGATCGCACGTAAGGAAATGTTCAAGGAGGGTCGTACTCCTCTGCATACTTTCCGTGCAGACATCGACTACTGCCAGACAGAGGCTCTGACAAAGGTTGGTCTCTTAGGTATCAAGGTATGGATCATGCGCGGTGAGGTCTATGGCAAGAAGGAGCTCGCTCCTAACTTCCAGCAGGATCGCAACGACCGTCCACGTCGTGACGGTGAGCGCCGTGGTCGTGGTGGCCGCCGCAGAAACAATAATCGTTAAAAGAATCAGCTACAATGTTACAGCCAAAAAGAGTAAAATATAGAAGGCCGCAGGATGGACGTGGCAACAAAGGCAACGCTCACCGCGGTACACAGCTGGCTTTCGGCTCATTCGGCATCAAGACCCTTGAGAGCAAATGGCTGGACAGCCGCCAGATTGAAGCAGCTCGTGTTGCTGTCAACCGTTATATGAACCGTGAGGGTCAGGTGTGGATCCGTATCTTCCCTGACAAGCCTATCACTCGCAAGCCTGCCGACGTGCGAATGGGTAAAGGTAAGGGTGACCCCGCAGGATGGGTGGCACCTGTCACTCCGGGACGTATCCTCTTCGAAGTTGAGGGTGTTAGCATGGACGTTGCCAAAGAGGCTCTCCGTCTGGCAGCCCAGAAGCTTCCGGTGAAGACTAAATTCGTCATCCGTCGTGATTACGACAAAAACGCATAATAATGAAGATCAAAGAAATCACAGAACTCGCCGACAAGGACTTGCGCGAGAAGCTGGCACAATCTGAGGCAGCTTACAAGCAGCTTAAGCTCAACCATCAGATTTCCCCGCTTGAGAATCCGTCACAGATCAAAGCTGCGCGTCGTGATATAGCACGTATGAAGACAGTGCTTCGCGAAAGAGAACTTAACAAGTAATGGCACAAATGGAAACACGTAATTTAAGAAAGGTAAGACAGGGTGTCGTTATTAGCGACAAGATGGACAAGACCATCGTCGTCGCCGCTAAGTTCAAGGAGAAGCACCCCATTTACGGTAAGTTCGTCCAGAAGACGAAGAAGTATCACGTTCACGACGAGAAGAACGAAGCCCACATGGGTGATACTGTCCAGATCATGGAGACTCGTCCACTTTCCAAGACCAAGAGGTGGAGATTAATTCAAATCGTAGAAAAGGCTAAGTAATTATGATACAGGCATTAACAAAACTTACAGTAGCAGACAACAGTGGTGCTCGTGAGGCTATGTGCATCCGCGTGCTCGGTGGTACAGGTCGTCGCTATGCAAGCGTCGGTGACGTTATTGTTGTTGCTGTCGAGAACGTCCTGCCCAGCAGTGACTTGAAGAAGGGTGCAGTATCTAAGGCATTAGTCGTACGCACCAAGAAGGAGATCCGTCGTCCCGATGGTTCCTACATCCGTTTCGATGACAACGCTTGCGTGTTGCTCAACAACGCTGGTGAGCTCCGCGGCAGCCGTATCTTCGGCCCCGTAGCTCGTGAGCTCCGTCAGGTCAACATGAAGGTCGTGTCTCTCGCACCTGAGGTTCTTTAATCTTTAAATGAAAGAAGTAATGAGTAAATTACATATCAAGAAAGACGACAACGTCATTGTCATTGCCGGTGCAGACAAAGGCAAGACGGGTAAAGTGCTCAAGGTGCTTGTGAAAGAGAACCGTGCCATCGTTGAGGGTGTCAACATGGTTTCAAAGAGCACTAAGCCTTCAGCTAAGAATCCTCAGGGAGGCATTGTCAAGCAGGAGGCTCCTATTCACATCTCAAACATCAGTCTTATCGATCCGAAGAGTGGCAAGGCTACCCGTGTGGCTATCAAGCACGACGGCAAGAATGTCATTCGTATCGCTAAAAAGTCAGGGGAGGAGATCAAGTAATGGATACAGCACAGTTAAAGAAACAGTATAAAGAGCAGATCGCTCCCGCTCTGAAGGAGCAGTTCAAGTACTCTTCTGCCATGCAGATCCCTGCCCTGAAGAAGATCGTTATCAACATGGGTCTTGGCGATGCTACGCAGGATAAGAAGATTATCGATGTAGCTATCAACGAGCTCACTGCCATCACCGGTCAGAAGGCTGTTGCTACATATTCTAAGAAGGATATCGCTAACTTCAAGCTTCGTAAGAAGATGCCTATCGGCGTAATGGTAACACTCCGCCGCGAGCGCATGTACGAGTTCCTGGAGCGTCTCGTGAGAATCGCTCTTCCTCGTATCCGTGACTTCAAGGGTATCAACTCTAAGCTTGACGGCCGTGGCAACTATACTCTCGGTATCGAAGAGCAGATTATCTTCCCTGAGATCAACATCGATCAGGTGAGCCGTATGCAGGGTATGAACATCACGTTCGTCACTTCTGCTACAACAGACGAAGAGGGCTATGCACTTCTCAAGGCATTCGGCCTCCCGTTCAAAAATGCTAAAAACGATTAAGAGATATGGCAAAAGAATCAATGAAGGCGCGTGAGGTAAAGCGCGCTAAGCTCGCAGCCCGTTATGCTGAGAAGCGTGCAGCTCTGAAGAAGGTCATCGCAACTTCCAACGATCCTGCTGAGGCTTATGAGGCAGCCCGCAAGCTGCAGGCCATTCCTAAGAACGCTGATCCTATCCGCCAGCACAACCGCTGCAAGATTACGGGTCGTCCGCGTGGTTATATCCGTCAGTTCGGTATCTCCCGCATCCAGTTCCGTGAGATGGCTTCACAGGGTCTCATCCCAGGTGTAACAAAGGCAAGCTGGTAGTTCAGTTTTTGAGTTCTTTAGTTTATGAGTTTTTAAGTTTTTAATGTGTTCATCTGGTCTTTGATCGATAAGCATATTAAGACTAAAGAACTCAAAAGCTTATAAACTCACAAACTCATAAACTCATAAACTCACGAAGCATATTTAATATTGTCGGGGTAGTCCCGATTAATTAAACATTTATATTTTTATGACAGATCCAATAGCAGATTATCTGACACGGCTCAGAAACGCAATCATGGCTCATCATCGCGTGGTTGAGGTTCCTGCGTCAAACATGAAGAAGTCTATCACAAAGATTCTCTTCGAGAAGGGTTACATCCTGAACTACAAGTTCATCGAGGATGGTCCTCAGGGCACTATCAAGGTCGCTCTGAAGTACGACCCGCAAACCAAGGAGAACGCTATCAAGAGTTTGAAGCGCGTTTCCACACCGGGCCTTCGCCGTTACACCGGTTACAAGGACATGCCGAGAGTTATTAACGGACTGGGTATCGCTATCCTTTCCACATCTAAGGGCGTTATGACTGACAAGGAAGCCGCTGACCTCAAGATTGGTGGTGAGATTCTTTGCTATGTCTATTAATTGGAGGTTTTAGTTATGTCAAGAATAGGTAAATTGCCAATTAGTGTTCCCGCCGGAGTTACAGTTAACTTCGATGAGAAGAGTAACGTCGTTACTGTCAAGGGTCCCAAGGGAGAGCTCTCTCAGTACATTGATCCTTCTATCAAGATGACTCAGAAGGATGGTCAGATAACCTTCGAGGTTGATGAGAATAGTCCAGTAGACTACAAGCAGAAGCAGGCTTTCCACGGTCTGTATCGTTCTTTGGTTCACAACATGGTTGTAGGCGTGAGCGAGGGCTTCCAGAAGCATCTGGAGCTCGTCGGTGTCGGTTACCGTGTATCCAACCAGGGCAACCTTCTCGAGTTCTCTCTCGGTTATACGCACCCCATCTACATGCAGCTTCCTAAGGAGGTGAAGGTAGAGACAAAGTCGGAGCGTAACCAGAACCCGCAGATCATGCTGGAGAGCGCTGACAAGCAGCTGCTTGGTCTTATCTGTGCTAAAATTCGTTCTTTCCGCATGCCTGAGCCGTATAAGGGTAAGGGTATCCTCTTTAAGGGTGAGGTCATCCGCAGAAAGTCTGGTAAGACAGCTGCAGCTAAGTAACTTTTAAAGTGAAGAAATCATGACAACAAAGAAAGTAGAAAGACGAATCAAGATAAAGTTCCGCATTCGCAAGAACGTCAAGGGAACGGCTGAGCGTCCCCGCCTTACTGTGTTCCGCTCTAACAAGCAGATCTACGCTCAGGTTATTAATGATATCGAGGGCAAGACCGTAGCTTCAGCTTCATCACTGGGCATGGAGAAGCTCCCGAAGATTCAGCAGGCTGAGAAGGTCGGTGAGGCTGTAGCAGCTAAGGCTAAGGCAGCCGGCGTTGAGGCTGTTGTTTTCGACCGTAACGGTTATCTGTACCATGGTCGCGTGCAGGCTCTTGCTGACGCGGCTCGTAAGGGTGGACTTAATTTCTAATCGATAATGGCAATGAATAAAGTAAGAGTTAATAGTGACGCTGAATTGAAGGACCGCCTGGTTGCTATCAACCGTGTGACAAAGGTTACAAAAGGTGGTCGTACCTTTACATTCGCTGCCATTGTCGTAGTCGGTGATGGCAAGGGCGTAATCGGTTACGGTCTTGGTAAGGCCGGCGAGGTTACCGCCGCTATCCAGAAAGGCACAGACGCTGCCAAGAAGAACCTCTTTAAAGTTCCCGTGCTCAACGGTACCGTTCCTCACGAGATGGAGGTGAAGTTTGGTGGTGCCCGCGTGCTCCTCAAGCCGGCAGCTGCCGGTACCGGTCTGAAGGCCGGTGGTGCTATGCGTGCTGTTCTTGAGAGCGCAGGTATCTCTGATGTGATTGCTAAGTCTAAGGGTTCTTCCAACGCCCACAACCTGGTGAAGGCCACAGTGCTCGCTCTGTCTCAGATGCGTGACGCTTACGCCGTAGCTGGTGAGCGTGGTGTAGCCATGGACAAAGTGTTTAACGGTTAATGGGATTATAAACAATGGCAACAATTAAAGTAAAACAGATCAAGAGCCGTATCGGTGCTCCTGTAGACCAGAAGAGAACCCTCTTGGCTCTCGGTCTTCACAAGATTTCTCAGGTTGTTGAGATTGAGGATACTCCCAGCAACCTCGGCATGGTGCGCAAAGTGCATCACCTCGTGGAAATCGTTAAGTAATCATAGGTAATCAATAACGATTAAAAAAGACGTAATCATGAAATTACATACATTGAAGCCGGCAGCTGGCTCTACTCATTCACGTCGTCGTATCGGTCGTGGTCCAGGTTCTGGACTCGGTGGTACTTCTACTCGTGGTCACAAGGGTGCCAAGGCTCGTTCCGGTTACAAGAGAAAGATTGGTTTCGAAGGTGGTCAGATGCCTCTGCAGCGTCGTGTACCGAAGGCTGGTTTCAAGAACATCAACCACAAGGAGTACTTCGCTGTGAACCTTTCTACCCTTCAGAAGCTTGCTGAGGAGAAGAACCTCACTAAGATCGGTATCCAGGAGCTTGTTGCTGCTGGTCTGACCAATGGTAAGGAGCTTGTTAAGATCCTTGGCACTGGTGAGCTGAAAGCAAAGGTTGACGTCGAGGCCAACGCCTTCTCTAAGACTGCCGAGGAAGCTATCAAGGCAGTTGGTGGTAATGCAACAAAAATCTAATAATGAAAAAGCTAATTGAGACACTAAAGAACTGTTGGAGAGTAGAAGACCTTCGTCAGAGGCTCTTGGTAACTCTTCTGTTTACGGCTATCTACCGTTTTGGATCATTCGTTGTGCTTCCGGGCATCGACCCCGCCAAGCTTGATCAACTTCAGTCGCAAACCTCCGGTGGCCTTATGTCACTGTTGGACATGTTCTCTGGTGGAGCATTTTCCAATGCGTCGATTTTCGCGCTTGGTATTATGCCTTACATCTCAGCTTCCATTGTTATGCAGCTTCTCGCTGTCGCTGTACCTTACTTCCAGAAGATGCAGCGCGAGGGTGAGAGCGGCCGCAAAAGAATACAGTGGTATACTCGTGTGCTGACGGTAGCAATCCTGCTGTTCCAGGCACCGAGTTACCTTATCAACCTGAAGATGCAGGCAAGCAGTGCACTTGCCAGCGGCATCTCCTGGAGCGTATTCATGATTCCGGCCACAATCATTTTGGCTGCTGGTTCTATGTTCATCCTCTGGTTGGGTGAGCGTATTACCGACAAGGGAGTCGGAAATGGAATCTCATTGATCATTATGATAGGTATCATCGCCAGACTGCCCCAGGCCTTCGTACAGGAGCTCAGCTCCCGTTTCACGGCCATCTCCGGTGGCGGTCTTGTGATGTTTATCGCCGAGATTCTTATTCTCTATGCTGTAATCTGCGCATCAATTCTTTTGACTCAGGGTACTCGCAAGGTACCTGTGCAGTATGCTAAGCGCCTCGTAGGAACACGTGAGGTCGGTGGTGCACGCCAGTACATTCCTCTGAAGCTTTTCGCTGCCAATGTGATGCCTATCATCTTTGCTCAGGCATTGATGTTCATCCCCTTGGCTATCGTTCAGTATCAGAGCGACAATGCAAGCTGGGTAGTGCGTAACCTCATGGATAACCGTAGCCTGTTGTACAACATCATCTACGTCATCCTCATCATCGCCTTCACTTATTTCTATACAGCTATCACGCTGAACCCTCAGCAGATGGCAGAGGACATGAAGCGTAACAACGGATTCATTCCTGGAATCAAGCCGGGTCACGACACAGCCGAGTATATCGACACAGTGATGTCCCGTATCACTTTCCCGGGCTCCTTGTTCATCGCCTTCATCGCTATCATGCCGGCTTTGGCCGGTTTGCTTAACGTGCAGCAGGCTTTTTCACAGTTCTTCGGCGGCACTTCACTGCTCATTACGGTGGGTGTTGTTATCGACACACTTCAGCAGATCGAGTCTTATCTGCTCATGCGTCACTACGACGGACTGTTGAATTCCGGCCACACTCGTAAGGCTGGTGCTGTGAGTGCATATTAATCTGGTCTTTGGATAATCTTTTCCGAAGGCGGATCATCAAATACATTGATTGGCTCTCCATTAGGCCATCCTTTTGGAGAGCCTTCACAATGATTTTACGGTCTTTGGAATGTTATTCAAGAGTTAGAATATTTAAAAGTTAAATATAATATATGTCTAAACAGTCAGCAATAGAACAGGACGGCACAGTGATAGAGAGCTTGTCCAATGCTATGTTCCGTGTGGAATTAGAGAACGGAGTACAGATCATCGCCAATATCTCGGGCAAGATGCGTCTGCATTACATTAAGATTCTTCCTGGTGACAAGGTCAAGGTAGCGATGAGCCCGTATGACCTGACGAAGGGTAGAATTGAGTTCAGATATAAATAAGATTTTTATATACTTTCAGGTTATGAAGACAAGAACATCAATCAAGAAGCGTTCTGCCGACTGCAAGATCGTTCGTCGTAAGGGTCGTCTGTTCGTTATCAACAAGAAGAACCCTAAGATGAAGCAGCGTCAGGGCTAATTGTTAAATTTGCGTAAAGTATTGGGTAATAAGGAAGCTGATTGAAGTTTTCTTGTTATCTTTGCATACTTTTTAGCAAAATCAACGCGTTAATTAAAGCAAAACACATTTATTATTCAATTCATTTCAACTAATGGCAATACGAATTGTTG
Organism: uncultured Prevotellaceae bacterium; assembly: GCA_902792635.1. Classification (GTDB taxonomy): domain Bacteria; phylum Bacteroidota; class Bacteroidia; order Bacteroidales; family Bacteroidaceae; genus Prevotella. The sequence goes on along the minus strand of CADBAG010000043.1, from coordinate 19,389 downwards.
GAGTAGACTTGCCCCAGAACAAGCGTGGCGAGATCGCATTGACTTATATCTATGGTATAGGTCGAAGTAGTTCAGCAAAGATATTGGATAAGGCCGGCGTGAGCCGTGACCTGAAAGTCAGCGAGTGGACTGACGATCAGGCTGCCAAGATCCGTGAGATTATCGGCGCTGAGTACAAGGTGGAGGGTGACCTCCGTTCAGAGATTCAGATGAACATCAAGCGCCTGATGGATATTGGCTGCTATCGTGGTGTCCGTCATCGTAATGGTCTGCCTGTGCGTGGACAGAGCACAAAGAACAATGCTCGTACTCGTAAGGGTAAGAAGAAGACCGTTGCTAACAAGAAGAAGGCTACTAAGTAATCTAATGGAGGCTTAATTATGGCAAAACAACAGAAAGTAACATCTAAGAAAAGAAATGTCCGTGTTGAGGCTACAGGTCAGCTCCATGTTCACAGTAGCTTTAACAATATTATTGTGTCTCTTGCCAATAATGATGGTCAGGTTATCGCTTGGTCTTCAGCTGGTAAGATGGGTTTCCGCGGTTCTAAGAAGAATACACCGTATGCTGCTCAGATGGCAGCAGAGGATTGCGCTAAGGTTGCTTACAGCCTTGGTCTGCGTAAGGTGAAGGCCTTCGTCAAGGGTCCGGGTAATGGTCGTGAGAGCGCTATCCGTGCCGTACATGGTGCAGGTATCGAGGTAACTGAGATTGTCGACGTAACGCCGTTGCCACACAATGGCTGCCGTCCTCCTAAGCGTCGTCGTGTATAATTAGAACTTAAAGATACAATAGTAAAGCATTTATAAATTATGGCAAGATATATAGGTCCTAAGTCTCGTATCGCACGCCGTTTTGGTGAGCCCATCTTTGGTGCAGATAAGGTACTGTCTAAGCGCAACTTCCCTCCAGGGCAGCATGGCAACGACCGTCGCCGCAAGACATCAGAGTATGGTCAGCAGTTGGCTGAGAAGCAGAAGGCTAAGTATACATACGGAGTACTGGAGCGTCAGTTCCACAACCTCTTTGACAAGGCTGCTAAGGCCGATGGTAAGACCGGTGAGGTTCTTCTTCAGCTTTTGGAGAGCCGCCTCGACAATGTTGTCTTCCGTCTTGGCATTGCTCCTACCCGTGCAGCTGCCCGTCAGCTCGTCAGCCATCGTCATATCACTGTTGACGGTCAGGTTGTGAGCATTCCTTCTTATTCTGTTAAGCCGGGTCAGGTTGTAGGTGTCCGCGAGAAGGCTAAGTCTCTCGAGGTTATCGACAATGCCCTTGCTGGTTTCAACCACAGCAAGTATCCTTGGCTTGAGTGGGATCAGAACACCAAGAGCGGTAAGTATCTTCACATGCCCGAGCGTGCTGACATCCCCGAGAACATTAAGGAGCAGTTAATCGTTGAGTTGTACTCGAAATAAATAAAAATCATTGAATTAATGGCGATATTAGCATTTCAAAAACCTGATAAAGTTGTGATGTTGGAGGCCAACGACCACTACGGAAAGTTTGAGTTCCGCCCTCTCGAGCCTGGCTTCGGTGTTACCATTGGTAACTCGCTGCGCCGCGTCCTTCTTTCTTCGCTTGAAGGTTATGCCATCAACACTGTCCGAATCAGTGGTGTAGAGCATGAGTTCGCTACCGTTCCCGGTGTGAAGGAGGATGTCACCAATATCATTTTGAATCTCAAGCAAGTTCGATTCAAACAAGTAGTAGACGAATTCGAGAACGAGAAAGTTAGTATCACCGTAGAGAATTCCACAGAGTTCAAAGCAGGTGATATCGGTAAGTATCTGACTGGATTTGAAGTGTTAAACCCTGATTTGGTGATTTGTCATTTAGACTCCAAGGCATCCTTCCAGATGGACCTTACGATCAATAAGGGCCGCGGTTATGTGCCGGCTGACGAGAACCGTCAGTTCTGCACGGATGTCAACGTACTTCCCATCGATTCTATCTACACCCCAATCCGTAACGTGCGCTACCATGTTGAGCCCACTCGTGTCGAGCAGAAGACCGACTACGATAACCTCATCATCGAAGTGACCACGGACGGTTCCATCCACCCGAAGGATGCGCTGAAAGAAGCTGCCAAGATCCTCATCTTCCATCTCCTCTGCTTCTCTGATGAGAAGATCCAGTTAGAGACTGCCGATAAAGAAGGCAACCAGGAGTTTGACGAGGAAGTGCTGCATATGCGTCAGTTGCTTAAGACGAAGCTCACGGACCTCAACCTCAGTGTCCGTGCGCTCAACTGTCTGAAGGCTGCTGATGTCGAGACCCTTGCTGATCTCGTGCAGTATCAGAAGACAGACCTCTTGAAGTTCCGTAACTTCGGTAAGAAATCGCTCTCAGAGCTTGATGATTTGCTCGAGAGTCTGAATCTGTCGTTTGGTATGGATATTTCAAAGTATAAACTGGACAAAGAATAGTTACAAGTTAGGAATTAGGAATTAGGAGTTGTTAGTTAACTCCTAACTCCTATCTCCTAACTCCTAATTAAGTAAAACAATGAGACACAATAAAAAGTTCAACCATCTGAGTCGTACTGCATCTCATCGCTCAGCTATGCTTGCTAACATGGCAACCAGCCTGATCATGCACAAAAGAATCACTACGACTCTCGCAAAGGCTAAGGCTCTGAAGAAATACGTTGAGCCGCTGATCACTCGCTCAAAGAACGATAGCACGAATTCTCGTCGTGTCGTCTTCCGTTATCTTCAGAAGAGCTACGCTGTTAAGGAGCTCTTTGGTGAGGTTGCAGCGCGCGTAGCTGACCGTCCCGGTGGCTACACACGTATCATCAAGCTTGGTGTTCGCCCGAGCGATGCCGCTTCTATGTGCTTCATCGAGCTCGTAGACTTCGATGAGAACATGGCTAAGGCTCCTAAGGCTGAGAAGAAGACTCGTCGTAGCCGTCGCAGCACAAAGAAGGCTGCTGAGGCTCCTAAGGCTGAGGCAAAAGCAGAGGAGGCTAAGGCTGAGGAAGCACCTAAGGCTGAGGCAAAAGCAGAGGAGGCTCCTAAGGCTGAGGCTAAGGAAGAAGCTCCTAAGGCTGAATAAGAATCTCTTTAGACATTCGATAATCAATCTCCCATCCGCATCTTGTATGTGGATGGGAGATTTGTTTTGTGATAAAAGTTTAATGTTCCCTTCTTTGCGGTGTCGTTTTCTTTAGCTAATTTTGCATCCTATTCAATTAGATCTTTATTGACGAAACATCATGAATTCTACTAAGACGTTTATCTTTGCCGTTTTGCTATTTATGCTTCCTTGTGTTCTGGCTTCAGCTCAGAATCAGTACAAGGAAGAGGATAATATCTCGTACATCAATGTGAATGATACTTCCGTCTATCGCAGGGAGCGTTGTAAATTGGATCTGTATTATCCAAGTGATGCCACTCGTCCATTCAAGACAGTGGTGTGGTTTCATGGTGGTGGACTGACGACAGGGCATAAGGAAATTCCTGCTGACCTCAAGAAACAGGGGGTGGCAGTTGTAGCCCCCAACTACCGTCTCTCTCCACGTGCGCATAATCCACAGTACACAGAAGATGCTGCAGAGGCCGTAGCTTGGGTTGTCAAGCATATCGCAGAATATGGAGGCGATCCTCGCCAGGTATATGTTTCTGGGCATTCTGCCGGGGGCTATCTGACGCTGATGCTTTGTCTCGACAAGCATTACCTTGCTAAGTTCGGAGTAGATGCAGACAGTATTCGCGGCTATTTCCCCATTGGTGGTCAGACTGCTACTCATTATACGATACGTCAGGAACGCCATATTTCTTTTACCTCTCCCATCGTCGATCGTTATGCCCCGCTCAACAATGTGCGGAAACTCGGTACACGGCTTGTACTCATTACGGGCGATCGTCATCTTGAACAGATGGCACGATATGAGGAGAACCTTTATCTGAAAGCAGTGCTGGAAGGTATTGGTAACAAGAACATCCCCTTGCATGAACTTAGTGGCTTTGATCATGGTGGGGCTGGATGGCCGGGTCGAATTCTTATGATGCAGTATATTCAGAAGGACACGGTCAGTGCTGAGCCTGCCTCGTCTCACACGCTCATTGTTTTTTATGATGCCACGGTGGGTAAGAAGGCTCTGCTGAAGGCCGTCAAGAAACTAAATGGCTCGATAATCTACGACTATAAGAACTTTAACGGCATTGCAGCCTCGTTCCCACAAACTGCCAACATCTATTCGGTGATGGCGGGCTTGAGAAAAGTGAAAGGCGTGTTGAGTGTAGAACCAGACCGTACTCTTAGCTTAGACCAGGCACAATGAGAGGTTTCATACTTAAAGGCTTCCTGGTAGCTATCATAAGCTTGCTATATTGTAGCTTTAGTCTTTATGCGCAAACTAACATCGGACAAGATGCAAGGCAAAAGAAGAGTAGGAAAGGTATGCTTGCTTTGCGGGAGAAGTTGGAAGTAGCCGACAGTCTGCGTCTGGCGATGCGTCATGCTGCTGACGAAGGTCGGTTGCTGCAATGGGGCGACAGCTTGCTGAGGAGCCGTTATCAGCACGGGGACATCTCTTCGGACAAATTTAAACGGTTGCTGAAACACTTGCAGCACATTGACCATAGGCTTCACCAAGACGACTCTCTGTTGGCTCAAAACAACAGAAAGGTCAACTTCGATACGCTCTATTTGGCGAAGCCTCAGGAGCGATGGACGATCAAGTTCCGTACGAATCTCTCCGGTGCCCAGCTTGAGACCTATGGCAAGAATGGGCCCACGCCTTTCCATGGGGTTGTGAACGCCGACTATCGAGCCACGCTGAGTGTGGCTGTGGCTTATCGCGGACTGGCCGTTGCCGTGGCGCTGAATCCGGCAAAGTTGGTGGGGAAGAACAAGGACAATGAGTTCAATCTTAATGCTTATAGCAACCGATATGGCTTCGATGTCGTCTATTTATCCTCAGCTACTTATAAAGGTACAATCTCTTCAGGTGGAGAGGAAATCCCCGTCGGCAAGGATATGCTGCGGCAGAAGGCGCTGAACATCAATGGCTACTATGCCTTTAACGGTCGGAAATTTTCTTTTCCCGCTGCGTTCAGTCAGAGCTATATCCAGAAGCGGAGCGCAGGTAGTGTGCTTGTAGGACTGAGCATCGATGGGCAGATAACGGACATGGACGGCACAGCACTTACTGATAATATTCCTACGAAGATAAAACTCTTTGAGATTGGTATCGGTGCGGGCTATGGCTACAATCTTGTGGCAGGCCGCCATTGGCTGTTCCACTTGTCTGCGCTACCGACTTTCGATGTCTATACCCATTCGAATATTACGTCCGGTGGTCAGCGCATCAACATGAAGTATTCTTTCCCGAGTGTCATCCTTACGGGCCGCAGTGCCGCTGTCTATTCCTGGCGCAACCGTTTCACGGGTCTCACATTTGTCCTCAATACCTCATCCATAGGCAACGAGAACCGCTTGCAGATCAAACGTGACAAGTGGCGTCTGCGGTTATTCTATGGCTTCAGATTCTGAAGTACTAAGACGTCTATAAGGAACCGATAATTATGGCTCTTCCGGTTTTCGGGTTGATACTGCAGATAACCTCGAAGAGGTTATACTTGAGTAACCCCAGGTAAGGAGCGCAGCGACGCAACCTGGGGT
>CADBAG010000043.1:0-13713 GCA_902792635.1 uncultured Prevotellaceae bacterium | reverse complement strand
TTCCTACCCCCACGTTTCGGCTGCGCCTCACGTGGGGCTAACCATGTTCAACCTCTTCGAGGTTGTTCTCCTACCAACCCGAAAACCGGAAGAACCGATAATTATCCTTCTTTCTCCTCATTTCTCCTCTCTGTTCAGAATAATTTCGACCTGTACGGTTGAAATTAGGTGCTTATTTCCCATGGAATGCAGAGGTCCCCGAAGGGGACTAACCATGTTTGCCCTCTTCGAGGGCATTCCCAACCGTACAGGTCGATAATTTTTCAAAAATGGAGGACCGATGAGCAGTTGGCTGCTACCGGCATTGCTCCCGACCTGATCCGTCAGGCATTAGAGATCCTGTGAGGTAATGTCCTCTACAATCTGCTCATCTTCTAAATAGTTCTCTTTGAGGAGGGCGTTGACATCATAGCGGTCGTAGAGCTGCTTCTTCACACCAAAGTTGAGCACGCGCATCGATGTCGGAGCATAGTAGCGGCTGATGCGCTCACCAAAACCACCGTCTAAGCTGCCATCCTCGAGGGTGACGACGAGGCGGTGGTCTTTCTTTAAGTCATCTAAGAGCTTCTCATCGATACCGCTGATCCAACGGGGATTGATGAGAGTGGCGTCGATACCTGTGTCAGCAAGCAGCTTGCAGACACGCTCACCCTTCTGGAAGAAATTGCCGAGGGCGATGATCGCCACGCCACTGCCACGGTGAACCACCTTATAGTGATTGATGTCGCTATAGTCGGTCTCCACGGGCTCTGCGCTGTGATAAACCTTCCCTTCCGGTACGCGGATAGCAACGGAATACTTTTCCTGGTTGATGGCCCAGTCCTCCATGGCGATGAGCTCTTCGTAGGTCGTCGGAGCGAGGTAGTGGAGGTTCGGGATATGCGAGATCATCGGGATGTCGAAGAAGCAGATATGCGTGAAGTCGTTCATGCCGTAGATCGTCGACCCGAGGATGTTGAACACAGCGGGGTTGCCATTGACGGCGAGGTCCTGTGCCAACTGATCATAGGTGCGCTGGAAGAAGGTAGCATAGTCGCTGAACACAGGGTGTGCGCCGCGCTTGGCAGCACCGGATGCCAAGGCAACAGCCTCTTCCTCAGCGATACCCGTGTCGACAAACTGCTTACCAGCTGCCTCGCGGCGCTCTTTAAAGAAAGCGAAGGAACTGGGGGTACCTGCGGTGAGAAGCAAGAGCTTCGGGTCCTTCTTCATCTTCTCGAAGAGCCAGTCGCCGAGCATCGTGTCGATATCCTCATCGTCGAAAGTCTGCTTCAGACTGCCGTCAGCGATGTTGAACGGCATGTGCCAGTGCCAGGCTTCTTTGTTCTCTACAGCAGGCTTGTAGCCGCGGCCTTTCTCGGTGTGGATATGGACGACGATGGGATGATCGATGTCCTTTACGCCGCGGAAAGCACTGATCAGTGTCTCGATGTCGTTGCCTTGCTCCACATAACGGTAGTCGAAACCCATGGCGCGGAAGAAGTTGCACTCTGCCTTACCCTGTGTCTCACGTAACAGCTTGAGGTTACGGTAGAGCCCGCCGTGGTTCTCGGCAATGCTCATCTCGTTGTCGTTGACGACGATGATGATGTTCGTACCAATCTCTGCTGCCGTGTCAAGGCCTTCAAACGCTTCGCCGCCGGAGAGTGAGCCGTCACCGATGACCGCGATGACATTTTCCTTGCCGCCTTGCAGGTCACGGCCTTTCTGCAGACCCGTTGCCAAGGCTATAGAGGTAGAGGTATGACCGATCTCGAAGTTGTCGTACTCAGCATTCTCACGCGGAGAGGAATAGCCGGAGATAGCATTCATGTCTTCTACATGGAGGAAGCCGTCGGCGCGGCCCGTGAGCATCTTGTGCGGATAGCTCTGATGGCTGACGTCGAAGACGAACTTGTCGTCCGGCGCGTTGAAGACGTAGTGGAGTGCGATAGTAGCCTCGACGAATCCGAGGTTCGGTCCGACGTGACCGCCGTTATTACTCACGCGGTTGAGGATGCCCTCCCGGATCTCACCGGCGAGGGTTTGCAGTTGTTGTGTGTTGAGGCCCTTGATGTCTTTAGGGCTATGGATATTTTCTAAGTACATATTATTTCAGTTTCTTATATTCTTCGACATTGACTGGCTCGAGCCATTCGTTGCTTGTGTTCTCACCAGCTACTTCGATGGCGAGATGGGAGAACCAACCTCCGAAGAGAACGTCATCATTCAGGTGGGCGAACTCGGGAGCAAAGTCGCCGAGAGCGGTCCGGCCGGCCGTCTGTCTTACTTCAATTTTCTTCATATATTGTTGTCTTTTATCTGTGTGCAAAGTTAAGAAACATTTTCCAAATAAGGCTTACCCTATTTGCATCTTGTTTGACCATTATTGCAGAGGTTGTACGTCATTGCGCCTCGGCCGTGTCGGTAACGCGTCACGGCCGTGTCGGTAACGCGTCACGGCCGTGTCGGAATTGCGTCACATATGAGGCGCGATGACATTTCGGCCTTTGTTGTTTGTCTGTTTCCTATAAAACTACTACCTTTGCTACATAAATTAGTGTTTGATACAATAATATGTACTTAGAACTATAAGTATCGCATTCACACAATGATGCCCTTGACGATCGTTATCTTCGAAGACGATTCCTACTGCTATCGCCTTCTTCGCCACATGCTCCAGGCTATCGACCCCAGTTACGAGGTCGTAGGCTTGTTGTCGTCGGTGGAGGAGGGGCGTGCCTTTTTCTCCTATCATCAGGACGTCGACCTTATCATTGCCGATATCAAATTGCGCGATGGCTTGGTCTTCGATGCGCTCAGTTATGCGCCCAACGACATCCCGGTGATCTTCATTACTGCTCATGAAGAGTACGCCTTTCAGGCCTTCAGCTATAATAGTCTGTGCTACCTCTTGAAACCTGTGAAGGAGCATCAGCTCGCGATGGCTATCAGGAAGTCGATGCGGCTGCGCAAACCGGCTCATGATGATGAGTTGGGCTTAGGCAACCCTTCCGCGGGTGATAATCTAAGCTTCTGGGTTCGTACGGCCACGGGTGCCAAGCGCATCCCAGCCTCCATGGTGCGCTATATCTCCTCTGAGGACAAGACAACCTATCTGCACCTGATGGACGGCTCATCCTATCCCTTGGATAAGACATTGGAGGAAGTGGCGACGGGCATCGGCTCGGAGGCTTTCATGCGCGTCAATAGGAAATATATTCTTCCTCGTAATCAGGTCAAGGGATTTGACAGTCTGTCCAATGGCAGAATACGCATTCTGCTCTATGGCGATGACTGTCCCGAGATCATTGTCAGTCGCACACAACGTAGGGATGTGTGCAAGTGGCTTGGAAAATAGCGACAGTTCATCGTGCGAAAACGACAGTTCGGTAATTTATGAGAATGTTTTTAGTCTGTTTCTTTGTTATCTGATTATTTTTGCAATACCTAATAAGGTTAGGACGACCACAAGGGTCGCCCCTACGGTGTATGAATTCGCCGTACGGATAGAATAAAATTAAGGTAAAAAAGATTATAATGAAAGAGAAAAAGACAGCAAATGCTCCTGAGTCTTTCAAGGAGATTTTCGAAGCCCATTACACTTGGATTGAGGGATTCAACCGCAATGTGCGCCGTTATTACGACCGTCTTGCCATGATTGACCCGAAGACCGACCGTCAATGGACTTACAAAGAGCTTGACAACGAGGTTAACCGCCTCGCCAACTCTTTGGTGAAGGATGGTTTCGGTAAGGGCGATGTCATCATGGTGATGACCCAGAACTGCCCTGAGTTCGCTTTCGCCTATATTGCTCCTCAGAAGATCCGTGGCGTGATGTCGCCGGTGAGCTTCCGTCTGAGCCCGGGTGAACTGGCACAGAACCTCGAGGACTCTAAGCCAAAAGTTATTCTCTTCGACGAGAAGCGTAAGGAGACGGTGCTGCAGGCTGTGAAGATCGCTGGCCTGAAGCCTCGCCGTCTTATCGTTAGCGACGGTTTGAGTGATGGCAATGTCATCTCTTATCACGATTACGTAGAGGAGGCTTCCAACCGCGAGCCTGAGTGTGAGGGCACGAAGAACATCTATGATGAGACAACGCGTCTCTATACCTCCGGCACGACAGGTCGTCCTAAGGGTGTGCCATTGACATCTGTCAACGAGGTGCTCTCCGCTCACGACATCATGATCCACTTCCCAATGAGTTTCAAGGATGTGACGATGAACACCACACCATGGTTCCATCGTGGCGGTGTCCACTGTGGTGGTCCTTGCCCGACGTTCTATGCCGGTGCTACACTCGTGGTGATGGGCAAGTTTGATGCTGACACGACGCTGCGCTATGTCTCCCGTTATCATATCACGTTCATCATTGGTGTGCCTACAGTGCTTGAGGAGCTGTCTGATGCCCAGGAGAAGAATGACTACGATCTGTCTTCACTTACGGGTATCATCACTATGGGTTCTCCGCTTGAGCGTTCGGCTTGTCTGCGTTATCAGCGTCTGCTCACCCCGAACATCTACAACGGCTATGGCACGACAGAGACGTTGTGGAACACGTTCCTCCGTCCGTTCGACTTGCCAGAGTATGCAGGTACAGCTGGTGCGTCGATGGTCGACGACGATGTGCGTGTCGTGAAGGTCTATGAGGACCACAAGGCTGATCCCGATGAGGTCGTAGCCATGGACAACCAGGAGACTGGTGAGGTCATCATCTCTTCGCCCGCTAAATCGCCGTACAAATACTTTAATAACGACGAGGAGACCCGTAACAAGTATTATAAGGGCTTCATCTACACGGGTGACCTTGCTACCTGGGACAAGCACCAGTATATCACGATCCTTGGCCGTAAGGATGACATGATCATCTCTTCGGGTGAGAACATCTACCCGACGGAGATTGAGGAGGTGCTCAACAAGCATCCGATGGTGGCCGACAGCATCGTGACCTATGTGCCTGACAAGATCCGTGGTCAGGTCGTCACTGCTTACGTCGTGCGTAAGGACAAGAACCTGACACCGGAGGATCTCGATGCTTTCTGCAAGGAGTCACCGGATATCGCCAACTTCAAGCGTCCGCGTTTCTATCGTTTCATTGAGCAGATTCCGCGCAATGCAACGGGCAAGAAACTCCATGTCCGCATCAAGGAGATCGCCAAGGACGACCTTATCAACGGGCTGCTGTATAGAGTATAAGAACCTACAGAAGGTCAATCCTTTGGCCTTCTGATTCAAATCCATATTTTTAATGTCTGACAAGGAGTGGTACGAAAAAGGCAACTCCTACCGTAGCCAACAGGATTGGAAGCACGCTTTGGAATGTTATATCCAGGCGGAGCGTCTCAATCCTGAGGGCCCGGCACGCTATGCCCGTCAGATGACGGAGGAGATTGTCGCGTTCTACTGCAAGGAGTACTATAATCCGTAAGAAATAGATGACGGCCCCACCCTAACGGCCCTACCCCTAACGGCCCCACCCCCGCCCCTCCCCCATCCAGGGGAGGGGGAGATATGCTTTAAGGGGTGATGCTGAAGGTTTTTAGGAAGCTATAGATGCTTCACGCTAAAAGCTCAAGGACTGAGCATGGTAATTTGCCCCTCCCCTGGATGGGGGAGGGGAGGGGGAGGGGCCTATAATGTTTATATTATGAAAACCAAGATGTTAGGAGCCATTGTCATCAACGAGGATCGCTGCAAGGGATGCTCGGAGTGTGTAGTGGCTTGTCCGGTGGGCGCCATAGAGCTCACGGGACTCAAGATAAACGCAAGCGGTTATCCGTATGCGACGCCAAGTGCCAAAGCCGACTGCTGCACGGGATGCACATCCTGCGCTGTCGTCTGCCCGGACGGTTGCATCACCGTATATCGCAAGAAAGTAACAGTTGATGAACCGAATAAAGGTAATGAACTCATTAAAGAAGGAAAGGAGGCCAAAGCATGAGTGAGCAGGAACAGGAAGTAGTGCTGATGAAAGGCAATGAGGCTCTGGCCCATGTCGCTATCCGTTGCGGAGCAGATGCTTTCTTCGGCTATCCTATCACACCGCAGACAGAGGTCATTGAGACGCTCGAGGCGCTCAAGCCGTGGGAGACGACAGGTATGGCTGTCGTCCAGGCAGAGAGTGAGGTGGCATCCATCAACATGCTCTATGGCGGAGGCGGCTCCGGCAAGCGTGTTTTCACGACGAGTTCTTCGCCGGGTGTAGCCTTGATGCAAGAAGGCATCAGTTATATGGCAGGTGCTGAGATCCCCGGTGTCATCGTCAACGTGCAGCGTGGCGGTCCCGGACTCGGTACGATCCAACCCTCACAGGGTGACTATTTCCAGGCAACGCGTGGAGGTGGCAACGGCGACTATAATGTCATCGTCCTCGCTCCGGCCAGTGTGCAGGAGATGGCCGACTTCATGGATCTTGCCTTTGAGCTCGCCTTCCGTTATCGTAACCCTGTCATGATCCTCTCCGATGGTGTCATCGGACAGATGATGGAGAAGGTGGTACTGCCGCCTGTGAAGCCTCGGCTTACCGATGAGGAGATCATGAAGCGTTATCCCTGGGCTACATTCGGCAGGGTAGGAGGGCGCCGACCCAATATCATGACTTCGTTGGAACTGAAGCCGGAGGTCATGGAGCAGCGTAATATCCACTTGCAAGAGAAATATCAGCAGTGCAAGGATAAGGAGGTACGCTTTGAGTCTCTCTTCATGGACGATGCCGACTATGCCGTCGTTGCTTTCGGCAGTGTGGCGCGTATCGCTGAAAAAGCCGTGGAGCTTGCCCGCGAGGAAGGCTTGAAGGTCGGACTCTTCCGTCCTATCACCCTCTGGCCGTTCCCGGAGAAACAGATTGCAGCGCTCGCTGACCATTGCAAGGGAATCCTTGTGGCAGAGATGAACGCCGGTCAGATGATTGAGGATGTGCGTTTGGCTGTCAACGGCCGTGTGCCCGTGCGCCATTATGGCCGCTTCGGTGGCATCGTGCCTGACCCAAGTGAGATTAAAGAAGAACTTATTAAATTGGCTAATCATGCAGAATGACGTTATAGCACCTGAGAACTTAGTCTATGCCAAGCCTAAGCTCATGAACGACACGCCGATGCACTATTGTGCCGGCTGCTCTCACGGTGTAGTACATAAACTCGTGGCTGAAGTGATTGATGAGATGGGCATGACAGACAAAGCCGTCGGCGTGAGCCCTGTGGGCTGTGCCGTGTTTGCCTATCGCTATCTTGATATAGACTGGCAGGAGGCAGCCCACGGCCGTGCACCAGCGGTAGCAACCGGCATCAAGCGTTGCTGGCCCGACCGTCTCGTCTTTACCTATCAGGGAGACGGTGACTTAGCTGCCATCGGCACGGCCGAGACCCTCCACATGCTCAACCGTGGAGAGAATATCCCGATCATCTTTATCAACAATGCTATCTATGGCATGACGGGTGGTCAGATGGCTCCTACGACCCTTATCGGTCAGAAGACGACGACTTGCCCTTACGGTCGCGACCCGAAGCTCAACGGCTATCCATTGAAGATCACGGAGATGGCTGCCATGCTTGAGGGAACCTGCTTTGTCAGTCGCCAGAGTGTGGAGAATGTTGCCTCTATCCGTAAGGCTAAGAAGGCTATCCGCAAGGCTTTTCAGGCTGCTATGGACGGCAAGGGGTCGTCGCTCGTGGAGATCGTCTCTACCTGTTCCAGTGGTTGGAAACTGTCACCGGTCAAGGCCAACGAGTGGTTGGAAGAACACATGTTAGAGTTCTATCATAAAGGTGACTTGAAGGATACGACTGGTTATTAAACTTTAATACTTATTGAAAATGAAGAAAGAAATTATAATCAGTGGCTTTGGCGGCCAAGGCGTACTCTCTATGGGTAAGATCCTTGCCTACAGTGGACTTGTGGCAGGAAAAGAAGTGACGTGGATGCCGGCTTATGGACCGGAGCAGCGTGGTGGTACAGCCAATGTGACGGTCATCATCAGCGATGAGCGTATCTCTTCGCCTGTACTCTCGTCTTATGATATCGCTATTGTCCTCAACCAGCCTTCGCTCGACAAGTTCTTGCCGAAGGTGAAGCCGGGCGGCATGCTTATCTACGATGGCAACGGCATCATCAATCCACCGACGCGTGGTGACATCACGATCTATCGTATGGACGCCATGGAGAAGGCTGCAGAGATGCACAACAATAAGGTGTTTAACATGATTGTCCTTGGCGGTCTGCTCCGTGTCGTGCCGTTCCTGCCTGACGATGCCCTTGAGCGTGCGCTCTACAAGACACTGCCCGAGCGCCATCATGACCTCATCCCTCTCAACATGAAGGCTGTCGAGGAAGGAAAGGAAATCATTAAGAAATGCGTATGATGGAAACTGAAAAACGTATCGAATATCATCACTCCATGCCCATCCAGTTGCGCTGGATGGACGCGGATGCTTTCGGGCATGTCAACAACACGATGTACTTCCAGTATTATGACACAGCGAAGATAGACTATTTCCGCAAGGTGTGCCATGAGATCACGGATAAGTATGCCATCGTCACCGTTCATCTTGATGCCGATTTTATGCATCAAGTCTATACGAAGGATGAAGAGGTCATTGTGAAGTCGGCTATCACCCATATCGGCCACACCAGTTTCACCTTCCGTCAGGAGCTTGTAGGCAAGGACGGAGAGGTGAAATGCATTGGTGAGACCATCATGGTGCTCTTCGATACAGACAAGGAGGAGACCGTGCCCTTCACACCGGAGTGGAGGAAGACGATAGAGAGCTTCGAAGGAAGGAAGCTCTCTTAGCCACACTGGAAGAACTTCTTGACGAGGATGGCGATCTCGCGTCGGTCGTCGGCGATGTCGTGGCGGAGCGTGCGGTCTTTGTATGACCTGAGTTCTTGCACGATGCCGTCGATCATGGCCGGTGCGAAGATATGCTGTTCCTCGTAGAAGGTGCGCTGCTCCAAGAGACAGTCGGCCGAGGCTGCGCAGGAGTCGGGGAGTTGACGGAGCTCTGCAAGGCGCTTGGCGTGAGTCGGGTCGTTGATGTCGCCATCAACGAAAGTGCTTGTGGCTACATCCAGGGCATCCTTCATCTCGAAACCATGGCGGCAGGCGACGCAGAGTGCCGCGATATATTGATAGACATCGGCTGAGCCGTCGCCCGAGCGTATCTCGAAGGTCTGCTTCACGCTGCCGCGCTCTTCATAGGGCACTTCCTCTTCTAAGGGGTTGGCGATATGGCCCATGTCAACACCGGAAGTCCATCCGAGAGGCACGCGCACAAGGGCGGAGCGGTTGCTCATACCCCAGCAGATATTGGTCGGAGCCTCTTGATGAGGTACGAGGCGGAAATAGCTTGTCGGAATCTTGTTACCGAAAGCAGTGAGGCTCGGGGCGAGATCCATCAAACCGGCAATGGCGCGACGCGCGTTGTCGTTGAGTTTGCCATGAGTGAGAAGCATGTTCTTCCCGTCTTTCATCAGGCGCATGTGGATATGCAGTCCGGAGCCTGCCTTACCTGTTGTTATCTTAGGTGCAAAAGTTACGTTGAGGCCTTCCTGCCACGCAAGGTTGCGGATCACCCATTTGGCGATCAGCAACTCGTCGGCAGCACGGAGAGCAGGTACGGGCAGAAACTCTATCTCGTTTTGTTCATAGAGCAGTCCGTTGAGTTCAAAGTTACCCACCTCCGAGTGTCCATATTTGATATGACCGCCCGTTCGTGCGATATAATCCATACATTTCTGACGGAAGGCGCCCGACTTGGCGTAAGGCGCGCTCTCGTGGTAGCCATGCTGGTCGCGTGCCTTATAGGCTTCTTCAGTTGGCCGGATAACGTAATACTCCAGTTCTCCCATGGCCTCGAAGTCCATGCCTGTCGTGGCGCGGAACGACTCTACGGCTTTGCGGAGCGTGTGGTCGGGAGCCGACTCTAATGGCTGTCCGTTCTTGTTGAAGAAGGAGCAGAGCATGCAGAGCGTGGGTACCTCGGCAAAGGGATCGAGGAAAGCCGTGGCATAGCGAGGCAGGACATAGAGGTCGCTGCTCGACGCCTCAATAAATGAAAAGAGGCTGGAGCCGTCGACACGTTCACCACAGGTGAGGATCGTGCGAAGGTAGTCAAGGTCGGAGAGTACGAAGTTGAGAGTTTTCACTTTCCCGTCACCGCCGGGATACATGAAGTTGATGCGCCTTATCCCATTCTTACGGACAAAGCGGATAATGTCGTCGCGGGTGATGTCGTCAGGTGCCATCTGCAGCTGGTCGATGACAGCGTTAGCGTTCATAATCAATTGGTTGTCATTCATAATAGGTAGCTTTTATTCTTTGATACTTACAGTTGCAAAGATAGGAAGTTTTTAGTAATAAATCGGTTTTTTACCCATGTTTTTTATTACTTTATACACAATAGGGCGGCCACAAGGGCCGCCCTATCATGTATAAGGTATTAAGATATTACAGGTCGAGGTCAAGACCTACGCCGAAAACGTTGTTGTGGCGCGTATAGTCGGCGGTGTAAGGCACCTTCGTGCCATTGAGGTCCACATCCTTCGAGGTGTTCATGGTGTCGTAGAAACTGTGGAAGTAACCTACGTTGACACGGCTTCTTGCACTGGTCTTGATGGCGAAACCACAACCGATACCATCGGAGGAGACGACGAACGACTTGTCGTCCATATAGTCCTTTGTCAGACCATAGTTTGTACGCTGATAACCGGCGGAGACGGTGAGCCATTTTACGGGGTCATACTCCACGGCACAGCTATATTCAATATTGCCGCGCTTGAGTTTCTTCTGACGGTCATTGTATTGCGTAGCCTGCTTATCGTAATAATAATGGAAGCCAGCATTGAGACGAACCTGGTCGATGGGCGTGTAAGCCACACCTACAGAGAGGATAGCTGGGAGGTCGCCTGCGATCTTCTTGCCGTCCTGATACTCACCCGTGGCTGTGTTGATACCCTCGTCAAATTTGCTCTTAAGTGCTGTCGTAACTGCAGACACCTGAGAGGAGGCCAGTGTGGCATTAGCAACAGCCTGAGCCGTTTCAGCGCCCAGTCCTGCTTTCTGGAGATTGGCAACAAGGGCTGTGGCGAGGTTGCTGCCAAGGTTACCGATAGAAGGAAACTGGTTGACGGCAGAGTTCTTCAGACGCATGCGGGTCTTGAACTCATACTTGGCGGCGAAGTTCCAACGGCCCAAACGGTAGTCGATGCCGATGATAGGCGTCACACCAAAGCCCGACTGGTCGCAGTTGAGCTCGATATCAGCAGAGTTTGTCTTGGAAGGGTCGAGAACGGTATAAAGCGGCATGTTGCCCACCTTAATATTACGTACGTAACCATAGTAGTTGGATGAGGCATAGACGCCACGTGCTCCGGCGAAGACGCCGAGGTCGTCGGCGAGCTTATAGGCTACGCCGAGTGAGAGACCATAATAATATTGCTGTCCGCGCATGTAGCTGGTAGCTGAGTAGGAACCCTTGGAACCAAAATAGTTGTCACTTGAGAAACCTTTGGCGCCGAGCTGCTGTACCAGTGCTGCCGGGACGCCAGCCTGAAGGAGTTGCTGACCGAGGGTGTTGTCGATGGTTGTAGCAAGACCCGAAGCAGCCATGGCTGTCTCAGAGACAATCTTCTCGAAGGAGCCTAAGCCGTCGTCGAATGTACACTTACCACCGCCACCGGAGACACCGGCATTGACCTGAAAAGAGAACTTACCGCGGTTGTAAGCCATCTGGAAGGTGGGGAAGAAAGGAGCGAGGGCTTTACCCTTAAACTCACGGCTCGTAGTGGGGTTAGCCGTGTTGTTGGCGTAGAGCGCGTACGAGTTGTCGATGTAGCGGCGCTGTGTGATGAGCTGCCAGCCCATGGAATAATGGAAACCGGGAGCCAGGAAAACGACTCCTGCGGGGTTGAAGTAGACACCATCGGTGGCGATGACGGCATCGCGGGAGAGTGTGCGGTCAAAAGCTACACTCATGTTGGTGTTGGTATTGATGCCTCCGGCGAAGACGCCTTGTGCCATGAGGGCGGCAAACGCTGCGCCTGCCCATCTCTTCTTTGTCATAATCTAAAAAAGTCTTTATTAAAATTGGCTGCAAAGTTACGCGTATTGTTCTAAACTTCCTATTATGTGTTCTTTTATTACATTGCTTTTGATATTTTATTGATTTATATCAAGAGTACATAGGGTGCCTTGTCTGTCTTAATACAATAATAACGAAGAGAGATTCGTTATAATAATGTATGGAATGGACAGACAGAATAAGACGAATCAAGCTCATCCTTGTGTTGGCGGCTATCGTGATAGCTGTCGGATCACTGTTTGTCTCCGAACAGCTCACCGATACGCTCAAGCAAGAAGAGCGCAACCGTATGGAGGTGTGGGCTGAGGCGATGAAGTCGCTCAACAAGGCGGATGAGAATACCGACTTGAGCCTGGTGCTGAAAGTCATCAATGAGAACGATTATATCCCAGTGGTGTTGATGGACCAGAGCGGTAATGTCACCGATTTCCGCAATGTGTCGCTGCATGCCGACAACCGCACCGACAGCCTGCGTGAGGCGCAGCAGATAGGACTGCGTTGTAAAACTGAAGGTCATGTCATTCGGATTGCACTCGATAAGACTAATTATATTAATGTGTGCTACGACGAGTCGCTCATCCTCAAGCGTCTCACGCTTTTCCCGATTATACAGCTTGGCGTAGTGTTGGTCTTTGTGCTGTTGGCAGTTTTTGCGCTGTTAGCTTCTAAGCGTGCGGAGCAGAACCGCGTGTGGGCTGGATTGTCGAAGGAGACAGCCCATCAGCTCGGTACGCCTATCAGCAGTCTCATGGCTTGGGTAGAGGTGTTGCGGGAGGAATATCCGCAAGACGACTTGATCCCTGAGCTCGACAAGGATGTACAGCGCTTGCAGCTTATCAGTGACCGATTCTCGAAGATCGGGTCGCCGCCAGAGCTCAAACCGACGAACCTCTCAGATGTCTTGTCTCATGTCGTCGATTATATCGACCGTCGTACGAGCCACAGTGTCGTCATCACGTGTGAGTTGCCCGACCATGACGTCATTGTCAACATCAATGCTGCACTCTTCGAGTGGGTCATCGAGAACCTGTGCAAGAATGCCGTGGATGCCATGAACGGCGGCCCGGGAAAAATTACAATTGTCGTAATGAACAGCTCGGATAAGGTCGCGATAGAGGTGACTGACACGGGTAAAGGCATCAGTAAGAAAAACTTGAAAACAGTGTTCAAGCCTGGTTTTACCACAAAGAAGCGAGGATGGGGCCTTGGGCTCAGTCTAGCCAAGCGCATCGTAGAGCAGTACCACAATGGTCGTATCTTTGTCAAAAGTTCGGTTGTAGGGCAAGGCACCACGTTCAGAATAGAATTGCGAAAGTGAAAAGAGGGTGGTTATGATACTTGCCAACCGAAGATACTGTCAATTGTCTTAGCAATAACTTGATCCAAGTAAGGCTGACGAATGGCCCTACCATAGGAAAAATTAATTCGAGCTGTACGGTTGAACTTATCCTTCATCTATAATGGTTGATAGCCTCGGAGAGGCTGGCTCTCCATAACCCCAGGCAAAGGAGCGGTAGCGACTGCAGCCTGGGGTGTGTTGAGATAGAGGCGGGATACCTGACCTTCTGCCTCGGAGAGGCAGGCTGCACGTAGTGCGCTATGTCTGTAATAGATTGTTTCGTGAACATAGCGCGCCAAGGCGCAGTCAGCCTCTCCG
>CADBAG010000042.1 GCA_902792635.1 uncultured Prevotellaceae bacterium | reverse complement strand
CCAGGTTACGTCGCTGCGCTCCTTACCTGGGGCTAATCATGTGGCACCTCTCCGAGGTGCTTATTCAACGAGGACGTTAATTTTCAACCGTACGGCTCGGAACGATTGTCTGACACGTGCCGAACGATGTCTATCCTTGTGTGCAGAAGGCTTCACCCAACTGGAACCCTTCCTCGTAAAGACGCTCAAGCTTGTCTATATCCTTCTCTATACGATGGACCTCCATCGGCCGTTTTGGGCGGATGACAACAATCTCTCCATTACGCTCCAAGTCTTCAACCATCTGCAACTGCTCATTGTAAGCCTCGATTCGATGACTGAGGACGACACGCAGACGCGGGTAGTTGCGATAGATGAACCGGGGCTGCTTGCGGTCGCGTCCTTGCTCCCGATAGCCATAGTTGCGCGTCGTGATGACAACATTAACCTTGTGTCCTGTAGCTTGTGCACGCCTTACAGGGATGGAGTCGACAATGCCTCCGTCAAGCATCGGCTTGCCGTCAATCCAGGTTATCTTGCTCACATAGGGCAGTGAACTCGAGGCGCGAGCCAGATCACAGGCGCGCTGACGGTCGTGTGTCTCCGTGAGATATTCGCTTCGTCCCGTCTGACAGTTGGTCGTCACCATCTCAAAGCCCGCCGAATGTTTGAAAAACTCATCATAGTCGAAGGGGATGAGCTCATTGGGATAGCGGTCATAGAGCAGCTTCTGGTCAAAGATACAGCCTTGCGTCACCAAATGACGCAGACCAATATAATTGTATTTAGCGAGATAATCAATGTTAGAAATCCGCGCACGACGGGGCTGGCGAGAGATATAACTCATGCCGTTACAGGCTCCGGCGGAGACCGCAACAACGTAGTCGAAGTATAAATTATATTTCATGAAAGCGTCGAGGACACCGCTCGTAAAAACGCCGCGCATGCCGCCGCCTTCAAGAACCAATCCCATGGAGTGAGGGTCTATCTGCATAAAAAGTGTTATTTTTCTGCAAAGATACGACTATTTATTCTGAATTTTGTAACTTTGCCAACAAAAGTAACCAAAACGTTTACATTATGTTCAAAAAAGAAACTTACATTGAACGCCGCGCAGAGCTTAAGAAGCTCGTTGGCAATGGCGTAATTCTGCTTTTTGGTAACAACGGATCACCAGCAAACTATCCGAACAACACATATTATCCTTTCCGTCAGGATTCCTCCTTCCTCTATTATTTCGGTCAGCAGCGCGACGGTCTCGTAGGCGTGATTGATGTTGACAACGACATTGAGACACTCGTCGGCGACGACATCGATATCGACGACATCGTGTGGTACGGTGGCGTGGACAGTGTTCACGACATGGCTGAGCAGGTCGGAGTGAGCAACTCCGCTCCGATGAAGAGCCTCAAGACTATCTGCAACGACGCTATGCGGCTGCATCGTAAGATCCATTTCCTTCCGCCTTACCGCGCTGACATCAAGATTCAGATCTTCGACCTCCTCGGCATCCATCCTAACCAGCAGAAGGAGAGCGCTTCGATGGACCTCATCAAGGCTATCGTGAAGATGCGTTCGACAAAGACGCCGGAAGAAATTGAGGAGCTCGAGCGTGCTGCCGTCATTGGCTACAAGATGCACACGACAGCCATGCGCATGTGCCGCCCGGGTGTGGTGGAGCAGCAGATTGCCGGTGCCCTCGATGGTATCGCCAATGGTTACGGCTCGATGGTGAGTTTCCCGACGATCCTCTCGCAGCACGGTGAGATCATGCACGGTGCTCCTTCACAGAACAAGTTAGAGGCTGGTCGTCTGATGCTCTGTGATGCCGGTGCAGAGACATTGGATCACTATTGCTCTGACAACACGCGTACGACACCTGTCAGTGGCCATTTCGATCAGCGACAGTTGGAGATCTACTCTATCGTCGAGGCTGCTCACGACTATGCCCTCTCCGTGGCTAAGCCGGGCGTGAAATGGTGGGATGTACACTTCGGTGTCTGCCGTCTGATCACAGACCGTTTGAAGGAACTCGGACTGATGAAGGGTGACACCGAGGAAGCTGTGGCAGCCGGTGCCCATGCTATGTTCATGGTTCATGGCCTTGGCCATATGATGGGCATGGATGTTCACGATATGGAAGGCTTCGACCAGATCAATGTCGGCTTCGACGACGAGGTCCGCCCGAATCTCGAGCAGTTCGGTACCAACTGCCTGCGTATGGGCCGTCGTCTGCAGGAAGGCTTTGTGGTAACGGATGAGCCGGGTATCTACTTCATCCCTGACCTCATTGACGACTGGAAGGCTTCCGGTCACTGCAAGGAGTTCATCAACTTCGACAAGCTCGAGACCTATAAGGACTTTGGTGGTATCCGTATTGAGGATGATCTCCTCATCACGAAGGATGGCTGCCGCTTCATCGGCAAGGACCGCATCCCTTATCATCCGAAGGATGTCGAGGAGTTCATGGCAAAGAGCAGATAAAACGAAAAACGCCGCTCTATAAGGACGACGCACAGAACTATACAAAAAAAGCCGCCCTAAAAGGACGGCATTTTTTATTTGGTGTAGAGGAAACGTTTGATCGAACGCTTTGGCGTCTTCTCAAACTCCTCCTCGTGGATTCTTATCTCCGAGAGGCGGCAGTAAGCTGGCTGCTCGGCATTGAGTGTCTTGCGGTTCTGCTCCATGACATCCTTGATATCACTGTCGCTCAGTCCCATGCTCTTCGCCGTGTCATAGTCGGGATGCACGAGACCGACGAGCTTGTCACCTTCCTGAATGACCACGCTCTCGTTGACAAGCGTCAAAGAGTTGAGCTTGTCCTCAATCTCCTCCGGATAGATGTTCTGACCGTTGGAGCCGAGGAGCATGTTCTTCGAGCGGCCTTTGATGAAGATGTTGCCTTCAGCATCCATCAGACCGAGGTCGCCTGTGTGGAACCAGCCATTCTCATCGATGGCAGCCTTTGTGGCTTCCTCGTTCTTATAATAGCCAAGCATGACGTTGGGTCCTTTGCAGAGAATCTCTCCCGGCACATTGGCGGGGTCGGGACTGTCAATCTCCACCTGCATGTGCAGGGCAGCCTTGCCGCAGGAGCCGGGTACGAAGCGCGACCAGTCCTCATAGCCGATGATCGGGGCACACTCTGTAGCGCCGTAACCCACAGTGTAGTGGAACCCGATGCGATGGAGGAACTGTTCCACTTCCTGAGAGAAGGCGGCACCGCCGACGATGACCTCATAGAAGTTGCCGCCGAAGGCATTCGTCACTTGCTCGTTGATGCGCTCATAGATCTTCTTGTTGATACCCGGCATCTTCAGCAGCAGCCGCATCTTCGGATCCTGCAGCTTCGGGAACACCTTCTTTTTAATAATCTTCTCGATGATCAATGGCACGGCGATGATGATACGCGGCTTGACATCCTGGAAAGCGGCGGCAATGATAGCGGGGGAGGGGATACGCGTCAGATAATAGACGTGACAACCTTTCAAGAACTCGAAGAGGAACTCGAACGACATGCCGTACATGTGCGCCATCGGCAGAATGCTGATGACATTGTCGCCTGCTTTCAGAACGGTTCTGCCAATGACATGCTCAGCAAAGTCGATATTGCTCCACAAGGCACGGTAAGGGATCATCACACCCTTTGAGAATCCCGTCGTACCACTCGTATAGTTGATTAGCGCCAGTTCGTCGGGGTTCTGATCAATATAATAATGTACGTGCTCCTTGCGGAAATATTTAGGATACTTGTGTCCGAACATCTCATTGAGGTGCTCGCGGGCATAAGTGAGTTTATCGGTACGGGAGAGGACCAACGAGTAGTCGGGGATATAGATGATACCCTCGAGACCCGGCATCTTCTCGGGGTCCACCTGCGTAGCCACGACATCACCCACAAAGAGCAGTTTGGCATCCGAGTGGTTTACGATATTGTGAATCTGATCAGGTGTGAACTCATGGAGGATAGGCACAGCGATGGCGCCATAGGTCAGCACAGCGAGGAACGCGGCAGCCCATGCAGCACTGTTGCGGCCGCAGAGCGCTATCTTATCACCCTTTTGCACTCCTGAACTCTCAAACATGATATGCAACTTCTCTATCTTTCTTGCCACATCATGATACTGCAGTGTAGCACCCTTATAATCGGTCAGCGCATCGCGCTCCCAGTTCTTGATGATGCTATTTTGGATTAGTTGATTGAAACTTGGAATCTTTTCCATGGATAAATATCTTCGGTATTATAATACGGTCTGTTTATAGTATACGATTACTCGTTTGCTTTTTCTGCATAGAGATAGCGCTTAATTGACTTCTTCGGTGTCTTTTCAAACTCTGTGTCATGAAGCTGTATCTCACTGATCTTGCAGAACGACGGCAGCTGCTTGTTGAGCTCCTGTCGGTTCTGCTCCATGATAGAGCTGAGGTCATTCTCCGTGAAGCCAAGCTGCTGGGCAGCGTCGAAGTCGGGATGAACAAGTCCCACGAGCTTATCGCCTCTCTGCACGATGAGACTCTCGCCGACCATTGCCATAGAGTTGAGCTTGTCCTCTATCTCCTCGGGGTAGACATTCTGTCCATTGGAGCCCAAAAGCATGTTCTTGATACGCCCCAAGAGGAACAAGTGACCATCGGGCGCCATACGTCCCAAATCACCGGTGTGGAACCACCCCTCACTGTCGATGGCGGCATGTGTCGCCTTCTCGTTCTTATAGTAGCCTTCCATGACGTTGAGACCGCGCGTGACGACCTCACCGGGGATGTGCTCAGGATCTTTGCTCAGCACTTTGATCTCCATGTTATCAGCTACCGTGCCACACGAGCCCGGCACGAAGTCGGTCCAGTCGGAATACGTGATCATAGGCCCGGTTTCTGTTGTACCATAGCCGATGGTGATGGGGAAACCTATCTCCACGAGGAACGATTCAATCTCTTTGCTCAGTCCCGCTCCTCCCACGATAATCTCGTAAGCGTTGCCACCCATCTCCTGCTTGACAAGTTGGCATACGTGGTCACGCACTTTCTTGCCGATACCAGGCATGTGCATCATCAATCGCAGACGCGTGTTGAGCAATGGGAAAATCTTCTTACGGATGATCTTCTCAATGACAAGAGGTACAGAGACAACGATGCATGGATGGATATCCGCCATTGCTGCCTGGATAACTGTAGGACTTGGTAAACGTGTGAGGAAGAATAAGTGATGACCAAGACAGAACTGCAACAAGAACTCACAGCTCAAGCCATACATGTGTGCCATTGGGAGAATGCAGAGAGCATCAGCCTCCTTCGGGAGTTTACTTCCTAAGACATGCTCCAAATAAGTGATATTGCTCCACATCACACGGTAGGGGAGCATTACGCCTTTGGAGAAACCGGTAGTGCCACTCGTATAATTGATCATGCACAGATCATCCGACTTGTCCTCATAATAGTGGACATGCTCTTTACGGAAGAACTTAGGATACTTCTTTCCAAACTCCTCATTGAGATGCTCGCGTGCATAGGTAATCTTCTCCGAGCGGCTCAACACGATAGAATAGTCGGGAATATAGATGATGCCCTCCAAGTGTGGCATCTGCTCATAATCGAGCTGCGTAGCCACGACGTCGCCCACAAAGAGCAGGCGGGCATCGGAGTGATTCACCACATTATATATCTGGTCTGGAGTGAATTCATGCTGGATAGGTACAGCTACAGCACCATAAGTGAGCGTAGCTAAGAATGCACATGCCCACATATAACTGTTGCGCCCGCAAAGAGCCACTTTCTCACCTTTCTGAAGGCCGATACTCTCAAACATGATGTGGAGCTTCTCAATCTTTCTCGCTACGTCATGATACTGGAGGGTGGCACCTTTATAGTCGGTCAGCGCATCCTTATACCAGTTATTGATGATCGTATCTTCAAGCAGCTTATTGAAACTTGGAGTGTTTACCATTGCACAAAATTCATATTTTCGTGCAAAGTTAATATCAATACTGCACATTCGCAAAAAAAATGTGCATTATTTTTAGTTTTGGCGTGTTTTTTATTGCATTCTTCGTTTATTGGACATGAATTATTTAATATCGCGGAATCGAAAAAACCTTATTGTGACGCGCGACGCGCGACGCGCGACGTTGCGACGTTTTTAGGTTCCGGTTTTCGGGTTGGTAGGAGGACAACCTCGAAGAGGTTGAACATGGTTAGCCCCAGGTGAGGAGCGCAGTGACGTAACCTGGGGTTTAGGAGCGAGAGCCTTTCGTTGCAAGGTGTCCTCGAAGAGGGCAAACCTTGGCAGGGCGCTGGTCTTTTATAGGTTCGCCCTCTTCGCTGCGCTCCTCACCTGGGGCTAACCAAGTGGCACCTCTCCGAGGTGCTGCTCCTCACCTGGGGCTAACCAAGTGGCACCTCTCCGAGGTGCTGCTCCTCACCTGGGGCTGACCTAATTAGCCCCCTCCGTGGATCTTATTAATCCGAAAACCGGCCCCCGTTTTTATCAGATGCTATACGAGAAACCGACGGAGAAATATTCGCGGAACATCCAGTAGCCGAGCTTATCGTCTCGCTTGCGTCCATCGTCGAAGCGGGGATAGAGAAAGAGCTTCGTTGCCAGATAACGGTTGAACTGGAACGTAAAGGTGTTCTCCCATTCGGCCTCCATACGTTTATAGGTGGTGTATCCGTAGAGTCGTGTCTTCCACGAGATGTTATCAGCCAAGTTCCAAGTAAGGTTGATCGTGGTCTGCGAACCGAAGTCGTTCAGCGAGTGATGTCCCGCATCGATACCATTGTTCGATGCGAGCGCCAGGCGTCCTACATATTTAAAGTTGTAAGCGAACGGAGCGAGGTGAACGCTTCCCTTAAGCTTTCCTTTGAGCCAGTTGACCGAATAATCCATACCGACGGATAGGTTGACGTTGAGTGGCGAGAGAAAGTCCGACTGCACGTAATGGCTGTTCGTCTTATAGTGGCGTGCCCACTGCGTCTGAGCAATGAGCTGGAAGGTATAATACCACTTACTGGCAGCCTGCAGACCGAGCTTACCGGTGTATCGCAACATGTCCTCCGTGGGTTTGACGCTGTGGATAGAGTCGCTCTTGGAAGTCTGCATACCGAACTTCATCTCAAGCATGTTGTCCCACTTGACCTTCTGCTTGTTGTTATAATTGGCCGTGAGCGTTACCGACCCCATCATCGAGTAGTTGCTCTCTCCACCCTGATACCAGTTGTCCGACAGATAGTTCTGCAGGAACTGAAGATAATAATCTCCCCCGAACGACCAGAAGTTTGGCTTGAAGACGATGAGGTCAATTGGCTGGCGCTCAGGCTCTTGTGGTAGCTCTTTTTCGATGATTGTCGTTGGGCTCTCCTTGACGGTCTTGGGTCGGATGACAGGCCCCGTCGTCTCTAATCGTCGCTGCGTGTTCTCCACCCATTCGGGGTGAGCGAGATAGAGGGCAAGGAGCGTGCTGTCCGTGGGGCTCAATGTCTTGCCGAGCGACAACGCCTTGTCCGTCACGCCTTCGTAGAACGTGAAAGGCAGGAAATAGGGAGCCGTGTCGATGGGCTTGATGGCTGCCGCATGCACCGAGTCGCTATAGAGCGAGTCGCGGAAGAGACGCAGCGAGTCGACATATCTGCGCACGATCTTGCTCTCGCCGTTGCCTGAGAATCCGTGCCAACGGCGCTGAGGGGTAGCCTCTGCCCACAAGGATAATGAGAAGGAGAGGAGACCCACGAGAAGGAAAACATACCGGTGTATATTCTTGTCCATACGGTTGTCTATATTGTGCATCATAAACTTACCAATCATCAAAATGATAAATAATCAGTTGCAAAGGTAGCAATAATGAAAGACAAATCAAAAAGAAATAAAATGAATTGTTGCGTATCTCACAAAATAGCAGTATCTTTGCAACAAAATTTTATAATCATATTAAATCCTCAAGAACGTGGCAGAAACAAAGTACATTTTCGTCACTGGCGGTGTGGTTTCCTCATTGGGTAAAGGAATCATCTCATCGTCTATAGGAAAGCTTCTTCAGGCAAGAGGCTACAACATTACCATCCAGAAGTTTGACCCTTATATCAACATTGACCCGGGCACGCTCAACCCCTATGAGCATGGCGAGTGCTACGTCACCGTTGACGGCATGGAGACCGACCTCGACCTCGGTCACTATGAGCGTTTCACGGATATCAAGACCACCAAGGCCAACTCCATGACGACGGGCCGTATCTACAAGGCCGTCATCGACAAAGAGCGCCGTGGCGACTATCTCGGCAAGACCATCCAGGTCGTGCCGCATATCACGGATGAGATCAAGCGTAATATCAAACAGCTCGGCACGAAGTATCACTACGACTTCGTCATCACGGAGATTGGCGGTACCATCGGTGATATCGAGAGTGCTCCGTTCCTCGAGGCTATCCGTCAGTTGAAATGGGAGCTTGGCAAGCGCGCTGTCAATATCCATCTCACATACATCCCTTACCTCAAGGCTGCCGGTGAGCTCAAGACGAAGCCTACGCAGCACAGCGTGAAGGAACTGCAGAGCGTCGGTATCCAGCCCGATATCCTCGTGCTCCGTACCGAGAAGCACCTCGACGACGGCATCCGCAAGAAGGTGGCTGCCTTCTGTAATGTCGACCTCGACTGCGTGGTCCAGAGTGAAGACCTGCCGAGCATCTACGAGGTGCCGGTGAACATGCAGAACCAGGGCCTCGACGCTGCTATCCTCCGCAAGGTGGGTGAGCCAATTGGCCCAACCCCGACCCTCGGTCCTTGGAAGGCCTTCCTCGAGCGCAGAAACAAAGCCACGAAAGAGGTACATATCGGCCTCGTGGGCAAGTATGACCTGCAGGACGCTTACAAGAGTATCCGCGAGAGTCTCTCTCAGGCCGGCACGTACAATGACCACAAGACGGTTATCACGTTCATCAACTCCGAGTTCCTCACCGACGAGAATGTTGCCGAGAAGCTCAAGGGTCAGGATGGTATCGTCATCTGCCCGGGCTTTGGTCAGCGCGGCATCGAGGGAAAGATCGTCGCAGCCAAATACTGCCGTGAGCACGACATCCCGACTTTCGGTATCTGCCTCGGCATGCAGATGATGGTCATCGAGTTTGCCCGCGACGTGCTCGGCTACAAGGATGCCAACAGTCGTGAGATGGACGAGAAGACACCGCACAACGTCATCGACATCATGGAGGAGCAGAAGAACATCACGAACATGGGCGGCACGATGCGTCTCGGCGCTTACGAGTGCGATTTAAAACAAGGTTCGCGCGTGTTCAATATTTATAAGCAAGAGCATATCCAGGAGCGCCACCGTCACCGTTACGAGTTCAACAACGACTTTGAGAAGGAGTTTGAGCGCAACGGCATGATGTGTGTCGGCCGCAACCCCGAGAGCGATCTCGTGGAGATTGTGGAGATTCCGACATTGAAGTGGTACATCGGCACGCAGTTCCACCCCGAGTATCAGTCTACAGTGCTCCATCCCCATCCGCTCTTCGTCGACTTTGTGAAGACCGCTATAGAAAATCAGAAAAAATAAATGGACAGAAATTCAATCATAGGCTTTGTACTCATCGCCGCCGTGCTCATTGGCTTCAGTATCTACTCGCAGCCATCGAAGGAGGAGCAGCGCGCAGCGTTCGTCAAAGACTCTATTGCACAGGCTAATCGCGCCAAAGCCGAGAAGGCTGCCAAGGTCGCGGCTTTCAAGCGCCAGCAGGAGATGAAGCAGAAAGTGGCCAACGACACCACGGCTCTCTTCCACAACGCGCTCGTCGGAAAAGCACAGAACGTCGTGCTGAGCAACAATAAGGTCGCCCTCACGCTCTCTACCAAGGGTGCTACGGTGGTGAAGGCTTATCTGAAGAATCAGAAAGGCTCCCGTCAGTTCATCGGTCACAACATGTCCGACATGTCGGGCAAGCACGATGACCTCAATGGTGTGACGCTTTTCGAAGGCAGCCGTCAGTCGCTCGACTACACGCTCGTTGCCAAGGAGGTGAACATCAGCACGTCGGACCTTTACTTCACGCCGTCTGCCGTCACCGACTCTACCGTCACTATGACCGCAGAGGCAGGGCAGGGCAAGAAGCTCATCCTCAACTATCGTTTGGGCAAGGACTACATGCTCCATCTCAGTCTGAAGACTGTCGGTATGGCCGGACTCTTTGACCCCAACACAGCCCGCGTGAACATCGACTGGCATGAGACTGTGCGCCAGCAGGAGCGTGGCTTCAACTTCGAGAACCGCTATGCACGTCTCGACTGGAAGAACTCTGAGGGTGGCACCGACTATCTTAGTGAGGCTTCATCCAAGCAGAAGACGACAGAGGAGCCGATGGACTGGGTGGCTTTCAAGAACCAGTTCTTCTCTTCCGTCATCATCGCCAAGGACGGCTTTGACACAGGCGCTGATCTCGAGAGTACCGTATATAATAAGGAGTCGCAGGACAACTGGAAGGTTCGTTATCTCAAGGACTTCAAGGCTGGTCTGAAGACGGCCTTCGACCCGTCGGGCAGAAAAGCCACGGAGCTCGAGTTCTATTACGGTCCGAACGACTTCTATACACTGAAGAACGTAGAGAAGGAGAGCACCTTCGGCAAGGATCTCGACATGGAGAAGCTTGTCTACCTTGGCTGGCCTCTCTTCCGCATCATCAACCGTTGGTTCACGATGCCGGTCTTCACATGGCTCACTACATGGGGCTTCAACATGGGTATCGTCCTGATCCTCATCACCCTGCTCCTCAAGCTCATCACTTACCCGATGGTCAAGAAGAGCTACATGTCGTCGGCTAAGATGCGTGTGCTCAAGCCGAAACTCGACGAAGCCACCAAGCAGTATGACAAGCCTGAGGATGCTATGCAGAAGCAGCAGGCTATGATGGCAGAGTATAGCAAATACGGTGTGTCGCCGCTCTCCGGCTGTCTGCCGATGCTCATACAGATGCCTATCTGGATCGCCATGTTCAACTTCGTGCCTAACGCCATCCAGCTCCGCGGTGAGAGTTTTCTGTGGATCCACGACCTCTCGACCTACGACCCGATCATCGAGTGGGGCAGGACGTTGCCTATCATCGGCGACCACCTCTCGCTGACCTGTATCCTCTTCGTTGCCGCACAGCTCATCTACTCATGGATCACGATGCAGTTGCAGAAAGACCAGATGGTAGGTCAGCAGGCTGAACAGATGAAGATGATGCAGTGGATGATGTATCTCATGCCGTTGATGTTCTTCTTTATCTTCAACGACTATTCGGCAGGTCTGAACTTCTACTATTTCATCTCACTGCTCTTCTCGGCTATCATCATGTTTGTGCTCCGCAAGACGACCAACGACGAGAAGCTGTTGGCTATCCTTGAGCGTCGCTACAAGGAGAATGCGTCCAATCCGAAGAAGATGAGCGGTCTTGCTGCCCGCATGCAGGCTCTTCAGCAGATGCAACAGGAGCAGATGAGACAGCAGCAGAACCGTAAGAAATAATTTTTTACTATGTGATGTTGGGGGGACACATAATTGTGATGTGTCTCCCTCAACCGTTTTAATGCTAATTTATAATGAACAAGACTATCGCATTGGTCTTGGGCGCCATGCTTTTAGGAGTGCCTAAGACAGACGCAGCTACGATGATTGGAAAGAACAATATCACACTTAAATCTGACTTGATGACGCCCGAAGCTCTGTGGGCCATGGGCCGTATCGGCACAGCCGTGGCATCGCCCGATGGCAAGCAGGTCGTGTATCAGGTTACTTACTACAGTGTCAAGGATAACAAGAGTCACACCGTACTTTATATCCAGCCCGTCAAGAAGGGAAAGACTATCGTCAAGCCTACGCTCCTCACCACTGACGAGAAGAGCGAGAGTGATCCCGCATGGATCGAGGGCGGCAAGAAGATTGCTTTCCTCCGTGGCGGCCAGCTGTGGAAGATGAACGCTGACGGCAGCAGCCGTGTGAAGCTCACCGACTCAAAGATCGATATTGAGGGTTTCAAGTTCTCGCCCGACGGCTCCAAGGTCATCCTCATCAAGAGCTTGCCTTACCACGAGTCGATCAAGAAGAATCCCGACGACCTGCCATTGGCTACAGGCCGTGTCATCACCGACCTCAACTATCGTCACTGGGATCATTACGTGGAGACCGTGGCCCATCCTTTCGTGGCCGATGTCAATGGTGACCAGGTCAACGACGGCACCGACATCCTCAACGGTGAGCCTTACGAGTGCCCGATGGCGCCGTTCGGTGGCATAGAGCAGCTCGACTGGAGCAAGGACTCCAAGAGCGTGGCTTACACCTGCCGTAAGAAGACGGGCGTAGACTATGCCGTATCGACTGATGCCGACATCTATTTATATAATGTGGCAACGAAGACCACGCGCAACCTCTGCAAGCCTGAAGGCTACAAAGAGCCGAAGATCGACCCGACAAAGAGTATGCGCAACCAGGCTGTCAACCATCAGAACGGTGACATGCAGGTAGGCTACGATGTCAACCCGCAGTTCTCGCCCGACGGCAACTATCTCGCCTGGCAGAGCATGGCGCGCGACGGCTACGAGAGTGACCGCAACCGCCTCTGCGTGATGAACCTCACAACGGGCAAGAAACAATATGTCACGGAGAGCTTCGACTCCAATGTCGATGCCTTCGTGTGGGCCAACGACAGTAAGACGCTATACTTCACGGGCTGCTGGCACGCCACGGAGAACGTCTATCAGACGAACCTCGAGGGCAAGGTCATGCAGATCAGCAAAGACGAGTGGGCCGACTACGGCTCGCTGCAGATGCTCGGCTCCGGTCTGAAGGACAAGGAGCTGCTCGTCACGAAGCACTCAATGATCCATCCCGACGACCTCTATGTCCTCACGCCTAACAACAAGAAGGCTAAGGCGTCGGAGCTCGTGCAGATCACTGCAGAGAACAAGCAGATCTTCGACCAGCTCGCCCTGCCGACGATCCAGCAGCGCTGGGTGGCAACGACCGACGGCAAGAAGGAGCTCGTATGGATCATCCTGCCGCCTCATTTCGACGCTTCGAAGAAATATCCCACATTATTATATTGTGAGGGTGGCCCGCAGAGCCCCGTCTCACAGTTCTGGAGCTATCGTTGGAACTTCTCCATTATGGCTGCCCACGGCTACGTCATCGTCGCTCCTAACCGCCGCGGTCTCCCCGGCTTCGGCTCGGCATGGAACGAGGAGGTGTCGCAGGACTGGACGGGTCAGTGCATGCGCGACTATCTCTCTGCCATCGACGATGCAGCCAACAACCTGCCGTATGTCGACAAGGACAAGCTCGGTGCTGTAGGTGCCAGCTTCGGCGGTTTCTCCGTCTATTATCTTGCCGGTCATCACGACAAGCGCTTCAAGTGCTTCATCGCTCACGACGGTGCCTTCAACCTCGAGTCGATGTACACCGACACCGAGGAGGCATGGTTCTCCAACTGGGAGTATGACGATGCTTACTGGAACAAGGACGCCACGGAGGCTGCCAAGCGCACCTATGAGAACAGTCCGCACAAGGCTGTGGCCAACTGGGACACGCCGATCCTCTGCATCCATGGTGAGAAGGACTACCGCATCAATGCCAACCAGGGCTTCGGTGCCTTCAATGCTGCCCGCATGAAAGGTATCCCTGCCGAGCTCCTGCTCTTCCCCGACGAGAACCACTGGGTGCTCAAGCCGCAGAACGGTATCCTCTGGCAGCGCACGTTCTTCAACTGGCTCGACCGCTGGCTGAAGAAATAACCCAAAACACCTTATTGTGACGCGCGACGCGCGACAATGCGACGTTTTATAAACAATGCGACAAATTGAAAATAAAAAATTAAAGCTATATTATGGTTGAGAAATTACAACGAATACTGAGCGACAGCAAGGGCGCGCGATGGACAGCCCTTTTCATCGTCGCCTTCACGATGATGATGGGCTACTTCATCACCGATGTCATGGACCCCTTGGAGAAAATCCTTGAAACAAGCCGCAACGCCGGCGGTCTCGGTTGGACCTCTGCCGACTACGGTTTCTTTTCCGGTTCCTATGGCTACATCAACGTGTTCCTGCTCATGCTCTTCTTCGGTGGTATCATCCTCGACAAGATGGGCATCCGCTTCACCGGCATCATGGCCTGCGCACTGATGGTCATCGGTGTGAGCATCAAGTATTTCGGTGTCAGCCACGACTTCGGCGACAGCACCGTCTACCTCAATGTACTCATCTACAAAGGCAACCTCCCGTTGTCTGCCGCCGTGGCATCGATAGGCTTCGCCATCTTCGGTGTGGGCTGTGAGATTTGTGGTATCACTGTGTCAAAGATCATCACGAAGTGGTTCACCGGTCACGAGCTTGCCATGGCCATGGGTATCCAGGTGGCTCTCGCCCGTCTCGGTACGGCAGGTGCCATGATGGGTTCACTGCCTATCGCCCAGCATTTCGGCAACAAGGTCAGTGCACCGGTGCTCTTCGGTCTCGTGCTGCTCATCATCGGCTTCCTCTCCTTCATCGTCTACACCGTCATGGATAAGAAACTCGACGAGAGCATTGCCGTGGCCAAAGGCGAGAGTCTGAAAGAAGAGGAGAAGCAAGCCGAGGAAGGCGACGACGGCAAATTCCATTTCCGCGACCTTGGTCTGATCTTCTCCAACCCTGGCTTCTGGCTTATCACACTGCTCTGCCTGCTGTTCTACGGCGGCGTGTTCCCCTTCCTGAAGTTCGCCACGAAACTCATGATCACCAACTACGGTGTGCCTGAGCACCTCGCCGGCATCATTCCGGGTCTCATTCCTTTCGGCACGATTCTGCTCACTCCGCTCTTTGGCTCACTCTACGACAAGGTCGGTAAGGGTGCAACGCTGATGCTCATCGGCTCAGCTATGCTTGCTGCCATCCACTTCATCTTCGCCATCCATATCCTGCCTTATGGCTGGTTCGCTGTTATCATCATGATTCTCTTAGGTGTCGCTTTCTCCCTCGTGCCGTCTGCCATGTGGCCGAGTGTACCGAAGATCATCCCGATGCGACTCCTTGGCACCGCCTACGCCACGATCTTCTTCATCCAGAACATCGGCCTCGCCCTCGTTCCTGTGCTCATCGGTAAGCTCAATGGCATCGACCCGACCTACACGACGAGTATGGCTGTGTTCTGCTCCTTCGGCTGCTGCGCCGTGCTCCTCAGCCTCCTGCTCATTGTCGTGAACAAGAAGAAGCACTACGGCTTGCAGGATGCAAACATCAAATAGATGTTGGGTGATGGGTGTTAATGGATGGTTTTCCATCGTATAGGAATGCCCTCGAAGAGGGCAAACATGGTTAGCCCCAGGTAAGGAGCGTAGCGACGCAACCTGGGGTTTAGGAGTGAGACCCTTTCGTTGCAAGGTGTCCTCGAAGAGGGCAAACCTTGGCAGGGCGCAAGTCTTTATAGGTTCGCCCTCTTCGAGGCCGACAGTTCAATAATATGGGCCCAATCAAAACCCCAGGTTACGTCGCTGCGCTCCTCACCTGGGGCTAACCAAGTGGCACCTCTCCGAGGTGCTGATCCTCATCTGGGGCTAACCTAATTGCCCTCTTCGAGTCCACCAAGTCCCAAGAATCACAGATAAATCGTATTATGAAGAAACTGTTTATTTTTTGTCTTACAATGCTCATGTTATCCGGCACGGCCTTGGCCTCTGAGCCCATCACGCTCAAGCAGGTCACCTCGGGTGAGTTTGCAGCAGAGCGCGTGTCGGGCATCAACCCGCTGAAAGGCACCGACCAGTATGCACGCATCTCAGCCGACGGCAAGCGGATAGAAGAATATTCGTTCAAGACGGGCAAGCGCACCGCCGTGCTCTTCGATGTCGACAACACACAGGGCGAGAAGATCACGTCCTTCGACGGCTATATCATGTCACCCGACGGCACCCGCATGCTCATCGCCACGAACAAGCAGCCTATCTACCGCCGTTCCTACAAGGCCGACTTCTACATCTATACCATCCGGAGCCGCAAGCTCGCAAAGCTCTCCGACGGCGGTCCGCAGCAGTGCCCCGTATGGTCGCCCGACGGCCTGCAGGTGGCCTTCGTCCGCGACAACAACATCTATCTCGTCAAACTGCTCTACGACAATGCCGAGAACCAGGTGACGAAGGACGGCAAGTTCAACGAGGTCATCAACGGCATCCCCGACTGGGTCAACGAGGAGGAGTTTGAGTTCAACACCGCCATGACCTTTAATGCCGACGGCACGATGCTCTGCTGGTTCCGCTACGACGAGAAGGATGTCAAGCAGTACTCTCTCCAGCTCTTCAAGGGCAGCAACCCCGAGCGCAAGGAGTATGCCGAATATCCCGGGCTGTACAGTTACAAATACCCGAAGGCCGGAACAGATAACTCGAAGGTCTCAGCGTGGAGCTATGACATCAAGAGCCACCGTATCCAGAAGCTGCAGGTGCCACTCGATGCCGACGGATACATGCCGCGCATCATGCCGACGCCCAATGCCGACAAGGTGCTCGTCTATACCATGCCGCGCCATCAGGACGTGCTCAACCTCTACGCTGTTAACCCTCGCAGCACGGTGGCTCACCTCTTGTTGAAGGAGAGCGTGAAGAAATATGTCGAGGAAGAGGCTGTGGCAAGCATCAAGATCGGCAACAGCACGATCCTCGTGCCCTCCGACCGCGACGGATACATGCACCTCTATGTCTATAACCACAACGGCGAGCTGCTGCGCAAGGTCGCTCCGGGCAACTACGACATCACGGCCGTCTATGGCATGGACGAGGCCACGGGTGACATCTATTACCAGGCCGCAGCCCTCAACCCACACGACCGTCAGGTCTACGTGGCCCACAAGAACGGCAAGATCGAGCGCCTGACGAACCAGGAAGGTTGGAACAGTGCTGTCTTCTCCGGCGACTGCAAGTATTTCCTAAATTCGTGGAGCAACTACGACACGCCGTATGTCTACACCACGCGCAGCAACGACGGTAAGGTCATTGCCACCAATGTGGACAACAAGGCTCTGAAAGATAAGATCGCACAGTACGGCTGGACGAAGAAGGAGACGTTCTCCTTCACCACCTCCGAGGGTGTGAAGCTCGACGGATGGATGGTCAAGCCGGCTAACTTCGATGCTTCGAAGAAATATCCCGTCATCATGTTCCAGTACAGTGGACCGGGCAACCAGCAGGTCGTCAACTCATGGAATGCCGGTTCGATGGGGAATGGTGGCGCCTTCGACGAGTACCTCGCTCAGCAGGGCTTCATCGTGGTCTGCGTCGACGGACGTGGCACGGGTGGCCGTGGCGCAGAGTTCGAGAAATGTACCTATCTGAAGCTTGGCAACCTCGAGTCGAAGGACCAGGTGGAGACAGCGCTCTATCTCGGCACGCTGCCTTACGTCGACAAGGACAACATCGGTATCTGGGGCTGGAGCTACGGCGGTTTCAACACGCTGATGAGCATGAGTGAGGGCCGTCCCGTCTTCAAGGCCGGTGTGGCTGTCGCTCCTCCTACGAGCTACCGTTTCTATGACACGATCTACACCGAGCGTTACATGCGCACGCCGCAGGAGAACCCCACGGGCTACGACGACTGTCCTATCAGCCGTGCCCCGAAGCTCAATGGCGCCCTGCTCATCTGCCACGGCTCAGCCGACGACAACGTGCATCCGCAGAACACCTTCGAGTATACTGAGGCGCTTGTCCAGGCCGACAAGGATTTCAAGGAGAACATCTATACCAACCGCAACCACAGCATCTTTGGCGGCAACACCCGCAACCATCTGCTCCGCCAGATCGCACAGTGGTTCGAAGAGCATCTGAAGAGATAATTCTCATCCGGATCTTTCTCTTATGGATCTTTCTCACACGGATCTTAAAGATTTTAAAGATGGCTACGCTGTTCGCTACGCGGTGATGCAGAGGGTATGTGTAGCCGTAAAGCGGAGTAACAATCTTTAAAATCTTTAAGATCCGTGTGAAGAATGCCCTCGGAGAGGTGTTGCAATACTGAAAAATCATAAAACATTAAATATCATGAAGACAATTATCAACTCGTACGACGAGTTTGCAACTTACATCGGCAAGGAGCTTGGCACATCCGAGTGGCTCTTAGTGGACCAGGACCGCATCAACGCCTTCGCTGATGCCACCCTCGACCACCAGTGGATCCACGTGGACGTGGAGCGCGCCAAGAAGGAGAGCCCTTACAAGAGCACCATCGCTCACGGCTATCTCACCCTCTCTCTGCTGCCCCACCTCTGGGACGAGATCGTGGAGGTCAACAACCTCAAAATGATGGTCAACTACGGCATGGACAAGATGCGTTTCGGTCAGCCCGTCATCACCGGCAGTCGCATCCGCATGAAGGCATCGCTTGCCAACCTTGAGAACCTCCGTGGCATCTGCAAGGCTTACATCGACTTCGTCATCGAGATTGAAGGCCAGCGCAAGCCCGCATTGAAGGGTGAGGCACAGTTCCTGTACTACTTCAAGTAGGAAGGAGTTCGGGCCTACCCAAGCCCTCCCTAAAGGGAGGGATGTTGATTACTTATAAGAGCTATCTAAAGAGCTGTACCCTGTACTATCAGACTGTGGGGTATGGCTCTTTTGCATATCAACATTCCCCCCTTCGGGGGGACTTGGGGGGCTTTCCTTGCTCTTCTGTTAAACTTTCCTAATTCTTCCTTCCATCCTTTATTTCTCCCCATAAATTGTTGTACCTTTGCGCCCGATTTAGCGAAGGCAGGCAGAGGATAAACCATGCGTGCCCGAATAATTCACATAAAGTCTCACTTTATTAATTTACAAACAACATTATTTAATTTATGTCAGATTTAAACGACATCAAGAACGTAAAGCCATTGGACGACTTCAACTGGGATGAGTTCGAGAATGGCACAAGCTCCAGCGTGAGCAAGGAAGAGCAGGCCAAGGCCTACGAGGGTACCATGAGCAAGATTCAGGACCACGAGGTTGTTGAAGGCACTGTGATCTCTATCGACAAGAAGGAAGTAGTAGTCAACATCGGCTACAAGAGTGACGGTATCATCCCCGCTTCTGAGTTCCGTTACAACCCTGACCTGAAGCTCGGCGACAAGGTCGAGGTTTACGTTGAGGACCAGGAGGACAAGCACGGTCAGCTCGTTCTCTCTCACAAGAAGGCTCGCCTGGCTAAGAGCTGGGAGAAGATCAACGAGGCTATGGAGAACGATGAGGTGCTCCAGGGCTACATCAAGTGCCGCACGAAGGGTGGTATGATCGTTGACGTGCTCGGCATCGAGGCCTTCCTGCCCGGTTCGCAGATTGATGTCCATCCTATACGCGACTACGATGTGTTCGTAGGCAAGACCATGGAGTTCAAGGTTGTCAAGATCAACCAGGAGTTCCGCAACGTTGTTGTCTCTCACAAGGCTCTCATCGAGGCCGAGCTGGAGGCACAGAAGAAAGAAATTATCTCTCACCTGGAGAAGGGTCAGGTGCTCGAGGGCACTGTCAAGAACATCACTTCTTACGGTGTGTTCGTCGACCTCGGTGGTGTGGACGGACTGGTGCATATCACAGACCTCTCTTGGGGCCGCGTAAGCGATCCTCACGAGGTTGTCACCCTCGACCAGAAGATCAATGTCGTTATCCTCGACTTCGATGAGGAGAAGAAGCGTATCGCCCTCGGCGTCAAGCAGCTCACTCCGCATCCTTGGGACAGCCTCGATCCGAACCTCAAGGTGGGTGACCACGTGAAGGGTAAGGTCGTCGTCATCGCCGACTATGGTGCTTTCGTTGAGATCCAGCCCGGTGTTGAGGGTCTGATCCATGTCTCCGAGATGTCTTGGAGCCAGCACCTCCGTTCCGCTCAGGAGTTCCTGCACGTGGGCGACGAGGTAGAGGCCGTGATCCTCTCTCTCGACCGTCAGGAGCGCAAGATGAGCCTCGGTCTGAAGCAGCTCAAGGAAGATCCTTGGGAGAACATCGAGACCAAGTATCCTGTTGGTTCTAAGCACACCGCTAAGGTCCGCAACTTCACCAACTTCGGTATCTTCTGCGAACTCGAAGAGGGTGTTGACGGTCTGATCCATATCTCTGACCTGTCTTGGACAAAGAAGGTTAAGCATCCTTCTGAGTTCACTACCATCGGTTCCGACATAGACGTCGTCGTCTTAGAGATCGACAAGGAGAACCGTCGTCTGAGCCTCGGCCACAAGCAGCTTGAGGAGAATCCTTGGGACAAGTATGAGGCTACATACGAGCCGGGTACTATCCACAACGGTAAGATCACTGAGATGATGGACAAGGGTGCTGTCGTAACGCTCGACGAGGGCGGCGAGGGCTTCGCTACTCCTAAGCATCTGACCAAGCAGGATGGTTCACAGGCTAAGCTCGGTGAGGAGCTGCCGTTCAAGGTGATTGAGTTCAACAAGGATTCTCACCGTATCATCCTCTCTCACAGCCGTACCTTCGAGGAGGGTGCTGATGAGCCGCGTCCACGCCGTCACAACAACGGTGGTAACCGCAAGCAGAATGACACTCCGGTCATCAACAACGTGCAGGCTGGTACTTCTCTCGGCGACCTCGATGTGCTCGCTAAGCTGAAGGCTGACATGGAAAAAGGTAAATAATAATTTCCAATGATAATGAAGAGGCTGCCATGGACTTTCTATGGCAGCCTTTTTTTGTGAACAACCTCGAAGAGGTTGAACATGGTTATCCCCAAACGACGGGAATGCCCTCGGAGAGGGCAAACATGGTTAGCCCCAGGTTGCGTCGCTGCGCTCCTTACCTGGGGCTAACCGAGTGGCACCTCTCCGAGGTGCTGGTTGAGTCGTTAACTATGGATAGTCCACCTGGGAATATCCAAAATTTAAAATCGAATTTTTATACTATGCGTAGATTCCTTTTCGTCATATTTGCAACAATGCTCTTGACCGGCTGTTTCCAGCACGGTGAGAACGATGCGCGGGAGGCAGTCGACTCTTTCTCCGTGGCTTATTTCAACTGGCGGTTTGCGGATGCCATGCCGTTCGTGACGCCACAGAGCACGCGGTGGCTGCGCTTTGCCGCCGCACAGGTTAACCAGGAGGATGTCGACTCCCTGCGTGCCAAGCGCTATGCGGCTGACGTCAAGGTGGACGGCATCAGTAGTGTTGACGATACGACGAAGTTAGCAACGGTCATCGTCCGTGATTTCATTGCCATGGACAGCATCGGGCGTAGTCCGCGTGCCGTGCCCGTCGACACGTTCCACATCCCCGTGGCGCTGACAAGCGGGTATTGGCGGGTCAAGTTGA
Organism: uncultured Prevotellaceae bacterium; assembly: GCA_902792635.1. Taxonomy (GTDB): domain Bacteria; phylum Bacteroidota; class Bacteroidia; order Bacteroidales; family Bacteroidaceae; genus Prevotella. The sequence goes on along the minus strand of CADBAG010000042.1, from coordinate 4,489 downwards.
GCAGGTTACCGTAGAGGCCTTTTTTCTCTTAAAACATTTGCATGAACGGGAAAAATACATTATCTTTGCCGTAGATTTATTATATTTGGGATAGTTTCATGAAACAGACAAAAATAGTATGCTCTATCAGCGACCGCCGCTGTGATACCGACTTCATCCGTGGCCTTTTCAATGCCGGAATGAATGTCGTGAGAATGAACACGGCGCACGCTACACCTGATGGAATACGCACGATCATCAAGAACACACGTGCCGTGTCACCACATATCGGTATCCTCATTGATACCAAAGGCCCGGAGGTTCGCACGACGGACGTCAAGGAGCCTATCGAATACAAAACGGGTGATGCCGTGAAGATCTTCGGCCGTCCCGTGATGGACACGACCCACGACATCATCAACGTCTCTTACCCCGACTTTGCGAAGGATGTGAAGGTAGGTGACAATATTCTCTTCGACGACGGAGCCATCGACATGAAGGTCACCGGTATCGAAGGCCCAGCTGTCTATGTCGAGGTGATGAACGACGGTGTGCTCGGCGCCCACAAGAGTGTCAACGTGCCCGGTGAGCATATCGACCTGCCGGCACTGACGGAGAAGGACAAGCGTAATATCCACCTTGCCATCGACGAGGACATCGACTTCATCGCCCACAGTTTCGTGCGCTCTGCCGACGATGTGCATGAGGTGCAGAAAATTCTCGATGAGCACCACTCTGACATCAAGATCATCTCGAAGATTGAGAACCAGGAGGGTGTCGACAATATTGATGAGATCATCAAGGCGAGCTACGGCATCATGGTAGCGCGCGGCGACCTTGGCATCGAGGTACCGGTGGAGAAGATCCCGGGCATCCAGCGCATGATCATCCGTAAGTGTGTGGAGCACCACAAGCCCGTCATCGTCGCCACGCAGATGTTGCACACGATGATCAACAACCCGCGTCCTACGCGTGCTGAGGTGACGGATATCGCCAACGCCATCTACAGCAACACCGATGCTTTGATGCTCAGTGGTGAGACAGCCTCGGGCAAGTATCCTTTGGAGGCCGTGCAGACCATGGCGCGTGTGGCTGAGCAGGCCGAGAGCGACCGCCAGCATTTCGACCCGATCTATAATGTGCCGCTCAACGACCACTGCACGCAGCGTGAGTTCCTCTCTCATGCCGCCATCGAGTCAACGCGTCTGTTGGGTGTCGAGGGTATCATCACGGCCTCGCGTTCGGGCTATACGGCCCGCTGTCTGGCTTCCTACCGTGGTCCGAAGCCTATCCTTGCCATCTGCTACAACGACAAGCTGCAGCGCTGGCTCAACCTCTCGTATGGTGTCATTGCCGTGCGTCAGAAGGAGGAGGCGTCGCACGATGACATCTTCAATGCTGCCATCCGCATGCTCCGTCAGAAGGGTTATGTGACGAACGACGACAAGATAGCGTACCTCTCCGGCTCCCTCGACAAGCTCGAAGACGGCACCGCTTATCTGGAGATCATCAAGGTAGGGGAGAGGATTGGGTAAACTCAAGGCCCTCTCCCCTCCCTCTCCCCATCCAGGGGGAGGGCTGATTACTGAGACAAGCAAACCACCGTTTTTAAACTCCTGATTATTAACATACCCCGCTCTTTGACCCCTTGAAGCATATCAATCCCTCCCCTGGATGGGAGAGGGATAAAGGGTAGGGCCAGCAGTTGGACTAAGGGTGGGGCCGTCAGGACATCATTGTTTCCCGTACCCCACCAACCTGTCCGTCCTCTCTCCCTGCCCGCGGAAATATACGAGGAGCTGGTAACTATTCTCTGTCTGGAAGAAACTGCCGTCGGAGGGTAGGGGAGAAACCGTACCATCCTGATGCATAAGAAGATACTGATAATTGTAATACCCTTGCTTTAAAGGTACGACGGCTTCATAGAGGCCGTCGTTTTCGTTCCAGGTCATCTCAACCCGATGGTCGAAGCGGTCATAGGTCCAGGCACCATTGAGGTAGACCTTGCCGTTCTGTCGCGGCGCCTTGAGCGTGAAATGCGTCTGGATATACTCACACTCTGTATCGACATTCACGTTGTCGGAGTTGCGGATGCAGAAAGCGCCGTCGGCATCCTCATCGTAGAGGTAGTGGGGACGTGGCTCGTCGGTGAAGATCCATGCATGATACTGTTTGCCGTCCCAGCCTACCCGCTGCAGGCCCATGGTGGTGTGCGTGGGGTCGAGGGTCTCAAACTTATGATACTCGTTTCCACCGGGGAAGATAAGTTCGCGGTTATGGTCCCATGTCATGCCGTCGGCCCTGATATACTGTGGCTTGGGGTTGTTGACACAGTTGTCCCACCGTCCGTTCTGCAGCACAACGGTCTTGATCTGCGTGGCGGGTGAGGTGACGCGGTTAGCGCCGAAGTTGAGACTGATGCTCAGTTGCTGGTGACTGTCATTGATGTCGATGTCCGTGTTTGTCGTCTGCGTCATCGTGCTCTTCATCGACTGTTCCGTCACCATGAAACAAGCCTTGAGCACAGGCGTGTTGTCGTTATCCTCGTCATAGACCGTCACCGTGTAGTTGCCACTGAGTTTCAGTCGGCACCGGTCGTTGGGCAGTGTCAGTCGATAATGGGTGTAGAGTGTGTTTGTGTTGATAGATTGTGCGTAGTCGTCGATGGTGTTGCCCGAAGCAAAGCCATCGACATAGTCGCTCTCCAAGAGTTCCTCCGACGGTGTCCAGTCAGCCTCACAATGCTGGACGGTGTAGGTGTAGCGATGATAGTCGTGGGAGAGTTCGTCGAAAGCAATAACGATATTGTCGTCGGCCGATGTGAGGTCGATGACGGGCAACGGCTCCATCCAGTTGTTGTTAGGGATGACCTGGAGGGAGGCGACGTTAGAAACAAAAATCTCACTGCGCTGTGCCTTTGCAGTGGCACAGAGCAATGAGATTAAAAGGATGATTATCTTATTTTTCAAGATTAACCTTTGATAGCAGCCACACCGGGGAGCACCTTGCCCTCGATAGCCTCGAGCATAGCACCACCACCCGTAGAAACATAGCTTACCTTGTCGGCCAGACCGAACTTGTTGATAGCAGCGACAGAGTCACCACCGCCAACGAGTGAGTAAGCGCCGTTCTTCTGTGTAGCCTCTGCCACAGCCTTAGCGATCTCGCCAGTACCGTGAGAGAAGTTCTCAAGCTCGAACACGCCTACAGGACCGTTCCACAGGATTGTCTTGGAAGAGAGAATGATCTTCTTCCAGTTGTCCAGGCTCTCCTCGGAAGCGTCCATGCCCTCCCAGCCGTCAGGAATCTGGTCAATGGGGAATACCTTACGCGGAGTGTCGTTCTTGAACTCCTGGCCGCAGACGGTAGCAACAGAGAGAGAGAGGTTTACACCCTTCTCTTTGGCAGTCTTGATGACGTTCAGAGCCTCTGGCATGAGGTCATCCTCGTGCAGAGAGTCGCCGATATGACCACCCTGAGCCTTGATGAAGGTGTAACCCATTCCACCACCGATGATGAGGTTGTCGACCTTGTCGAGGAGGTTCTTGATGACACCGAGCTTAGAGCTGACCTTTGAGCCGCCGATGATAGCGGTGAAAGGATGCTGAGCGTTCTTCAGCACATTGTCGATAGCCTTCACCTCTTTCTCCATGAGGTAGCCGAGCATCTTGTGATCCTTGTCGAAATAGTCAGCGATGACAGCTGTAGAAGCGTGCTTGCGGTGAGCGGTACCGAAAGCGTCGTTGACATAGACCTCAGCGTAAGAAGCGAGCTTCTTGGCGAACTCCTTCTGGCGGTCCTTCATCTCAGCCTTGGCAGCGTCGTACTCAGGTGTACCCTTCTCAACGCCAACGGGCTTGCCCTCCTCCTCGGGATAGAAACGGAGGTTCTCGAGCAGCAGTGCCTCTCCGGGCTTCAGGGCAGCAGCCTCGGCATCAGCCTTGCCACAGTCGGGAGCGAACTTCACGTCGACGCCTAAGGCCTTGCTCACGTTAGGAACGATCTGCTTCAGGCTCAGCTTAGCATTGACCTTGCCCTTAGGCTTGCCCATGTGGCTCATCATGATCAGAGCGCCACCGTCAGCAAGAATCTTCTTCAGAGTAGGCAGAGCACCGCGGATACGGGTGTCGTCTGTCACGTTGCCATTCTCATCCAATGGCACATTGAAATCTACGCGAACAATTGCCTTCTTACCGGCAAAGTTAAACTCATCGATTGTCATTGTACTAAGTAATTAATAAGTATTGTTATAAATGATATATTCTTGTCAATATATTCCGTGCCCACAAAGGTACAGTTTCCGTGCCCACAAAGGTACGAAAAATGCATTGAACCGCGTCTGATTTTAATTTTTTTATGATTACGGTTTCCCAAGAGAGCAAATAAGGTTTGCCCCAGGCGACGGGAATGCCCTCTCCGAGTAGGGATGTAAGCTATTTCCAAAGCAGTCAATAGAACAAATTAATGCGGTAACTTCAAAACCTTTGCTAAAGATTTGTCAGTTACAAAA
>CADBAG010000041.1:1223-20947 GCA_902792635.1 uncultured Prevotellaceae bacterium | reverse complement strand
AAAACGAAGGAAAAGGTAATTAGATTCACGCACATCCGAATTTTGTTATATTGGCAGGTTTATAAAAAACTTTATATCAATACTCGGAGAGGCTGAATTATTCATAACCCCAGTCTAAGGAGCGTAGCGACGCAGACTGGGGTGTATTATGAGGGCTTATTTGATTGATTTTCTGCCTCGGAGAGGCAGACTGCACGATAGTGCGTAATGCTTAATGGGTCGGAGCATAAGCCAACATAGCGCGCCAAGGCGCATTCAGCCTCTCCGAGGCTGGAATTCAGGGAGCCTGCGCATGACCTAAAATCCCCAGACTGCGGTCGCTTCGCTCCCTTAGTCTGGGGTTATGGATAAGTGTGCCTCTCCGAGGCACGCTTTTATGAGACAAAAGAAACTATTTCAGCTTTTCAGCAGCAGGTCATTGATGATACCATCGGCAAGACCAATGTTCGGCACGATGATCTCCTTGGCCTTACTGCTTGCCGCCACATGAAGGAAGATCTCGGCAGCCGGCACGATGACATCAGCACGGTCAGGCTTAAGTTCGTAAGCAGCCATACGCTCCTCCACGCTCATCTTGCTCAGATTGTCGTAGAGTTTCTTGAGCACATCGACAGGCAGCGCCTCCATCTTCTTTTTCTTGTTTGCCAAGCGGAAGAGTTTATTGATGTTACCACCCGAACCGATAATCTTGATATTGTCGTAACCAGTCGTGACCTTCGTCACCTCGGTCTTGAGGGCCATCAGGTCTTTACTCTTCACCTTTCCTTTCAGCAGACGGATGGTTCCGACATTGAATGACTGCCCGAAGACGCGCTGACCATTGTTGATGAAACTGATCTCCGTGGAGCCACCACCGACATCGACATAGAGGAACGAGCCCTGCGACGGGAGGTTGGCAAGATGGTTGTCGTAAATGATGCCCGACTCCTCATCACCAGAGATAATCTCTAAGTCAACATGTGCCTTGTTCTTGATCCGCTTCATGAGCGCCTTGCCATTCTTCGCATCACGCATAGCCGAGGTGGCACATGCACGGTATTTCCGTACATGATAGACCTTCATCAGCTGTTTGTAAGCTTTCATCGTAGAAAGGAACTCCATGCTGCGCTCCTTAGAGATGCGGCCGTCACCGAACACATCCATACCGAGACGCAGAGGGATGCGGAGGAACAAGAGTTTATTGAGTGACCTATTGCCATCCACGTCAATGTCCACATGCTTGATAAGCAGGCGGGCAGCATTACTACCGACATCAATGGCGGCAAGGTTGAAACTATCGATATTGAGTTCTGTCATTGTAAAATTATTATTTCGTCTCTGCTTCTGCGTTTTCCTGCAGGTAAGCGTTATACAGCGCCTCCTGGGAACGGAACGGAACCTCACCCTCACCAAGCTCCGGGAAGGCATTGGTGCCCTTGCCGTCGACGATGCGGCCGTTCTGGTTATCTTTCAAGCCATAGTTGACTGTGCGCAGTAAGTCTGCACGCAAGTCAGAATCGTAGACGGAAGTATACACCTCAACACGGCTGACGAGGTTACGTGGCATCCAGTCGGCAGAACCAAGGAAGTACTTATTCTTACCGCCGTTGCAGAAGATGAGAATACGCGCATGCTCGAGATAACGGTCGATGATTCCGACACAATGGATATTCTCGCTCACACCTTCGACACCGGGTACCAAAGAGCAGTTACCACGGATGACGATATCTATCTTTACACCAGCCTGAGAAGCCTCATAGAGCTTCTTCACGACATCCTTGTCGGTGATGTGGTTGATCTTCACCTTTACCCATGCTTCCTTGCCGGCTTTGGCGTTCTTAATCTCCGTATTGAGCATATTGATGATGCGGTTCTTCATAGCATTAGGCGACACCATCAGCTCGCGGAAGACAGGATGGATATAAGGTTTCTCGATGAAGTCGAACACCTTTGCCACCTCCTTGACGATACCAGCGCGAGCCGTCATCATCAGATAATCGGTATAGACCTTGGCATTGCCCTCATGGAAGTTACCCGTACCGATGCAGGCGATGTTTCCTTTCTTCGACTCAATATAAAGCAGTTTGGAGTGTACCTTCAGTCCTTCGACACCGAAGATGACATTCACTCCTTCATCCTGCATACGCTTACTCCACTTGATGTTACTCTCCTCATCGAAACGGGCAAGGAGCTCCACCACAGCCGTCACCTTCTTGCCATTGCGTGCTGCACTGATAAGGGCCTTGACGACCTTAGAGTCTTTAGCCAAACGATAGAGCGTGGTTTTGATGGCTTTCACCTCCGGCTTCATGGCTGCTTCCTGCAGCACACGGATATAGCCGTCGAAAGAATGATAAGGTACATGGATGAAACGATCCTTCTCACGGATCTTGTCGAGGATACTCTCCGGCGCAAGGAACTCAGGCTTCATCAGGTGTTTCCAGGCAGGGTACTTCAACTCGTCATGACCGCAGCTCGGGAACGACATCAGATCTTTGTGGTTCTGATAACGGCCACCGGCAAGGGAGGTATCGAGCTCATCAATATCGAGGCGCTCGAGAATCTTCTTCTGGATATCGCGCGGCATCTCACGGTCGTAGAGCACACGCACAGCGTCACCTTTCTTACGGCTCTCCACACCGGCCTTGATACGCTCCATCGTACCATAGTCCTGGTCGTTGTCGATATCCATCTCGGCGTCCTTCGTGAACTTAAACGAATAAGCGCGATAGTTAGCCGGCTTCATACCGAGGAAGATAAGCGGCAGACAATAACGGACAACATCATCGAGATAGATGATATCGTTGAAGCCATTGCTTGACGGCAACTTCACCCAACGCCCCACCTGACGGTCTGGAACCTTCACAATGGCGTAGTTGGTCTTTTCCTTGTCATCCTTCTCTTTCCGCTCTACGACGAGGTAAATGCGGCTATCCTCCAAGGCTGCTATATTGTCAATGGCACTGAGCCAGATAGGATTGACAGAGCCATTGAGCCTATCATAATAGAACTGCTTGAGATAAGTTTTCTGCTCGTCGTTGAGCTGTGTCTCATTGACAAGGCGGATACCATGCTCACGAAGCTGCAACACAACGTGGTCGACAGCACCCGTGTATTCCTTGCTGTACTCCGCATTAAGCTTATTGATCGTCTTGAGCGTCTTCTTCAGCGTGTGGTGGGTGTGCTTATCAATAGAAGGCTCGTCGAGGAGGCGACTGATAGAAGCCACGCGCACGCGGAAGAACTCATCGAGGTTGTTACTATAGATACCCAAGAAAGAGAGTCTTTCCAACAAAGGCACAGTCTCTTTCTGTGCTTCCTGCAGGATACGGTGGTTGAAAAACATCCAACTCACATCCCGCTCAATATAATTATTCTTAAAGACTGATGCAAGAGATGTCGACTTTGCTGCGGCCATAGTTATTATATATAATAAAATGTGTAGGTTTACTTATTTTTCTTCTCCACCAACAGGTACTCATCCTCAGACGAGCTGTAATGAAGGGCCTTATGGAATTTCTTCTCCGATTTTTCAGGAATATAGATCGTGTGCAGGTCATCACACTCCTCAAAAGCATGGTTGCTCAGATGCTTGGGCACGCCACCAAAGGTAACGGTCTTCAACGCATCGCAATCGGCAAAGGCATAACCTTTGACATTCTCAACTGTAGCAGGAATGAAGACGTTGTCCAAACTGTCACAGTCGTAGAAAGCATCTTGCTCAATGGTCTTTACCGTTGAGGGGATAATGACATTCTTGAGCGCCTTCTTCCGGCGGAAAGCCATCTCACCAATGACCTCCACACCTTCCGGAATGGTGATGTTATCCTTCGTAGACAGACAGTAAACCAACAGTTTATGGTCGTCCGTATAGACAGCCTCACCATCAAAATCGAAGTCATCGCTGTCAATCTTCTGCAGTGCGAGACTTAATACTTGCAGGTCAAAACGACTGCCTTTCTTGCCATCTTTCATCAAAGACTTCAAGATAGCCTTCTTACTTTCTTTCATGTGATATTATCCTTTTGCTTATCAATTGCAAAGGTAATAAGATCATATTACAGAGTTGTTACAGTCGTGTAACAATACTATTAAACTTTTGTTACGATTAGAAATGTGTCATGAACTCCACCACGATCTTATCCTTCTCCGACACCTTGGGGATACCATCGTGTCCATAGAAATACTTCTCGTAGTTGATGCGGATATCGCTGACGAACGGTTTGTCAAGACTGATCGTCACACCACCGGTAATACGACTGCGCTTGTAGTCGTTGACGATGAGCGTGCCTTCATCATTCTGCTTGCCGTCCAGGTAGCGCTTGCCGTCACTGTGATCACTCATGTAATCGTAACGGGCCAGAGGCGACACCTTTTTAATAATACTCTTCCTTACAGGAATGTCATACGACACAAACCCGTCGAAAGCATGTACGGGGTGGAAGGCGTCCTTACCATAGTGCTTGTAGAGATACTCGGCCTCAGCAATGAATCCACCTTTCTTATAAGACAGGCCACCATCGTACATCATCACATTGACATCAGCAGGCTTGACCTTCTGTGCACTCATCTCAATCGTCAGACCCATCGGCAGAAGGAACTGTGCCTTGGCAGAGAAGTTGGCGCTGTTCGTCCAGTAGTCCTTCTGATTCGTCAGACCCGAGCCATTATACAGGCCAGCCTCAACGATGATCGGGAAGCCAGCATCGAAGGTGTAGCCGAGACGTGCACCGACATCGCGCACGTTACCTACCTGCTTGGCAATGAATGAGCGGTTGGCAAAATACTGTTGATCAGGGGAGCGGTGCGCATCAATAGTGAACGGCACACGCATCTGACCAATAGTGAAAGCAAAAGATTTCCACGGCTTGAACTTCGCATAAGCATCAAGCATCTTAATCTGGCCTTCATCACAAAGATCAATCTCTGCCTTATAGGAGACCGTCGGGTTAAGGTCGCCACTGACGTTCACACGCGCATTGCGAACCTCGAAGCGACCTTCCTTATCTTGTGTCTGATATTCGTACTTACCACGGAGCGTTCCGCCGATCTTCATACTCTTCAAGAACTCCTGCCCCGATGAGGTAGCAGCAATAAGCAAAAAGAGGAAAGTAACACCTGATTTGATGAATGATGTTGATTTATTTTCCATAAAGGGCTGTATATCTGTTCCTTTTTGGTGCAAAATTACGACACCATTATTTCATTATCTTTACAGCGATGTTACAATGTTGTTAAAAGCCCAAACGGCCCTGACGGCCCCACCCCTACCCCTCCCTCATCCAGGGGAGGGAGAGATATGCTTCAAGGGGTCCTTGACCGCACCAATGGTTTAACAGGGTAATCTCTCCCTCCCCTGGATGGGGGAGGGGTAGGGGTGGGGCTTAGTAGCAGGGTAATCTCTCCCTCCCCTGGATGGGGGAGGGACTAAGGGTGGGGCCGTCAGGGACTAAGGGTGGGGCCGTCAGGTCGTCAATCTTTCACTTTATTAATGAGCTCCTTCCCCTCTTCAAAGTCTCGGATGTTCTGAAGCGTCGTTTGTGCGATATTCGACAGAGCCTCACGCGTGAAGAAAGCCTGATGAGATGTCACAATAACGTTCGGCATCGTCAACAGGATAGACAGCTTGTCGTCGCTGATTATCGAGTCACTGAGATCCTCATAGAAATATTTCTGCTCATCCTCATAGACGTCGAGACCTGCGCAACTGATCTTCCGCGACCGCAGTCCTTCAATCAACGCCCCGGAGGAGATAAGCTTACCGCGACCGGTGTTGATGATCATCACGCCCGGCTTCATCTTGTCGATACTCACACTGTTGATCATATACCGCGTCTGTGAGGTCAGCGGCACATGCAGCGTGATGATGTCGCTACGCCTATAGAGTTCATCGAGGTTCACAAGCTCGACATCGTACTTCTTCGCAAACTCCTTGTCTGCATAAGGATCATAAGAGAGTAGTTTCATTCCGAAACCATGAAGAATCTGCGCCACACAGCGTGCGATACGTCCCAAGCCGACGATGCCCACCGTCTTGCCGTACATATCAAAGCCCATCAAGCCGTCGAGCTTGAAGTTCCACTCTCTTGTGCGGTTCGTTGAGCGGTACACCTTCCGGTTTAGGCAGAGCATCAGCGTCACCGCATATTCAGCCACAGCATGCGGCGAATAGGCAGGGACACGCACCACGGGGATATGGTATTCTTCGGCCGCCTGGAGGTCGACATTATTAAAGCCTGCACAGCGTAAAGCAATGAGTTTCACGCCATTGTCATGCAGTTTCTCCATCACCCTACTGTCACAGGTGTCATCAACAAAGATGCAGATGACATCCATTCCTTTCGAAAGACGCACTGATTCTTCATTCAGCCGGTCTCCGAAATAATGAATCTCTATGCCGAAGTCTTTGTTCGCCTCATTGAACACGTTACGATCATAGCTCTTCGCATCGTAAAATCCTACATGAATTGTCATACGCTTCGTATTTTTAGGTTTCAATTGCAAAGTTATAAAATAAAGTAATACGCTCCAAATATTTCGGTATGAAAGTTTTGGCCCCACCCTTAGTCCCTCCCCCATCCAGGGGAGGGACTAAGGGTGGGGCCGTCAGGATTAAGGGTGGGGCCGTCAGGATTAAGGGTGGGGCCGTCAGGGCCACCAATTTTGTTAAACTTTCTTTTTTCGGTATACACCCTATCCATTTTTTCCCTAATTTTACAACCGGAAAGCTAATCTCAATAATCGTTTTACTTAAACTTATTGCACTATGAAGATTGGAATACCTAAAGAATTGAAGAACAACGAGAACCGCGTAGGCATGACCCCTGCGGGCGTTGCAGAGTTGAAGAAACATGGTCACACTGTTTACGTACAGCATACAGCTGGCGAGAACAGTGGTTTCAGTGACGAGGAGTACAAAGCTGTAGGTGCCGAGATCCTGCCTGACATTAAAGATGTGTATGCGCAGGCCGATATGATCGTAAAGGTCAAGGAGCCCATCGCTGCTGAGTATCCACTCATCAAGAAGGACCAGCTGGTGTTCACTTATTTCCATTTTGCATGCGATAAACCGCTTACCGACGCCATGATCAAGAGCGGCGCTGTCTGCCTGGCTTATGAGACAGTGCAGAAAGCTGACCACTCCCTGCCACTGCTTATCCCGATGAGTGAGGTTGCCGGCCGCATGGCAGCCCTCAACGGCGCTTTCTATCTCCAGAAGACGAAAGGCGGCAAAGGTAAGCTCATCAGTGGCGTGCCGGGCGTGAAACCGACGAAGGTCCTCGTCCTCGGTGGCGGTACAGTCGGTGAAGCTGCTGCACGAATGGCTGCCGGCATGGGCGCCGATGTGACGATCACGGATATCTCCCTGCCCCGTCTGCGCCAGTTGGAGATGGAACTGCCGGCTAACGTCCATGCCCTCTACTCCTCTGAGCACAACATCCGAAAGGAACTGCCGGATGTGGATATCGTCATCGGCTCCGTCCTCGTGCCGGGCGACAAGACGCCGCACCTCATCACGCGCGACATGCTGAAACTCATGGAGAAAGGTACGGTGCTCGTGGATGTCGCCATCGACCAGGGCGGCTGCTTCGAGACCTCCCACCCCACGACGCATACCGACCCGGTCTATGAGGTCGACGGCATCCTCCATTATTGTGTCGCCAACATCCCCGGTGCCGTGCCTTATACCTCTACGATGGCACTCACGAACGCCACGCTCCGCTATGCCGTGGCTCTCGCCGACAAAGGCTGGCGCCAGGCTTGCAAGGACGACGAGGCACTCTACCGCGGCCTTAACATCGTCAACGGCAAGGTGACCTTCAAGGCTGTCGCTGATGTGTGGGGACTGAAGTATGAGCCGGTAGAGCTGTAAGAGCCCTGACGATCCTAACGGCCCCACCCCTACCCCCTGCTGGCCCCACCCTTACCCCCCTGCTGGCCCCACCCCTACCCCTCCCCCATCCAGAGGAGGGAGAGATATGCTTCAAGGGGTCCTTGACCGCACCAATAGTTTAGCAAGGTAATCTCTATCTCCCCTGGGTGGGGAAAGGATATGGGTGGGGCCATATTATTCAGCGTTCGAGAAACAATTGGCTGACACGTGTCGAACAATTGGCTGACACGTGACGAACAATTGGCTGACACGTGACGAACAATTGGCTGACACGTGACGAACAATTGGCTGACACGTGACGAACAATTGGCTGACACGTGACGACAAATGCGAGTAAATACAAGATTGTAATAATAACAAATATTAAAGAAGGTGTTATTAGACTAAAAACGAGACAATGATACACGCGTCTCGTTTTTGTTTTGTATTTTTGCAAGTGACAAGTAAGCATGTGTTGTGTAGGCAGTCACATAGTGACTGCAACCCACGATGCGTTAACAATAACACATTATTAATAATATAAGACAAGCATTATGGCACAAGTAAGTTTAATGGGCACTGCGATGAACACCATCGGCAACCTGCCCGCAAAAGAGAGCATAGCACCTGATTTCGAAGCAACGAAAGGTGACCTGACAAGTCTGAAACTGAGTGACCTCCGCGGCAAGCGCGTCGTACTGAATATCTTCCCGAGTCTCGACACCGCAACCTGCGCTGCTTCCGTGCGCCACTTCAACGCTGATGCTTCGAAGCTCGACAACACCGTCGTGCTCTGCATCTCCGAGGATCTTCCTTTCGCACAAGGTCGCTTCTGCACCACCGAGGGTCTGAAGAATGTCGTTCCTGTATCGCTGTTCCGTTCACCGGAGTTCGGCAAGGCTTATGGCACACAGATCGTCGATGGCCCAATGCGTGGACTGCAGGCTCGCGCCGTCGTCGTTGTTGACGAACAGGGCAAGGTTATCTACACACAGCTTGTAGAGAAGATCGAGAATGAGCCCGATTATGCATCGGCTCTCGCTGCACTCAAATAAGACTTTCTGCAAATCATATTTTAAAAGGGAACGAGCCTAAAGTTCGTTCCCTTTTTGCTTTAATGCCATCACGTTTCCGCCGCATTTGTGTCGTAATAAGCATTAATGGTAAAAAACTCCGTTGATAAGGTAGTTCGTTATTCAACATATATTCTTAACTTTGCAACAGTCAATATAAACAGGAAGAATAAGATATATGTCAGAAGAGATTATCAGCATCGACTCCATCGATCAATATAACAAGTGCTACGGCTTCACCACGCTGCATCCCTATGTCTCCGTGGTCGATATGACGGAAGCCAAGAAATGGGTCAACCACATCAAGCTTCGCTATGGCGTCTATGCACTGTGGCTTAAGGATGGCAAGCAGTGCACGCTGCACTACGGCCGCCGCGAATACGACTATCAGGACGGTACTATCGTGAGCTTCGCACCTGGCCAGGTAGTACAGATCGACATGACCGATGAGCAGATGGCACATCCCAGTCACACCTTGGGTCTGCTCTTTCATCCAGACCTGATGTATGGCACGCCGTTGGGAAAAGCTATCAGCGACTACCATTTCTTCGATTACGACTCCTTCGAGAGTCTGCATCTTTCAGAGCGGGAGCGACAGATGATTATCGACACGCTCCACTCCATCCGCATGGAGCTCGAACTGCCTGTGGATAAGCACTCACAGACGATCCTCACCGACCGCATCAAGCTTATCCTCGACTACTGTCAGCGATTCTACGACCGGCAGTTCATCACACGCCACAAGGTCAACTCGGACATTCTCGCCGACTTTGAGCGAAACATCAAGGATTATTTTGCAGACAAGAAAGCACGTACCGAGGGCCTCCCTTCAGTGGCGTGGTTCGCTGACAAGGCATGCCTCTCTCCGGGCTATTTTGGTGACCTTGTGAGGAAGGAGACGGGCATGAGCGCACAGCTCTTCATTCAGCAGCACGTGCTCTCGCTCGGCAAGCAGATGCTCATGGATGAGAGCCGCAGCATCACACAGATCGCTGACGACCTCGGATTCCAATATCCTCAGCATTTCACGCGCTTCTTCAAGAAGCTCACAGGCATGACACCAAAAGAATACAGAACAAAATAACATGCGATATATCTGGCCTTTCATCTTTCTTCTTCTACCCATTGCCGGACAATATTATGTCTCGCTGAGGGTATGGCAACTTCTACCCGCTATTCTCCCATTAAGAATCGCGGTGGTAGCAGCGATGACCCTTGCTTTCGTAGCTTTCTTTTTAAGCTTAGGAGGCCTTGGCAATCATCTGCCGATGAGCCTGGCAACGGCGCTCTATGAGGTCGGCAACTCGTGGCTCATCATCCTGCTTTACATGGCGATGCTCTTTGGCGTGCTCGACTTGGGGCTTGCCACACATCTTATCCCTCGTCACTTCTTGAGAGAAAGTGTCATCGGGAGCCTGTCGGTATTCGTCTTCCTCACGGCTCTTTTCACTTATGCTTACGCTCATTTCAACCACAAGGTGCGCGTGGAAATGACGCTGAACACACAAGGGAAGGTCAAAAAAGATGTTAAGCTTGTGTTGATCAGCGACATCCACCTCGGTTATCACAACCGCCGCAGCGACCTCCATCGCTGGCTACAGCAGATCATGCGTGACAAGCCCGATGCCATCCTCATTGCGGGAGACCTCGTCGACGGCTCCATCCGCCCCGTGAACGAGGAGCATTCAGCTGAAGAATTCAAGCAACTGCCGGTCCCCGTCTATGCCATCTTAGGCAACCACGATTATTATACAGGTACACAGGCTGACCTCGCTTTCTGCCGGCAGGCAGGTATCAAGGTTCTACGCGACAGCATCGCTTATTTCGGTGACATCGCTATCGTGGGGCGCGACGACCGCACGAATCCTTATCGCAAGTCATTGAAAGACATCATGCAGAACGTGGACCGCAGCAAGTATATCATTGAGATGGATCATCAGCCTTACCATCTTGAAGAAGCCGAGCAGAACGGAGTCGACTTCGAGTTTGCCGGGCACACTCATTACGGCCAAGTATGGCCCATCAGCTGGATCACGCGCGCCGTCTATGAAGATGCCGTCGGTCCTTACCGGAAAGGCAATACCCGCTATTATGTCAGCTCCGGCTTAGGTATCTGGGGCGCCAAGTTCCGTATAGGCACACAATCGGAATATGTCGTGGCTCAACTGAAATAAAAAGGTTCGAACTGTACGGTTAAAATAGCTCCTTCTACTTTTGGGTGAGAGTGCCTCGGAGAGGCACAATCTTTAATAACCCCAGACTAAAGGAGCGATAGCGACTGCAGTCTGGGGTGTTTAGACCGCATACGGATTACCTGAATGCCAGCCTCGAAGAGGCTGAATGTGCCGTCAGGCGCGCTATGTTTGCGTATGATAAAACCCATTAATGCATTACGCACTTCGTGCAGTCAGCCTCTTCGAGGCTGTTATACCCATTATAAAAGAGCAATTTCCAACCATACAGTCCGAAAAAACTTCAAAGGTATATCTCATGCAAAAATAAATTCTTAACTTTGCGGTATGAAATCATTGAGAGAAATATACCGCATAGGTAAAGGACCGTCGTCGAGCCATACCATGGGCCCGCAGAAGGCGGCACAGATATATCTGAACGCACATCCTGCCGTCACTGACTTTCACGTGACGCTCTACGGCAGTCTTGCTGCCACAGGCAGAGGCCACATGACGGATGTAGCCATTGAGGAAGTGTTAGGGCGTGCAGGACACGTCGAGATTGAATGGAAGCCGGATGTCTTTCTTCCTTTCCATCCCAATGGACTGAAGATCAACGACTGGGTGGTCTACTCGGTCGGTGGCGGCGCGCTCTCCGAAGGCGACCACCCCACGGGTTTGCTTCCGGCAAGTCCCGAGGTCTATGACCTCCATTACCTCGCCGATATTAAGAACTGGTGCGAAGACCACGGCTGTGCCTACTGGGAATATGTGAAGCGTTGTGAGCAACCCGACATCTGGGACTATCTGCTCACGGTGTGGCATGCCATGCAGGAGAGCGTGGAGCGCGGCGTCAATCATGAGGGACGCCTTCCTGGTCCTCTGAACCTCCAACGTAAGGCACCGACCTACTTCGTAAAAGCAAAAGGCTATAAGCCAAACCTTCAGACACGTGGACTGGTCTACGCCTATGCCCTCGCTGTGAGTGAGGAGAATGCCTCGGGTGGGACCATTGTCACGGCACCGACCTGTGGCAGCTGTGGTGTCATGCCGGCCGTGCTCTATCATCTCGCCAAAGGTCACGGCTTCTCCGATGAGAAGATGCTCCATGCTCTCGCTACGGCAGGACTCATCGGTAACATCGTGAAAGAGAACGCTTCTATCTCGGGTGCTGACGTAGGCTGCCAGGGTGAGGTCGGTGTGGCTTGTGCCATGGCCTCAGCAGCTGCCTGTCAGCTCTTCGGCGGTTCACCCTCGCAGATCGAATATGCAGCAGAGATGGGCTTGGAACATCACCTCGGCATGACGTGTGATCCGGTATGTGGTCTCGTTCAGATCCCGTGCATCGAGCGCAATGCCTTCGCTGCAACACGCGCCCTCGACTGTAACCTCTACGCCTCTTTCTCCGACGGCAAGCACCGCGTGAGCTTCGACCGTGTAGTGGAAGTGATGAAACAGACCGGACACGACCTCCCCTCGCTCTATAAGGAAACAGGTGAAGGTGGACTGGCAAAGGTTGCAAGTCCGGAAGCTAACAATTGACTATTATATGAGAAAGTTACTCTTATTATTACTGATAATGATGGGTGCCGGAGTCTCATTGCTCACCTCCTGTAAGATGGCACCGAAGCAAGACCCGGGCGACACCGTGGCTGCTTCTGTCTTTGCCCCTGTCGACACAGCAGCGCTCCATCGCAAGCAACGGGCAGAGAGAGCACGACTGAGAAATGCAAAAGACAGTATCGGCATCTTCTATATTGGTGCAGGAAGCACGGAGAAGAAGATACAACTCATCAGCTATCCTTCGCAGCGCGACACCCTCGTCTATAGCAAGGCTCGCCACATGAAGCGTAGCGGCAGTACGGATGTTGGGCACGTCGTCCGCGTAAAATTCTATGTATCAAGGGGTGACTCACTGGTGCAAGGGTTGGAAGAGATTACCAAGTAATTAGGGCTCTTCGGTTTTCGGGTTGATACTGCAGCCAACCTCGAAGAGGTTGTACATGAGTAGCCCCAGGTAAGGAGCGCAGCGACGTAACCTGGGGTTTCGATTTGGTGTATTTGCATTGAGATCCGGCCTCGAAGAGGGCGAACATGGTCGAGAAGCTGGTTATAACTGATGGGTGTTTAAACCATGTTCGCCCTCTTCGAGGCCGGTTTTCAGATCATTTGCCCCATTCACAACCCCACGTTTCGGCTGCGCCTCACGTGGGGCTAACCTAGTTCAACCTCTTCGAGGTTGTGTGAACCCATCAACCTGAAAAGCTGAACCGTAATTAGTTTCCCCTCATGCTGTTCAGTATGAAGTAGACCTCATCCTTCTTGATATCCTTGGGACACTTGGCGAGAATCTCATCAACCGGCGCGTGCTCCTCAAACTGCGAGAGGGCATGGCGGATGGCACGGACATGCTCTGCTGGGATAACCTTGTCAGCCGATAGTTTGCCCAACTTCACAGCCGAAGCGAGGTGCCCCATGATCGTGCTGGCTACTAAGCCCCGCTCCTTGGCTATCTGCTCAATCGTCTGACCTTGATTGAACATCACTAAGCTTTGTATAGCCGATTCACCCTTTTTGGCCTTAGGTTTCCTCTCTCCCCTCTCTTTTCGCGGCTTCTGAGGACTGGGCTCCTCTGCATACGGATTGTCTGATACTCGTCGTGTCCGATGCCGCGGTTGTCTGCTTGCCGGATCGATGATATCCATAGCATCCATAAGCGCTTCTTGCTTGTTCTGCAGATAAGCAGCTACCGAGAACGGCGCCTCAGCCATAGCATCGAGCATCTTCTCCTTGGAGAGATACTGCAGATAGAAGTCCTTGAAACGCTCGTCGAGCTGCTCCATGCCCATCTTGTTCTTGCCGTTCACCATCTTCGTCTTGTCGAGGAGGTCGGGGATTTGCTCCTTCAGTGCCGCAGCAAAATAATCAGCTGAGCGCTGCACACGTTTCAGAAAGGCCTCGTCGTGGAGTCCCTCGGGCGTCGTCTGACGAATGATGTTCAACCATTTATACGCCACGTCAATAACTTTCTTTTTCACATTCTCCATCACCGTGCGGTGGTAGTCGCACAGGCGCGGGAAAGCACGGAAGAACTCAATCATCGTACGGTTGAGCATCTGCTCGGAGCCATAGAGAAGGTTGAAGTTGAACATGTCGAGCAACTGTTCCTTGAAATAAGCATCCTTAAGCGCCGGCAGCTCCTGGATGCTCTCCTCCGCCATCTGCTGCTGATGGGAGATATAATCGGTCACACGCGGGTCATTGAAGATACTGCTCATGCCAATGCGTGAGGCGAGCACCATACCCTCTAAGCTCTTGCAGCGGCTCAGCGCCACATAGACCTGACCCGATGCGAAGGAGAAGCCCGCATCGATGATGGCATGCTCAAAGGTCAGACCCTGACTCTTATGGATGGTTATGGCCCAAGCCAGGCGCAGCGGGTACTGTGTGAAGGTCCCGGCTACCTGAGGCTCAATGGTTTTCTTCTCAGGGTTGATAGCATATTTTGTATTCTCCCAGACGTCTTGCTCCACATTGATGGTATTGTTATCACCCGGACACTTCACGGTAATCGACTTCTCACTGATCGCTACGACATGTCCGATCTTACCATTATAATATTCGTGTTTAGACGATGAGTCATTCTTGATGAACATCACCTGAGCACCCTGCTTCAATATAAGATTCTCATCAGCGGGATAGTTGGCCTTGGGAAACTCATCTTTTATCTCAGCCTTAAACACATAGCGCTTGCCCGGGAGCTTCAGCAGTTCGTTCTCATTGTAACTGTCGGCCAAGCGGTTGTGGGTCGTGAGGCGGATATATCCGTCCTCTTGCTTGGGGATAAAAGCGGGATTGCAGCGGTCATTGAGCCGGTTCATGTCCTCCACTGTCGGCTTGCCGTCGCGCACATGATTGAGGATATTAATAAAGGTGGGATCTTGCTGACGATAGACGTGGGTGAGTTGGATGGTGACATAGTTGATCTGTCGCAGCGCCTTGCTCCCAAAGAAATAAGGGGTGTCGTAATAGCGGCTCAGCACTGCCTCATCCTGAGCCGTCACCACAGGCGTGAGCTGCTGGAGATCGCCTATCATAAGCAGTTGCACGCCACCGAAGGGCTGCGTACGGTCTCGGAAACGACGGAGTACGGTGTCCACGGCATCGAGGAGATCGGCGCGCACCATACTGATCTCGTCGATGACGAGCATGTCGAGCGAGGCAATGATGCGGCGCTTCACTTTGGAGAAGTCGTAACGGTCGCGGATCGTCGCACCGGGAATATAAGGTGTGGGAGGCAACTGGAAGAAGGAGTGGATGGTTACACCTCCGGCATTGATAGCCGCCACACCTGTTGGTGCCACGACAATCATTCGCTTCGATGACTTCTCCTTGACGGTCTTGAGGAACGTCGTCTTACCCGTTCCTGCCTTACCCGTGAGAAAGATGCTGGTGCCCGTATGCTCCACAAACTCCCATGCCTCGCGCAGTTCTTTATTCGTCTCCATCGCTTTTAAGTTTATATGAGTACAAAATTAACACAAAAGCGGCAAAAACCACCATAACCATGAGATTATTTGTTCTTAACGTTTTCGGATTTTACCATCAGACAGCCTCGGAGAGGCTGAATTTTACATAACCCCAGTCTAAGGAGCGTAGCGACGCAGACTGGGGTGTGTTGTGGGAAATTATTTAGCTGATTTCCTGCCTCGAAGAGGCAGACTGCACGACAGTGCGTAATGTCTTTAAAGGCTTGTACCACGAACATAGCGCGCCAAGGCGCATTCAGCCTCTTTGAGGCTGGAGATCAGTTAATATGTTCTCAGTCCCAACCCCAGACTGCGGTCGCATCGCTCCCTTAGTCTGGGGTTATGGATAAGTGTGCCTCTCCGAGGCACGGATCAATCTGAAAAAGGAAGAAACGATTTGTTGTCATTACATTGAAATCGGCAAACGATTACAGCGTAATCGACATGCGATTACTGTTGAATCAGCATGCGATTGCCATTAAATCGGCATGCGATTATTGTTGATATATTAATTAATGCTAATTTATTTCACTTTCCCCTCAAAACATTTGGAACTTTGAATATAAATCTATTAACTTTGCAGTGTACTATTAAAGTAATACACTAATACAACAATAAACAAATAAGAAAAATAGTAGATTATGATTGACGTAAGAGACCTTAGTTTCCACTATCAGGGCAGCAAGCACGAAGTGTTCACCCACTTCGACCTTCACCTGGAGCCCGGGCAAATCTACGGGCTGCTCGGCAAGAACGGCACGGGAAAGTCGACCCTGCTCTATCTCATCAGCGGGCTGCTTATGCCCAATAAGGGTAGCGTGACAGTTGACGGACGGGAGAGCCGCAAGCGTGAGCCGGAGATGCTCCAGGACTTGTTCTTCGTACCGGAAGAATACAGCATGTCCGACATGAGCTTCGAAGCCTTCACCAACATGATGCGCACCTTCTACCCGCATTTCAGCGATGACCTGCTGGCCAAATGCCTTGCCGACTTCGAGATGCCGACTTGTCCCAACCTCAAGGAACTGTCTATGGGACAGAAGAAGAAGGTGTATATGAGTTTCGCCATTGCCACGGGCACCCGCCTGCTGATGATGGATGAGCCGACCAATGGTCTCGACATCCCTTCGAAAGCACTATTCCGGAAGGTGATATCCAACTATATGTCTGAGGACCGCACGCTCATCATCTCCACCCATCAGGTACACGACATCGAGAGTCTGCTCGACCATGTCGTCATCATCGACCAGAGCAAGGTACTGCTCAACAGCAGCATCGCCGACATCTCCAAGCGATTCGCCTTCCGCTACCTCGCTCCCGCAGAGATGAACGACCGCGTGCTATACGCTGAGCCCAGTCTCCAAGGCAACGCCGCCATCATCGAGCGCGCTGCGGATGAGGAAGAGACCACCGTGAACCTCGAACTGCTGTTCAATGCAGCTATCAGCGGAAAAATAAAATAATAAACACCATGAATACATCCAACTTCAATACTCATCGCTTCACCAACGTGCTTCTCTGGGAAACGATGCTCAATAAACGGAAACTCGCTACATGGGCGCTGATTTTCTTTGGACTGATCGCCATCCCCCAGCTCATCGGACTAATCCTCGCGCGCAATAACAACACGATAGATGTTACAAGCACCATAGCCGGTCTCATCTTCATGGCCTACCTCGTAGCGGGTGTCGCTAACATCTTCACAAATATCAAGACAAAGCAAGAGCGTATCAACGAGTTCACGCTCCCCGCCTCCAATTTGGAGAAGTTTGTGGCCCGCTATCTACAGACTGTCGTCGGCATGTCACTTGCAGCCATCATTGGATTTCTCGCCGGAGATCTCTTGCAGTATCTGCTTACAGCCATCATCGGACAAGGACAACAGGGATGGGCCTCAGCTTTATTCTTCAATTTCAACAACAGCTTTGTCGGGGGATTCCAACTTCAGTCAGATTTAGCAATGTATACCCTTACGTCTATATTAGGCCTCATTGCTCTCCACGCTCTCTTCCTTTTCTTTGGCAGCATATTCCACAAGCATCCAGTCGGCATGGCGATCCTGTCTTCGATGGGTCTCGGCATATTAACTACCTTACTCACAGTTGGCGCCACGAAGATTCTCATGGATCTGTCGGATGCAGGGTATGTGGTGTATGTCTATGATGTCTGGATCAATGTTATCCTTATCATCTTTTATCTTGCTCTCATAGTCTTCAGTTCTTGGTTCGCCTATCGCAAATACACACGGCTGCAGGTTATCAACAACCGCTGGTTCAATAAATAATCACCTCTTAAATATAGTAGCATCATGAAAAAGACAATTGCTTTACTCTTCGCATTCATCACCATCCTCAGCATGTCGGCTTGCCGCATTGAGAAAGTATACGATAATAAGCAGCCCAAGCAGACCTACGAGCTTCCGCTCAGTGGCTTCAGCAGTATCAGCAACAACTCCAACTGCGATATTCATTTTACGCAGTCGGATACCTACAAGGTCACGCTCAAAGCATCAAAGCAATGGTATGATACCCACAACATAATCGTCAAAGGAGGAACTCTGAAGATCTCCTTAAAGAAGACTAACAAAGAGAAGGGCGTCACCATTCTGAACTTCACTAACTACGACAGCGGTGCCGAGCTGTGGATCAGTGCACCGAGCCTCTCCTACATAGGGATGTACGGCAGCGGAGATATCATCGCAGAGAATGATCTCAATGGCGAGAACCTCCAGATAGAGGTGGCAGGCAGTGGAAGCACGACACTGAAAGGAGTATCACTTTCCGGCGATATAGAATATTCCGTAGCAGGCAGTGGTGATGTTCAGACCGGTCTCGTCAAGGCAAAGAATGCTAAGTTCTACATTGCAGGAAGCGGGAGCATCAAAACAGGGCTTGAGAAAGTAGACAAAACAGAAGTGAGCGTTGCTGGCTCCGGAGAAGCTACGGTCAACTTCAATAACTGTGGTTTTGCAAATGTGGAGGTAGCAGGCAGTGGAGACATCACGCTAAGCGGTCAGCTCAAACGTCTCGACAAGGATGTTGCAGGCAGTGGAGATATCGACACCTCGAAGCTGCAGATCAGTAAATAAAATGGTTTATATATGGCATTCAACAATGATAAAGCCATCTATCTGCAGATAGCCGACAGGCTGAGCGACGAGATCTTAGCTGGCACCTACAAGGCTTTCGACCGCATACCGAGTGTGCGCGAATACGCATCGCAGCTTGGGGTCAATGCCAACACGGCGGTCAAGGCTTACGACCAGCTCGCTCAAGAAGGCGTGATCTTCAACAAGCGCGGCCTCGGCTATTTCGTTGCAGAAGATGCACAGAGACACATCAAGACCACACGCCGCACGGCTTTCCTCAAGACTGTACTCCCCGAGGTGGTCAGGCAGATGAAACTGCTCGACATCAACATGGAAGATATCAAAGAGGCGTATGACAAAGCATAAATAGATATTTTCCTCACACGGATCCTAAAGATCTTAAGGATTTCGGCTTCGCCGATTACGCGGTGATGCTGTAGTATGTGCAACCGCAATATGGCATGCTGTGGTATGTGTAGCTGCGAAGCAGCGTAACCATCTTTAAAATCTTTAAGATCCGTGTGAGAAAAAGAATCTTCCTTTTGATAAATAAACTCTTACAATCCGAGTACATTTTATATTATGAATCATAGAATGAAAATCTCTTTATCTCTTATCCTCCTGTGCTGCAGTGCGCTTTCCGCCCAGGCACAGGATATCAAGGACTCGCTCGACCTGCAAGGTGTTGAGGTCGTAGCACAGAAGCCGGTGGTGAAGATGACCACCGACAAGATGACCTACAACGTACAGCAGGATGCCGACTCGAAGACGATGTCGCTCCTCGACATGCTGCGCAAGGTACCGATGGTCACCGTCGACGGACAAGACAACGTCACCGTGAAAGGATCCTCCAACTTCAAGGTCTATGTCGACGGCAAGCCCAACCAGATGTTCCAAAACAACTTCTCGCAAGTGGCGAAGTCGATGCCTGCCTCCATGGTGAAGAGCATCGACGTCATCACCTCTCCGGGTGCCAAATACGATGCTGAGGGTACCAGTGGCGTGCTCGAC
>CADBAG010000041.1:0-1115 GCA_902792635.1 uncultured Prevotellaceae bacterium | reverse complement strand
CAACCTCAAGGTGACCAACACCCGTCTGCAACAGACTTCTCTCGGTGAGTCGCTGCAGACCACAGACGTGGAGTTCAAGCAGAAGCATCCCTTCTCTTTTGGCAACTTCACCTTAGGCTACGCCCTCGACTCTTTGAGCACCATCAACGTCAGTGCCGGTGTCAATGGCGGCTACACCAACCAGAATATGCAACCGCGCAACTCCTTCTCGGGAGGCCCTTACGGCAATGGCTTCAGCTATGTCTACAATTCCAACCAACGCAACCGCTTTATGGGCGCCAATGCCAGTGCCGACTATCAGCGGTGGCTCAACGCTGACCATACCTCGTCGCTGACGCTGAGCTATCTCTTCGACTACAACCCGGCACGCAACCGTACATGGACTATATATAATAATGTGTCGGGTGTGACGGGACTCACCCTTACCGATCTCTTCTCCGACTCACGTACGTGGGGCACCAGCCACACCGGACAGGCAGACCTGACCTTGGACCTTGGCAAAGGACAAACGCTGGAGACGGGCACGAAGTTCATCAGCCGACGCAACAAGAGCGACAGCCGACTCTACGACATCGTTGACGGTAACGACGTGCTCAACGACGCCCTTGCAGAGCATCGTGGCAGGCTATGCACAGTATAAGCTCACCAAGGAGAAGTACAACGCACGCCTCGGCCTGCGCTACGAGCATACCTTCGAGAGCGTAAAATATGCTGAGCACAGCGACCGCAACTTCCATAAGGACTATGGCAACCTCGTGCCTTCGGGAAGCATCGGCTACAACATCACGCCGACATCCAACCTCGGATTGACCTACACCATGCGCATCTCGCGACCGGGCATCAGCCAGCTCAACCCTTACACCGACCGCACCGACCCGACAGCGCTCACCTACGGCAACCCGTCACTCGCCGTGGTGAAGTCGCACAACGTGACGCTAGCCTACAACTTCTTCATGCCGAAGGTGATGTTCAACGTCAGCCTCAGCCACGACTACATCGGTAATGAGATAGAAAATTACCAGTTCGTGGATGCCGACAACAAATACAACAGCACATACGCCAACAACGGCAAGAGCCGAAACACCTACGTAGATGCCTTCGTCCGTTGGACAGCC
>CADBAG010000040.1:21831-23178 GCA_902792635.1 uncultured Prevotellaceae bacterium | reverse complement strand
CAAAAATGAATAACGAATTATCAACTTGGCTAAGGGATAGCAGAATCAGCATTAAGCTTGCAGCTTAAAATTCTGTCATATCCACCCGTACAGGTCGAAGAATTTTAATCTTTCCCCTTATCTCCCTGGTTATTTCACCAACTCTCTAACCTTATCGATCAGTTCACTCTCCGCTCCGTCGGTATAGCCATTGTGTTTATAGACGATGTTGCCTTTGCCGTCGCAGATGAGTGTGTAAGGGATCATCTGAATACCGAGCGCGCGGCGCAGATCGGAGTTAGGATCAAGGAGAACGTCATACTCCCAGCCGTTCTGGTCAACGAGGGGTTTCACCTTATTAATATTCTGACCTTGGTCGATGGAGATGGCGAAAATCTTCACACCGGTCTCTTTCTGCCAGTCCTCATAGTCATCCTT
This sequence comes from uncultured Prevotellaceae bacterium, assembly GCA_902792635.1. Classification (GTDB taxonomy): domain Bacteria; phylum Bacteroidota; class Bacteroidia; order Bacteroidales; family Bacteroidaceae; genus Prevotella. Next base: position 22,761 of record CADBAG010000040.1, on the reverse strand, counting down.
GATGGCGTTGAGCTCACGGTTGCAAGGCTTGCACCATGTAGCGAAGAAATCGATGATAAAAGGTTTGCCGCCGTTATTCAGCGTGTCAGTCGAAATAGTCTTTCCACTGATATCCCGAAGAATCACTTTTGGCAGCTGTGCATGAACTGTCGAAACGAATGCACCTAAGATAATAACTAAGCTTACTAAGAGTTTTCGCATATCCTGTTCTCTCTTTTTATAATTACGTCACAAAATTAGCTATTATTTTTTAATTCATCACAAAAATAATGGAAAAATATTCATTTCACCATTATTTTTTTTGCATTTCTACATGCTAATCGAATTAAAGTCGTAATTTTGACATAGAGATAGAAAAAGGGTTCTTCAGCTTTCCGGGTTGATTTACGGGAACAACCTCGAAGAGGTTGAACTAGGTTAGCCCCACGTGAGGCGTAGCCGAAACGTGGGGTTGTGGTTGAGAGAGGATGACCTGACTACCGGCCTCGAAGAGGGCGAACATGGTTTGATCCCAGTTGTAACCAACACCCCGCCCGTGTTCGCCCTCTACGAGGCCGACAGGTCAGTTTAAATCGCCCGACCAGAACCCCAGGTTGCGTCGCTGCGCTCCTTACCTGGGGCTAACCATGTTGGCCCCCTTCGGGGACCTAAGCGTCACACGAGATAATAGCCACTAAATTTCAACCGTACAGCTCGAAAGGTTTCTCGGTTGGAAACTAAAAGTTTCTCGGTAAAAAACTAAAGGTTTCTCAGTTGGAAACTAAAAGTTTCTCGGTAAAAAACTAAAGGTTTCTCGGTTGGAAACTAAAAGTCTTCGAACTGTACGGTTGGAAATTAACGTCCTCGTTGAATAAGCACCTCGGAGAGGTGCCACATGGTTAGCCCCATGCAAGGAGCGCAGCGACGCAGCATGGGGTTATGTACGACGAA
>CADBAG010000040.1:0-21800 GCA_902792635.1 uncultured Prevotellaceae bacterium | reverse complement strand
CGTCGCTACGCTCCTCACCTGGGGCTAACCATGTTGGCCCCCTTCGGGGACCTAAGCGTCACACGAGATAATAGCCACTAAATTTCAACCGTACAGCTCAAAAAGTTCCTTTTTACTTGATCACTTTCTTTCCGTTGTGGATCAGTACACCTTTAGTGTTCTTGCTGACACGCTGTCCTGCGAGATTGTAATAGGGAGCGTTGTCATCGTCTGTCTGTGTGCTGATGGAACGGATAGCAGTGGCTACACTTGCCTTACCGGCGATGCCGAGACCACCCATGACATTAGCTGCACGTACTGTCCAAGTGCCGGTAGCAGAAGATACCTCATAGCTCGTGGCATCGGTGATGGCAGCGAGGGCGCCATCGTGGTAGACGAGATAAGCAGAGGCGCCGTCTACGGCAGCCCAGCTCAGTGTAGCATCTTTCAGTGTGACGACTGGAGCAGCACACTGCACGGTGTAAGCAGCAGGCTTCCAGGTCGTGAAGACACTGTCGAGAGCAAACTTCTTGGCACCTTCAGCACTGAGGATCGTCTCCTTGGAAGACGTCTTGCCGTTATAAGTGAAATCTACGATGTTAGAAGCCGGGGAGATGACATTGCCATTCTCATCCATGGAGTTATACTCCCAGAAGTTCTGCGGCATGACGTTCATACCGTCTTTTGCCCAGCGTGCATCACGGATCTTTGTAGCAGCAAGACCGGCGAGCGTGGTGTTGAGGAACGCCACACGGGCGGCACCGTTCCAGGCACGGCCGAAGTCGTACTGATCATCGGCACCGAGCTTCACGGTGCAACTGTCGAAGACATAACCGTAGTTGCTGCTTGTAGCGTTGGCTGTGATATGCGCGCTCTTGCCTGCCTCATTGAAGAGGATGCAGTTCTTGAAGAAGGCGTCACCGTCGCCGCAGAGGTAGTCGACGATACCGTGGATCTCACTGTCCTCAAAATAATACTGACCCTTGCTGTTGTTATGACTGTAGTAAGTGTCCTGATAAGAGAGCATCTTCACACGCTTGCAGATCGTCTGTGTGCCCTCGTCCTGGAGACAGACGGCACGACCTGTTGCTCCTGATACGGTATCGAAAGGATAGTTGTTCTTCAGTGTCAGATCCTGCACGTAGAGGCCCGTACTCTTATTATATAAGGTGGCGGTGACATTGATACCCTCCGTCTCAGGCTTGTTGACGAGAACAACGCTGTCCTCATCCTCACCGATGATAGATACGTTCGTGCCGCTGACACGGTTGAGGACCTTGTTGCCAAAGTCGTAGGTACCCTTCGGGAGATAGATATACTTACGTGCCTCAGTGTCGGTACCGGCAACCTCAAGGGCTGTCAGCAAGCCATTGGCATCCCCACTCTTCACAACATACCAGTTGCCTGTCTGTGTGAATGGAGCCTTGCCAAGGTTGACGATGGAGAGTGCATGGAGATAAGCGGAGCCGTTGAAGACCAACGTGTAGGTGCCGGCCTCAGCAGCATAGTTGAGGATAGCAACATTGCCGTCGGACGAAGCCTGTGCGTTCGTTGTGGCGAGGGTGTCACCCTTACAGTCGAGCAGTGCAATGGTAGATGCAGCATTCGAATATTTACAGAGCGTCAGTTTGACATAACCCTTGGCGCCCATGAGGAGCTGGATCTTGTCGCCATTGTTAAACACCCAGCCGTGGGTACCATCGTGGAACTTACCAGTACCCGAGAGCGTGAAGGCCTCGTGGTCAGCGGGATCGAAGTTCTCATCACCGAGGTTATAGTCGTAGCGAGCGGTGTCGTTGGCTGTCTCGATAGCTGTCACGAGAGCATAGAGGCTGAGGTCAGAGGTGACAACGTCTGAAGTAGAATATTTCTTTCCCTTACCTGCCTGAGTTGTCCAGCCACGGAACTTATAACCGGTCTCAACGGAAGGAACAGCAACGCCGAAGGAAGAGATGGCAGCATCTTTCTCCACGGTCTGTGTGCCGAGGACGGTCGAGCCGTCAGCAGCATAATAAGTAAGGGTATAGTCGGGTTTCCAAACAAATGTAGCGACATAGTTAGTTGTCAGCTCATCGAGGGTGACGGGGATCGTTACAACCGTTGTATCAGTCTTTGCGGTATAGGTGATCGTGCCGACTGTGCCATTGGAGGCAACAGCAGTCACAGGATTGTCAGCACTCGGCATCTTGGCGGTCTTACTGACCTCAATGGTGGCAGCCTGGCTGCCGTCCTTGGCCTCGGAGAAGATGTCGATAGCTGAATAGCTCTTGCCATTGACCGTAAGCGACTCGAGCATCGGACTGTTGCTCAGGTCGACCATGCCATAGAGGGCGAGGTCAGACATGTAAGCGTTCTGATTTAGATTAAAGTTGTAGAACTTCACCTCTACACTATCCTGTAGTGCCGCGGGAATAGCGATCGTATCGGTCTCGCCTGCAGCAGTAGTGATAGACTGGTTAAAGAGTGTGGTCCAGTCGGTCGTACCGAATTTGCGAACAGCAACGGCCCAGCCGCGCTTGCCACCCGTAGCAGCCTGATGGAAGACGATCTTCGTCAGGTTCTTGATCACCGAGATCATGGCGTAAGGCTCATTGGCTGATACCTCAGAGGTGTATTTGGCACTCTGCATGAAACCCGTCACAGAAGGATTGGTGAACTTAGCGTTCGTGCCGTCGGGAGTGACACCGACACCGCAGAGGGTGAATGTGAGGTTCTCCTTGCTGTAAAGGGTTGTCACCGACTGTGTCGTAGGAGTCTCATTGTTGGTCTTGCGATCGATAGCAGGCCAGTCTGTAAAGTCGGTGGTATACAATGCTTTCTCCTGACGCTGGTCTTTCTGCGTGACAGCAATGCGGCGGAGATAGGAACTGCCGGTGCCGATGATCTCGACATAGCCTGCCTTGGCCTCGGCAGCCGATGCAGCGTGGGTTGTCGTCACCTCCGTGGCAGCGACGCCACCAATGGTGTAGTTGGTATAATTAGCACCGTCACTGGTAACCGTTACCTCGTCCTTGGCGTGCTTGACAGGTACCTGTATAATGGTGCCACTGTTAAACTGAGCGTCGCCGTTCGTGCGGGCTTTCAGCTTACCTTTCGTAGCATCGACTGTGAGCGCGATGCCATCGACATCAGAGGCTACTGTTCCTGTAGTGCCCTGAAGTGACACCGACGTGATGGTGGATGGGATACCGTTCTGGAAATCCCATTGAGCTGTGACATCCTGTGCCCACATCGACTGCGGCAACAAGAGAATGCACAACAATCCAAAGATTGAAAGAACCTTGTTCATATAGTTGGTTATTTATTTAGATAGTTTCTCTATATATTCGCCGCAAAAGTAATAAAAATATAAGTACCGCAAAAATGATAAGCAATTATTCACCTAAAAGTGGAAGATAATACACCTATCCCGCTAACTCTTACGTTGATTACATTATTTTTCTTACTAACTTTGCACTATAGGTATAAGGAATCTCAGAATACAGAAATAAAAAACCTTGTAAGATGAAGATATTGACTTTTGGCGAACTTATGCTGCGTCTGTCCAAGCATGGCGCTCAGCGACTGTTTCAGAACGGACCTTTCGATGCCAACTATGGCGGGTCGGAGGCTAACGTAGCGGTGAGCCTTGCCATGCTTGGCGACGATGTGGAGTATGTGACACGCGTCCCTGACAATGCTATTGGCGAAGCGGCACTGATGCATCTGCGCGAACTGGGCCTTGACGTGTCGCATGCCGTGAAAGGTGGCAAACGATTGGGTACTTACTACTTCGAGCCATCGGCTGCCATGCGCGGCTCCAAGGTTGTCTACGACCGCGACGACTCGTCGTTCAACACGATGGAATACGGCGACATCGACTGGAAGCCTATATTAAAAGATGTGGGACTCTTCCACTGCTCCGGCATCACCTGCGCTACGAGCCGCGACGCCATGCAGTCGACGATGGATGCCGTGAAGCAGGCGTACGACATGGGAATAGAACTGACCTGCGATATCAACTATCGCGCGAACCTGTGGAAATATCCGGGTGCTGACGCACATAAGACGTTGGATGCGCTCATGCAGTACAGTTCGTTCATCTTCGGCGACCAGAACGAGTGGTATGTCGCCTCCGGCATGAAGCCGATCCCCTTCACGGCACTCGATGAGAACTATCAGTGGGATGTCGACGCCTACCACCGCTATTTCGACAAACTTCACGAGATGTTCCCACAGTGCCACCGCATGTTGATGGCACACCGTAACCAGTTGTCGTTCCAACATCATGTCAATGCCGGCGTGCTCTGGAGCGACGGAGAGATCTATTTCTCGAAGATCTATGACATCAACCCCATCGTTGACCAGATGGGCGTGGGCGACGCCTGGGTCGCCGCCTTCATCCATGCCCGCCATCAATGGCCCAACGACGACCGTCACTGCCTCGAATTCTCAGTAGCAGCCTCAGCTCTGAAGAACTCTGTTGCCGGAGATCAGAACCTCGTCACCGAAGACGAGATCTTGGCTGCGATGAAGAAATAATTATTTCCTCGGCCTGAGGATCAGTCGCAAGCTCTGCTTGTAGTTGAAGTAGCTCCACATCCAGTTCAGCAGAACAATGAATTTATTCTTTACGCCGAGGATGGAGCGCAGATGGACGACAAGCCACAGCAGCCAGGCAAACAAGCCCCCGAACTTCACCTTCCCGATCTCTGCCACGGCACACTTACGGCCGATGGTCGCCATGGTTCCGAGGTTCTTATAGACGAATGGTGTCAGCGCCTCATCGGGCAAAGGACTGTCAGCAGCATCCATCTTACGGATATTCTTCGCCACGTTCATGGCCTGCTGCATGGCGACCTGCGCCAGCTGCGGGTGACCGAGCTTATACTCGGGATCGCCTTCGATGAGGCTCTGGTCGCCGATGCAGAACACGTTGCCTTTCATGCCCTTCACACGGTTGAAACGGTCGCAGAGTAGTCGTCCGGCATGGCCGATGGCTTCCTGAGGCACGCCCTCAATGCTGTTGGCTTTGATGCCACTGACCCAGATGACGCAGCGCGAAGGAAGGGTTTTTATTTCATTTGTCTCCGAGTTGCGTGCCGTGACGATATTATCCTTATAGTCGGTGACGCGCCAGCCAAAGCGTACATGGACATTCATGCGGCGCAGGTCCTCGTAAGCCCGCTGACTGGACTTCTCGTCCATGGCTTTCAGCAGCCGCTGGCCGGAATCGACGAGATAGATATGCATACGGTCCATGAGGTCGGGATAGTCGCGCGGCAGGACGTTCGCTTTCATCTCAGCCAAGGCACCGGCAATCTCCACACCCGATGGACCACCACCCACGATGACAAAGTTGAGGAACTTCTTACGCTCCTCGGGATCTTCCTCGGTTTCGGCGCGCTCAAGCTCCGTGAGGATCTTGTTGCGAAGCATCATAGCGTTCTCCACGGTCTTCATCGGCATGGCGTTCTCCTCCACATCCTTGTTGCCGAAGAAGTTTGTTGTGCCGCCTTGGGCAAGCACGAGATAATTGTAGTGGATCAATCCCACAGACGTCTCAATGGCCTGTTCCTCCTCATCGATACGCGTCACATTCGCCATGCGGAAGAAAAAGTTCTTCCGGCTCTGAAACATTCTCCGGAAGGGGAAGGCGATATTGCTCGGCTCCAGACCGGCTGACGCTACCTGATAGATAAGGGGTGGAAACTGATTATAATTGTTTTTATCGACAAGCACCACCTGGTAGTTGGTGTTTCGCAGTGCCATGGCTAATTTCAGTCCGCCGATACCTCCACCGACAATCACCACACGTGTCAGTTCATTTCTCCTGATGTTCGCTCTCATAACCTTAAAGCTTTATATTTTTCTATTTAAATCGCAACAAAAATCATTCCAAAGGCGCAGTTGTTAATGTTACGATAACATATGTGTCTTCCTCTTCGTCATCACTAAAGGGATATTATTCTCTTTGGCATACTGAATGATAGGCGCAAAGCCCCCACCCTGTTGCTCTATGTTCCCTACTTCATCGAGCCATATCTTCTCCGGACGAGGCGCTTGCAGGATGCTCGCCACAGCCCAGTCGAAAACATGTTGATCAAATAGAAAACGACCTTGGGCAATCGCGCCATGGAAATCATACGGGGTCTGACTCTTCGGAAGGTCTTTCAGTCGGCAGAGCACACGACTCTCGCCCGAGACGATGTCTACAAGTGTATATCCGATGAGTTCATCTTCTATCCAGTCCTTGCGAGACCAGAAGCCGATGCCCTGCGGATGGGCATTAAAGAGACGAAGCAGACAAGTGGTCTTGCCTGCTCCCTTCTTGCCTTTGATCACTGTGACAAGACCGTCATGGACAATCTCTACACGATGATCTTCTGTTGATTGACTATTCATTACTGTACCGGCGTCACGGTTGCCCCAAGTTCACGGAGTTTCTTGAAGACGCCCCAATCGCCACCGAGCTCTCCGGCATCAAGGACGAAAAGTGTCGGCTGCTTCTCGGCATAGATGAACACCCACTCACCCGGACGCTTGCAGAACTTATGTCCACATGCCATGCTGGCCGTCTCTGTCGTCGTCTCGTCGAGCAATCCTTTGCGGTAACCGTCAAGACTCCACTCGAGGAACTTCAGTCGTGCCTTGTCATCATTAATGACATCATGGAGCTCACCGAGTTGCTTCTCCATCGATTCATTGTTCCAACGCCAAGCGAGCTTGAAACTCATCCATATTCCTTCCACGGGGAGCTTAGCCTCCTGTACCATCGCCAAGACATAAGCATTGAGACTGTCGTGGGGGTTATAATCGGGATGCGCCTTCTGATAGATGAGCTGGTCGAGATTCTCTGCCATGGCGTGCGGCGTCATACGGCCGTAGCGGGCGTAGGTCCGCGCATCAGTCATGTCATACCCCGTATATTTACGGAGAACCGTGTTGACCTTGGCATAGTCGTCAGCGCTCAGCACATCCTTCAGCGTCTTGCCGTTCTGGAGATAGAACGACTTGTCGACAACTCTCAGACTGTCGGACAGCGGTGAGAAATCCCAAACGGCATCCTTCACCTCGCCAAGCACCTTCTGGATAGCGGCCCACTGCGGAGCTATATCTTTTGGGTTACCCATCTTGTGAGAGGCAAGGATATAAGACGGAGCTTTCTGAGTCGACTTGTTGAGATCCAGACGATACAAAAACTGCGCCCGCGCACTGAAAGTGGCGAGCAGCAGCATGGATAAAAGAATAATCTTTCGCATTGAATGATTATATCTAATGAATAATTCTAAACTAATAAGATTATTACAGATCAAAAGACAGTGACCCGTACCATGTACGGCCTCTCTGCGGATAACCGGCGGTATACTCATATGTCTTGTTGCCAAGATTAAGGACACTAACCTTCACATCCACCTTCCAGAACTTACGGGCAAGGCTCATGTCCTGCACACCGAAGCCTGCGACATAAGCGGAACCATCGTTTTGTGCATAGCTGCGGCTCTGAGCCTGCAAGCGGTACTGCAGGCGAAGCTCCCAGATGGGGCGAACCTCAGCAAAAAGGGTGACACGGCTCTTCGGTGTATAGAGGAAATGGAAGTTGTCGTGATCCTTATAGTCCTGATCAATGTAAGCATAGTTGGCCTTCAGCATAAGGTAACGGTTGTCATAACCGGCACCAAGCTCGAAGCCACGATAGTCGGCTCTGCCCTTATTCTGCATCTGTGTGATGGTAGGATCAGAAGCATCAACGCCTGCGACCTGAGTCATGATATCATCAATCCATAGATAATAAGCACTCGCTGACCAGTTGAAGGCACCTTCCTTGCCCTCATAGCTGAGGTCCATGTTCCATGACTTCTCTGTGCCGAGGTCAGGATTAGGAATCTGACGGCCGAGCTTATAAGAATAGCGATCCTTCAGACGAGCGAAGCGAGAGGTACGTGCAGCTGTCAAGCGGACATGATGGTTGTCGTTCGGATGGTAGTCGAGAGCTGCGAGGCCATTGACCTGATGGTCATTGGACGTCGGCAGGTTCTCCATACCGTTCTTCGTATAGTTCTCAATCTTATAACCCTTGTGACCGAAGTAACCGATAGAACCAGTTGCCGACCACTGTGGATCGAAACGATACTCATCCTCAACGACGAACGAATACATACCCTCACTCATCTTTGCCTCAGGCTCACCGAGGTTATGACTGCGGTGCACGTCATTCTTATAGTTCACACCGAAACGCAGGTCGTTGACAGCGCATGTAGCCCAGTCGAGACCGACGTGAGCGCCGAGCGTATAATCGTTATAGATACTCTCCCACGAGCTCTTCTTTTTCTGTGTGCTGTAAGTGAAGTCATCAAAAGCATCAAGGGTGTTGTCAAACTTGTCATACCACAGACGGGAGTTGAGCTTGACAGCATCAGAGAGGTTCGTTGTGGAATGGAAATAGAGCTCATCCTTGTTCCAGTCTTTGTATCTCCAGAATTTTGTGCTCCCGAGACCGAGTGTCGGCGGGATATCCTTCGAAGAACGGATCATGGAGTAACCTACAACATACTCATCCGTAGCATTAGGTGTATAGCCGGCCTTGACATTCATATTGAAGTCGTGCGTGTGCGTATGCAAGCGTGTATCACCGTCGAGATAAGGACTGTCGCCCACGGCACCCGACTTGTCCGTCACCTTGTAGCGATCAGCATCTGGGATGCTGTAGTCGGGCTGATAGGAGTAGCCGAAGTCAGCTTGTGCATACCACTTACCCCAGCTGCCGCCAATATTGAGGTTAGAGCGCCACAGTGTGTTGCCATCGAAATGGATCTCCAAGGGCTTAATAGGCTTGCGGCTGATGAGGTTCACCGTAGGACCGAAGGTGTTACCACCGAGCAGCAGAGAGGAGGCAGCCTTGCTGACCTCAAGTTTACTGACACTTCCCACACCGATGCGGTAAAGGTCAATGGTACCGTCGTAGGCAGCCGTCATTGGCACGCCATCGATATAGATAGGAATGAGGTCGCTGCTCATGCCACGGAGCATGAAACCAGCCTCACCACGGCCTGATGCCTCCGTAATCGTGATGCCGGGGACCCAAGACAATGCCTCAGAGGCACGGAAGAGATCTGCATTCTTGATGAAGGTGGCGTTGACAGTGTTATCCTTAAACTGATACTTACTGCCGAAGACGTTCACCTCACCGAGTTTGAAGACGTGTGTCGTGTCTGACAACTCATTAGCTGCACATGCGGGAATAGCCATTCCGCAGAGCAGTGATAAGAGTAATTTTCTTGTCATGTTGTTATATAAAAGTGAAAAAAGTATTCTATTTCTGATGTTTGAAAGGTCTGTAATCGAGGATATATCTGATGGGGATGGCGACCATGTGCATGAACTTCGTGAAAGGAAAAACGACGAGCATGCAGAAGCCAAGGAAGATATGGATCTTGTGCACCACCGTGGCATCAGTGAGGAACGTCCACGCATTGCCTTTGAGGATGACGAGCCCCTGCGCCCATCGGTCGAGGTTCATGTAATGTTCGAGATCATGGCGTATCGTCTCCGTCGTACCAAGCAGGCCTGTCACGACCTGAAGGATGATGAGGGCGAGGAAGAACCAGTCCCCGAACCGACTGTTGGCTTTCACCGCCGGGTTCGTGGCACGCCGCAAGGCCATCATCAACACCCCCGCAAGTGTGATGAGTCCGGCTGCACTGCCCATGAGGATAGCTAACTGCCGTTTCTGCTCGTTCGTGATGAGCCAGTCGTAGGACCACTCCGGTGCCAAGAGGCCGAAGATATGGCCGAAGAACACCATGATGATGCCGACATGGAAGAGGTTGCTGCCATATTTGAGCAGACTGTCATTGCTCAGGAACTGAGTGGAGAAAGCCTGCACTGAGCGTTGGTCTGTCGCCAAATGGTAGAGAACACCGAAGATGAAGGCGGCACCTGCCATATAGGGGAAGAACTGATAGCAGACCTGTAAAATATAATCTTGTATATTCATACTGTATCGTTTTATGAATCCTGTTGTTGCAGTCCACGCTGCGAGAGAGCTTCCAAGATATTTATCAGAGGAGCGTAAGGATGTTTCTCCTCCTCAAACTTCTGCTTCATGTGAACCAACACGCGATGGACATCGTTCATAGCAGCATCAGCCTCCTGCTGCTTCTCCATGTTGGCGACATACTGTAAGTACATCGGCAGATAGTCGGGAAGCTCATGCTCGTCAGGCATAAGTCCGGCACGCAAGTACTCTTCTGTAAGATCCACCATGGCCTGACCACGGTCCTTACTTGTACCATAGACAAAGTCGAAGAGGTAGAGGTTCGTCTTCGTCGACGTGTCGAAGAGCGCTGAGTAATCAGCCTGCCAGGAACGAAGGTCGCTGAAGCCATGGACATAGCTGAGAAACTGATCCACAGCAGCGAGGCTCTCATCAGAAAGCAAGCCATCGTCAGCAAGCAGCGGCTTCGCTTCTGAGAGACTCTCCCACAACTCCTGCGAGGGATAGTCGAGAAGCACGGACAGAATATTATAAGTCTTGATCATCTTTACGTATTATAATTATATTCCCCCGAAAATATTCTTTCTTGTGCGACACTCATCAGGGAAGCCCTGTTCGGTACGGTCCTCGAAAGCATGTGGGTCATGGTGCTCGGTCTTTGGTGCTGACGGGATGACGAAGCGGTCCTCATAGTTGGCGATAGCCAAGAGACGGTACATCTCATCATACTGCAAAGCGGTCAATCCTAGTCGACTGTCGATCTCTGGCTCGGCCTCGCCCTCTACAGTCTTCCTTCGCTCATACTCGCGCAAAGCTACAAGGCGGGCCAGCGCCATCCGCACGGGCTCCTCATCACCGGCAGTCAGCAGACGGGCCTGATAAGCCACGGGGATACGCATGTTGTCGACCTGAGCAAAATAGTCGTCAGAGATTGGCTTTTCCCCTGCCTTCGGACTCTCTGCCGGTACATACCATACCATCGGCAGCGTGCGGTACTCTGGATGAAGCGGGAAAGCAATCTGCCATTCCTTCATAAGTTTATACGTCGGCGAGCGCTGGGCGGCAAGGATATAGTCGTGACTGATGCCTTGCTTCTCTGCCTCCGCAATGACCTCAGGGTCATTGGGATCGAGGATCATCTCCAACTGCCTGCGATAGAGTTCCTTCGGATCTTTTACAGATGCTATATCATCGATATGCGTTTGGTCTACAAGGACGACACCGATATAGCGCATTCTTCCGACACAGGTCTCTGCACAGACTGTCGGCTGTCCGTCCTCGATACGCGGATAGCAGAAGAGGCATTTCTCACTCTTCATCCGCTTATGGTTGAAATAGATCTTCTTATATGGACATGCGGAGACGCACTGGCGCCAACCACGGCAACGGTCCTGATTGATAAGGACCACCCCGTCGCTTTCCCGTTTGTAGATAGCTCCCGACGGACAACTCGGGATGCAGGCTGGGTGCTGACAGTGCTCACAGAGACGCGGCACATGGAGCATGAAGGTTTTCTCAAACTCTTCAAAGCCGTCGGTGTCCATGCCTTTGAGGTCAGGGTCACTGCTGCGCTGCTCGAAAGTGCCGGCAAGGTCATCCTCCCAGTTAGGGCCATCCTTGACCTTATCCATACGCTTGCCCGTGATCATCGAGAAAGGACGGGCAGAGGGCGGCGTGTCGGTCCGCTTCTTCCCCTTCAGGGAGGAGAAATCGAACGTGAAGGGCTCATAATAGTCTTTGACCTGAGGCAGATAGGGGTTGGAGAAGATCTGCGACATGATCTTCGGACGATTGCCGAGCCGAAGCTGCAGTTTGCCGCCTTTCAGTTCCCATCCACCTTTATATTTATCCTGGTCTTCCCAACGTTTGGGGTAACCGGGTCCGGGCTTCGTCTCGACATTGTTGAACCAGGCATATTCCAACCCTTCACGTGATGTCCACACATTCTTGCAGGTCACGGAGCAGGTATGGCAGCCGATACACTTATCGAGGTTCAAAACCATGTTGATTTGAGCAGAAATCTTAGGAGGCTTGGGCCTACCCAAGCCAGGCCTACCCAAGCCCTCCCTGAAGGGAGGGATGTTAGTATGTCTGCCTTCTGATCTGTCCTCCGTTTGCTTATTATATTGCTTATTATCTGATTTATTCTCCATGTGTCTTCCAAATTAAATTTTTAACTATTGTGGTAACCACATTATCAATATCGGCCATTACTTGCTCATTACGAAACCTTATAACCCTAAAACCTTGGGATGTTAGATATTCTGTTCGTAGTCTATCCCACTCTTGCTGCTCTTTTGTATCATGGTATTCGCCATCAACCTCTACGATTAACCAGCATTTCAAACAGACGAAATCCACAATGTACTCACCAATAACATGTTGTCGTCGGAAATGTACACCAAGTTTACTACCTCTCAGCTCTGTCCATAAAGCATCTTCGGCATCAGTCGGTTCGTCTCTATTCTCCACCGCATTCTTTCTTGATAAAGGATAGGCAAACCTACCCGCAGTCTTAATGGTGTACTGCAATTTATGCGGATGATTCGATTCCATATCGGGATAATCTTTTGAGAGTCTATTACCTGTTTATCTAAGTAATCAACATCCTTCCCTTCAGGGAAGGCTTGGTTAGGCCTTAACATCCCTCCCTTTAGGGAGGGCTTGGGTAGGCCTCCCCCCTACCATTTGACATCTTGATCTACCTTCCTCAGCAACACGAACTCATCACGGTTGGCACCGATCGTGCCATAGTAGTTCAGTCCGAAAGATAACTGGGCATAGCCACCGATCATGTGCGTCGGCTTCGGACAGAGACGGGAGATGGAGTTGTGGATACCACCACGGTGATGTGTCAGCGGTGAGCGCGGCACGTTGACCGTACGCCCCTGGTTATGGAACATATACAGGGCACCCTCGGGGATACGCTGACTGATGCAGGCACGCGCCATGGCTGAACCGTTGTCGTTGAGCACCTCCACCCAGTCATTGTCGTTGATGCCGAGCTTGGCGGCATCGCGCTCACTCATCCAGATCACAGGACCACCACGGAAGAGTGTGAGCATGAGGAGGTTGTCATTCCACGTCGAGTGGATGGTCCACTTGTTGTGTGGCGTCAGCAGGTTCAATGCCAAGGTCTTGTCAGTAATATGCATACGCTCCTTGAGGTTGTTGATCTCCTTCTTCGCCAATGGCGGCTTGTAACAGACGAAGTTCTCTCCGAAGGCTGTCATCCAAGGATGGTCGAGATAGAAGCTCTGTCTTCCCGTCAATGTACGCCAGGGGATGAGATAATGGATATTCGTATAGTTGGTCGTATACTCCGTTGTCTTGTTGTTTATACCCGACCAGATTGGAGTCGACAAACTGAGGCGGGGCTGAACGACAAGATCCTGATAAGTATAATGTGTGTCGCCAAAGTCGTGCGTCAACGGCTCAGCAAGTTCCTGACCCGTCGATTTCTCCAATGCTTTCCATGCACGTCTTGAGGCAGCTCCGTTACTTGTGGGGTCGAGGGTGAGCACGGCATCGACTGCCTGCTTGACATCACTGATGTCGACGAGGCCCTCCGACACGCCTTTCTCATGGCAGACACCATTCATCTGCTCGAGTTCCTCATATTCGGGTTTCGACTTCCAGGCGATACCTTTACCGCCCATACCCTTATCGCGGATGTTCGGGCCTAAGCTGCAGAACATCTTATAGATATTCGGATAGTCGCGCTCGATGACTGACAGCTGGCCCATATTCTGTCCGGGCACCGGCATCTCACCCGTGTCTTTCCAGTCGTGGACATAGAGTGGTTCACTGATCTCACCGGCACTGTCGTGGGCGATAGGCTGGTACATCAGGTCCTTCTCCTTGCCGAGATGACCGAGACAGAGCTCGGAGAACTTCTTCGCTAGCGAGCGGAAGATATCCCAGTCGGGGCGGCTTTCCCACACGGGGTCGACAGCCTTGGAGAAAGGATGGAGGAAGGGGTGCATATCGGTTGAGGAGATATCTTCCTTCTCATACCACGTAGCAGCCGGCAGGACGATGTCTGAATAGATCGACGACTGCGTCATACGATAGTCGATGTTCACGCAGAGGTCGAGCTTACCCGTCGTACCTTTCTCATGCCATTTCTCATATTTAGGCAACGGCATGCCACAGGCCTTGAGGTCCTCGCCAAGGACATTATTCTGGCCGCCAAGAAGGTACTTGATGAAATATTCCATACCCTTGGCTGAGCAACCCACGAGGTTCGCACGCCAGATGAAGAGGTTCTTCGGACTGTTGTCATCACCATCGAGATCCTCACTGGCAAGATGGAGTTTATCTTCGTGAAGCTGCTTACAGACATAGTCCTTCACGTCCTCACCTGCTTTCTCCGCATCCTTACAGAGTTGGATTGAGGAGCGGTCAAACTGTGGCTCTACAGGCAGCCAGCCCATGCGCTGACTCTTGATATTGCAGTCGAGAAGCGTCAGGCCTTTCCATTTATCTTTGTCGGCAGTCGGTGAGAGCTGCTCGTCGACCGTGACCTTCTCATAGCGCCACTGGTCAGAATGCATATACATATAACTGACGGTATTCATCTGCCGACTCGGTCGATACCAGTCGAGACCGAAGGTCACCTGAGCCCAGCCAGCCTGCGGGCGGACCTTCTCCTGACCGACATAGTGGCTCCAGCCGCCGCCGTTAACACCGAGAGTGCCACAGAGCATCAACATATTGATAGCTGAGCGGTAGGTCATATCGGTGTTGTACCACTGGTTGACACCGGCTCCAATGATGATCATACTCTTGCCATGCGTCTTCGCTGCGGTATCGGCAAAGGCACGAGCCGTACGGATGACGTCCTCAGCCGGCACACCCGTGATCTCTTCCTGCCAATGCGGCGTGTAAGGTTTGTCGTCGTCATAGCTCTGTGCACAGTTGTCATCGCCCAGTCCACGGTCGATGCCGTAATGGGCCATCATCAAGTCGAAGACATGGGCACAGACGATATCTCCGTCCTTGCCATGAACAACCCGTACGGGGACTATATGGGTGATGATATCCGGATGATTCGTTGCTGCGAAATGCGGATTCTTATAATCGGCTCCACCGAAATAAGGGAAGAGAACCGTCACAAAGTTAGGAGTTTGGAGATAGGAGTTAGGAGTTGATGCGGAAGAAGAAGTCGGATCAACTGTCTCCAAAGCTGAGAGGCAGGGCGTAAAGGGCTTGCCGGTCCTCACATCCTCACATTTCAGATTCCATTTGCCTTCATCATTCCACCGGCTTCCGATACTGCCGTTCGGCAATACGAGTTCACCTGAAGTGCTGTCGACAGCCACCGGATACCACTCAGCTTTCTTCTCGATTCCCATATTGCCCGGCATATCCTCGGCGCGAAGCATCATGTCCATCACATAGCGGCCATCGCCTGTCGGACGGAGCTTGACGAGATAAGGAAGGTCGGTGAACTGACGGACATATTGGTCGAAATAGTCTACCTTTTTATCTTGATAAAATTCCTTGAGAATGACATGGCCCATCGCCATGCCGAGGGCTGAGTCGGTGCCTTGCTTCGGGGCCATCCAGAGGTCAGCAAACTTGCTCGCATCACTGTAGTCGGGAGAGATGACGGCGACCTGCGTGCCTTTATATCTCACCTGTGTATAGAATGGTGAGTCGGGAGTACGGGTCACTGGCACATTCGAGCCCCAGAGCATGAGGAACGAGGAGTTGTACCAGTCGGCGCTCTCGGGTACATCTGTCTGCTCACCCCACACCTGCGGAGAGGCGGGAGGAAGGTCGCAGTAGAAGTCGTAGAAACTGAGCATCACGCCACCGAGCATACTGAGGTAGCGGGCACCAGAGGCATAGCTGAGCATGGAGAAGGCGGGGATAGGCGTAAAGCCGACGAGGCGGTCGGGACCATAGCGTTTGATGGTCCAGATATTGGCAGCAGCCATAATCTCCAAGGCCGTATCCCAGTCGAGGCGCACGAAGCCACCGAGACCGCGCACATCCTTATACAGCTTCATCTTCGCCTTGTCGGAGGCGATAGAGCCCCAGGCTTCAACGGGGTCTTTATATTCTTTCTTCGCCGCATCCCAGAGGTCGAGAAGCTCCCGACGGATCATGGGGTGCTTCACGCGTCCACTGTTGTAGAGATACCACGAATAGCTTGCGCCACGTGGGCAGCCACGCGGCTCATGGTTAGGAAGTCCCGGCCGTGTGCGGGGATAGTCCGTCTGCTGCATCTCCCAGGTCACGATACCTTTCTTGACGAAGATACGCCACGAACAACTGCCCGTACAGTTGACACCGTGCGTGGACCGCACCTCTTTGTCATGCTGCCAACGCGTGCGGTAGAAGTCCTCCCACTCCTCGTTGGTAACATTCTTGCGGTTAACGAAAAAACGAAGGTTTGACCAGGGGCCTAACCAAGCCATAGGGCCTACCCAAGCCCTCCCTAAAGGGAGGGATGTTGATTTGTCTGCTAAACGATTCCTACTGGTTTCGTCTTTGCTGTTATCTTGGATTTTATTTTTATTTTTTCTCATGCGACAATTATTTGTTTATCTTTGTATTCAACATCCTTCCCTTTAGGGAAGGCTTGGTTAGGCTTAATATTGCAATATTGAGTATGGCCAGCCCCGTGAATATCAGGAATCCTAATCCATAGCCATGCTCGGGGGAGAGGACGACGACGTGCCCCATCAGAGGCGGGATCACGAAGCCACCAAAAGCTCCTAAGCCTCCTACCCAGCCGTTGGCACCGCCAACGCCCTTACTGACATAGACGGGCACGAGCTTCATCGTGGCACCATTGTTATAGCCGAAAGCCACAGCGATGAGGAGACTGACAATGAAAAGGCCGATACTTCCTATAGGCAGCGTCATGAGGATGCCAGCCACAGCCAAGAGCACAAGGGCTCCCATCGACACTTTCTCTCCGCCAATCTTATCGGAGAGCTTCCCACCGGGCACACGCAGCAGGGCCGCAAAGATAGAGAAGACTGCTGTCAGAGCACCTGCCATCATCGGGTCGAGACCCATAGCTTTCTTCCAGAAGGTGGGGAACCACGCCGTCAAAGCCATGAAGCCACCGAAGGTCGTGAAATAAGTCAGCACAAGCATCCATGTCTGCGGCACCTTTGCCGAGATCTTCAGACTCTCTACGGCATTGCCTGTGGGGAAGAGTTCCTGACCACATTTTTCCGCCTCCGCATGAGCTTCCTCCTTGGAGAGACCGGCTTTCAAGAACTGGAAATAAGGAGGGTTGCAAGAGAGAATGGCATAGAGCACGAGGCCAAGAATCATCACGCCTGTCAGCACATGATAGGCCGTATTGAATCCAAAGTTTTTCAGTAGCAACGGAAGAGCGAAAGCGAGGATACCCGCAGAGGTCGTACCGAGTCCGCCATAAACACCGGAGGCGAAACCCTGCCGCTGCTTACTGTACCAGTAGCTCGACTGTGAGACACCGACAGAGAAAGTGGCAATGCCGAAGCCGGCAAGACAGCCGAGGAGAAGGACAACGGGGAACATTCCCTTCAGACTGCCCGGCTGCATGATATCCGTTGAATCGAAAAGGATACAGAGTCCTATCAGGCCGATACACGCCATGATAAGGAGAAAGACAAAGCCTTTTCGTCCACCATTGGCATCGACACTGGCACCGAAAGGTATACGAAGGAGAGAACCCGTCAGCGAAGGGATAGCGACCAACAACCCGACCTCCGTAGGCGTAAGGTTCATGGCGGCGGCAAGTGTCGAACTTGTCGGACCAAAAAGGGAGATCGCCATCACACCGAAGAAGAATCCGATAGTGGTAGCGAGGAGTGCGCGGGGCGCGCTGCCTTTTATAATACGTTCATTGTTCATTTTTAGTTCTTAGTATTGTCTTGTGTTGTATAATACGAATTTAATTGGTTGATATTCATTGATTCTTGCTCAGGAAGGTCAACGTAGCGTGTCCGAATCTTACTGAGAAAACTCCGCACGCGATAGTCGCCTTGCTTCAGACAATCTCTTAATATAAATAATGTGTCGCGGCGGATGAGCAGCGGAAACTGATGGGCACTGATGGCATCCACGTCTTCACGAATTTCCTCAAGCATGCTTTGAAGCGAAGCTGTGGTGACAAACGGCATGTCGCAAGTCAAGAGCAACAGCCATGGTGTCATCGTCTCTGAAAGCAACGAGGCCAAGCCACCCAATGGTCCACAGTCGGCAACCTCATCAACGACGACCCGTACGCCTTCATGACCATAAGCCGTGGCATTGGCCTTGATTGCACTGATGAGCAGTTCATCGCAGAGCGGCCTGAGCGTATCCAAAGCATGCTGCAGGAACGTGCGGCCATGGAGCTGGCGACCCAACGATGTATCGTCAGCAGTCGTATAAAGTGCCTTGTTAGAGCCGAAGCGCGAGCTGTGACCACCGGCGAGCACTGCCCCCGTCAACCTAACCATAGTTGAAGGACAGCAGCCACGACAACCAAGGGAATAGCGAGGCGGCGGGTATAGAGCGGACTCCAGTTCAAACGGACCTTTGACTTGAAGCTGAACAGACTACCCAGGATAGCGATAAGTGCACCCTCCATGAGGATATACAGAGCCGGATGAACTGCACCCTGAAAAGTATTGGGCATCAGCAAGTCTAAGAGTTTGATAAGCGAAGCCACGATAGCAGTGCCAAAGATAGCACTCGTGCGCTCACTCTGACTGGCAGCCGAAAGCATGCAGAAGATACCGAAGCTATAAAGGATCAATGAGCCGCCCTTGAAATGAACGGTGTGAAAAACCCAGCCGAGCGTTGCTTCTACAATACCCCATAGGGCTCCCCAAAAGAGCATTGTCAAGATAAGATTAGTTTTCTTTTCCATGATTGGCATAATATTTTTTGCAGAGATAAGATATTTTTTGTCACTCCGTCGGTAACATATGTTACTTTTCTGTGTTAATAATAATAAATTCAAGTACAAGGTGCGGAGGATTCATTACCTTTGACGACAGAAGAGAGTAAGCACCTCGGAGAGGTGCCACATGGTTAGCCTCAGGTGAGGAGCGCAGCGACGTAACCTGGGGTTTAACATCGGGCGGTTTAACCTGACCTGTCGTCCTCGAAGTGGGCAAACCTTGACGGGATGCTGGTTTACAGGTTCGCCCTCTTCGAGGCCGGTATTCAGGTCATCTGCATCATTCCAACCCCACGTTTCGGCTGCGCCTCACGTGGGGCTAACCATGTTTGCCCTCTTCGAGGGCATTCAACGTCAGCTTGCTACTCCCTATTGCCATTATCAGAATCCCAAATTTCAACCGTACAGCTCAAAAATATTTGCCGAATGTTGTTACTTTGTGCAAAAGATTTAATAACTTTGACGGCAGAAGATGTCATAACCATGAACAAATACCTGCAATCCTTTCTCCGGTTCTTCAAGAAAGAACCAACAACAGAGCCTGTAAAAGAGCCGTCAAAGAATGTGGCACTCGTCTTGGGTGGCGGCGGTGCACGTGGCTTTGCCCACATCGGCGCCATCGAAGCACTGGAAGCGCATGGCTATAAGATAACGTCCATAGCCGGCACCTCCATGGGTGCGCTTATCGGCGGGCTCTACGCCTGTGGGAAGTTAGAGAAAGCGAAAGAGATCATAACAGGGCTCACGCGCAAAAAGATCCTCTCACTCATCGACATCTCGCCCGGCCTCAACCATATCGCTACCGCTGACCGCATCACACAACTGCTTTCGGAGCTTACAGGAGACATCACCATCGAGAAGCTCCCGATACCATTCTGCTGCGTGGCCAGCGACCTCGTCAGTGGCAAAGAGTTTGTCTTCGACAATGGCTCACTGGCCCAGGCCATCCGCTGCTCCATCTCTATCCCCGGCTTCTTCTCCCCTGTCCATCTCGACGACCATGTCTTTGTCGACGGGAGCGTCCACAACGCTTTGCCGCTTAATCGTATCAAAAGGCAAGAGGATGACATCCTTGTGGCTGTCAACGCCAGTGCACCGGAAGACCCGACACTTGCCGTGCCCAAAGTGAACACACAGGAAGACACCGACTTCTGGAAAAAGATGCTTCATAAACTGCCGCTGATCAAAGATAAGCTCTCCGACAATGTCCTGATGATGGCGCTCCGTCTCTGCCAAATTGTTGTAGAGACCAACACGGAAACTTCTCTGAAGATTGCTCCGCCCGATATCTGCATCGATGTCCCCATCAACCGTTATGATATCCTTGCATTTGACAAAGGAAAGGAGATTATCGAATACGGAAGGAAGGAGATGGAAGAGAAGCTTCAAAAGGTAGCTCCTGCCTGAGCAGATTGCACTATAGGAAGTGCATTTCTTTCAAATTTATGCACTTTTCATAGTGCAATTTATTAACTTTGCAGACAAAAAAGGATACTATGGATATAGGCTTAACCAGATTTATGAGAGATCAAGTCGATCATGTATCGACAGGTTTTCACCGCTATTTATACAGTAGGATAGATTGGGGACGTCATATGTTAGGCATTGTTGGTCCACGGGGCGTAGGTAAGACGACTATGTTCCTTCAATATATCAAGGAGCACGAAAAGGAGATGAAGATGCTTTATGTATCCGCTGACAGCATCTATTTTGCTGATCATTCCCTTCTCAATCTTGCAGATGAATTTAGCCGAGAGGGAGGTGAGTATCTCTTCATTGATGAGATACATAAATATCAAGGATGGTCATCCGAGATCAAGCAGATCTATGATGGATATCAAGATTTAAAAGTTGCCTACACAGGTTCTTCAATACTTGACATTGTCCAGGGAGGAGCCGACCTAAGTCGTCGTGCCCCAGTATATCACTTATACGGTCTTTCTTTTCGTGAATATTTGGCTTTGTTTGAGCATATTCAAACAGACACTTATAGCCTTGATGACATTTTGCAACTTAAAGTGACTCTGCCCGAGCTTCGCCATCCACTACCCTATTTCAAAGAATATCTTAAACGTGGATACTATCCCTTCGGCAATGATCACGAGTTCTCATTATTACTTTCTCAAATAATAAATACAACACTTGAGGTAGATATACCACAATATGCCAATATGAGTGCTGCTACCGTAAAGAAAATGAAGCGACTTATGGCCACTATAGCCCGTAGTGTCCCATTCAAACCAGTAATGGATCAATTATCTGGCGAGCTTGGAGTCAGTAGGAATATTCTCCCGGATTATTTTCTTTATATGGAAAAGGCAGGACTGATTAGTCAGGTGAGAGATTCAACTGGCGGCTTCCGAGGATTAGGAAAGGTCGAGAAAGTCTATCTGGACAATGCGAACATGGCCTATGTGCTCGGCCGTGGGGATTCTAATATTGGGAATATTCGTGAGACGTTTTTCTATTCTGCAATGCGGGTTAATGAAGATGTTATTGTCTCGCGCATCTCAGATTTTCAAATAGAAGGTAAGACTTTCGAAGTCGGAGGCCATAAAAAAGGCAAACGGCAAATAGAGGAAGCCAAAGAGGGGTATGTAGTTAAGGATGATATTGAATATGGGGCAGACAACATCATTCCGTTATGGCACTTTGGTCTCAATTATTGAGCCCTTAATGCACAGTCTTTAATCATTTCTTAACACTTATTATTACCTTCTATCAAATTTAAGTGTTAACTTTGCCATAGATATGGATAACGAAGAATGTAAGCCTACATGAATGAGAATGTAAGCCTACGTAAATAAGGATGTTTAATCTCTTAATAATACAAACTATGAAAAAACATTTCTGTGTGGTGATATTAGGACTAACAAACGTTAAAAGTTAATTTTAATTACCATAGTCCCTCCACTTAATATCGGATGT
This sequence comes from uncultured Prevotellaceae bacterium, assembly GCA_902792635.1. Taxonomy (GTDB): domain Bacteria; phylum Bacteroidota; class Bacteroidia; order Bacteroidales; family Bacteroidaceae; genus Prevotella. The sequence continues at coordinate 18 of CADBAG010000040.1, read as the reverse complement.
ATAAATTGCAGCTATCTT
>CADBAG010000039.1 GCA_902792635.1 uncultured Prevotellaceae bacterium | reverse complement strand
TTCTCTCACGAGTCGCGAGAACTGTTGTTCATTTTCGTTTCTTTCCATAACGTTTCTATGAATGTTACACCCGTTAGACGCGATGCTATATCGAAAAACTACAAGGATATCTGAAAAAATTTCGCCAAAGGTAAGAAAAATAATTCAGAGGCTTTCTCTTAGCATATTAATTCTTTATGAAACTAAGTAGATTTAGCTTGGAAAGGTGTCACGATTCTAAACTATTATGCTTAACTTTGCCCAATATAACCAACTTTACAACCTTATGTTGAAGAAACAATTTTGGTCAACGGCAGAAAAAGAGATGCTTCGCACTATGGCTCGTGATGGTAAGACCTTTGGTGAGATATGCGCAGCTCTACCTAATCGCACTCCTATAGCTGTACTATTGGAGGCTCGTTATTTGTCTGCTCTTGAGACAGGCATAACGCCTCAAGGCCTAAAATCAAGGCGAGAGGATCAGACAAAAAAGCTCAGTCAAGTCTATACTGAACGAGGTAAGGCTTGGACTCCGGAGGATGTTAAACAGCTTCTGTTTCTCTTTTCCTCAGCCAACAGCATAGACCAAATATGCGAGGCTCTTGGGCGTTCGCGCGAGAGCATTACGAAGCGGATCAAGGAACTCTGTACAGATCCTACTGTTGATTGCTCGTATGGTATGCTGTTTGAGAAAATCAGGCGTTATCTTGTTTCCAACAAGAAAGTATTATGAGACTTTACATCAGTCTTTCTGCTCTCGCCCAACTCCATTGCCAGACGCTGGTTGATTGTGCCACAAAGTCTGTCTCCCGATGCCAGCTGCGCATGGCTGATCGTGTGGACAGACCCTGTGCCACAAAGGGCTTGAACGGAAGGAGTCTTGATCTGCGATTGAGACACCTTCCTTGGTAGTTCAATCCCGGCAACAATCTCCTGGCATTCACCCCACCCTATACATTCTTCTATATGTGCTGACGCAGACTCCGTCGGATAAGTAGACTTTCATGCTTCGCCCCTACCCTATGCCGTCAGACACCAACTATTCACCACCCTTAGCGACTTCCACGTCTCTGTTGAGTGCCTCAATAGAGATGTGGAAAGCGCTGTAGTTGCAGCCTGACGACATCCCACCCTGCCTACTGCCTCTGTTCAAACACTCTTCGTATTACCCGTATTCTTGATATTATCGGTATTGTCGATATTATCCATATTCATGGTATTATTTGAAAATAAGGGTAATATGACTGATGTCTCATTCAATAGTAGTCTCAGTCTTTCAACGAATAAGTCACCGTTGTCACCACTCGTACGCGCTTAATCCATGGTGTGTTACTGTCCCTGTCCTCAATAGAGAACTGTCCTTGGTCTGCACTTACGATCTTGTTGAGCTTAGAGTTGCTGTTCTTGGCAAACTGCTGGGCAGTCTGCTGCGCATTCTCAATGGCTTCTGTCATCATCTTCGGTTTCATCTTCTTGAAAGAGTCGAGACTGTAAGTGACCTGATTGTTGTAGTCACCCGCAACGATGGCGACGCCCTGCTTGAGCAGCTCACCCTGCCGGGCGATGATGCTGCGCACAAGGTCTACATGGTTGGACGTCACTGTAATGACAAGTGTGATGTTGTAACGGTAAGGTTTAGCTTCAGAACTATACTGGTCAGCCGACTGGTCAATGACTTGTGGCGCGTTGACAGTTATCTCCTTGTCACTTATACCATTGGCAATGAGAAACCGCTTGATGGTCTGCTGCTTCTGAGCGATACGGTCATAAAGTTCCGGAAGATCATTGCCCAACTCCTTGGAGACGATGGGCCATGTGACCTTGTCGGCCTTCACCTCCTGTTCGGCAAGTCCCTTCACTGTCACCTTACGGTCTTTCTCCGTAAAGTTGTCCATACCGGCCTTCAGACTGAGGCCCATAATGATAATGCCTACGGCGATGATTGCCGCACTAAAGATTTTGTCTTTCATATCGGTTCATGTTTTAGAGTTATTATCTCAGACTGTCACTGATAATCCTCGCTGCCTTGTCTTTGTCATCGTCGAAGACGAAGAGCTTGTAGATCACTGTAGCGTTCTGTGGATCGACGATATGTGGTGCCATATACCGCAAAGCCTGTAAACGTTCATCGCTAAAACTGAATATTGCCATGACTTTAGCACACTGACTGCATGTATAGTAGCAGCCAAGGCTTGCCACTTGTATGAGATCCATCTTGCTGTCGGAGAATGCATTCTTTACTTTACCATACAAGAAAGAGAAGTCAGAGTCTGCCATGCCATACGTCATCTGTGGCGTGGTATGCATACTTGGCATCGGTGTATAGACTGGAGGCAGAGGACGAACTGGTATAGAATTTGAATTGTTATAATCGTCACCTATCACTTGCTCCCGATAAGTAGCCACTCGGTCAGCTGAATCGAAGCCAACATATATCATCTTACTCGGCCCGAGCCAAGGCACTTTCTTATAGGTCCACAACTCGCCGTACTGGTTAAAGCTGGTCGCAACCGGCCTGCCCAGACAAGCCACTACTTCTTCTTTCGTCATGCCTCGCTGAACGAGTCGATCCTTTGCCGATAGATTCATACTGAAGGCAAAGATCATTGCCAATGTCAACAGAATGACACTGCAATGGGATTTGATGTCGTTGATTGAGATCCTTTTCATACTCTTCTAATATTGATTGTACCGCAAAGTTAATGAAAAGTAGATAGAGGCAGAAGGGAAAAAGCCTATAAAGAAAAGAAAAATCCCTATTGTCTGACAAAATTTGACCATACATGCTTGCTGCAAGATGGTACAACAAAAAAGCGCAAAGCGCGTGTCACCACGAACTTTACGCCGGAGAGTAATTTATGAATGAAAAGAATGTAATCTATTCTAACCTTGCCATACCCTTATGGCAATCTTTTATTTGCGCTGCAAAGATAATACTATTATTCGATAATGATTAATTTTCCTAATGTTTTCACAATTAAAGTGTCTAAAATTTCAATTTGTTATTATAAACAACTAAATAGTATCATATTATAGGATGAAATAAAGCCACCTCTCAGTATATACTACCGAGAAATGGCCATTACCATTCATACCTATATCTTATTCTTTAATCATTGCTCTTTGTATTCCTTGCCCAGTCAGCATGAACAAAGAGAGATCTGAAACTTAGAAGGCAAGTTTGCCACTGCGGATGTCGTCCGGCATGCCGGGGTAAGGGGCCTGAGAGATGACCTTCTCGTTGTTGACACCCTCGTTCTTGGCATAGGTGATGTCTGCGAACTCAGGCACGACGTACTTCGGATAAGTCTCGTACTTCTCGCGGGCAGCCTCCATCTTGTCGATATGGTCATTCTGGAAGCAGACCGTGATCTCCGGATGCTCGTGTACCCATTTAGGGAAGAAGATGACGCCATGAACCTTGTTCTCCTTGAGCATGAAGTTGAGACTCACGTCAGTGCCTGTCGGCTCTGTCCAAGAAACCTTGTACACGTCATCGGTGAGCTTCACGATGTCAGCCTTCTGGTCTCTTACCCATCTGCCGCCTACCATGCCACTGTGGATACGGTAGTCAACTGTGTTCTCGTTCTTCACGTAGAACTCATACTCCCAGCCATTGGCATAGGTGTAGACGAAGTGCATTCCTATAAACTTTTCCATAATAATTCTGATATTTCTCTTTATTTATTTTCGGTTGCAAAATTAATGCTTTATCTTTGCCACCGATATGCATATCACGTCAAATGCTTATCATTTTTCGCCAACAACATTTATTATGAATTCAGAACAGAAGAGCTATATAGACGGAGTGAACAGTACGGAGGACGGCATTATCCTCATCAAGGATACCGGCCGAGAGGGCATTCTACTTCCGTTGCACAAACATCGTCAAACTCAAGTCGTCATGACGATGCAAGGCACGATGCTGTGGTGGCGGGTGGCCGTGAGTACTTTGTACCAGAAGGCAATATCTACTGGATCCCGTCTGAGATGGAACATTCGATGTCGAGCAACAACCGTCAGATAGCAGTGAGAATCTACTATCTGCCAATAGCCTTTTCCGAATTATCACCGGGATCGTCGTTCGGAGTCTATACCGGAAGCTCATGGCTGTCAACGAATCTTCGCTTCATTGCCGGGCATGGCTCACGCATAGACCGCAGATTCAACCGTACGCTTTATGACTACAGTATCGCGTTCTTCCGTCTTCTTCCCGATGTCGGTCAGAAGTATCAACTGCCACTCAAAGGCATCTCCACAGGTTTTGATCCCAAATTGAGAGAAGCACTACACTATATTGATGACCATTTAGCCGAAAACCTCAGGTTTGACGATGTCGCTGAAGGCATCGGCATGTCGTCCCGCTCATTGAGCCGTTTGTTCAAGGACGGAGGCATAAGCTTCAGCAGTTATATGAACAATCACCGCATTGTGCGGGCATTAGAAATGATGGCAGACAAGCAGATGACAATGCGTGAGATCTCGTATGCCACAGGCTTCAGCTCGCCCACGAACTTCAACCGTTCTTTCAAACAAGTCATTGGTATGTCGCCAACGCAGATGAGAGAAGCGGCTGGCCTGAGAAAAGAATGAAGAAGGCACTTCTTCAGTATTGCTTTCAATATTGGGACATAGTGTATAGCTGCTTCGTGCCGCACGAGATGTTGTCCGAACACCGTATGCCCGTCCACGTCCTTATCTACGTCTATTCGGGCGAGATGGTGGTGGAGGACGAGGGGCAGACGCTGGCTGTCAATGCAGGCAATTACGTATTCCTCAAACGCGACCATCAGGTGAAGTTGCTGAAACACACAGCGGACGGTGTGCCTTACAAGGCTATCAGCATCCGCTTCGAGCGTGGCTTCCTGCGTGACTTCTTCAGCCGTTTGGACAAGGCGAAGTTGCCTGTGGACGTGAAACGCATTCGGGATGCGGCCATTCTACTGCCCCAGTCGCCTGCCCTGCAAAGCCTATTCCTCTCGCTCTTCCCCTACACAGATGCAGATATCAAGCCGAATGACGAAATCATCCGGTTGAAGATGCAGGAAGCCGTTTGGTGTCTGCTCGATACTGACGTGCGTTTCTATCCTACGCTGTTCGACTTCAACGAGGCATGGAAGATAGACTTGCTACCCTTCATGGAGGCAAACTACACGCAGGACATGACCTTGGAAGAATTTGCCACCTACACCGGGCGCAGCCTCGCCACCTTCAAGCGTGACTTCGCCAAGGTGAGCGATCTTTCGCCGGAGAAGTGGCTCATCAAAAAGCGGCTTGACAAGGCATACGAGATGCTCCGCGACGGGAAGCGCAAGCCCTCGGACGTGTATTATGAAGTAGGATTCAAGAACCGCTCGCATTTCTCTATTGCTTTCAAACGGCAGTTTGGCGTGTCACCAGGAGGGGTGGCGGTGAGTGTATAACATTAAATAGGAAAGACAATGAAGAAGATTTTAATCGTATCGGGACATACCGACTTAAATAACTCGTTTGCCAACAAAACGATATTGGAAGAGACAAAGAAGCTGTTGCCGGAAGCCGAGTTCGCCTATTTGGACAAGCTCTATCCCGACTTCCGCATTGACGCGAAAGCGGAACAGGAACGCCTGCTACGTGCCGACATTATCGTGCTGCAATATCCACTCTTTTGGTACAGTGCGCCTTCGTTGCTGCACTGCTGGATGGAACAGACCTTCACGCACGGATTTTCGCACGGCAAAACCGGAGACAAGTTGAAAGGCAAACAGCTCGTGCTGTCCTTCACCTTCGGTGCTTCGGCATCCATGTATAGCCATGATGGACCAATGGGTTATAACATTGATGAGTTCCTGCCTTGTTTCAAGGCTACATACCGTCTCTGTCAAATGGAATTTGCCGGATATGTCTACACCGGAGGTGTGAGCTATGCCAATCTTACTACTCCCGAACTTATTGAGCAACAAAACAAAGTGTCTGTGGAACATGCAGAACGCCTTATCAAATTGCTTGAGTCGTTATGATATATTTTGAAACTAGTGTAGTGTCCTGATCATTTTTTCTTTTATACTCATAACTTCGGATAAAGAGAAATTAACTTCACTCTTGCATCCTCTGTACGGAACTGCCAGACAATCTTCTTGCTTTCGTCATTCTTGTCGGTCTCCCATGCGGATAGTTCTTTCCTTAAAACAGATATATCCTGAATTCTTCTGTTCAAACACTGCCGTGTCATCATGTTCAATTCTATTTCTGCCATGTCGAGCCAACTGCCGTGTTTGGGGGTATAGTGAATTTCCAACTTGCGTCGTATACTCCTTGCTGTCTCGGGATCGTACTTTTTATACAAGGACGATATTTTATGCGTGTTTAGATTGTCCATGACAAGGACAATCTTCTTCGCTTCCGGTCTGTGGTCAACCAACCACTTTATTTCTTCAGCCCAATCCACTGCTGTTCTATGTTCTCTGACACTTTGGTGATGCCAACCGGCAAGCGGTTCAAAAAAGCAAAGATACTGCATGTTCCATTTCTTACATATTCGGAATCAATCTTTTTGTCCTTGCCGGGCTTCATGTCCTTGGGTTCACGTGCATCACCCAAGAGTTGGTAAGGTTTCTCATCCATGCAGATGACTGGATAGTCTGGATCGTAAGGACGTTCATAGACATCGAGAACATCTTCCATGCATGCTACGAATTCGGCATCTTCTTCGTTGGCGATGCACCAGTATTGGCTTTTGTGCGGCCGAAGTTCGTTTTTTTTAATACGTTTCCTATTGTTGACTTGCTAACAGGTTCGTCCAACACTATTCTTGACTTGTCTGCCAAAAGTCTTAAGGTCCATCTGGAGTGGCCCTCAGGAGCGGGGCCACATGCCAATTTTATTATATTGGCTTCAGCACGCCCGTCAACCTTGCGACGTGAGTGATTGGATCCCTCGCCACGGTTTAGGGTTAGTGCTTTTTCTAACCCATTTGTTGCATAGTTCTGAATAGCAGTATAGACAGTTTTTATGCTTATGCCGTTAGAGTGAGCACATTGCTCACAAGTAATTTGCTTACCATGATTAACATCCAAATCCAAGAAGATCTGGCATCTACTTCTCAATGTTTGGCAAGTTGATTTTGCCTTGCGCATTTTCTTGACATATTTCAACTGCTCGTCAGTCAACTCTATTATTGCTGTGTGTCTGCCCATAAGATGTGTACTTTATTGCAATGTTATAATGCAAAAATAGGGCTTTAATCGTATACTCAAAAGCAAGTATACATTACTTAACATATTGAATATCAAGATATTCTGCGTATATTTCAACGCAGCTACACTCAACGTACCCCCTATGTGAGCTCTCTAAAAACAACGTCTACAAGCAGGGAAATAACCGAATTTTAGTCGTGCTTGAATGTTTATAAGGTGATTTAATGCCACATTAATGAGTAGTATTAGTCAATTCTATACGTTGAAATATTTTGATTAATTAACAGGTGCGTTCATATAGATACAAGTCAATATGAATAGGACACTACACTAGCTCCATACCCTCAGACTCTTTCGCCATTGCCAATTGGAAGTTGATAAGAGCCTCCGTGTCTTCCGATGTTGCCACATCAATCTTGTATTTGAATTCCATAGACTAAATCCTAATAGCATTTATACATTAGATAACAGACTAAAAACACCTGAATAAAGAAAATAAGTGGGACTCCATACTTGAACTTCTTATGCATCGTCTTATGATGCCACACTTTCATTCCTATCCAAGCGCCAACACTTCCGCCAACGACAGCAAGAAACAGCAGTGTCGCTTCGGAGACACGCCACCAATGTTCCTTGGCTTTCAGCTTGTCAACACCATAAACGATGAAGGTAAAGATGTTGACAATGAGCAAATATATGCCGAACTCCTTCATGCAATACTAATAAGTTCCATCTCAAATATTAACGTAGAACAGCCGGGAATGTCACCATCTGTCCGTGTGCCATAACCCAACTGATAGGGAATGTAGATCTTCCACTTGTCACCCGGCGTCATGGCCTGCAAGGCTATCTGCCAGCCCTCAATGAGGTCACTGACACGGAAAGCCTCAGGATAACCACGCTGCCAACTGTCGTCAAAGACATGCCCATTGATGAGATAGCCTTTGTAGTTGCACGTCACGATGCTGCGGGGACCAGGATGGAAACTTCCGCTACCTGCAGCCAAAACCTCATACAATATCCCTTTCGGCAATTTATGAATGCCTTCCTTGTTCTGTAGGTCGAGCATGTACTGTTCATTCTTCTGCTTGTATTCTGTCTTCTTGCTCATAGCTTTACATGACTTTATGATGCAAAAGTACGAAATTCTATTGATAAACAAGCTATTGTAATAAAACTTTGAAAATATAGTTAGAATTCCGAATGATATGAGAATCTAAGATAGCATTAAAAGAAAGGACAGGCTTTCTGCAACCTTCAGCCAGTGCGCAACGGCCTTACGTAACGACAGCTTGCCTTGCCGACGTTGTTGTTTGACAGTCTCCGGAGAAATCGACATAAGTTCAGCTATCTCACGGCTGCTCCGGCCCTTCGCAACTTGCAAGAAGATCTCTCGTCGGCGTGGAGGCATCTTGTCTATTTCTTGGAAAAGAAGACGGTACATCTCTTCAATATCAAATTTGTCCTTAAGCGTCTCATCACAGGCCTCCTTATCAGGATCTCTCAGGTCTAACGTCGCAGCAGAATAGCCAGACCTTGCCTTCTGCCGACGGATGACGTTGATACAACCATTGTGCACGCTCGAATAGAGATAACTTCTCAGCTCGCCAGTACTCTCGAAGGACGGTTGTGACTCCCACAACTTGGCATAAACCGACTGAACGACATCCTCTGCTTCCTCCTTGAGATGAAGAATCTGCAGGCCATAGCTCACCAACGCGGCATAGTATTCATCATACAATACCGACATCGAATCGTCATCCCAACGATTAATGGCTTCTATGGCAACCTCTCTCTTCTTCATTTTGCGTGCAAAGTTACAAACAATTTAAAGTTCACACAAATTTTCTTTCATTTTCAATAACCACTTTTCAACTTTCATGTGTATTATAATCAAAGTTTGAAAGTAAATATGTCAGAATCCATAAATAGCTTAATCGCCCGCTGGGTAGCTGGAACGCTGTCCGAATCTGACCGAGCAGAGCTGAAACACCGGTTAGATGCCGACCCCATGTTGCGGCAGCAAATAGAGCAAGCTCTACAGCGACAGGACGTGAGCGAGCGCTACGAGTCGTACCGTCAGGTGGATGTCAGGCAAGCCCGCAAGCTGTTCTTTGATCACCATCCCTCCCGTCTGCATCCTATCAGGAAAAACGGACCTTTATCTCGACAGTTGTGGCTCCGTGCAGTCAGCAGTGTGGCTGCTATGGCTCTGTTAGTTTTCGCCGGATGGATGCTCGGTCATCACAACAACATCTCTCAGAGGATAGCCTCAGCCGACCATCTGCAACAACAGACTAAGCCCCTTACAAGCACATTCGACGGTATTTTTAAAGGTGCCTCCTCACCCGTTATCCCCTCCATTACTTTTTCTACAAATGATACGTTAAATACTGGGAGTAAGCAGGACAACACCTCTGTGATAGCTGAGAATACATCCGTAGACTCCATCGTCAACAGCCACCGTCGTGACATCTGGCTCACGCTCGATGATGGAACGCGCGTACATCTCGACTATGAGTCAACACTCACCTACCCTTCACGCTTCGGTGGCGGTCAGCGCCGCGTGTCCCTTCAGGGCCGCGCTTATTTCATCGTAGCTCACGACAACCGTCACCCGTTCATTGTCGACACACCTCGTGGAACCGTCACCGACTATGGCACCGAGTTTGACATCGACACAGACTATGGCAACAATCATTCGGTCAATGTCGTCCTTATCAAAGGTTCTGTAGGCATTCGCACACCTATCTCATCAGAAGTCATGCTCCATCCCGGAGAGCGTGCCGACCTTCTGTCGGGTGCATTGCCGCAGGTGCATGAGACGGATGTCACACCTTATTTGGCATGGAACAGTGGCGTATACGATTGCGACCATTGTTCGTTCGACAACCTGCTTCTCGTCTTGCGTCGGTGGTATCATGTGCAATTCACAGGTAACGAGAGAACAATGGGAGGTATATACTTCACCGGCCTCATCAAGCGCGATACGGGACTCGACCCAACGTTACGTTCCATTGGACGCATCACAGGACTACAGTTCAGCAGACAGGACAATATAGTGACCATCAGCCGCTAACAAGGCACGGTCATTCACTAAAAGAAGTGTTTATATAGAGACTAAATTGTAAAAGAGATATAATATATTTGCTTATGAGTAGACAACAACCTACCATTATTGAGAGACTCCGTACAATGCTTGCAGTGTTATTGCTGCTTCTTCCGCTCACTCTCTATGCTCAGGACAAGGTGACACTTCACCTTCACGAAGTACCAGCGAAGACCGTCTTTGATGCCATCACGCATCAGACCGGCCTCACCTTTCTTTACGACAGCAGTCTTGCCACATCGTGGCCGAAGGTCAGTGTCTCTGCTGACTCTGAGACTACTAATGAGGTCCTTGACGGACTGATGACGAAGCTAGGCTGCCGCTATGACATTGACGGCCGTATGGTCACCATCACACGCCTTCAGGAACGCACACATCGTTTTGTATCCGGCACAGTCACTGATGAACATGGCGAGCCCCTTCCCGGCGTCGTCATCCAGGTGCAAGGCAGCAATCTAAAGACCGTCACCGATGGAGATGGATCCTACAAGATCAGCGCGCCTTATTCTCCTTGTATCCTTGTCTACAGTTATATAGGCATGAAAGACCACAGCCTGTCTTTAGCCGAAGGCAAGGCAGACCTTCATCGCGCAGTGTCTCTTAAAGGTGATAACATGCTCAGCGAGGTTGTCGTCACAGGTTATCAGACCATCTCACGGGAGCGTGCCACAGGCTCATACAACATCATCAAAGGCGACGACCTCAAGGACCGCCATGCCTCGAGCCTAGCCAAAGCCCTCGACGGACTTGCTACGGGTCTGCAGAGCACCGATGACGGACGCGGCGGCAAGAAGTTCACCATTCGTGGAACGAGTACGATGCTTGCTGACCAGGCACCGCTCGTTGTCGTCGACGGTTTCCCCATCATGGATAACCTATCGTCCACCGCCTCGACCAATCCAAGCCTGAACGCTCTTGAGCGGCTTAACCCCGACGACATCGAGAGCATCACGGTCCTGAAGGATGCCGCTGCTGCTTCTATCTGGGGCGCACGCAGTGCCAATGGTGTCATCGTCATCACGACAAAGAAAACCATGAAAGGACAGCCGCTAAAGGTTAGTGCCTCCTCGCAGTTCTCTGTGGGTCATCGCCAGAATGTCGACCAAGTCACAGGACTCGCCTCATCGGCTAAGATGATTGCCTACGAGAAATGGTGCTTTGAGCGCGGGATGCTCGGCACGCAGTATACTGGAGAGATGGGCAGTCTCTACAATGCCATCACGCCCTCACAGCTTCTGCTCTACCAAGGCATGAGCTGGGGCACGATCAGCAAGGATGAGATGAATACGCAACTCGCCACTCTCGCTGCCCGGCAGAACAACCATCAGATAAGCAAAGAGATGCTCAGAACTCCTGTCACATCGCTCACCAATGCCAGCCTGAGCTATGGCACAGGTCTCTGGACCACACGTGCCTCACTCGACTACGAGTATGATGCCGGCGATTTTATCGGGCACAATGACAACACGTGGAAAGTAAACTGGGACAATGAGTTCCAAGCTGCCCACTGGCTGAAGTTCAACCTTGGAGTGAATATGGTTAACACCAACCATCACAACAGTGCCATCACGTTCACTGACCTCGCATCACTTGCTCCCTACGAGATGCTGCTCAACGAGGATGGCAGCTATGCTTCCGACTATCATGCTTCATACAATACCGACGTGCTCTCCAAATACGACTGGAGCCAGTTCCCTTATACCAACATGAACTATAACCTCCTTCAGGAAGCACGCAACCGCCGTGTGCGGATGAACAATCTGCAGTGGCGCCTGCAGGCCGGCATGCAACTGACTATTCTTGAAGGCCTCACGTTCAACTCAAAGTTCCAATATGAGCAGAGCCGTTATAATCAGCGCCAGACAAACGATGAAGAATCGTTCTATACCCGATATCGAATCAACTATTTCACGCCAGGAGATGGTGAAGGCAACGCCACTGGCAAACCGCTTCTGCCTAAGGGCGCCATTGTCATAGGCAGCCACGGCCGCAACCACAGCACCCTTTTCCGCAACGACTTTAACCTCGACCGCACTTTTGGCGGCAAGCATGCTGTCTCGGCTGTCATCGGCTCAGAGATCAGCAACTACTATTACGATACTTATACTGACCCCTACCTCTATGGTGTTACCTCTTCCTCACGGGGTATAATCGGTCCCGAAAGCTATTACGACACGATGGACGGCAGCAGTAGTACGGTCACTGGCGTCCCCATCCATGGACTTGCCCATCTCGCCGAGAGCTGGATACATAACCGCTACGTGTCATTCTACGGCAATGCCTCGTATATGTACGATGAGCGTTACGGCGTGTCAGCCAGTGCCCGCAGCGATGCCTCCAACCTCATCACCTCAGAGGCTCGCTACCGCTGGTCACCGCTTTGGTCGGTAGGTCTGATGTGGAATATAGCCAATGAGCATTGGATGAAAGGCCGCACCCCCCTGAACCGTCTGACACTACGTGCAACCTACGGAAAGAATGGTAACGCACCAAGCAGCTCCTCGGCTCGTACGACCCTCAACACAGCCGTCACAGACCCTGACGAGTGGACTGGTGAATATCCGGCAACTATCGTTGACTACGGCAACCCAACACTGCGCTGGGAGAAGACAGCAACAACGAACCTCGGTCTCGACTTCTCGCTCTGGGACAGTGCCCTCTACGGCAGTATCGACTACTACAACAAGAAGAGCACGGATGTCTTAGGCAGTGTCGCTATCGCCGGTGTCAATGGTACCACGGAAGCAACATTCAACAATGCCGAGATCAACAACCACGGCTTGGAGGTCAGCCTCGGCACACAACTCTCGTTTGGCGATTTCTGTGTCAATACCTTGCTCACCTATTCTTATAACAAGAACAAAGTGCAACGGTTGTACAATGAACTATCCACTGTGAGCGACATGCTCAATTCCACGTATGTCACCGGTTACCCGATGAGCCCTATCTTCACATTTAACTATGGAGGCATGAAAGACGGCATTCCCACTATTCTCGATGCCGACGGCACACAGATACCTATCACTGACCCGTCGATATGGACGATGGATTACACCCGTCTGATGCACTATCAAGGCTCCATGATCCAGCCCCACACGCTCGGTCTGAACCTCACGCTGAGCTGGAAGAAGCTCTCACTCTCAGCTTATGTCAACGGACGCTTCGGCGGCAAGATGTACATGCCCTCCTTCTCATATTATGCAATCGACAACTATGGCGGCAAGATTTTACCGAAAGTTGCCCTCAACGACCTCATCGCCGCTGACGGCACACCCCTGACAGATAAAGGCTATCTATTGCCCCTGCCTACAACAGACAGCGAAGGCAACGACATTGACGTGAACACCTATGGTTATTGGAGCTTCTTCGACACGTCCATAGACAGAAACGTGAAGAGTGCGTCCTATATCTATCTCAGTGAGATCGACCTCAACTATGAGCTGCCCGAGACATGGTTCAAAACGGGTATCGTCAAAGGCATTCAAGTCTATGGAAAACTCGAGGACGTCGGATTGTTATGGAGTGCCAATCCAAAGCATTACCATCCCGACTACCTCCCGGGAACATATCGTCCCGCAACCACCTTCACGTTAGGTGCTAACATCGATTTTTAATGATCGGTTTCTAATAATTGGTTTCCAACAATTGATTCTGAATTATTATGAGAAAGACATATTATCATATCACGAGCCGCCTGTTGACGGCTGCCGCCTCAGCAATTCTCTTAATCGCTGCTTCCTCCTGCAACGATTATCTCGACACCACTCCCAGCAAAGGCAGCAGTGAGGTACTCGACAAGAGTGAACAGATAGAAGGTCTGTTCAACAACAGTGAGAACTTCAACACCAAAGCAACTCTCGTCGCTGCTGAAAGCGACGACATGGGCATGACCACAGACCTGTACGACCAGACGGGATACCTCGGTGAGGATTTTGCCAACGGCCTTTCGTTCGACATTGATGCCGTGGAGGCTTATCCCTACGGAGACGAAGTATGGAACAACCTGTACAACAAAGTGTTCATTGCCAACCTCGTGCTTGAGAACATGGATGAGGTCGAAGACCTGACAGCCGATAATCGCGCGAAGTATCTTGCTCAGGCACACTTCACGCGTGCCTTGGCTCTGTGGAACTTGGCACAGATCTACTGCCGTCCCTATGCAACATCTACCTCCGACACACCGGGACTGCCGCTGAAGACCTCTACAAGCTATGAGGAGAACACGGACCGCGGCACATTAGCCACAACTTATAAGTTCATATACGACGATCTAAAAGCTGCCCAGCAGACAGCACCCGCCAGCATCGACAAGCGCTGGTGGGTGAGCCAGCCTGCTGTCAGTGCCATGCTTGCCCGATACTTCCTCTTCACCTGCCAGTACGACAGTGCTGCTGTCTATGCCGACAAGGCCTTGGCAAGCAACAACGCCACCTTGCAGGATTATAACGAGATAGGCATTGAGAAAGAGAGCATCATCAGTCCCGATGGCGTCAGCGACTCCGTGACGTATTCTGATCTCTATGAGCTTGCACCCAATGAGCTTGCCGACTATCAGGAGAACTATTTCTCACAGTATGCCGAAGTGGAGAGCGGTATCTACCTCATCCCCTCGGAGTCGCTTACTGCACTCTATGACACCGACAACGACCTTCGTTACCGTCTGTTCTTCAGCGTGCATGGCCTTTGGGCTGCTTCCTTAGATGACGGAGGCGACAGCCGTATGTGGCATAAGTTCCATCACTATGCTTACGATACCGATCTGATTGAGATCGGTCCCACAGTTCCGGAGATGCTGCTGACCAAAGCGGAAGCTGAGGCAAGACTTGGAAAAGTGAGTGAGGCAATGACTTCCGTCAACACACTGCGTAAGGCTCGTATGGACAACAGTGCCGACGATGTGGAGCTCAGTGCCTCAAACCAGGAGGAAGCGGTCAAGGCTATTCTCGATGAGCGTCACCGCGAGATGCCCTATCTGATGCGATGGGCAGACATCCGACGCTTAGCTTACAACGAGGTAGACTATGATGACGTCACGGTCACCCGCGAGTTTTACGAGGTAGAAGACGGTATTCCCAACACCTACAAGATCACGACCTACACGCTGCCTGTCCGCTCTCCGCGCTATGCACAGCCTATCAGCGATATAGAGATCAAACGCAGTGGCAACCAAATCAAGCAGAACGAATATTAAATTGGCAAAGACAAATACAATGAACAAGCGATTTTTCTTTCTAACAATCCTGACAGCCGTAGTCATCGGTGTGAGAGCACAGTCGTCAGACAGTACCGTGGCTCGATTACCCAAAACCTATCAAGAAGATTCTGTTGCTGAATATGTTTTCTCGCAGATGCCCGACACTGCAATAGTGTCTTTGGCTGGGGTCCTCCGTAATATCTTCCCCGTCATCGACCGCACTGTACCGAAAGCATGGCAAGAACGGATTCGCGCAGATATCACCATGGGGTTCATCAGCGAGATGGACACGGAGGACCCGAAGCCCATTCTCGACTGCTACCTTGCGCATAGCTATACCGACAGTCTGCAGGCAAAGGTTCGTGCCGTCTATCAACAGACCTATGAGACCAACCACAGGATCTATCCGGGCAATGTAGCTCCCGACTTTTCCTTTACCGATACGAAGGGTGTAAAGCATCGGCTGAGCGAATACCGTGGCAAACTGTTGCTCGTTGACATCTGGGGGACATGGTGCGTGCCATGTCTTCAGGAACTGCCTCATCTCAAAGCACTGCAGCAGAAATACGGCAGTCGTAAGGATGTACAGATCATGAGTGTGGCGTGTGACAAACAAACAGCGAGATGGAAGACGTTCCTTGCCAAACACAGCATGCCCTGGCATCAGTACCTCATCTCACGGGATGGAGACAAAGTGCTCGACACCGTTTACCATGTCATCGGTATCCCCCGATTCATCGTTGTGGGGCGCGATGGCAAACTTATCAGTGCCGACAGCTTGCGTCCAAGTGACAAGGAATTTGCTGCATGGTTCGATAGTTTAGTAAATAGATAAAGAAAACAGAAAGGAATAAAATAAACGCACTGAAACATCAAATGGTCTCAGTGCGTTTTTTACATTATGTATTCGCCAAATCCTCGAAGCTTGGTTCATCTCGTTGATGAGTACCTCATAGGATTTAATGCTTTAGCCATAAGCATGGCACCTTACATCGGACCACGGAAAAACTTATGGTAAGCATTCGCAGTGCAGGGTGCGCGGACTCATATATATATATATAAGCCCGTGGGCTGTGTGATGCCTGCCATGCGGCAGAGCTTGTGGATGTGCTCTTTGAGCTTCTGGTTACTGGTTATCGGAATGCCATCCCACTTCATAATTTTCTTCATTGAAGTAGCCTATTTCAAAATTTTCACCCCACAAATTATAACCGAGTCCTTTAGGAGAATTCTTCCAAAATTATGCGCCTGAATCATATTCATATTTTCCCCATCCAACGGGTTTCCCAGAAACATATTCACCATCAAATTTTGTTTCATTGTAATATATTATTTCTCCTTTACCCGTTAGTTCTATATGTCCTTCGCCATTATAATCATATTTAATCGTCACCAATATGGAAAAAATATCATTTTCCCAGAATCCATTCATTGCCTTATATTCGTACTTATCAGGTACAATATGATAACATCTTGTGAAGGTTCTTCTATAAGCATATCTTTAAGTCCTGATAACAGCACCATAAATCTCTCTCGGCTTTCACCAAAGGGATAATAAATATGCCTCAATTTGGAGCATCATTTGAAGGCATTCATGCCTATGTATTTGATATTTTTAGGTAGCAGAATCATTTCTTCAATCAGCAAAGAAAACAGGCAGAAAAAAGAATGCATAATTCTTAGAGATGTAAATAAAAGATCATTAGAAGCAAATCTTGACAGCGTTTCCCTGTCTGGCTTTGGTGGTCTTCCACTTCTTCGTGAGGAGGAACGAACCCTGTCTTTTCTGAGTTTTGACTCTTTTTTGTACTATTTATCCAAGTTGACCGTTCTCTGCTTCTTGGGACGTCCGACCTTCTTCTCTCTGACCTTGCGTGATTTGTACTTCATACCACAGCCCTCTGGAATCTCAAAGTGAAAAGCCTGGGCGATGTCGATTTGCTTACCCACGAAGGGTGTGATAAACTTAGCCTTTCCTTTATGCTCTATGCATCTGATTGATCTCATTTCGTCAAGGATGTCCAGTGATGAACTAAACTGTTTTTTGAGATCTGTAGATTTCCAGATGTGTCTGACGTAGGAACTTAATATCATGCTTACAAACAGAATCAGCAGTCTGCCGGTTTTGCCTTCCTCGGACCAGTTGCCTTGTCGGTTACAGCCTTGAGTGCTCTTCATCTGCTGATAGTATTTCTCCTGCTCGTCTCTAAGGGAATATGACTCTGAGATCTTCATTGGATCCATATCCAGTTTAAGGCTGACAAGAGCATGGAAGCCGGCAGTCTTCTTGGCTTTAGCTATACTTATGAATGCCTTCCTTATTCAGGAGGTCAAGCATATACTGCTCATTCTTCTGCTTGTATTCTGTCTTCCTACTCATAGCTTTACATGTTTTTATATTACTACTTCTACGTTTTTGCCAGATCCTCGTAAGCTTGGTTCATCTCGTTGATGAGTACCTCATAGTTCTCAGCGTCTTTGCTGACGATGCGGTATATGTCATCAAGATCAGGATTAACACCCCAGTCGGATATCTCTGTATCATGGAGAAGGGTATGCATGCCATTGATCATCAACCTGAGTATCGTCTTCTGTTGGAAGCCGGTGCCATCGGTAGCCTTAATACCTACGACATAGCCTTGCATCATTGACCGCACAACACCTCTGATTGCATTAGGAACAGGAACCGGATCAAGCGTAGAAGGAATCATATCAACACTAAGATGCTCAGAAGGTGTCTCTATGTGACCACTCAACAGCGCTTCCATCTGCCTTCGGTATTCAGAAGTCATGCATTCATAGACTTCCTTTGAGCCACATGCCATCCGCATGAGCACTTTCAAGGGAGTATGGTCACCCACATGCTTTTCTTTCATCATGGCTGACAAGTCATCAAGACTGTCATAATTGATACGGGCAATGATTGGAAACATGGCATGCGTGAAATAACCGGCAATGTTCTCGTAATTGTCCATTATCAGTCTCTTCACAACCATAGGCCTACTGTCATTACTTCCCCTCTCAGCTTTCTCAATGAGAGCAGAAAAGAGACCTTCAAAGAAGCCACGGACCATTGACCTAATGGTCTTGTATCTGTCGATATTGTCTGTACGCATAGTATGAATTCTTATAACACACCTACATTTTCTTAATCACCTCCATGTCTGCGGGCAGCCAGTTGACATCGTTAATGTGGGCTCTGTCAAGCCAGCGGGCATTCTCTGCTTCCAAGAGCTGCAGCCTGCCTTCAACGACATGACAAAGGAAACTGTGCATGGTAAGATGAAACTCCGTGTAGTCACGCTCTACGGTGCAGATGAACTTATCAACTGCAATGACGGTATCAAGTTCCTCCTTGATCTCACGGATGAGTGCTGCCTCCCTGGTTTCACCCTTCTCCATCTTGCCACCGGGGAACTCCCACCAGTCCTTGTACTCACCGTAGCCTCGCTGAGTGGCAAAATACTTGCCGTCCTTCTCGATGACTGCTGCAACGACTTCGATATGCTTCATAAATATTAATCATTTATCACAGCAGCAGCTATCGCCACAACCGTCTTCACATTCTTCATTACCATGTCCCCCGCCATCGTGGTGGAAATGTCCGCCACAACCGCCGTCTCCATCATGATGACAGTGACCTTCTCCGTCATGGTGACAGTGACCGCCACAGCAATGATGCTTGTGCTGGCCTTCTTTCAAGGTCTCTATCTCAGAGTCTGATGTCTCGCGGTTGACGAGAATGGTCCCTTGAAAGGTAAGATCCTTGCCTGCCAATGGATGGTTGAGGTCAACCTTTACCTTTGCATCGTCAATGCTAAGCACTCGGGCAAAAAACCGCTGCCCATTCCCATCCTGCAAGGGAAGGATCGCATCCTTGTAGACATGCTCGGCATCAAAGACTCCATCCTTCATGAAATTGTCCTTGTCAAGATCGTAGATCATATCAGAGTGATATACTCCGTATGCCTCCTCTTGCGGGACTGTGAACTCAAAGTTGTCACCTTCCTGATAGCCTGTAATCTTCTTCTCGAAACCCGCGATGATCATTCCGAGTCCGGTGTAGAACTTCAGCGGATTGTCAGCCTCAGTCTTCTCAATGAGCTGCAGTCCGTCTCCGTTGTCAATGAAGAGCTTGTAAGTAGCTTCAATGTATCTGCTCATATTCTGTAGTTGTAATGTTGAAAATGCGGTTGGCGCTTATATTTTGTGATAGAACTCCTTAAATGGCAAGCGGAAACGCTCTCCGCGAACACCACCATCTGTCCGAATGCCACACGTGATAACCATGTTGATGCCGCAGTCGCGAGGCAGACCAAGCGCCTTCTTTACCAGTCGGCTATCGAACCCCTCAAGCGGACACGTGTCATAGCCTTGCTCACTCATGGCCAGCATGAAAGTCTGAGCGGCTAAGGCACAACTCTTATGGACAACTGTTCGCATATCGGTGTTCAAGAATCTGTTCTAATGTCATAATGCGATTATTTTTTATTCAATTTAATACTCAAAGGTAAATGCATGTTCATTATTATGCCAAGAACTTCGAAACAAGTGTCTTCAAGTCTTCATCAGAAAGGTGAGTGATACCCTTCAATAAGATCCTGTCATATTCCATTGTCTTCTTCCTGATAATGAACTTGCGTTCCCTGCCGTCTATCGTAGCCAAAAGCAGAAGATTGCCTTTCAACTGCTGCTCCAACCGGATATTCTCTACAACTCGGCCCTGATCATCTCTATATCGAATGGTGGCCTTACACGGTATCAGTCCCCAAGACTTCAGATTCTCCTGGATTGTGTTCTCAATGGCCGATATCCATTGAGACCCGGCACCGTATTTCGCTGCCAACTGTCGGAAGTTCATTAGTGACGAGGAGACCTGAGCAATGATCTTGTCAGCCTTGCGTATTCCATTGTCCTCGGCCACAGCCATAACATCATCAAGCGTAATATTGCTCAGCTTACCATGCACCATTAGGCAATGTTGCGTCTCAGGAAGGAAGCCATGGACATTGAAGATGTATGTCATATCATATGCTGGCGACAGTGTCCAATGTCCGTTCTCATCCATCAGAAAAGAGAAATTTTTGTTATGGTCATCCGTATTGTTGGCGAGAATATTAAAGACCATACGGCGGTACACTTCTTCGCAGTCAAGCTCGGACAGTCGCATCTTACGGCATACCCATAGCAGGCGCTCGTAACTGTCAGCCTCGGGATAGAGTGCAGCAAGGGTCTGCATGTGGACTTTTCTATTGCCGATACGGTCAAACCTCTTCGTGACGAAATGCCTGACGCCTTCCACCTCCATCAGCCAGCAAGGGTTCATTTTTATCCCTGCACCGACAGCCATCTCATAGTATGCCATCTCCAACTCTGCCATGGAGCGGCTGGGAATGTTGAATTTCAGAATACAGTGATCAAAGCCTTCTGGGTTTTCCACCTGACCGCTGCGTATCTCGCCCGTCTGTCTGTTGATGGCAATGATAGCCTTGGGCTGACGTCCACCAGCTGAGGTACCGACGGCCATCAAGGATTGCATGGTCAGATTCTCGTCAGGATCTATGTGCGCATTTTCCCGCTCAGTGTAAATCTTATTGGCCAATTGAATCAGCGAATGCAACTGAATATTCTCCTTTGTGGCAAAATTAGTTGCTTCAGGAATGAACTCCAATGCACCCATGGCACGACGACCGATGAAAGCCAGCTTGTCAAGGGGACTGATTTCGCCCAGCCTCAGACCTTCCTGCTGCCTCCACTGTTCAAAGAGCTCATTGCCCCATGCATCAGGCAGCGAGTCAGCCAGAAAAGGCGGCAACTGCTGATAGATTCTTTCTGATGCGCCATAGATAGGACGACGGCTTTGAGGCATCTTGATGGATGCGTTGAGCGGCGAGATATCCAGACCGTTCTCAAGCCATTCACGATTAAACTCGAAATAAGGCTGCGCACGTCGCTTGTCTATGGATAAGCGGCCGACCTCCCTACCCCACAGCATCACACGCAAAATCTTCGTTGTCATATCAATCACGTTTAGTATGACGGATACGCTGAACCTTCTTCCCGCTCTCCCTGGTCAGATAAGCAGACTCAGGAAGTTCCGGCATCAGGTCATCAAGACCATTAATACAGCCTATGGCCTTGAGAAGAAGCAGAAACGTACTCAAAGACAGGTTTGGAGTCTGACCATTCTCAAACTTATGCACAGTATTGACAGTCAGGCCAGCCTGCTCTGCAACATCTTTCTGCGTCATGTCAGAACGCATACGATAGTCACGGAATCGGGTTCCCAGCATCTTTACCAACTCAGGAATGGAGTATTCGTAATAGTCAGTCATATCTTTGAGTTTTAATAATCGAATTAGATGAATTAAGCCATAATAAAGGCCATAAAACATCGTATTGATATATTTGTGATGCAAAGATAAGAATTATTATCGAGATATCACACTTGGTTTATGGAAAATTTCGTGTCTGCCTTTAAATACGACGTCAGGCATTGATTCATCTTGCTGGCTCCCACAGTTCCACCCTTCTACCGTCAATATCAAGGATGTGAAGGAACTTGCCAAGGCCTTCATAGTTCTGTATTGTATCAAGCAGCGTGACGCCCTTGTTCTGAAGTTCCTTAGCAAGCTGCTCAAGATTCTCCACACGATAGTTGATCATGAACTGCTGCTCAGGCTTGCCTAAATATTCTGTTGCAGACGGCATGGGGCTCCATACGGTGACACCCACCGTACTGCGGTCATCCTTGTCTATCCATTCAAACAGGTGGCCGTTGGGATCATCCTTGATGCCTAAGTTCTCCTCATACCATTTGCGGGTTGCCTTGGGATCCTTGCTTTTGAACATGATGCCACCGATACCAGTCACCTTTTTTCCTTCCGATGACTGGCCGCCGGAAAGGATGAACTGCTGGTCTTGTTTTGGCACCTGCTCTTGAGCATAACGCTCCACACGCATTGTCAGGTGATATGATTATAGATATCGAGGAAAAACCAAATTGCCCAAATCAAACCTGCAGGGATGGCGTATAGCTCATAACGTATGCGGAGCTTCTTCATTCTTAC
>CADBAG010000038.1 GCA_902792635.1 uncultured Prevotellaceae bacterium | reverse complement strand
TAAACCCCAGACTGCGGTCGCTAACGCTCCCTTAGTCTGGGGTTATGGAAGATTGTGCCTCGCCGAGGCACTCACACTTAACCAAAGAATTATTTTCAATCGTACAGGTCGAAACTTTTTGATTTAACTTTTTCTTTTGGTTTAGTGCTCCTAATTTCATCTCTTTTTGTTAATTTTGCAGTCTCATAAGAGATTTATGCGACTGTAAGAGTCATAAAAGGATAACAAAAAAAGCATGAAGAAAAGCGTCTTAAAAGTTTGTTCGTTTATATCGAAGTATTTTGCTGCAATAGTCGTTGTTGTTGCAGCATTGTCTTTGTTTCTCCCCTCGACCTTCAATTGGATTTCCACCTCGTGGATAGCGCCGATGCTTGGAGTTGTCATGTTCGGAATGGGACTGACCCTTGACCCACACGATTTCAAGATTGTGTTTATGCGGCCGAAAGACATCATCATCGGCTCATTGGCCCAGTTCATCATCATGCCTTTGACGGCATTTTTGTTGACGCGGCTTTTCGGTCTGAGCGATGAATTGGCCATTGGCGTGATTCTCGTCGGCTGCTGTCCGGGCGGCACGGCATCAAACGTGATGACTTATTTAGCAAAAGGTGACCTTGCACTGTCTGTGGGAATGACGACTGTCAGTACCGTCCTTGCTCCAATCCTCACTCCGCTTCTCACGCTGCTTTATGCCGGTGAGCGGGTGCACGTCGATGCTTGGGGGATGTTCCTTAGTATTATCGAAGTAGTTATCTTGCCAATCTTTGTTGGTTTTGTCTTCCAGCGTAGGTTCCCCAAGTTCACGAAGAAAGCATCCGCTTATCTACCCGCCTTCTCGTCAGTGGTCATCGCGTTGATTGTTGGTAGTATTGTCAGTGCCAATGCGGCCAAACTGCTTGTAGGTGGTGCACTCATCGTCGCTGTCGTCATGCTTCACAATATCTGCGGACTGACTATGGGCTATGTAGTGGGTAAGGTGTTGCGGCTGAGCCATGACAAATGCTCTGCTATCTCTATCGAGGTAGGGATGCAAAACTCCGGGCTGGCAAGCTCTTTAGCGACAGTCCATTTTGCTATGTATCCTATGTCAACCGTGCCTGGTGCTATCTTCTCTGTATGGCACAATCTCAGTGGGGCCATTGTCGCTAAGATATATGCAAAGCAGCAAGAAAGGATAAAAAAGTAGAATAGAAGGGCGCCCACAAGGGGTGCCCCTACGGTAGAACCGCAGAGTGCGTATAGAAGGAAATCTTCTATTTCTTCTTCTCCGTTGCCGAGTAGTTGATGCGGTAGGCCTTGGCTACTCGGAGGGCCTGCTTGACGTCACTGATGACACCCATGTGTGTGCCGCGGTCGGCCTTGATCGACACCGTCATCTGTTCCTGATCTTCGGGTGACATGCGGTTACGCTCCGCCGTGACATAGTCGGCAACCTCAGAGGCGGGGGTGAACTTGTCATTAAGCTGGATGCGCGTGCTGTTGCCGAAGGTCTTACGGAGGTCAGCCGACGGACGGCCGATGTAGATATAGGTGACGGACGTCTTCTTCGTCAGTCGTGTGAGCTCCGTTCCCTGCGGCGTGCGGAACTGCACCTTGACCGCCACTTTCTGCATGTGGGTGACGATCATAAAAAAGAAAAGGACCGTAAAGATAAGGTCGGGTAGGGAAGCGGTGTTCAGTCCGGGCACCTCATGCCGCCGACGTCTAAACATTGTCATTCTGCGCCTCCTTTCCCATTATACTGTTCAGCAATCCGTTGCGGGCACTCATCCTTGACCTTGTCGCGCTGCGTCTGCGACAGGGCGGCATAGTCGCGCCCGTAGAGACGGAGTGCCGTGCGGTCGCGCAGCACGCGGTAAGCAGCCATGAGCTCGCTCTGCATGCCGAAATAAGTATCGTAGTTCGACTCCGGGTCTACCTTGACGGTGATGAGATGGCGCTTGCCGACTCGCTGCACGAAGTTCTCCACCTCAGCGCGCAGACGGTTCACGGGGAACGGCTTGCCGTCGAGGAGCAGTTGGTTGTCAGCATTGATGACGAGCTGCATCGTCGTACCTTTCTCTACGAACGACTCCTGCATCTCGTTCTTCCCCGTCGGCGAGAGCTGTCGCTGCAAGCCCTTGTCGATGTCCATGTTCGTCGTGACAAGGAAGAAGATGAGGAGCATGAACGAGATGTCGGCCGTCGACGTCGTGTTCAGTCCCGGTACGCGGTGTTCCTTATGCTTGAACATCATGGCTTACGGATATATTTAGTGGCGCCATAGATTACGGCTGCGATGGCAGCGACGATCATCAGCAGCGAGGTAGCGACGAACATGTCGGAGGCTTTGAGCCAGAACGTGTCGGTATAGTCGGCACCATTGATCTTCATAGGAGTGGATGAGCCGAGGAGGAACGTCAGGATAAGCACAAGGGCAGTGCCGCCGGTGACGCAGAGCCCGATCTTTCTCACGGGAATGTTGTTCACGATGCGTTCTCCGCCACTGCTCACCTTGTTGCTTCTGATGGCGGACCATACCGCCACGGCAAAGGCACCAACGGTGAGGAGCATCATGAACACGAGCAGCACGTCGGTGAAGAGCGGCGCGTTGAAGTTGCCGTCCTCGTCGAAAGGCCTGTTGTAGCCGATGAGCCAGAACAGGGCGAAGATGACGACGATGAGGCCTACGAGCACGTAGAGCACGCGCGAAGGCAGTTTCTTCTGATCAATCTTCATGTGTCAAGTTCTCCTTCTTATATTTAGTGATGGAGTCCATGAGCGTGATAGCCGACTCCTCCATCTGTGAGGTGAGGTGGTCGATCTTCGAGAGGATATAGTTGTAGAACAGTTGCAGGATGAGCGCGACGATGATACCGAAGATGGTCGTGATCAGTGCCACCTTCATACCGGCAGCCACGATGGTTGGGCTGATGTCGCCTGCAGTCTGAATCTGGTCGAAGGCCATGACCATTCCCACCACGGTGCCGAGGAATCCGAGTGACGGTGCCATGGCGATGAACAGCGTGATCCACGAGCAGCCTTTCTCGAGGTTAGCGCTTTGTACGGAGCCGTAGCTGATGATGCTGCGCTCGATGTTGTCCATCTTCTCGTTGATACGCTCGAGGCCTTGGTAGCATATTGACGCCACTGGGCCGCGGGTGTTGCGGCACTGTGCCTTGCCGCCTTCGATGTCGCCTGCCTCCATCTTCTTGCAGAGGTCAGCCATGAACTTCTTGGCGTCAATTTCTGAAAGACTGAGATAGATGATGCGCTCGATACAGAACGCCAGGCCGAGCACGAGGGCGAGAGCCACGAACGACATGAAGCCGGCGTTGCCCTCGATGAATTTTGTCTTCAGTGATTTGTAGAAGCCTTGGCTCTCCTCTGCCGGCATGCCGTCATCGGAGCCTAAGTCGGCCAGCGAGGCGTCGTCGGCGGTGTCAGCCTCCTGTGTGTCGGGTGAAGAGGTGTCGGGTGTTGAGGATGTGTCAGCGGGTGCAGCAGCCTCTGTGTTAGCCTTTGCGGTTGGCTTCTGTGCGAAAGCCATTGGACAAGAAACAACGGACGACACTAAGACAAGCATCGTGAGAACTATTGCGCGGGAAAGCATTCTCTTCATCTTCCCCGGATTGAAAACGTTCATAGAATCCATAATTATTCAAAATTACCGCAAAGTTACTACAAATGATGCGTAGCGCAAAAGAAAAAGGTATAAAAGATATTTAAGCCTATATCAAAAAAAACATCCGAAGCGCTTGTATATATGATATATATTGTGTATATTTGCAGCGAAAATACATGTTGATTATGGAAACAGCCGTTTTACCGAGAAAAAGAAAAGTGATAGACTTGAACGGAAACACGTTCCGGTCTCTGTCCGTGTTGGCAGCGAGTAAGGGAACTAACCTGAAGAATTTCATAGAGGGCATACTTGACCGCGTTGCCGAAGATTATGATGACAACAATATTTATGCATGGCTTGTGAAGAACCGCCCTGAAGGACAAGTAAAACTGAATGATAAGGAAAAGAAAGATTTTGAGACTTGGCTTGGCGTATAATGGTGTATGAAAGTAGACTATTCAAAAGACTTTGAGAAAACTGTTCGGAAGCTCTCAGGCAAGCGTCTTGAAAGCGTGAGAGAAGCCATCATGGAGGTTAAGGCAGCCAACTCTATTACCGATATCACGGATTGCATAAAGTTGGTTGACTATGATTATATTTACCGCATCCACATAGGCAGTTATAGAGCGTTCTTCAATTTTCATGTCGAAATAAAGGAAGATACAGTGTTTTTCTTGTATCTTGTTCCAAGAGGTCAGGCCTATGCAAAATTGGTGAAGAAGAACCTTAGGAAGAAAGACAAGTAAAGTTCATCGCTATCTTTTCGCGGCTGCGTCATGATCGTGACGTGGCCGCGTCACAATCTTTTCGTGGCTGCGTCACGATTGTGACGTGGCCGCGTCACGATGGCGCATCACTTAAATGAAAATATCAACATAACTAAAAAGATAGAGTTATCTCCTCTTGAAGCATTCCATTTACCCCTCCCTACGGGGGAGGGGATAGGGGAGAGGCCTCTTTTTTTCTTTAATTTCTTTGTGCCTTTCCATTACTTTTTCGTAACTTTGCACGAAATACTGACACACAGAAATGAGCAGACAGAAAACGAACCTCATGCTTCACGACGCTATATGCCGTCTCTCCGACCCTGAATCGCTGCAGGGCCTGTTTCATGAGCATGAGGAAGGTTATCCTCTTCCTTCAAGCGAGAGTCTTGAAGAGATTATCCAGTTGGCCCGTGCCATCCTCTTTCCCGGCTATTTCGGGAAGTCACAGGTCGACCTCCATACCATCAAGTACCAGATCGGCGTCAACGTCGAGCGAATGTATCACCTGCTCTGCGACCAGGTGCTTGCCGGTCTGTGTTTCAGCCATGTCTCCGATGATGATAATGATACGGTGAACATTGCCGACGGTGACCTGACGATGAAGGCGCACGACATCTCGCGCGAGCTCATCAGCCGTCTGCCGGAGATCCGTCGTGTCCTCGCTACCGATGTCGTAGCGGCTTACAACGGTGACCCTGCGGCGCACAGTCATGCAGAGATCATCTCCTGCTACCCCGTCATCAAATGTCTTACCAACTATCGTGTCGCCCACGAGCTCTATCTCATGGGAGTGCCTCTTATCCCGCGCCTGATGACGGAGCTCGCCCACTCCGAGACCGGTATCGACATCAACCCCGGTGCCTCTATCGGTGAGTATTTCACCATCGACCACGGCACGGGTGTCGTCATTGGTGAGACGTGTATCATCGGGCGCAACGTCAAGCTCTACCAGGGTGTCACCCTCGGCGCCAAGAGCTTCCCGCTCGACAAGGACGGCAATCCCATCAAGGGCATTCCCCGTCATCCTATCCTCGGCGACAATGTCATCGTCTATGCCAACGCCACCGTCCTCGGCCGCGTGACGATAGGCTCCGGCTCTGTCATCGGAGCCAATGTGTGGGTGACGCACGACATGAAGCCCGGCTCAAAGAAATATAAACAACAGAAAAAAGATATATTTGATTTAGAATTCAATAATGGAACAGGAATTTGAACTCATCGCCAAGACCTTCATGGGACTTGAAAATGTCTTGGCACAGGAGCTCACGCAGCTTGGTGCAAACAACGTACAGATTGGCAGGCGGATGGTGTCGTTCACGGGAGACAAAGAAATGATGTACCGTGCCAACTTCCAGCTGCACACCGCCATCCGAATCCTCAAGCCCATCAAGCATTTCAAGGCACGCTCGGCAGAGGAGGTATATGATAATGTGAAGACCATCGACTGGAGTAAGTATATCCTTCCGGGAAAGACGTTCGCCGTCGACTCCGTGGTCTACTCTGACGAGTTCCGCAACTCCCATTTCGTGACTTACAAGGTCAAGGACGCTATCGTTGACCAGTTCCGCGAGAAGACGGGCACACGCCCGAACATCTCCGTGGCCAACCCCGACATCCGGCTCCATATCCATATCGCCGGTGACGACGGCTCTATCTCTCTCGACTCCAGTGGTGAGTCGCTGCACCGCCGCGGCTACCGTCAGGAGAGTGTCGAGGCTCCGCTCAACGAGGTCCTCGCTGCCGGTATGATCCTCATGACAGGATGGAAGGGTGAGTGCGACCTCATCGATCCTATGGACGGCTCGGGTACAATCGCCATTGAGGCAGCCCTCATCGCCCGTAATATCTCGCCGGGCGTGTTCCGCAAAGGCTTCGCCTTCGAGAAATGGCCCGACTTCGACCAGGATCTCTTCGAGACGATCTATAACGACGACTCACAGGAGCGTCCTTTCGAGCATCATATCTATGCCTACGACATCGACATGAAGGCTGTCAACACGGCGCGCATGAACGTCAAGGCTGCCGGACTGTCGCAGGACATCACCGTGGAGCAGCAGGATTTCAAGGATTTCAAGAAGCCGGCAGAGAAGAGCATCATCGTCATGAACCCGCCTTACGGTGAGCGTATCACGACTCCGAACCTCCTCGGTACTTATAAGATGATCGGTGAAAAGCTCAAGCGCGAGTTCAGCGGCAACGAAGCGTGGGTGCTGTCATATCGTGAGGAGTGCTTCGATCAGATCGGCTTGAAACCATCGATCAAGATACCTCTTTATAATGGTTCTCTCGAGTGCGAGTTCCGTAAGTACACGCTCTTCGATGGTAAGATGGCCGACTTCCGTCATGAGGGAGGCATCGTGAAGACCGAGGAGGAGAAGCGCGAGATGGCGCAGAAGCACCGCTTCAAGAAGAATCGTGAGTTCAAGCAGCGTCTTGACGATGACAGCGACAGCTACGGTAACAGTCGGAGTGGCAAACGCGACTACTACTCGCTCAAGCGTGACCTGCAGGCCAACGAGGATGGTGACATCCGCACGTTCAAGTTCCACTCCTTCGACGACGAGCGCGGCGGAAGACGCAGACCCAAGGGAAGGTTCGACGACGAAGAGAGGAAATATTCGAGGGATAAAAAAAGAAGGAGATAGCGGCGGGCCCCAAAGGCCCCACTGGCCCCCACAGCCCCACCCCTACCCCTCCCCCATCCAGGGGAGGGAGAGGTATGCCTGTTATACCCTTGCACAACGATATATTTGTTTATCCTTGTAATTTCTCCCTCCCCTGGATGGGGGAGGGACTAAGGGAGGGGCCGTTAGCTAAATATTATGATTATGCTGAAAAAGATATTTGTTTTTATGATAGCAGCGATGTGTTGCTTAGGCGCCGGAGCGCAGACCACGCAGCCGCGCCTGTTTTCTCTCGAAGACATCAACTTCGGCGGCGTCAACTACCATAAGTTCGTGCCGGAGAACCGGTGGACGACATGGTGGGGCGATGAGCTCATACGACTCGACGCCGAGTACTGCTCCGTAGTCGACAAGAACACAGGCAAGGAGAAGAAGCTGCTCACGGCAGCCCAGTTGAAAAAAGACGGACTGACCGTTCATTCTTTCTATTCGGCACTGTTCCCCGAGGCCGGCAAGACGATCGTCATCCTCACGGCAGGCAACCAGACGGTGGCGTATAACTGGAAGTCGCACCGCGTGCTGTGGGCTATCAATCTCACTTCCGGCACACAGGCTTCGAGCTTCAATTATGCCTCCCGTTCACTGGCTTATGTCAAGGACTGGCAGCTCTATGTGGCGCAGCCTTCGACAGGCAGTAAGACGGAACCCGTCAATGCTGTGCGCAAGCTGACGACGGACGGCTCGCGTAATATCGTCTATGGTCAGAGCGTGCACCGCGACGAGTTTGGCATCGACGGCGGTCTCTTCTGGAGTCCCGACGGCAAGAAGCTCGCCTTCTACCGCATGGACCAGTCGATGGTGACCGACTATCCGCAGGTCGACATCCCCGATCCAGAGGTTGTGCCCGACTCCGGCTCACGCATAGCTACCTATGCTCCCGACAAATATCCGATGGCAGGCGAGACAAGTCATAAAGTGACGCTTGGCGTCTATGACCTCACGACTCAGAAGCTCGTGTATCTCAAAGCCGGTGACCCTACAGACCGTTACTTCACAAATGTGGCTTGGAGTCCCGACTCGAAGACGATCTATATGTTCGAACTCAACCGTGACCAGAACGACTGCCGCCTCGTCAGCTACGATGCTGCGACAGGCGACAAGCTCAAGGAACTCTACCGCGAGACCGACGATAAATATGTGGAGCCGTTGCATCCCATCATGTTCCTCCCTTGGGACTCGCAGAAGTTCATCATGCAGAGTCAGAAGGACGGCTACAACCACTTCTATCTCTTCGACACGACGGGTAAAGAGCTCAAGCAGATTACAAGCGGCAAGTGGGTCGTCGAGGATTTCCTCGGTTTCGACACGAAGCACAAAGCCCTCGTCTATGAGAGCAACGAGTGTAGTCCGATACAGCGTAACATCTGGGTCGTCGACATCGCCACCGGCAAGCGCGCCCTCATGGACGACAACGGCAAGGGCTGGCACACAGGCTCACTGAGTGGCAGCGGACAGTATATCGTCGACAACTACTCTGCTCCGACGACGCCGCGCAACATCGCTATCGTCAACACCGACAACGGACGCCGCACACGCTGGCTCACCGCTGCTGATCCTTGGAAAGGCTACGACGTGCCGGAGTACCGCTGCGGCACGATCAAGGCTGCCGACGGTGTGACCGACCTCTATTACCGTATGGTGATGCCGATCCACTTCGACCCGAAGAAGAAATACCCGACCATCGTCTATGTCTACGGTGGCCCTCATGCCCATAATGTCGATGCCCGCTGGCACTACTGCTCCCGTTCGTGGGAGACCTACATGGCACAGCGCGGCTATCTGCTCTTCATCCTCGACAACCGTGGCTCGGAGAACCGCGGCAAGGCTTTTGAGCAGGTGACCTTCCGTCATCTCGGCGACCATGAGGTGGAGGATCAGATGAAAGGTGTCGACTACCTCAAGTCGTTGGCTTATGTCGACAGCACGCGTCTCGGCGTGCACGGCTGGAGCTTCGGCGGCTTCATGACGATCAACATGATGACGACCCATCCGGGTGTCTTCAAGGTAGGTGTTGCCGGTGGCCCTGTCATCGACTGGAAATGGTACGAGGTGATGTACGGCGAGCGTTACATGGACACGCCGCAGACCAACCCCGAGGGCTATGCCCACTCCTCGTTGCTCCCGAAGGCAAAGAACCTCAGGGACCGTCTCGAGATCATCATTGGCGGCAACGATGCTACGGTGGTGCCGCAGCACGCCCTCTCGTTCCTCAAGGAGTGTATCAAGTATGGCACGCAGCCAGACTTCTTCGTCTATCCCGGCGAGCCTCACAACATGCGCGGTCATCAGAGCGTGCATCTCCATGAGCGTATATCAAAATATTTCTTTGACTTCTTAAAATAACACGTATGAAAATCTTACTTTTAGGCAGTGGCGGACGCGAGCATGCATTAGCATGGAAGATCGCGCAGAGCCCTAAGTGCGAAAAACTCTATATCGCCCCGGGTAACGCGGGCACGGCAGCCGTGGGCGAGAATGTCGCCATCGGTGTGGATGACTTCGAGGCTCAGAAGGACTTCGTGGTCAAGAACGTCATCGATATGGTCGTCGTCGGTCCCGAGGATCCGTTGGTGAAAGGTGTCTACGACAGTTTCAAGGCTGACCCACGCACGAAGGATGTGCCTGTCATCGGTCCGTCTAAGGCCGGTGCTGAGCTCGAGGGCAGTAAGGATTTTGCCAAAGGTTTCATGAAACGTCATCATATCCCCACAGCTGCTTACGAGACTTTCGACGGCACGACAGTGGAGGAGGGCTGCAAGTTCCTCGAGACGCTCCAGCCGCCTTATGTGCTGAAAGCTGATGGACTGGCTGCCGGTAAGGGCGTGCTCATCGTGCCGACCCTCGAGGCTGCGAAGACGGAGTTTAAGGAGATGCTCGGCGGCATGTTCGGCGATGCTTCGGCAAAGGTCGTCATTGAGGAGTTCCTCTCAGGCATCGAGTGCTCGGTGTTCGTACTGACCGACGGCAAGCACTATAAGATCCTGCCGGAAGCAAAAGACTATAAGCGTATCGGCGAGCACGACACGGGTCTGAACACCGGTGGCATGGGCAGCGTTTCACCCGTTCCTTTCGCTACGAAGGAGTGGATGAAGAAAGTGGAGGACCGTATCATCCGTCCTACAGTCGAGGGCTTAGCTGAGGAAGGTCTCGACTACAAAGGTTTTATCTTCTTCGGACTCATCAATGTCAAGGGTGAGCCGATGGTCATCGAGTACAACTGCCGTATGGGCGACCCGGAGACAGAGACCGTGATGCCACGATTGAAGAGTGACATCGTCGACCTCTTCGAGGGTGTTGCCAAGGGTGACCTTGACAAGCGCACTGTGGAGTTTGACGACCGTTCGGCTGTCTGCGTGATGCTCGTCTCGGGCGGTTATCCCGTGAGCTACAAGAAAGGCTTCCCCATCCTGAACATCGACAAGGTCGATCCCGAGAGCATCGTGTTCCATTCGGGTACGGCACTGAAGGATGGTCAGGTCGTGACCAACGGCGGCCGTGTCATCTGTGTCACTTCCTATGGCAAAACCAAGGAGGAGGCTTTGCAGAAGAGTATGCTTGGTGCAGAGACCATCGAGTTCGAAGGTAAATATTTCCGTAGAGATATAGGACAAGACTTGTGATTAAGCGATTACAGAACAGAATAGCGACATCCCGTTGGGCACTGCCAGTGATAGTGGCCTACGGGCTTGTAGTGAGCCTGGCAGCCGGGCTCCTCAGGGAGAGCATGTGGCTCAACTTTGCCTTGCTCTTTGCCTCCACCGTGATGATGGCGGAACTGAACAATGGCAATGCTCTCATACGCATCTATTCGCGTATGGTGTCGTGCTCGTTCCTCATTATGACCTCCATGTCGCTGTTCCTCTTCCGTACGGTCAACGTGGCGGTGGTGCAGATCACGTTCATCACCTTCCTTCTCTTCCTTTTGCGCACCTATCAGAATCCCAATGCCACGGGCATGACATTTTATGCCTTCTGTGCGTTGGGCATGAGTAGTGTCGTCTTCCCGCAGGCCCTTCTCTTTCTCCCGGCATTGTGGATTGTCATGGCGGTGTACATGCAGTGCTTCTCTCCCCGCACGTTCCTTGCCTCTATCTTAGGAGTCATAGCGCCTTACTGGTTTGTGGTGGCATGGCTTATTTATATCGATGAGATAGACTGGCTCGGCACACATTTTCTTAGCATCTTCCAGTTTGGCAAGCCGTTCTTAGCTACCGGTGTGGGCCTTCACGAGTGGGTGACGTTTGGTTTTGTGCTGTTGTGTGCCATCCTCGGTGGCGTCCATTTCGCGATGTACAGTTATCAGGACCGTATCCGTATTCGCATGATCTATGAGTTGTTTATCGTGCTTGATGCGTTGACGATGCTCTTTGGCGTCATCCAGCCCCAGCATTTCGACTTCCTCTTGGGTATGTCCATCGTGCTGACGGCACCGCTCATCGGTCACTGGCTTGCGCTCACGCATACCCGATTGAGCAATATCGTCTCGATGGTGCTTGCAGCAGCCGCTTTTGCGCTGACGATCTTTAATCTCGTTGATATTTAAGTTGTCGCTTGAACTATTATAGGAAATGTCTCAAGCTATCACTGATTTCTTGCTCAACTACGGCTATTGGGGAATGCTCATGGCAGCCTTCCTTGCCGGTAGCTTCTTCCCGTTCTCCAGTGAGGCCGTCATGCTCGGCCTCTATGCCGCCGGATTAAAAGCCGACGGTCTCATCATCTATGGCACGATCGGCAATGTGCTTGGATCAATGTTCAACTATGGGGTAGGGCGGCTCGGCCGGCTCGACTGGATAGAGCGTTACCTCCATGTCAAGAAAGAAAGTCTCGACAGGGCTCAGCGGTTCATGGCGGGCCACGGTGCCTGGATCGGCTTCTTCGCTTTTCTCCCTATCATCGGCTCCGCCATCACCATCTGCTTAGGCCTGATGCGCTCCAACCTTTTTATCTCTACCATCAGTATCACCCTTGGCAAACTGCTCCGATACATTATATTAATGTATAGCGTGGGGTTGTTGTTTGCAGGGTAGGGGGCTGTCTGTGGCCACCATAATCCCGTAAGAGCACAATAGGACGGCCACAAGGGCCGCCCCTACGTGAGAGGTTTTAACATCTTTGCAAAAAGTATTTCACGTAAGTATACAAGAGTATGGAAAATTTTAGCTAATTTTGCATCGTATTTAAGATGACATGTGGTTACACATTATTATATATAGTATTTGATAAGCTAAAATTTAGGAATTAAGTATTCATTTATTTTATATTCACATCTATGTACAAAAGATTGTCTACTTTTGTAGCTATGTTGATGATCACTTTCGCATCAGTCATGGCTCAGGTTACAACCTCATCGCTCAGTGGTGACGTTGTAGCAGGTGGTGAGAACGTTATCGGCGCTACCATCACTGCAATCCACGAACCTTCTGGCACACGCTACAATGCTGTGACCAATGAGAAGGGCCGTTTCACCATTCAGGGTATGCGTGTCGGTGGACCTTACAAAGTGACCGTCAGCTATCTCGGTTACAAAGACGAGGTGTTCGACAACATCCAGCTCTCTTTAGGTCAGACTCGTTCCCTGAACGTTGACCTCAAGGAGAACGCACAGGAGCTCGGTGAGGTGACGATTACGGGTAAAGGTGGCCGTAACAGCGGTGGCGCTGCAGCTAACTTCAATCAGCAGCGTATCGAGAACACACCTACCATCAGCCGTAACATCTACGATGTGGCTAAACTCTCCACACTGGTGTCAACCTCAAAAGTTGGTGGTATCTCTATCGCCGGAATCAACAACCGTTACAACTCCTTCCAGATCGACGGTACGGTGAGTAACGATGTCTTCGGTCTTGCTTCTACTGGTACGAATGGTGGTCAGACAGGTGCTAACCCTATCTCCATGGATGCCATCCAGGAGCTGCAGGTGAGCGTTGCTCCTTTCGACGTGCGTCAGGGCGGTTTTACCGGTGGTGCTGTCAACGCTATCACGAAGAGCGGTACGAACCAGTTCCATGGCAGTGCTTATACCTATTACACCAACCAGGACATGTACAGCAAGTACAACCGTCTGCAGGACTATGCTGTTGACAAGCTCTCGCAGCGCTCCACAAAGACATACGGTGCAACCTTCGGTGGTCCTATCGTGAAGGATAAGTTGTTCTTCTTCGCCAGCGCAGAGTATAAGAAGACTGAGGCTCCGGCTACAATCTATCCGGGCTATACTTCTAAATATGTCACAGAGTCTACCCTGAAGCAGATCGCTGACCAGTACACGGCCCTCACAGGCATCTCCGACAGCTACGGCAAGGGTGAGCTCGGTACAAAGTCTTTCGGTCTCCTGGCTCGTTTGGATTGGAACATTGATACCAATAACCACTTGGCTTTCCGTTATCAGCACAACGACTCTTACGATGACAAGGACGGACTGAGCAGTTCTACCTTCACGTTCAACAACTCCAGCTATCGCATGAACAACAAGACGAACTCTTTCGTCGCTGAGTTGAACTCTCATATCAGCCCTGTGCTCTACAACGAGGCTCGTGTCTCTGCAAACTTCATCCGCGATAACCATGATGTACCTTATCAGGGTCCTACCGTGCAGATCTCCAGCGTTCCCGGTGGCGATGGCACCTCTATGAACACCGTGAACATCGGTACAGAGTACAGCAGTGCAGCCAACTACCTCAATCAGGACATCTGGACCGTCGAGGATAACCTCTCCTGGTATCTCGGCAACCATAACATCACGTTTGGTACTCACAACGAGTTCTACAAGATGAAGAACCTCTTCATCCAGGCTGCCAACGGTTCATGGTACTACAACTCTCTCGATGCCTTCTTAGCAGACACTCCGTATAAGTTTACTTATAAGTATACTGATCCTACCCTTACCGGTGGCGACACACAGTGGGCTCCTTCAATGAAGTTCGGTGTCCTTGGTTTCTATGCTCAGGACAGATGGGATATCACTCCGCTGCTGAACATGACTTACGGCGTTCGTTTCGATATCAACGACACTTTCAACAATCCTACAACGAATGCTGATTTCAACACCTTCGCTGCCGAGCATAACCTCGGTGTCGAGGTAGGTGAGATGCCGAGTGCCAAGCTCCTCGTCTCTCCGCGTATCGGTTTCAACTGGTACGCTGACAACAGTCACCGCACGCTGCTCCGTGGCGGTGTAGGTATCTTCTCCGGCCGTGCTCCTTATGTATGGCTCTCCAACGCTTTTGGCAACAATGGTGTTGAGGCTAAGGGTACAACGATCAACACGAAGAACAACACGGCTCCTACGCTCTCTCAGTATGCCAAGAACCCGATGGGTGCTGCCGAGACTTCTTCTGCCGGCCTGTCTCCTGATATCGTGACGGTGTCGAAGAAGTTCAAGTTCCCGCAGGTGCTTCGTGCCAACCTCGCTTTGGAACAGATGCTCCCCGGCGACATCAAGATGACTCTCGAAGGTTTGTATTCAAAGAATATGAACAACGTGTTCTTCGAGAACCTCGCTTATACAGACAAGGGCGACAAGGTCTATGCTGTTCCTGGC
This sequence comes from uncultured Prevotellaceae bacterium, assembly GCA_902792635.1. GTDB lineage: Bacteria > Bacteroidota > Bacteroidia > Bacteroidales > Bacteroidaceae > Prevotella. Next base: position 10,131 of record CADBAG010000038.1, on the reverse strand, counting down.
GTAGAGGCTTCAGCTGTCACGTCTTACAGCAAGATTGAGAATAAGATGCCTTATTACAGCATCATCAACCTGCGCAATACCAACAAGGGCTATTCTTACAACCTCTCTGTCAAGGCTGAGAAGACCTTCGACTTCGGTCTTTATGTGATGGCAAGTTATATCTTCGGTCATTCTTATAGTGTGAACGACGGTACGTCTTCTGTGGCTTATTCTAACTGGAAGTACAACTATAGCCGTAACACGAACGACCAGAACGAGATGAGCTGGTCTAAGTTTGACATCCCTCATCAGGTACGTGTGCAGGTCGCTTACGAGTCGCCTAAGTACTGGAACGGCTGGATGAACACTGAGGTTGCCATCAACTACAATGGTTTCAGTGGTGGCCGCTATTCTCTGACAATGAATGAGAAGTCCGACTTCAACAACGATGGTTACCGTGGCAACAGCCTGCTCTACATTCCTACAAAGGACGAGCTCGAGAAGATGCAGTTCACTGATACGAAGAAGCTCACTGCTGCTCAGAGCAAGCAGATGTTCGAGGAGTGGATCGAAGGTGACGACTACGCTAAGAACCACCGCGGTGAGTATGCTAAGCGTAACTCTAACCTCACTCCGTGGGAGAACGAGATCGACCTCCATGTTGCTCAGAACGTGTACAACGTCAAGGGCATCGGCAAACTGCAGTTCACCTTCGATGTCTACAACTTCGCCAACATGCTCAACAAGCACTGGGGTGCCCACTATGGTAATGCTTACAACCTCAGCCCGCTGACCTTGGAGAAGATGTCAAACGGTGCCGGCGTTTATAGCTTCAACACGAACAGCAAGCCTGTGGCTAACGACACGAGCAGCCGTTGGCACGCACAGGTCGGTCTGCGCCTCGTGTTCTAACGTCCCGATCACTAACGCTTTTATAACATAACGACAATTGCCATTAATTGTCCGTTAATCGACAGGAAACATTCTTGTCGGATTAGCGGATGATTAATGGCAATTTTTGTGGTCCTTCAGCTTTTGGGTTGAGGGGCTTACACAACCTCGAAGAGGTTGAACATGGTTAGCCCCACGTGAGGCGCAGCCGAAACGTGGGGTTAGGAATGGGGCGAATGACTTGAAAACCGGCCTCGAAGAGGGCGAACATGGATTAGACACCCATCGGCTATAACCGGCATCCCGCCCGTGTTCGCCCTCTTCGAGGCCGACAGGTCAGATTAAATCGCTCGACCCGAACCCCAGGTTGCGTCGCTGCGCTCCTTACCTGGGGTTACTCAAGTACAACCTCTTCGAGGTTATCTGCAGTATCAACCCGAAAACCGGAAGAGCCATTTTTGTTTGTATGCACCTGTACCTTTTAGCATCGGCTTTTCACGACTATTCACGACTTTGTTCGCTTTCGCTCACTTTGAGCAGCAGTTGTGGCAAGCCGTGACAAGCCGATGCAAAATGAATTCTTTATTATGCATTTTTATCGTATTATTTGTTGCGTGATACGAAATTATTTCTTATCTTTGCTACCTATGAAGAAAGAGATAGGCAAAGTTCAATATGAGATGGCGGAGAAAAGAATAGAGGAACTTCTGCCGCTTGTAAATGATCATACTCCTGTTAGTGACCCTAATAGTGTAGAGCTTGCCTTGATGAGCGACATTGTTGAGGAATACGAGAAGATACATTATCCTATCGATAAGCCTACTCCTGCTGATCTGATAAAATTGGGACTTCAAGAAAAGGCGATGACTCAGAAACAACTGTCAGAGGAGATTGGTGTCAGTCCCAGCCGTGTTAATGCTTATGTCAGTGGGAAGAGCGAGCCCAGTTTAAGCATTGCGGGCCGCATCTGTCGTATCCTTGGCATTATGCCGGAAGCAATGCTTAGTTATTGAATCAAGTAAAATAATTGCGTATGACTTACAACGACAACAAGAAATATATCCGCTTCGACTGGGCAATGAAACGGTTGTTGCGTGATAAAGCCAACTTTGGAGTACTTGAGGGCTTTCTGACTACGCTCCTTGGCCACCCCATTAAGATACAGAAGCTCTTGGAGAGTGAAAGCAACCAAGAGGATGCTGACGACAAGCAGAACCGAGTTGATGTGCTTGCCGAGGATGAGAAGGGTGAGCTCTATCTCATTGAGATACAAAACGAGACTGAGGTCGCTTATTTCCAGCGTATGCTTTTCGGTGCCTCTAAGCTTGTCACTGAATATATTAACCGTGGCGATAATTATGAGCGTATCCGAAAGGTATATAGTATTAATATCGTTTATTTCAACCTTGGCAATGGTAAGGATATCGTCTATCATGGCAAAACGGAGTTCCGAGGTATTCACAATGGCGAGCTTCTGTCACTCTCTCCTTTCCAGAAGCAACGGTTCAAGGTAGATGCTGTCAGCGACCTCTACCCGGAGTATTATATTCTGAAGGTGAACGACTTCAACCGTTGGAGTAAGGTTCCGTTGGAGCAGTGGATCTATTTCCTCAATACTTCAGAGATTCCTCATGATGCGACGGCACCGGGATTGAGCGAGGCTCGTCATCGTCTCGACATCGATCGCATGAGTCATGCTGAGCGCGAAGCTTACTATCGTCATCTTGACAATGTCGTCATCCTTCAGGATAATATCTCCACGGCACGTGGTGAAGGAAAGCTTGAAGGCCGGGCAGAGGGATTGGAACAAGGTCGTGCGGAAGGTCGTGCGGAAGGTCGTGCGGAAGGTCGTGCAGAAGGTCGTGCAGAAGGTCGTGCAGAAGGTCGTGCGGAAGGACGTGCAGAGGGCATCGCTTCCGTTGCTCGCTCGATGAAGGCTAAGGGTATGCCGGCTGAGATAATCTCTGAGTTAACGGGCATCAGTCCTGAAGAGATAGAAAAACTGTAGCTTTGCGCCTTCGGCGCAAAGCGTTAGAACGGATATCCCACTGCAAAGTGAAGGCTCTGCGAGTCTTTGAAGTTGCCGACGTTGTAGAATCCACTCTTGTAAGGTACGTGGAGGCCGACACCCCAGTCGAGACGCAGAACAAGGAAGCCCATGTCGTAGCGCAGACCGACACCCGTGCCGAGCGCCATCTCTTTCAAGGCATTCTTCATCTGAAACTTACCACCCACGCGGTAGTCGTCTTTCATCTTCCATACGTTGCCTGCATCGAGGAACACGGCACCGTAGAGGTTACCGAAGAGGCGCGGACGGTATTCGAGGTTGGCAAGGAACTTGATATCTCCCGTCTGGTCGAGGTAATAGACATCGGCGGAGGCGGCATCATGGTAGGATCCGGGGCCGACGGAGCGAACGGTGAAGGCGCGGATTGAGTTGGCGCCACCGACATAGAACTGCTCCGAATAAGGCGACTCATTGGAGTTGCCATAGCTCCAGATGACGCCGGCATCGACATGGCCGACGAGTGTCGAGTGGTTAGATATCTTCCAAGTCTTGACGATCTCCGACTCGATCTTCAAGAACTGTGCGTAAGGATTATTGGATATCTCCTTACCTTTTGTGCTCCATTTCTTTCCGGCAACCATATAACCTAAGGACAGGATATTTCCCGATTCCGATACTGTCGTCTGCCACCACAACGGATTCTCATAGCTCGTCGGGGAGGTGTAGGTGTAGACATACTGCATCTTCGGGATGAACTGGTTGCGCATCGTATAATAGAGGTATGGGTTGGCGTTCAGCACGGAGTCGAAGGCTGCAGAGGAGCGCCGCATGTATTCATAGGAGAAGTTGAGCGGAGAGAACTCATGCTTGCTTGTCGGCGATGTCTGCAGTTCATATTTCCACTCGCCCGAGACGATATGCCGTGTGAAGAATGTCGAGCGGCGGATGATGTCGGACGAGAACGTCAGCTTCGTCGTGAACTGTGGGAAGTATTTCGTACGGATGGCGCGTTGGATGAGTTTCCGCCGCAAAGCTGAGGCCCAGGGCATGATGATACGCGGGAAGGTGAGGGAGGCGTCGACACCATACTCGTAGCTGTTGAGTTTCGAGCCCGTGCCTTGTGCCTTGTGTCCTGTCTGCCACTCATAGCTCCCTTTGAGGTTGATGTCGAGGAGCTCGCCGCCTCGGAAAGCGTTGCGACGTGTCATACCGACGGTGATACCCGGGCCCAGTCGGTTGTTCGTCTTGCCCGTGAGGTTTCCTTGTACGTAGAAGTCGTATGGCTTGTCGAAGATCAGGTTGAGGTGGAGGTCGAGGGTGTCGGAGACTCCTGTCGTATCGCGTGGCGTGAAGTTGAAGTCGACGAGCGAGAACATGCCTGTAGCCGCAAGCATGTTGGCGCTCTCCTGATGGTTGAGGTAACTGTAATAGGTCTTCGGCATGATGCGTGAGTTCTTCAGAATGACCCCCGTCTTCACCGGCGGCTTCTTGCCATTATAGTTGATGGTGATATCCCGGAAACTTCGGCTGTTGAGCAGCGTGTCGTTATAATCTTTCCGCATGTCGATATTGATCTTCCCGATGCTCCATTTGCGCTTCGCCATGGCGGGCACATTGTCAGCCTCCTGGAAACGCAACAGCACCTTGCCGGGCACACTGACAGTGTCGGCAAGGTACGAGGCGTAGGACGACTGATAATAGAAGTAGCCGTTGTTGCGGAAGAGCGAACTGATGCGGCTTCGCTCTCCGTCGAGGGTAGAGACGTCGAAGGCGTCACCGTTGTGGATCTTCGCCTCGTCCCTTGTGGCCTGCAACAAGCTGTCGGCCTCGGGCGGAAAGTTGAGGTACTTCAGAGAGTCGACGGTGAAGAGATGTCCCATGTTTACATCATATTGTATCTTTGCCTCCTTGGGGTTACGTTGCGTCAAGGTCTCATAACCCACCTTTCCGCGGAAATAGCCGTGGGCCTGGAGCACGTAGCTCGCCACCTTGGCACGCAGGGCGGGGTTGACCCACGACATGAGCACGGGGTTCGTGCCGAAGCTCTTCAGCATCCATTGTGAGAAACCGTCGGTCTTACCTGCGAAATCGTTCCATACCCACAGACCAATGGGAAACGGGGATCGTATGCTCGAGCCGAAGAGCGCGCCGTTGGGTGCTGTGGCAAGGGCTGCATCGACCTCCTCTTTGGTAGAGGTGAAGTGTGCGTCTTTCTTCTCCGCCGTGTAGTTGATACGTTTCACGCCGGTGAAAAGCTGATCTCCCTCCGGTATGCTCTTGGTGGAGGAGCAAGCGGAGAGAAGAGGGAGAATCCCAAATGAGAGGATGTATAATATATGTTTCTTGTTCATCATTTATTTAACCTTCTTGGGGGTATTCTTAGCACTATCACTTCCTACGGTGGTAATCAACCCCTCCCCTTTGGGGAGGGGATTAAGGGGAAGGGCTCTAAATAAATCCCTCAAGCTGTTGAGCTTCTTTTTCCACGTGAAGCCGCCGCCGAAGCGGGAGACGTTACCCTCGAGCCAGTCGTAGCTGTCGCGCTGGTAGAAGAGGTTGAGGTAGAAGTTGGAGGCAGGGAGCACACGGTATTCGGCTGTCACATTGTCGAAGAACGTCTCGTCTTTCAGCGCCACGTCGGCACCTGTGGAGAGCTTGCCGCCGATACTGATCTTCAGCCGGTTGTTCCAGAACCGACGTGCGAACTTAAACGAGTAGTCGGTGTGGAGCTGTCCGCTGCCGGAGATACTGTTGTCCACACCGAACCCGACGTCGAGGGTACGCAGTGCCTTACCCGAGATCTGGTTGATCTGCGAGTTAAGGAAGGCGGAGAGAGCCGAGTTCATCGTGAAGCTCGACGTGTTGCCCTCAGCGAGGTACATGCCCGTGGTGAGCATGGCGACAGCCTGCTTGCCGCGCTCCTCAACCGTCATCGACTGCAGCTGATTATGGATCGTCATGTCCTCTGGTGCATCGATGGTGAACTCCAGTCCCATGTTCTGCAAGGTCTTCGACACCTTCACGCCACAGGTGAAGTCGACGACGCGCCCGTTGCCTGACGCTGTGCCGACAGTCGACTTGGTCGTCTCCGTGGCTGTAATGGACAGTTTCGGGTTCATAGGGTCGCCCGTGAACTCGATATACGAGCCCTCGGCGATGGTGAAGGTCTTCAGCGGGATGACGGGCAACTCATATTTCATCTCACCTGAGTTGATGGTGTAGCGTCCGCGGAGAATGATGCCGTCGGAGGTGTTGTACTGCATGCGCATGTCGCCGCCACCGATGACATCGACATAGTTCGACTTCGAGGCGTTGAGGTAACAGTCTATGTGGGCGCCCTCGTCGATGTTCAGTTTCAGGTCCATGTTCAGACCCGTCAGTGGCGGCTGATTGACGACATCCGTCGTTGTGTCGGAGAAGTTGGTAAACTCCACGAGATCCTTCAGCTGATCATCGGTGTTGAGCGGAGAGTCTTTCAGGTTGTATTTGAGATCCGTGGTACCGAGGACGTCGACGACACCGCGTACGTTGAGGTTATCGACGAGTCCTTTCGCCGTACCGTTGAAGTTGATATACGCCTTGCCGTACGCCTCGGAGCGTGCTGTCTCCTTGGCGTCGATGAGCATGTAGTTGTTTGCGCGCATGCGCACATTGACCATCATCTTCGACAGATCGGCAAAGTCGACAGTGCCGGAGATGTTCAGTGGCGAGTCGTTATGGGCGAAGACCTCAAAGTTCTCGAACACGATATGGCTGTCCTTGATCGCCACGGGGTCGTTGGCGAAGCGCACCTCCATGCCGTAAGGCTCCGAGTAGAGGTAACAAGAGTCGAGGTAGACCTCTCCGTTGATGTCAGGCTGCGTGGGTGAGCCTTTCAGTGCGAGGCTCCCTTCGGCATAGCCTTTGAAGCCGATGAGCTGGTCGGGGATGAAGCCGTTGATGAAGTTCATCGGCATCTTCGTCATGTCGAGCGTGGCGTCGAGCACGCCCTTGCCGACAGAGTAATAGGTACCTTTGAGCGTGCCGAGGTCCTGGCCATCCTTCGTGATGATGCCGTCGACATAGTGGCCGCCGCCCGGACGAGGCATGTAGGTAAACTCAGAGCCTACGTTGCCAAGGGGCGAGTCGTTGTACGTCATCTTGTCCACGTTGACCGACGACGACACGGTGAGGTCCTCCTTTGTCTGCGTGAGGTGGAAGTCGCCGTCGAGCACCCCCGTGATGTTCGGGGCATAAGGGATGACGGCGAGGATCTGTCCGATGTCAAGGTTATGGAGCGAGGCCGTGATATCCTGCAGGGCGTCAGTGTTACTGTCGTCGGTATAGATCTGCACACCCGTGCCGTCCTTAGCGGTGAGTTTCATGTTTGCACTCACGCGCTGGTCTGCGCCGAGGTAGACATAGTTGCTGTCGTTTACGGCAAACTCCTTATAGCCGAGTATCGGGTTGTCGCCATAGATATGCAAGCCGATCCCTTTGTTCTGCATGATAGCCATGAGGTTCATGCTCACGCCGAGCTTGCCCTTGGCGTCGTAGATACGCGGTTTGATCCACGTGCCATGCTCTGTGAAGGCACCGTCGAGGAAGGCGTGGAACGGCAGCTGACTTTTCTTGCCGTTCTGCAGCTCTAAGCTGTAGGCCATCTCTTTGGCTGCCGACGAGAGGCTCAGCCGCGCCGTGTCGACAGCCATACTGTCCACGATGAGACCGTAGGCCAATGCCGTGCCGTTCAATCCACTGACGGGTGATGACGTGATATCCATGTCGATGGAGTGGAAGTCGATGCCGTAATGGTGCATGACCTGCGCAACGAAGTTGTCCTCTCCTGTCTGAAGCTTCAGTTGCAATTCGGGCAGACGGCGGCGGAGCCGTGCCTGGTCGATATACCTTTCATCAATTTGTCGCTGCATCTCATTGATGAACGGTGTGAGGGCTCGCAGCAGCTTCTCGTAGCCGCCCGAGGCATGGAGGTTGAGGTGGAAGTCGTTGCAGTCGACAACGGCGCGCGTCGTGTCGCGGTTCGTGAGCATGTCGAGCACCACATCGTTAGGCCGCAGCTGCTTCGTGCCGTTGGAGACGGTGATATCGGAGAAGAGGCCCTGCGCCTGATAGAACTTGTCGAGATCGGTGGCGACATCGACCTGTCCGCATACCGACACCGTCATCGGCTCGTCGACGACATGCAGACCCCGGAGGTCGACTTTTGAGAGGTCTGCCGTGAGCGTAGCAGCACTGCCGCTGCTCCGGCCTATGCGGAGGGCGGAGACGAGGGCGTCGAGACCGAGCTTGCCTTGGATGTTACGGTTGCGGCAGTCGGCCTTGGCGATGAGATGACCGCCGGTGAGGTTTGCCGTGAGGTCGATATTGTCGAGATTATACTGATCGTAGCCGAGCGCCTTGACTTTTGCCACGGCATGCATCTGCGTGCGGGGCGAGAGGAAGTCGGTGCCGGAGCCGCGCGCCGCTATCGTTCCCGTGAACGGATGGATGGGCTGGCGCTTGAGGAAGTGGGCTATCGGCAGACGGCGCGCTTTGAGGTTGGCGCGGTAAGCCATACGTTTCAGGTCGAGGGCTATGTTGCCGCCGATGGAGCCACCGCCTTGCGAGGCGACGAAACGGGAAGCTATCTGTTGGCCGTTCAGTTTCACGTAGCCGCGGAGGGCGATGCCTCGTGGGATATTTACCGTCGAAGTGACGCTCTTAGGCAGCAAAGGGTTGATAAACGAGAGATTCCCCGTGCGGGCATTGATGTTCATGTCGGCACGCAGTGCCTCCGGCACCGTGACATTATCGAGGAAGCCGCCGGCATCGAGCTTGAGAATGCCGGGCATGGCGAGATACATATTATTAATATGCAGCTGGTGGAGGTTACCACCGACGCGTCCATTGACGACGAGCGGCACACGCGGCCAGACGTTAAGGATGTTCTTTGGCAAGTAAGGAGAGGCAAGGGAGAGCAGGTCGTGCGCACCTATCGATCCGCGCATGATAGCGGTGAAGGCTCCCGTACTGTCGGCAGGCAGATCCGTGGAGAAGGCGTTCATGTCCATGCGGAATGTGAGGGCGAGATCCGTGAATGGTGTCTTTAGGCGCAGGGCGGGCAGGGCGAGACTTGTTGAGTCCATGCGGAACGGTCCGGTGAGGCCTTTCACCGTCAGTCCACTCTTCTCTTGAAATGCTGCCGAGGCAATGCTCACCTTCATTAGCGGCGAACAGAAAAAGAACGAGTCGGCATCGAGCTGGAGCTGGCGCAAGGCGATGTGGTTGGGATCGAAACCGGACGCCATGGCGACAGTCGGTTGCCTGTCATAGTTGAGCCATCCGCCGTCCCAGTGGAGCCTGCCCACGGAGTAGAGATTCTTGAAGAGGTCCATGTAGACCTGCTGCGCTTTGCCTTGGTTCATCAGCAGCGCCACAGAGATGGTGTCGCCGGGTGTGCGGAGTGCGAAGGCAGTGTTGTTGATACGGATGTCGTCGAGGTTGATCTTCCAAAAGTTCTTCGACTGTGACGTGTCTTTCTTTGCCGTGTCGGAGAGCTCCACGAGGAGATTAGCGTTGTTGAGCAGGGCGTGGTTCACGCGCACGTGCTCCTTCGAGAGGTCGATGCCGTGGGCTTTGACCTTCAGTTCGCCGACCTTGCCGCTGATACGTACGTCACTGATGAAATGGGTGGTGTTGACCTGCATGTCGCGCAAGGAGAGCTCGTCGACCATGACCTGCTTGTGGAAGAGCGGCCATAGCTGCACGTCGGCCACGGCGCGCGAGACGAGGGCTACAGTGTCGGTCTTGCCTTTGATAGAGTCGTTTGGCTCGAAGGCGCGCACGTCCTCAAGCGAGAGGTCGAGGGGAAAGGCGAGACGGACGTGTCCCACACTGATCTTCATGCCCGTCTTCTCCGAAGCCACCGCCGCCGCTTTTGTCACTGCCCAGTTCTGAAAAGGAGGGAAATAGAGCAGCAGCGACAAAATGATGAATAGTGCGATGGGCACGCAGACGGCAATGACCGTATATTTAGCGAGTCTTCTTTTAGACATCTTTAGACAATCACATGGATATTATTAATGTAGTAATTACATATAGTAATCAATGTTGCAAACTTACAAAAAAATATCCAATTCTACGTTGATTCCATCAAATATTTTCGAGCTGTACGATTGATTTTCTTTCTGTTTGGGACAGTGCCTCGGAGAGGCACACTCTTCATAACCCCAGACTAAAGGAGCGATAGCGACTGCAGTCTGGGGATTTTAGAC
>CADBAG010000037.1 GCA_902792635.1 uncultured Prevotellaceae bacterium | reverse complement strand
GACGTAGCCTGGGGTGTATTGTAAAGGTGTATTTGACTGATTTTCTGCCTCGGAGAGGCAGGCTGCACGATAGTGCGCTATGTCTGTAAACAGATTATTTTGTCAACATAGCGCGCCAAGGCGCAGTCAGCCTCTCCGAGGCTGGAACTCAGAGATCCAAGCACAGTCTAAAATCCCCAGACTACAGTCGCTATCGCTCCATAGTCTGGGGTTATGAAGAGTGTGCCTCTCCGAGGCACTGTCCCAAACAGAAAGAATGAGTTCTCAAGCGTACAGGTCGAAAATGTTTCGGTTAATTCTCGCAGCCGATATCGACTAATACTGCAGCCCAATATCCGCAAATACATGTTTATCCTTGTAACCAACCCCTCCCCTGGATGGGGGAGGGGCGGGGGTGGGGCCTTATATTAATACCTTGATCTTCTTGTACTGTGATCGGTACTCTCCCGGCGTGCAGCCTTTCAGGCGGCGGAAGGTGCGGTTGAAGTTACTCATGTTGTTGTAACCACAGAGGAAACAGATCTCACTGATGCTCTCCTCGGTGTCGACGAGCATACGCGTGGCATAACCCATTCGAATATCGGTGATATAGTCGGACAGCGTGCGTCCGGTATGCTGACGGAAGAAGCGGCTGAAAGACGTGCGACTCATGTTGGCAAGGGCCGCCACATCCTCGAGCTTGATCTCATGCTGGTAGTTGTTGTTGATATACTCTTTCACCTTCAGCACACGCTTGCTGTCGTCCTGCACCTTGACCTTGGCATAGCTCGTCGTGGCAAGGGTGTAGGCTTTCTCACTCAGCGAGAGCGAATGGAGAATCTCGATGAGCTGCATCGTAGCCCGGAAAGGATCCTCCAACTTGGCGATGGTGTCAAGCTTGTCGTACACCTTCGCAATATCGTTTTTCGGGAAGGCAAGTCCTTTCTTCGCCCGCTGAAGCATATTATAGATGCTACGAAACGGCGAATGGTCGAAGAAGCTGCCTTCACCCATGCCGAAATCGAACTGGATCGTTATCTCCCGGATGTCGTCACTGTGACATGACCCTTGCTCCCACGCATGCTCGAGGTCATAGCTCGTGATGAGGGCAAGGTCAAAGTCGCCGATGACCTCATTGCTGTCGCCGACGATACGCCGGGCACCGGCCGCGTTCTCTACGAAGTTGAGCTCGGCACACTCATGCCGATGTACCGGATAATCGAACTCTTTCTTATGCCGTTCAACGATGTAGATCCCGTCCTTGCCTTGCAAGGGCGTGATCTCATGCAAGATCTGATATTCACTCATAAGTCACACGCTTATTCAAACCATTAACACCCAACACCTATCACCTATCACCTAATCTTTCGATGAGCTCCAGGCACATACGCGTGTTGTGATACGGACACTTCCAGAACCCGGCCTTGTCATCGTCGAGGTTCAGTGTGCCGTCGGGGAGTACGGCCCAGTGCCACTCGCCATTCTCATGGTCAACGAGGTTCTTGTCGATATACTCCCAGCAACGTTCCGCGATATGGAGGGCTTCCTTATCACCGAAATGCTGATAGAGGTTGACATGCCCGATGACACACTCGCACTCTACCCACCACTGACGCTGCCGGTCGTAACGCCCCGTGTCTTTCCAGTGCTCGTAAATCATCGAGCCGTCGGGCTGCAAACCTTCATCGGCAGCGTGGGCGATATTCCGCACAGCCGGTTCAAGCTTCTTCGTGAGCGCCTTGTCGTCGAGGACGAGAAGCGCCTCATGGAGCAGCCAGCTCGCTTCAATGTCATGACCGAAGCTCTCAATATTCCGTTTACCTTTCCACTCATCATCGAAGAAGAGGTCAAGGTGAGCGGTATTGAAATTGAGCAGCGGCCCTACGAAGATGTCAATGAGATTACGCACGCGCGGTGCCACCTCCTGGGCCAGATTGTCGTCGCCGAGCTCACGTGCTGCCCGCAGCAGATTCGTGTATGGCTCAAGGATATGGAGATGGGTGTTCATCGTGCGGCTGCCGTTCTCATCTTTGTCGGAGAGTCGCATGTCAGCGATAGGCTGCCATTCGCGTGTCAGCGCCTCGATGTAACCATTATGTTTTTTGTCGAAGGCATGAGTCTCAATGTCGCGGAAGAGCTGAGCAGCCTTGGCGAGACTTTCCTTGGAGCCCGTGGCGCGGGCATACTCGGAGAGGCCATAGATGGTGAAGCCGATGGCATAGGTCTGCTTCTTAGGGTCGAGTGCCTTGCCATTACTGTTGACGCTCCAGAAAACGCCACCGAAGTCGGGGTCGATGAAATGACTGGTCACATAGCGGTAAGCATTCTCGGCAGCCGCGAGGTACTCCGACTTATGCAGCACGCGATAAGCGGCTGCAAAAGCCCAAAGGATACGGGCATTGAGCACGGCTCCGCGCTCAGCGTCAGGATGAACATTGTCGTGACCGTCGACGCGACCATAGAAGCCGCCCTCGGGATCCTGCACCTTATTGATCCAATAAGGCAGAATATTTGTTTCAAGGCATTGCTGCACTTGGGAAGATAGTGTATTCATAGTAGTAAGTCTTGGCCCCACCCCCTCCCCTCCCCCATCCAGGGGAGGGGCAAATATGCTTCAAGGGGCGAAGCTATGTTTATATAAGATCCGTTCCTACGGTGGTAATCACCCCCCTCCCCTGGATGGGATTTTCTGCCTTCCGATAACGGAAGGACCGAGGATAGTGGGGCGGGGGTGGGGCCGTCAGGGCCGTCAGGGCCGTCAGGGTGGGGCCGTCAGTTATTTCTTTATCGGATACAACAGCAGCAGGCCGACCATGATGAGGGCGAAAGCTGCGGGGAAGAGAGAGAAGAGCGACCAGATCATGTCGAGGACGCTCTGCGTGATGCTTGACGGGTCAACGATACTGTTACCCATCTTGTCGGTTGTCATCGAGGCACCGGCAAGACCAAGGAAGAGGGCAACGAGAGAGCCGGAGATAGCCGTGCCGAGTTTCTGTGCCATCGTACCGGAGGAGAAGATAAGTCCTGTCGACGAGGTACCGTTCTTCTTCGTGGCATAGTCGGCAACATCCGAATACATCGACCACAGCAATGGTGAATAGAGACCGATGCCGACACTCGTGAGGATGACCACAGCGATCATCACCCAGATATACTCAGCCTTCATCGGGATGAAGAAGAAGCCAACAGACGTCACGGCACAGATGAGCGCCGCAGCCATGAAGGCCCGTTTCTTAGAGCCTACGACACGCGTGAACCATGGCGACACACCACCAAAGATCATACAGGTCAACTCGCCAAAGGTCATGAAGACGGTATAGTTGATGATGAGCTTGCCCGCTGTGATCTCGCCACCAAGACAGTAGGTAAGCATGTATCCTGCCACGGCATAACGGAAACCATTGAAAAAGTTACTGCTCACACCGATGAGTGTGAGGAAGATCCATGGCTTGTTCTTCACGAGGTCGACAAACTGCTTGCCGGAATAATGCTCAGCGCGCACAGGTTTGAGGCGCTCACGTGTCAGCAGTCCGCAACCAAGGGTCATGAGCGTGGCGAGAAGTCCGAAGAACATACCCGTCACGGCATACTGATGCTGGGGCGTGCCACCAACCGCCTTCTGCAGATAAGGGAAGGAAAGGAGCGTGATGAAACCCATGGCGTAGGCACCTACCATGCGGTAAGAAGAGAACTGGTTCTTCTCATCGTCGTCATCGGTCATCACGCCGAGGAGCGAGCCGTAAGGCACGTTGACAGCGGTATAGGTCGCCATCATGAGCAGATAGATACCGTAAGCGTAGATGCGCTTGCCCGTCTGTCCGAGGTCCGGCGTATAGAGCAGCAAGGCAAAGATCAGACCGAAAGGGATGGCACCAAAGATGATCCAAGGACGGTACGTACCCCAGCGGCTCTGCGTACGGTCAGCCAGGGAGCCCATAAGCGGGTCGGTGACGACATCGAAGAGACGTGCCACCAGCATCAGCGTGGCTGCATCAGCGAAGGACAGGCCAAAGACATTGGTGAAGAACAGCGGAAAGGCTATGGACATGATCTTCCACGTGATGCCACCGGCGGCGGCATCACCCATGGCATAGCCAATCTTCTCAGACAGTTTGATTTTCATGGTTTTAATTTACAGTATTGTTTCCTTATTAATTATAGGATAACGCAAAAGTGTGCAACTTATTACGCATTCGCTAAAGAATAAAGACGGTTCTTCGCTTTTCGGGTTGATGTGTTAACACAACCTCGAAGAGGTTGAACATGGTTAGCCCCACGTGAGGCGCAGCCGAAACGTGGGGTTTAGGTCCGGTGTAGTTTCGTTGCAATCCGGCCTCGGAGAGGGCGAACATGGTATAAACACCCATCGCTATAACCAGCATTCCGCCCATGTTCGCCCTCTTCGAGGCCGACAGGTCAGGTTAAATCGCCCGCCCCCAACCCCAGGTTGCGTCGCTACGCTCCTTACCTGGGGCTACCCATGTACAACCTCTTCGAGGTTGGCTGCAGTATCAACCCAAAACCGAAACCAATGTCTTCAGCTTTCTTTAGCGCAGCGCCTAAGCGCGGAGCGTCTCTTTGTTCTTTGCGATGAGCTTCTTGATCGTCTCCACGCTCTTGCCCGTAGCGAAGCCGTCAGCAGGCGTGTTCATGCAATAGTCGACAAGACGGTCGATGGTACTCGTTGCCACATGCATACGCGTGTCAGAGGAAGCATAATAGATGAAGACGCGACCATCGGGATCAGCGATCCAGCCATTGGAGAACACGACATTCATCACGTCACCGATATACTCCTCACCCTGCGGCACAAGGAAGTAACCACCAGGCTGGGCAATAACACGTGTGGGATCGTCAAGAGCCGTCATATACATATAAAGGACATAACGCAGACCGGAAGCACAGCCACGAACACCATGAGCGAGATGCAACCAGCCCTTAGGAGTCTTGATGGGATGCGGGCCCTCACCGTTCTTCACCTCCATGATGGTGTGGTAATGGCGGAGGTTGATGATCTTCTCTTCCTTGACCTCAGCGTGGGTGATGTCATCGACGAGTGCCCAGCCGATACCGCCGCCACTGCCGGCGTCGATGAAGCCATCCTGCGGACGAGTGTAGAAAGCGTACTTGCCGTCGACGAACTCCGGGTGGAGGACGACGTTACGCTGCTGGCTCTTCGACTTGAGGTCAGGCAGACGGTCCCAGTGGATGAGGTCCTTCGTGCGGGCGATACCTGCCGTGGCGGTCGCTGCCGAGAGGTCACCGGGCTGTGAGTCGTCGTGGCGCTCAGCGCAGAACACGCCGTAGATCCAGCCATCCTCATGAGCCGTGAGGCGCATGTCGTAGATGTTCGTGGCAGGGATGACATCCTCGGGCATGGTGATAGGCTCAGGCCAGAAACGGAAGTTGTCGATACCGTTGGGGCTCTCAGCCACAGCGAAGAAACTCTTGCGGTCGGCACCCTCAACACGCACGACGAGGCAGTACTTGTCGTGCCACTTGATGGCTCCACTGTTCAACGTGGCGTTCATCATGATACGCTGCATGAGGAACGGATTGTCCTTCTCGCAGAAATCATAGCGCCACTCTAAGGGTGTGTGCTCAGCGGTGAGGATTGGATACTTGTAACGGGTGTAGATACCGTTACCCCACTCTTCGGGTTCATTCTTTCTTGTCAACAAGGCCTCGTGATGCTCACGCAGTGCCTGGAGTTTGGAGGAAAATGATGATGTTGTCATAATAATACAATTAGCACAGCCCTAACGGCCCCACCCCCACCCCTCCCCCATCCAGGGGAGGGGATGATATGCTTCAAGGAGTCCAAGACCAATATGAGCCAAAGATTGAATTGTCGTTTATTGTTTGTTATCTGTCGTTGTTGTTTGTCGTTGTTCTCTGAATGAAAAATGTTGCTATCAAAACCATTCCTACGGTGGTAATCTGCCCCTCCCCTGGATGGGGGAGGGGTGGGGGTGGGGCCGTCAGGTGGGGCCAGCAGGTGGGGCCGGCAGTTATATTTTATTTAGCGTTAATATATTTGGCTTCTCCGCAAACCTCTTGAAGTCCTCGGCTGCCGGAGAACCCTTATACGGCACATAGAGCTCCTTGGGGTTGTCCCACGCATTACGCCAGAAGAGGACGTAAGAGATGCGGTAGTCTTTCAGGATGGGGAGGAGCGTCTGGGTGAACCACAGACTGTCGGGCAACTGCTGGGCGCCAGTCTCCGTGAGAGCCGCGAGCTTCTTGTGCTCTGCTGCAATCTTCACCAGTCGGTCGAGCTCGAAACGCAGACTCTTCTGGTAGGCCGCCTTGTCGTTGTTGAAGTCGTAGAGGTCGAAGCCCATGAGGTCGACATATTTGTCTCCGGGATAATAGCGAAGGAAATCGGGATCACCGGCATTCGGTGAATATCCCCAGACGAGGTTGTTGAGCTTGTACTTCTTCGTTAGGATGTCGTGTGTATAACGGTAGAGCTGCTGATACTCTTCCGGCGTGCAGCTCTTCGCACCCCACCAGAACCAGCCGCCGCCCATCTCGTGCCAGGGTCGGAAGATGATAGGGATGCGCTTGCCCTTGGCATCCTTGACAGAACCTAAGAAGGTAGCCACACGATCGAGCCATGTAAGGAACAGTTTGTTGTTGCTTCCTCCGGGAAGGATGGTCTTGACCGGCTCGCCCGACGGGTCCCATGCGCTCTTACCGGTCACGGGGTTGTCGGGATGCCAGCTCATCTCCACGATACCGCCGCGTGCATGCTGTTTCTCCGCCTCCTGGCGCAGCAGGTCAAAGGGCACATTGTCGAGACTCTTCTCGTTGCCGAGCTCGAGATGACCAAGCTCAAAGCCCATCACCGCAGGCCAGTCGCCTGCGGTTTCGAGCACATCGCTCCGGCCCGACTTCCATTTCCAGTCGTGGCCGTAGAGCGGGTCATCCTGGTGTCCAATCATGATACCTTTATTCTCTATCTTCGCCATCCGCTTGATGAGCTTCTTTGCGGGACTGGCGGCCGAGGCAGTGAGACTCAGCGTCAACATCGCCAAGGAGATTATCGTTGTTTTCTTCATATATATTGCTTTTTGAAGCTTTGCTGGTATTCGTTATGCGTCATCCGGATTTCGGGTTGATAAGGTCCCCGAAGGGGGCCAATTTGGTTAGCCCCAGGTAAGGCGCAGCCGCAACCTGGGGTTGGTTGAAGGCATAAACCTGAACTGTCGTCCTCGAAGAGGGCGAACCTGTAACAATCTGCGCCCTTTTAAGGTTTGCCCTCTTCGAGGACACCTTTAAGCGCATTCTCGCCACTCCTAAACCCCAGGTTACGTCGCTACGCTCCTTACCTGGGGCTAACCATATTCAACCTCTTCGAGGTTGCGTACAGTACCAACCCGAAACCGGAAGAGACTTCTTTTTTCTTCTTTATTCCTTATTCTTTAGCGCATGCGTAATAAACGCCTGCCACTCATCCCACTGCTCCTGATACCAGTAATGGCCGGTCTGCTGATAGACGCTGAGCGTCTTCTTGGCGGGATAGATATTGTAGAGGCCATAAGAGGATGTCGGTGGCACCACCTCGTCGTTATAACCGAAGGAGAACCAGGCTGGTACGGTGCAGCGGCGGGCGAAGTTGACACCGTCGTAATAGCGGGAGCCTTCCACGTCCTTCTCCGTGAACGGTTTCTTATAGAAATAATGTGGCCATCCGCCGGCGACATTGTGGCACTCAGCCTCAAAGTCGCACATGGCATCGTGGACGGCTGCTAAGAAAGTCACTCTTTTGTCGAGGGCCGCAACAGCGAGCGAGAGGAAGCCGCCCTGCGAGGAGCCTGTGACACCAAGCGTCTTGCCGTTCCACTCAGGCAGTGAGGCGATAAAGTCGACAGCGCGCACGGCTCCCGTCACCACACGCTTGTAATAGTTCTTCTCTGGTGAAGCGATGTTCACATCCCAGTAGTTGTTAAGCGCGCCCCCGAGGAGGTTGTCATACACTTTCTGCTCCATCGTCACGGGGATGCCATGGATGCCGATCTCCAGGACGATGCACTGACCGGGAGCGGTATAGGTATCACCCGAATAAGGACGCACACCGGCACCGGGCACGCGCAGCAAGGCGGGATAAGAGCCGGCCTTCACTGGCACACTGAGGATGCCGTAGATACGCGAGGTATAAGAGTCGTTGCAGAAACTGACCTCATACACATTATCGTTCTCCGTGCAGCGCTCGGGGAGCAGACGGCGTGTGGGATTGAGCCCGACATACCGCGCCTGCTGCAAGGTCTTACTCCAGAAAGCATCGAAGTCCTTGGCATCCTTGCACATCGGCCGTACCTTCTCGGGCGAGAACGCAGCAGTGCACAGCCCGGTATAATCCTTGCCGCCGACATGTGCCGTGACCTTAACGCGGTAGAAGCCCGGGGTAGAGAGACTGCCCTTGAGCCGCAGCGTGCCATCCTTCAGCGCCACGCCTTTCTTCTCAACATTCGGATAGAATACGGGACCGGCCTCATAGTCGACCGACACATTATTATATTTATCACCATTATATAATGTTCCCGATTTGAGCACATTGACGGTGAACGTAGCGGTCTCGCCCGTACGATAGTTCCAGTCGGCATGGTCAGGCGTCACGGTAACATTGATGTTGTTTCCGCGAATCTGCGCATACAGAGAAGTATCGATGCCCAACAAGAGGCACGACAATAAGAGTACTTGAAGGATAATATTCTTCGGTGTTTTCATTGTTTTTAAGTGCAATGGTTTAAAATTATGGTGCAAAGTTAGGGATAATATTGTTACAACGATAATACTATGTTAGCATATTCTTGTACTTTTGGACAAATGTTGAGGCCCCTCCCCTTGCCCCTCCCCCGCAAGGAGGGGAGGTAGCCACCCGCACCTCAGAGAGGTACCACACGATTAGCGCCTCACGTCAGCACCTCGGAGAGGTGCCACATGGTTAGCCCCAGGTAAGAAGCGCAGCGACGCAACCTGGGGTTGGGTGAAGACCGACGACCTGATTACCGGCCTCGAAGAGGGCGAACATGGTAATATCCCCGGGCAATGTTAGTAACCCCCCAAACCCCAACCATGTTCGCCCTCTTCGAGGCCGGATTGCAACGAAACCACAACGGACCTAAGCCCCACGTTTCGGCTACGCCTCACGTGGGGCTAACCATGTAGCACCTCTCCGAGGTGCTGCCCCAGGTCCAACCTACACATAAATTTGCCCACCATCTCCCCGCGTCCGTGTCGGCGATCGCGCCGCGGCCGCGTCACAATCACGCCTCGGCCGCGTCACGATCGTTTCGCGGCCGCGTCACAATTGCGTCGCGGCTGTGTCGCGATGGCGGTACGCTTAAATCATACTACTCATCAGCTTTTAAGAGTGTATATTAACACGCTAACTTATTTGTACTCACCGATATATAAACATATTGCTTCACTTTGGCAAAAAAGTATCAATATCGGTTTTACATAGTATTACAAACTTATTACAAACATTTCTTAACTTTGCAAACGAGATTATTGGAAGCAATCGAATGTATGTCTGAATGTGATCGAAAAGTATGCTAAGAGAGCAATGAAAAGTCACTGAAACAATATATCGAGAGCAAAAACATTAAAAACAACAATATCAAAACAAAAACAAAACAAAAACAAAACAACAAAACAACAACAAAACAACAAATCAATCATCACCATGTAGCAGAAGGTGTATGGATATCCAAGCGATTACCATACATTATTTATTAGCGAAACTAAATTGAAAATCTAAAATTTAGAGTAAGTATGAGTTTTAAGATTAGCACAACCTTGCTGACCATGAGTTGCTGCACCGCCTTGGGACTATCCTATTGCCCGCAGGTGCAAGCATCATCGCCTAATCAGAATGCACAGGCCGTACAGCAAGTGAAGAAAGTCACAGGACATGTAGTGGATGCTGATGGCCCTATCATCGGCGCCAGTGTCGTGGAGAAAGGCAATCCGAAGAACGGGGCTGTGACAGACCTCGACGGTAACTTCTCCCTCAATGTCAAGCCGGGAGCTACCCTCGTCATATCCTATATCGGATACAAGACGCAGGAAGTGAGAGTTGGCACACAGAACGACATCCCTGTCACGCTGGCAGCTGACAACACCAACCTTGATGAGGTCGTGGTCGTCGGTTACGGTGTACAGAAGAAGAAACTCGTCACCGGTGCCACCATTCAGGTCGATGGTGATGACATAGCTCGTCTTAACACCACCAACGCTCTGACAGCCATGCAGAGCTCTACCCCAGGTGTTCAGATCACACA
Organism: uncultured Prevotellaceae bacterium; assembly: GCA_902792635.1. GTDB lineage: Bacteria > Bacteroidota > Bacteroidia > Bacteroidales > Bacteroidaceae > Prevotella. Next base: position 16,106 of record CADBAG010000037.1, on the reverse strand, counting down.
GGCTTCCGCTCAGCCTGGCAAGGGATTCAAGGTCAACATCCGTGGTGTCGGTACCATGGGTAACTCTTCTCCTCTCGTCGTAATCGATGGTATCCAGGCAGGTACAGCCGACGATGGTCTGAATGGTCTGAACCCTGGTGACATCGAGAGCATCGACGTTCTTAAAGATGCCGCTTCTGCCGCCATCTATGGTGTGGCTGCTGCCAACGGTGTGATCCTCATCACCACCAAGCAGGGTAAGGCTGGCAGAATACAGGCTTCCTATGACACTTACGTTGGTTGGGCTAACCCTGCTCGCCGTCCCGCTACGCTGAACGCTCAGCAGTACATGCAGATCATCAACGAGACCAACTTCAACACTTATGGCACAGGTACCAACTGGGCTTCCCTGCTCCCCGCCGACATCTACCAGCGCCTGATGAACGGTTGGGAAGGCACCGACTGGTTCGAGGAGTATCGCAACAAGAATGCTCTGCAGATGAACCACACCTTCAACCTCACCGGTGGCAGCGACCGCAGCAAGTTCTCGCTCGGACTGAGCCTGACAAGCAACGAAGGTACTATGGGTGCTAAGAATGCTTCTAACTATAAGCGCTATACGGGACGTATCAACTCAGAGCACGTGCTCCTCAAGGGTAAGACTCACGACATCATCACCATCGGTGAGAACCTTTCTTACTGGTACACAAAGAGCCACGACCTCGCCGAGGGTAATGGCTACTGGAACATGATGCAGCCTGCTTACATCGCTCCTCCAGTAGTAGATCCTTATAATGCTGATGGCACACTGAGCGACTTCAACAACGGTGGCAAGGACTTCAGCACCATGATCTATCAGAACCCGCTGGTCGGTCTGTACAATGGCGAGTACGGCGGCCTGAACCGTAACCGCTCTTTCGGCATCGGCGCTACATTCTATGCACAGGTGGAGCCTATCAAGAATCTGAAATATAAGTTCCTTTTCAATACCGGTTACAGTGCTTCCAACGCTCGTCAGGCTACACAGCCTTTCTCTGAGAGCAACACTAACCAGAACGCTGCTTACAGCCTGACACAGAACAGCTACCAAAGCGGAAGCTATATGTTCAATAACACGCTGAGTTACAAGCTCCCAGAAAGCTGGATAGGCAAGCACGCTGTCGACGTCCTCGTCGGTCAGGAGTTTACTAAAAGCGACTGGAGCTCTAACATGGGTGTCTCTACAAAGGTGAACGCTTCAGCTTCGTCACTGAACACCCTGCTCACCAAGGGCTTCGACTACAACTGGCTGAGCAACTACACTGTAGCTGATATCACAGGTTTCTTCGGTAACCCGAACCTTAACTCGGCTCGTCTGTCGTTCTTCGGTCGTATCAACTGGAACTACGACGAGAAGTACATGGCTACCTTCACGATGCGTGCCGATGAGAGCTCTAAGTTCGCCCGCGGTCATCGCTGGGGTTACTTCCCCTCAGTATCCGCCGGTTGGGTAGTCACTTCAGAGAAGTTCATGGAGCCTGTACTGAACGTGATGAACTACTTCAAGATCCGTGGCTCATGGGGCCAGAATGGTAACGATGCCATCAGCGACCTGCAGTTCCTCTCTTCTATAGCTATGTCACCTACCGACTACGCCGACTATGCTTACAAGTTCTCTAGCGACGAGAAGAGCACACTGAGCAATAACTCTTACTCTGCCGGTGCTTTCGCCAGGAATGTTGCTAACCCTGACGTGACATGGGAGACATCAGAGCAGCTCGACTTCGGTTTCGACGCTCAGTTCTTCAACAGCCGTCTTGGCATGAACTTCGACTGGTATCAGAAGAAGACCAAGGACTGGTTGGTACAGGCTCCTATGGAGGCTACCATGGGTGTGCTTGAAGCTCCTTATATCAACGGTGGTGATATCAAGAACACAGGTGTAGAGCTCTCTCTGGCATGGAACGACAAGATCGGTAAAGACTTCCGCTATCATGTCAACTGGAACATGGCATACAACAAGAACGAAGTCACTCGTCTGAAAGGTCTTGACTATATCAATGGTCAGAACGACGCTATCTTCGAGAACTCCGACTACGTCAGCCGCGTAGAGGTAGGTCATCCTGTAGGTTACTTCTATGGTATGTCTTACTCCGGCGTGTGGCAGAACCAGTCACAGATCGACGCTGCGCGCGCTGCCGGTAAGGCTGTGGATGCCGACGCCCAGCCCGGTGACCTGATCTGGGACGACTACGATGGTGATGGCGTTATCAGCTACGATGGCGACCGTCACGACATCGGCAACCCGCATCCTGACGTAACCATGGGCCTGAGCCTCGGCTTCGACTGGAAAGGGCTCGACTTCAGCGTCACAGGCGCCGGACAGTTCGGTATGCAGGTCATGCAGAGCTATCGCACTTCACAGCTCGCTAACCAATACACTAACTACACCCAGGACATCTTCCAGCGTTGGCACGGTGAGGGCACTTCCAACAAGTATCCTGCTCTGAGAGTCGGTTCTAAGAACGACCAGTGGATTTCTACTCGCTACATGCACAACGCCGACTTCTTCCGCGTACAGAACATAACAGTCGGTTATGACTTCAACAAACTGTGGAAGAACAGCCCGTTCCAGCAGCTCCGCCTCTACTTCCAAGCTCAGAACCTCTACACCTTCACAAGCTACACGGGCGTAGATCCTGAGATCGGTTCATCTGGCGGCAAGGACTCCTGGGCTTCTGGTGTAGACGTCGGTCTGTATCCTACAAGCCGTACTTACCTCGTTGGTGTGAACATCAAGTTCTAATACCTTAATAATAATAGACAAAGAAATATGAAAAAGATATTGACCATGGCAGCCGCTGCCCTTCTTGCGCTGAGTTTCACAGCGTGCGATGACAAGCTGGATGTCACAAACTATACGTCACCCAACACCGGAAACTTCCCCGCTACCACCGGTGACGTGAATAAGGAGCTGAACGGCGCTTACTCCACGCTGAACGCTATGTGCCAGGATCCGCTCCAGATGCCTTATTTCGTCTGGGATATCATGTCAGACGAGCAGAACGGCGGTGGTGGCACAGGTGACGTTGAGAGCCATGCTATAGGTCATCTCACATCGAACAAAGCCACGCTCTTCGATCATGCCTGGGCTGCTCTTTATCAGGGTGTGGCACGTACGAGCACCGTCATCTATGGTATCGACAACTTTGAATGGGCTGACCAGTCACAGCGCAACCAGCTGCTCGGCGAGGCTCTCTTCCTCCGCGCTCAGTATTACCTCTGGGCTTCACAGATGTTCGGAGACGTACCTGCTTACTGGGAGGCTTCTCGTCCTACACCTTGTCCGCAGGTCAGTGCCCAGGACGTGATCTATCCTCATATCTTCGCCGACCTCGTGAGTGCTTCTGAGCTCATGAGCAAGAAGGTTCAGGGCGACGGCCACGCTACTAAGTATGCTGCAGAGGCTCTCCTGGCGCGTGCCTACCTCTTCTATCAGGGCTTCTACAAGAAGCAGGGAGAGATGGCTACGGCCAATCCAGAAGCAGTGGAGCTCCCGGCTGACACTTACAAAGGTGCTACGGCAAAGACTTCGCTCTCTAAGCAGGATGTCATCGATGCTCTTAACGACGTCATCCAGAAAGGTGGCTATAAGCTCGTAGGAGACTTTCGCGATCTCTGGCAGTACACCAACAAGCTCACTGTAGACGATTACGATTATACGAAGGGCGTCAAAGGCGTTGATGGTCAACCGCTGATGTGGGCCGGCAACGGCAACTCTGAGGAGATCTTCCAGATCCAGTTCATGAACGCTGCTTCCTGGAACGGCACCACAGGCATGGGTTACTGTAACCAAATGGAGCTCTACGCTGCTCTACGCTGCGATGCTGATGCTCAGAAGCGCCAGAACGGTGGTCCTGAGACCTTCCCCTTCGGTCAGGGATGGGGACAGGGCACTGTCACAGTAAGCACCTGGGACAACTGGCCTAACTCAGATATTCGCAAAAAGGCTTCTATCCTCAATGCTCCTGAAGAGCTCAAGGGCTTCGTCTTCACCACGAGCTGCTCCGAGGATGCCGGCTTCTACAACAAGAAGATGCAGCCTATCACAGCGCTCAAGGGCTATGACGGCACTGCTGCTACCGGTACCGACTGGGATAACCACTCTAACCGCTACACATGGTGGGCTTGCCTCCAGGACGCTTACGTCAACAACAATGGCAACTCTATGCAGGGTGACCACTTCGGCGACCTGATGCTTATCCGTTACGCTGACGTGCTGCTTATGCAGACGGAGCTCACGGGTGATGCTCAGTACATGAACAAAGTGCGTGCCCGTGCCGGTCTCGATCCCATCACTTACACTTGGGCTAACCTAAAGGCTGAGCGTCAGCATGAGCTAGCCTTCGAGGGTCTGCGCTTCAATGACCTCCGTCGCTGGTCAGGCATCAATGGTGGTGAGAACTGCGAGGCTGCTCAGGCTTTAGAGAAGGCAAAGGAAGGCCAGCGCGTCAACTACACGGGCAACTGGGCTACTATGCGCCACGCTACATCATCATGGTCTAAGCGCTACGCCGAGACTGATGGTTTCCTCGCTATCCCTTCGGCAGAAATCGAAAAGGTCAACGATAAGACAATCCTGAAGCAGAATCCAGGATGGGGCGCTAACGTGCCTGAGGCTAACATCGCTGGTTCACCGGTTTATCAATAAATCATTCAAGAAGACAAAGACATGAAAAAGATATTTTTTATCGGTTTAGCTGCCGCCGCTCTGCTGACTGCCTGCAATCCTGTCCAGGTCGAGAAAGACTACAGCATGGACAGCTATACGCCAGAGCAGCTCGCTGACATGGTGCAGTTCAAGCAGTTCTCTGCTACTGACAGTGTCACGCCGCAGGAAGATGGTAACTGGTTCACCTATACCACCAACCCGACGCAGAATGTTGTGATCTATACGCTGAAGAAGGATGGCTCTGAGAATATCCTCTCAGGCACGGGCAGTCATGCCTCCGGCTCTTTCTTCTTCCGCCCGGGACGAGGCTCTGATCCTAACCAGACTCTTTACGTGCGCTACGTCGATGCCAACAACGACACCGTGACAGCTCAGAAGCAGGTCACAGTGGAAGTGGCTGCTGAGCTCACACCTGAGATGCGTCTCCTCGCTTCCAACGACTACGGAAGCAAGAAGTGGGTTTGGGATGACACCTTCCGTGCCGATCAGGCCTCTTGGGGTAACATGGGATACCTCCCAGGCTCTGGTGAAAGCTTCGCTACTGAGGGCAATGGTATCTGGTGGGGCATGAAGCCTGACGCTGAGACCATCAGCGGCCAGCTACAGCACGCTACGGATGGCAACGGTCCTAAGTATGCAGGTGCTGCCTACATGATGCTCGACGATGAGGGCGGTATTGCTTCTTACACAGCTGAAGGCGAGCTGATCGCTAAGGGCTCCTACAGCGTGACGGGTTATGACGGCAAGCGTCATCCTTCTGCTGATGGCTCACAGGCTGAGTGGAGCCTCGGTACCTTCAAGACTACTGCCGGTTCCATCCTCTGGCCTTATCAGATCAATGGCAAAGGCTTCAAGCCTGAGGAGTTCGAACTCATGCAGCTCGATGCCACTCACCTCAAACTCATCTATGCCGCTCCAGGCACAGGTGGCTGGTCGGAGGCTACATGGTGGGCTTTCAAGAGCGAATCTGATGCTAAGGGCGCACTGACCGACTACGGTGAGAAGTCCTGGACTTGGGATGACACATTCCGGCAGGATGGCGGCTCGTGGGGTAACCTCGGTTACCTCCCAGGCACCGGCGAGAGCTTCGCTAAGGAAGGCAATGGTATCTGGTGGGGCATGAAGCCTGACGCTGAGACTATCAGCACTCAGCTCCAGCACGCTACTGATGGTAATGGTCCTAAGTATGCTGGCGGTGCTTACATGACGTTCAACTATGACCTCGGTACAGTGACATCTTATACTGAGAGTGGCGAGAAGATCGCGTCAGGCTCATTCGATGTTCCTGCGGCTACATGGTTCAACGGTGGGCGTGATGGCAACAACTGGTCGATGGGTACCCTGACCACTACAGCCGGTTCTATCCTCTGGCCGTACCAGATCAATGGCAAAGGCTTCAAGCCTGAGGCCTTCGAGATAATGCAGCTCGATGGCAAACATCTGAAACTTATCTATGCCGCTCCAGGCACAGGCTCTTGGTCTGAGGCTACATGGTGGGCTTTCAAAGCCAAATAAATAAAAGATTGGTTTCTTTTCGTTCCCGTGGGCAAGAACATAGCAATGTGTTCCCGCTCCACGGGAATTTATGGCTCTACTGTTATTGATAAGGTATCCGGAAGGGGCCAACATTGAGATGATGTTTTATCGAAATAAGATTATTAATTTTCAATAATTTATTTTCAATAATGACGATAATTCATTAACTTTGCTTCAAAAAGAGACTATGGTAGCCAATTTTAATCCATTTGTAGTTTATGGGCATATTCCTGAAAACCTATTCTGTGACAGGGAGAAAGAATCAGAACGGCTGTTGTCTTTCCTCAACAATCAGCAGAACGTAGTGCTGTCTGCTGTCAGACGTATGGGCAAAAGTAAGCTTATAGAGCATGTCTTTGAGAGACCGGAAATAGCTGACAATTACATCACTATTTCCATCGACATCCTCGATACTAACAGTCTTGGCGAGTTTGTCTTCTCCCTTGGCAATGCCGTGTTTGACAGAGTTGCCAGGAAGAGTGCAAAACTCCTTAAGCAATTTGCTTTGACTCTGAAATCCATTCAAGCCTCTTTCGGGTACGATCCCATCCAAAACACTCCGACTTTCGATATTAAACTTGGAGAGCTCACACAACCGGTGTATACTTTGAAAGAAATATTCGATTATCTGGACAAGGCCGATAAGCGATGCCTTGTTGTCATCGACGAGTTTCAACAGATCACGAATTATCCTGAAAAGAATGTTGAGGCTACGCTAAGGACTTATATGCAGCAGACCCGCAATGTCAATTTTGTATTTGCAGGAAGTCAGCGCCGGATAATGAGTGAGATGTTTGGTTCAGAGAAACGACCATTCTACAATAGCGCCCGGGGCATAGATATGGATGCTATACCATTGGACGTCTATATGGATTTTGTCCAGCGTCTGTTTCGTGAGAATGGAAAGGACATTGAGACAGAGGCCATAGCTTATGTCTACGATCAATTTAAGGGCGTTACGCTCTACAATCAGCAAATTATGAACGATGCCTTTGCCGCTACCCCTCAGAATGAAAAATGCGACAGGCCAACCGTGGAGGTGATGGTCGATAATTTCGTTCAAGAAAACGACAAGCGTATACGTGAGATTCTACAGTTTGTCTCTGACAATCAGAAAGCTGTGCTGTATGCTATCTGCGAGGATGAGCCTATCAAAGCCATCACATCAGGAGCTTTCACAAAGAAGCATCATCTCAAGTCAGCAAGCTCTACACAGAATGCTGTGAAGGCACTGTTGCGTGCCGATCTCATCACACGCCACGATGACATGTATTCGGTTTCTGACCCTCTGCTTGATATGTGGCTGAAAGAAAGAGTGTGATTTTCCTCTTTTCCTTTTGTAAACACCTATTTTTGTTGTAATTTTGTAAGCAAATGATCATCAAGATGAGAAACCTATTGATTATATCTCTCCTGGCCTTGGGCTCTCTCGCCCTCACCGGCTGCTCCAAGACAGCATCAGAGAGCATCTGTACCATCCACGGCACAGTGCCCGATCCGTCGAAGGAGGGTAAGAAAATATTCCTCATACCCATGTTCGGCAAGCAAGACGCTGAGCACGTCGACTCTACGGTCATCAAGGACGGCAAGTTCCTGTTCCGCAGCGACTCTGCCGAGATGAAGATCATACGCCTCGACTACCACTACCGCGACAATGTACAGGAACTCCTTGTCGTCACGGAGCCCGGCGAGCTGCAGGTCGCCATTGGTCCCGACAGCCGTTGCAGTGGCACGCCGCAGAACGACTCGCTGCAGGTATGGAAAGATAATATCATCCGTCTCAACAAGGCTTACAACCTCCTGCGGATGCAAAACGACCGCCAGCCCTCAGACAGTGCTGCCGCGCGCATGAAGGAGATGCAGGCAGAGTTTAAGTCGTTCAACCATGCCTTCTACAGTCGTCAGCCTGCCGGCATATTCAAGGACTTCCTGAAAAAGACTATGGGGGAACAATAATGACAATACACAGCAATCATATCAAGGACCTGTTCTCGCTACTGTTCTTCCTGGCCGTCACCCTCTTCTGGTGGCTCTGTTATCCACAGGCTCTGAACATCCAGGAGGAGAACCAACTGTTTCTCTGGTCCTTCGACTATTTTCACGAGCGGATGAGTCTGCCCGGAGGTCTGGCCGACTGGATAGGCGAATGCCTCACGCAGTTCTTCTATCTGCCGTGGCTCGGTGCGCTCATCCTCGGTGTTCTCGCCGTTGCAGTGCAACGGCTTACAGAACGGCTGTTACCAAAAGGATGGATGTCGACCGTCCTCTCCCTCCTCCCGCCCGTGCTCCTCATCGGCGTCATGGGCGACGTCAACGTGTTGCTGTCCTATGTCGTGGCGCTGATAGCTGTCTTCGGATTATTCTTCGCTGTCGTGAGCACCGATCGTCCCGGCACGCGCCCTGTCGTTCGCTATATCGATGAGGCTGTCAACGTATTTTTTCTGTATTGGTTCTTTGGTCCCTTGACATGGCTCTATGTCGCATTGCGCGTCATCCATGACTGGCGCCATGCGTGGTGGATCGCACTCTGGCTGCCTGTCCTCCAGATATTTTTTTACTGGCTTACAACCTTCGAATATCCTCTGAAGGCTTTCATGCTCGGCATCAACTATTACCGCATCCCCCTCGAACTCGTCAATCCCTGGTGGCTGCTCACCGTCCCTGTGGCGATCGTGGTGCTGGCTTTGATTGGCAGGAGCCTGAAAAGAATACTTGAAAGAAGAAGTCCACTTTTTGTCGTCGCTGCCGCGCTCCTCGTCATCCTCACAGCCTTTGGTTCCTGGCATCTCGGATACCCAAAGGACGAATATGAGCTCTACATGCAGGATAAGCTCGTACGCGAACAGCGCTGGCAAGACATCATTTCCCGTGCAGAGAGATACCAGGTAAAGAACAATTTCAGTTCCAACTGCGTCAACCTGGCCCTGGCCATGACGCGTCAGCTTGCCGAGCGACAGTTCACGTTCTACCAGAGCGGTGACGATGCCCTCATCATGCCGATGGTACGTGACAACCTCAGCAACTGGCCCACGGCGGAGGCTTTCTGGCATTTAGGTATGGTGAACTCCGCCAAGCGTTATGCCTACGACCTGCAGGAGTCTATCCTCAACGCCAGACGTAGCGGACGATGCATGAAGCGCATTGCCGAATGCCTGATCGTGAACGGACAGTATAAGGTAGCACAGAAATATCTCGATATCCTGAAGCAGTCGCTCTTCTATCGTTCTTGGGCTAAGCAGGCTGAGACTTGTCTCGGCAATGAGGCTAAGGTCAATGCCAACCCCGAGTGGGCCTGGCTAAGACAGGTACGTTACAAGGACAACTTCCTCTATTCCTACCCGGAGATGGACAAGATGCTGGGACTGCTCTTCATCAATAACACTGCCAACAAGATGGCTCTCGACTATTTCATGGGTCAGATGCTCCTCAAGGGTGAGGTACCGCAGTTTATGCAGTACATGGGATGGGTGCAGCGCTACGGTGGCTATGAACAGATACCTGCCGGCTATGCTGACATCGTTCAGCTCATGAAGAGCAATGGCAACGTACCCGGATCCCCCTATCTTAAATACATCAAGCAGAGGAGAAACAACGAATGAAAAATATCATCATTACCCTATTGACGCTGTTGCTGCTTGCCGCTTGTGGCGCACCTACTGCCACCGAGCATAGCGACAGACAGCCGGATATCTACCCCGACTACCGTGGCGTGACGATTCCTGCCAGCATTGCACCCCTCGACTTCACCCTGCGCATAGCCGACGGGTCGGATTTGACAGGCGACATCTATGTCAAGGTGGAAGGATCGAAAGGTGGACAGCTGACAGTCCGTGGCGACTATGCTGACTTCGACATCGACGACTGGCAGGCGCTGACACGCCAGAACCAGGGCGGCGAGCTGAAGGTGACCGTCACTGCCGAGACCGACAAGGGATGGACAGAGTTTAAGCCTTTCACCATCTATGTCAGTCCTTATCCGCTCAAAGCCTGGGGACTGACCTACCGCCTCATCGATCCGGGCTACGAGGTGGGTGGCGACATCGGCATCTATCAGCGCGATCTCAGCTCCTTCGTCGAGGAGCCCATCCTGACCGAGAAGAGCGTGCCGGGACGGTGCATGAACTGCCACACGCCTAACCGCACTGACCCACGCCAGTTGACGCTGCAGATACGTGGCGAGAACGGTGGCACACTGATAAGCAAGGACGGCGGCATAGAGTGGGTCGATACGAAGACCGAACAGACCCAGGCTGCCGGCAGCTACGCCTACTGGCATCCCGACGGCCGCTACGTGGCTTACGCCACAAACTCCGTCCATCAGAGCTTCTTTACGGGCAAGGATGCCAACCTGGAGGTGTATCATCTCTTCAGTAATATCGTGGTCCTCGACACGAAGACCAACAAGCTCATCCTCGCACCACAGCTTAACAGCGACGACTACCAGGAGATCTTCCCAGCCTTCTCTGCCGATGGCAAGAAACTCTACTACAGCACGTCGAAGCAGTGCAATGTGCCGGCAGAATACCTGAAGGTGAAATGCTCCATCGTCTCCATACCCTTTGACGACAAAACAGGGACTTTCGGCACTGCCACTGACACCCTGTTCAACGGTCGCAGAGATAACCGCTCTTACCTCCTCGCCCGTCCGAGCTACGACGGCCGCTGGCTGATGTACACCGTCTGCTCGCGCAGCAACTTCTCCATCGCCCAGCGCGACGCTGACCTCTGGCTCATGGATCTCAGGACACGGCAGACGCGCCCGCTGACAGAACTGAACACACCGGAGACGGAGAGCTATCACAACTGGAGCGCTGACAGCCACTGGGTGGTGTTCTCGTCGAAGCGCGAGGATGGCGTCCACACGCGTCTGTATCTGGCTTCTGTCGATGACAAGGGACGCGTGTCGAAACCATTCCTTCTGCCTCAGCGTGATCCCTGGCGTTATTATCACGCTCTCTTCAAGGCTTATAACACTCCTGACTTCACCCTCTCACGTGTCACCCTCGATCCCATGAAGCTCGCACGCTCGGCAATGAACGACAAGCGCAATAAGGTCACTATTCGCAAACAATAAGATTATGAAGATAATAGCTACTCATTGGAAAGGACTCCTCTCCCTGCTCTTCGGCGTTCTCGTGACGCTGTTTTGGGCGCTGGGAGCCAGGGAGCTGATCAACTATCAGGAACAGTACCAGATGTTCCTCTTCACGCCCGACTATTTCTGGCAGCACTTCACCACGCCCGGTGGCCTCGTCGACTGGATAGCAGAGTTTCTGACACAGTTCAACTATCATTATGTTGCCGGCTCTGTCATCCTCGGTCTGCTCTTCATGCTCATGCAGATTCTCACGGCCAGGCTCTGTGCCCGCCATGGTCTTGCCGACCGCTGGTATGCCCTGACCTTCGTCCCGGCCATCTTGCTCCTCGCCTATATGGGCAATGCAGATGTCATGCCGTCGTTCCTCATCGCACTCATCGTCCTCGAAGGATTGATGCTGGGATGGGACAAAGTACAAGGACTGAAGCGAGGCACAAGGGCAGTTATCCTGACCATCGCATTGATCTTCGCCTATGATTTCTTCGGAGCGGTGAGCCTTTCCTTTGGCTTGTATGTCATCGTCTACGAATGGACGAGAAAGGACGAATACACGCCAACCAAGACAATATTCTCGGCCAGCGTCGTTTTCCTGATCGCATTAATGATCTACGAAGTAGTTCAGAATACTCCCTACCCACTCTATCGGATCCTCGGCGGACTGAACTATTTCCGCTACCCCACTGCCATCCCCAAGATGCAGATTGTGCTGATGATCCTCATACCCCTGTGGCCGTTGCTCGGCAACGGCCTCAGCAATGCCTCATCTAAACAGTCCTTCCGCACCAAGCTCGTAGGTCTCACCACATGGGTTGTCGTCGTCCTCGGCGGTGCAGCATGGGTTCACGTCAGCTTTGACACTTTGGCCAACAAGCTCATAGAATACGACTTCCTCGTGCGAACGCAGTCATGGGACAAGCTCATCAACAAAGGCTTGAAAGCCGCAGCAACAGGTGAGGAGATGACGCCGCTTGAAGTGTCGTGCATCAACCTCGCCCTAAGCCAGAAAGGTGAGCTCTGCGACCGCCTCTTCGAGTTCTATCAGAATGGAGGACAGGGACTCTTCCCCAATTTCACACGCGACATGCTCTCTCCGGTCTCCACGGCAGAACTGTTCTACTCCATAGGAATGGTCAACGACTGCGAGCGTTTCATGTTCGAGGCCCAGCAGGCCATTCCTAACTTCCGCCGAAGTGGCCGACTGAGTCGTCGCATCATCGAGTGCGAGGTTATCAACGGCCATTATGCCGTAGCCCGCAAACTGTTGCACGAGCTCCAGCACACATTATTCTATAAAGCCTGGGCCAAGCAGATGCTGGCCACGCTCGACAGCCCGAAGCGAGAAGAGCTCATCAACAGCAACCCCGTCTACGGACAACTTCGCCGGTGGCAGGTGACGAAGGATTTCCTCTTCAGCGACCGCGAGATGGACCAGATGCTCGGACTACTCTATACTCATGACCACACCAATCGCAACGCCTACGAGTATCTCATGGCTTACGAGCTCTTGCAGATTGACATGCCGCGCTTCATGCAGTACTATGCCCTCGGACAGTATGCCGGATACACCGACCACATCCCTTACGCCATCCAGCAGGGACTGCTCTACGACTGGACACGACGCCACAACAGTTTCCAAGGCATGCCTTACAGCATCGATCCGCAGTGGCAGCAGGCTATGGGGAGGTTCATTGAGATCTACATGCGCGACAAGCATGACCCAGCGCTCTTCCAGCCTCCCCTTGGCAACACCTTCTGGAGTTACGCGCTCGTGAAGGAGCAACAGCAACAAAAAAAGGAAAAGTCACAACCGATATACTAACGACACTAATGATATCGTACATGAAACATACAAAAAACTTGTCCACAAAATACATAAAGGACATGTCCACGAAGAACACAGAGGACACGAAATATAGCATCAAAGGAAGGACACGAAAGTCGGCTTCGCCGATGACGCATACCTTCGTGACCAGAATTTTTGTGTCCTTCTGGTATAACATCTTTCGTGGCTTCCGTGTCCTTCGTGGACAATATAATCTCATGTTTTTCGTGGTTACGGCACTCCTCCTCGCCTCTTGCACCTCCACCCCACAGGATGCGACAAAGGTGGACAAACTGCCAGCCATCTATCCCGACTATGCCGGCGTGACGATCCCCGCAGGCATCGCACCGATGGACTTCGACTTCACCGGCGGCCCCTACGACTGCATCGACGTCGTCGTCAAAGGCAGTAAGGGCGGTGAGCTGCACGCCAACGGCGATGATGTCGACTTCGATGTCGACGACTGGCATGCACTGACCCAGCAGAACAAAGGCGGCGACCTGACATTCACCGTAAGTGTGGAGAACGATGGTCACTGGACACAATACAAAGACTTCAAGATGACGGTCAGTCCCTACGCCCTCGACGAATGGGGACTGTCCTACCGTCGCATCGCCCCGGGCTACGAGGTCTATGGCCACATGGGCATCTACCAGCGCGACCTCAGCAACTTCGACGAGAGCGCGATCTTCGACAACCAGGCAGCGCCGGGCGCCTGCGTCAACTGCCACACGCAGAACCGCACAAACCCCGACAACGTCACGTTCCACGTCCGCGGCGACCACGGCGCCACCTTCATCCGCCACGACGGACAGGACGAGTGGCTCAAGGCGAAGAACGACTCGCTCCACGGCTCCATGGTCTATCCCTACTGGCACCCATCGGGCAAGTATTGTGCCTACTCGACGAACCAGACTCACCAGAGTTTCCATGCCGTGCGCTCTGAGCGTATCGAGGTCTTCGACCAGTCGTCAGACGTGTTCGTCTATGAGCCGAAGACACACCAGCTCCTCCTCGACACGCTCATCATGACGAAGAGTCACTACGAGACTTATCCCGTGTTCTCGCCCGACGGCCGCACGCTCTATTTCTGTTCCTCCACGGCTGAGCCTATCCCGTCACATTACAAGGATATCCGATACAATATTTGCAAGATAGCCTTCAACCCCGCGAACCGCACCTTCGGCAACAAGGTCGACACGATCTTCAATGCCCGCGTCCTCGGCAAGAGTGCCACACATCCGCGCCCATCCTATGATGGCAAATATATCATGTTTACGATGAGCGACTACGGCTGCTTCCCCATCTGGCACCAGGAAGCAGACAACTGGCTGCTGGATCTGAAGACGGGCAAGGCGCATCCGCTGACTGCTGCCAACAGCAACAACACCGACTCCTGGCACAACTGGAACAGCAACAGTCACTGGTTCGTCTTCACCTCGCGCCGTGGCAACGGCCTTTACACCCGTCTCTACCTCGCCTCCATCGACGACAAGGGCAACGTCAGCAAGCCGTTCCTCCTCCCACAGCGCCATCCTGCTGAATATTACGACAAGCTTCTCGACTCGTACAACACCCCCGACTTCCTGTCTAAGAAAGTAGAGTTCGACATGCGTGATGCCGGCGATGCCATCGTATCGGACAAACGCGTAGCAACAAAGGTGAGATAATTGAGGTAAATATGTCGATGTCTTTGCCTACGATATCATTCTTTTTTATTAAATTTGCATGCAGATGATTTAATAAACAGAATGATGAAGTATCCTATCGGCATACAGAACTTTGAGAGCTTACGAATGGACGGTTATGTCTACGTTGACAAGACCGATCTTATCTATAAGTTAGTCAATGAAGGACGCTATTATTTTCTGAGCCGTCCCCGCCGCTTCGGCAAGAGCCTGCTCATCTCTACGTTGGATGCCTATCTCTCCGGCAAGCGGGAACTGTTTAAGGGCCTTGCCCTTGAACAGTTGGAGAAGGACTGGACAAAATATCCTATCCTGCATCTCGACTTGAACAACCAACGTTACGACTCCGTGGAGAGCCTGAACCAAATTCTTGACCTTAATCTCTCTAAGTGGGAAGACCTGTATGGCAGGTACGACAAGGAGAAGTCGTTCTCCCTGCGTTTTGCCGGTATCATCGAGCGAGCCGCCATCAAAACGGGCAAGCGCGTCGTCATCTTGGTGGACGAATACGACAAGCCATTGCTGCAAGCCTTGAACGACGAGGCTCTGCAGGATGAGTTCCGTGCCACGCTAAAGGCGTTCTATTCCGTGCTGAAGACAGATGATCAGTATATCAAGTTTGCACTGCTCACAGGTGTGACGAAGTTCGGGAAGGTCAGTGTATTCTCTGACCTCAACAATCTCATCGACCTGTCGATGGATGAACGCTACCAGACTATCTGCGGCATCACGGAAGACGAGATCCATCATTATTTTGAAGAATCAGTCCACGAACTTGCCAAAAGCTACAATATAAGTTACGAGGATACTTTTGCGCGTTTGGAAAGAGACTATGACGGGTATCATTTTGTAGACCACGGCATAGGAGTGTATAACCCCTTTAGCCTTCTCAACACACTCAGCCGGCAGAAGTTCGGTCGTTACTGGTTTGAGACGGGTACGCCATCTTACCTTGTCGATGTAATGAAACAGGATCGTTATCCCTTGCCCGACCTCACACAAGAACAAGTGACGGGCGACTTCCTCAACAGCATCGATTCGATGTCGAAGAACCCTATCCCACTTATCTATCAGAGTGGGTATCTCACTATCAAAGACTATGACCCTGAGTTTGGCTTCTATACACTGGGCTTCCCTAACAAAGAGGTGGAGGAAGGATTTACCGACTATCTGGGGGCACCGGATTTTTCTGTGGACGAGCCCTGACAATCGCTAACCTTAAAACTTGCGTGAGACGGTACATACTTTCGCCGAAAGATAGTACCTTTGCAT
>CADBAG010000036.1 GCA_902792635.1 uncultured Prevotellaceae bacterium | reverse complement strand
CTCTGAAAAAACGAAGGAAAAGGTAATTAGATTCACGCACATCCGAATTTTGTTATATTGGCAGGTTTATAAAAAACTTTATATCAATACTCGGAGAGGTGCCACATGGTTAGCCCCACGTGAGGCGAAGCTGAAACGTGGGGTTGTGGTTGGGAGCGAATGACATGACTACCGGCCTCGAAGAGGGCGAACATGGTTTAGAGTGAAGGGTATATGACCATGTTCGCCCTCTTCGAGGCCGGATTGCAACGAAACTACACTGGACCTCAACCCCATGCTGCGTCGCTCCGCTCCTTGCATGGGGCTAACCATGTGGCACCTCTCCGAGGTGCGGGGCATCCTATGCCTTAATCTCTTTCGGATAGATCCCAAACTCATCCTTAAAATATCGGGAGAAGAGCTTGGGGTTGGCAAAGCCACACTCATACGCCACCTGCGAGACGAAAAGCTTCGGGTCATGCTCGAGCATCTGACGGCCATGCTTCAGACGGATGGTGCGGATAAAGGCGGCGGGGGTCTTGCCAGTGATGAACTGTAACTTCTTGTACACATTTGTGCGCGCCATACCGAGCTCACGAGCCAGGTCATCGGCTGTGAACGACGTGTCGGAGAGATGCGCCTTCACAATGTCCATCGCTTTCTGAAGCATCTGCTCATCGAGCGTGGTCTCCGTGATCTCCGACGCTGCCACATCCGTGGCCTGGGCGAAGCGCTCACGCGCCGTCATCGTACGGTCGAGGAGATAGCGGATGCGGTGGCGGAGGATGTCGATATTGAACGGCTTCGTGATATAGTCGTCGGCACCCATCTCTAAGCCCCGCAGCTCATCGCTCGCTAAGGAGCGCGCCGTGAGGAGGATGACGGGGATATGCGAAAAGGCGATATCCGTCTTCACGCGATGGCAGAGGTCGAGACCGTTCATGCCTTCCATCGTGACATCGCTGACGATGATATCCACAGGCAAAGTCTTGAGAATTTCCAATGCCTGCTGACCATCCGTAGCCTGGCAGACATGATACTCGCGACCGAGAACATGGGCCAAGAAGCTCAACAGCTCCACACTGTCCTCCACAACCAAGATGGTGTCCTTCTCGTTCTTCTCGTCTTCATTAGTTGGCGTCTCTACTTCATTATTGATGACGACCTGCTTCGCCAATTCATCATCGTAGAGCACTGTCTGATGCATCTCCGCGTCCTCGAGTTTACGGAAGTCGAGCGTCTTGTTGACGAGAAATGCCAGGCGCTTGATATTCTGATGCACGAGGTCAAGCACTTGGTGCGTCTCCTTGTCCTTCACCGTAAGCAGCAAGTCTTCTATCGGCACCATGACCAAGGATAAAGGCATACGGAGGGCATGACTGATGTCGGTGAAGAACTTCAGTTTCATGTCGCGCTCACGAAGGTCAAAGAGATATTCCTGACGGCGATGATACAAATAATAAGTCAAGAATAATGCCCCTGCGCCAAGTAAAATATACGTCATTACCGCCCACCACGACAGATACCAGGGATAAGCGACATGAATCGTTGCCAACAGATACTCGGTGCGGGCCCCCGACATCGGATCCATCTCCTCAATGCTTATCTTATGGCTGCCATAAGAGAGACGCGAGAGCGTGATGCGGAAGTTGTCTATCAGCTGCCAGCCTTCTTCATCATCGAGACGATAGTAGAAGTTGCGCACGCCGGCAGAGTTGACATCGCGCGGAAGGGTATAGAGCACTACATTGCGCTCATCGTCGTGCAGCGAGAGCGAAACAATGGAGTCTTGGTAATGAACCGGCTTGCGTGAGTAAGGAGCACCATTGACACGCATGCCCATAAGCAACAGCATTCGCTTCAGTCGCTCCTTGGTATGTTCCGGGCCACATAGCGCCTCGGGGTTGAAGAACTGGAAGCCGTCGGAGGTGCCCTCTACCATACTGCCGTCGGGTAGGAGACAGGCCGCGCGCGTGTTGTAGTTGGGCGCTGTCGAGACATTGCCGAAGAGGCGGAGGGAGAGCTTCGGCTGTGCAGCGGACAGATGTCTGGGCACCGTGACACAGATCATGCCGCGGTCCGTCGAAACCCACACTCGCCCGAGGCGATCCTCACAAAGGCTGCTGACATGATAGTTCTTGAACTCGTTGAAAGAATAGGCCTTCCCCGAGCGCGTGTCGTAGACGCGCAGCGGCAGGTGGTTGACGGAGCGCACCATCCACAGCCATCCGCGACTGTCGAGGAAGAGATCATAGTCGGAGATGCCATCATCACCATTGCCAAAGATACGCTTGGAGACGGTCTTGACACGCAGCGTACGCTTATTGATTATGAGAATGTCTTTCGTCGTGGTGCTATAGACATAACCCTTGTCGCTCACCACATCCTGCATCCACAGTTCATCCGTCTTGAAATGCGCGGTCTTGCCCGACTCCATGTCAAGGACGTTCAAGCCTTTGCCATTAAGGATAACGAGGAGCTTGCCGTTGCCTAAGTCAACCATGTTGTAAGGGCAAGTGTCGGGAAAAAAGCGACGTCCATCGCTGCATGCCAATCCAATGGAATAGAGTCCGGCCCACAGACGCCCTTTTTTGTCCATAAGCAGCTCCGTCACCGTCTGTCCGGGAAAAAGCTGCTTGATAGCCGGCTTGTCCGGATGAAGGGCATCCATCATGTAGACACCGTTGTCCTCCGTGCCTAAGAAGAAAGTGTTCTTAGGTCCTGGGCACATGGTGATGACATCATTGAGGAAGGTTCCTCCCTCGATGCCCACGGGGAGGGAGAAGAGACGCTGCTGAGAAGTGAGGAATGTGCTAAGGCCGTGCTTGGCATAAGAAACTAATAAGTATTTACCTTGTGGGTCACAGTAGATGCTCTGGATGTGGTTGCTTTGTAGCGATGTCTTCAGAAAGACATTGGCGCGATAATTATTGACGAGGTTCCCGTTTTCATCATACTCCATGATGCCTTCGCGCGTAGTGCCGACAAGGAGATGGTCGTTGGGAAGGAGCGAGATAGTGAGGAAACTCGTGCGCATGAAGTTGTTGACCCACTTCCACGAGCGCGTCTTGCGCTGATAGAGAATCATCCATTGCGACGTCGTAAGCCAGACGTTGCCGTCATGGGTCATGGTCATGCGCAGATAGTCCTGCACGACGTCAATCGGTACCGGTGGAGTGGCATAGATCTTTAGCTGCATTTTCCCTGCCGGAGAAAGAAAAATGCGATGCGTGGTGGCGATGAGTACCTTGTCTCTTTCCGAGGTCACTCCAACGATGCGCCCGAAGCGCGTAGGGACCTTACAATAAGTCACGTGCCGGTGTGCAACATCGAGAAGCCACAGCTCGTGCCCTTTGTAAATCCACATGCAACCTTTGTTGTCGCTGGCTATACGGAAGTCATAGTACACAGGCACTCCGCGATGCTTGAGATAGGCCTCCACACGGTTGTCGGGAATGGTGAGGTTCGTGGCGGGATCGTAGATGACGTAGTGGTTCGACTGTTCCATGAGCCACAGCTTCCCTGTGTTGTCCTCATAGATATTGATAAAGATGCCGTGTGTAGTCTTAGCAAAGATGTCGGTAGAAGGCGTGTTGGAAAGGTATTGCCCATAAGAGAAGAGCCCGTCGGAAGTGGCGAGCCACAGCGTGCCATTGTTCGCCTTCTTCATGGAATAGACCACCACCCCTTGGATATTGAGATAATCCAAAGGGTAGAATGCTTCCTGTGCCATCGTCTGTACGGCACAGAGGAGCAGATAGCAGAAGAGCAGTAGCTTTCTATATCGCACGTCTTTTTCAGTTTCTTACATGTTTATGCAAAATTACTAAATGTTTCGGAAAGATAAATAAAGAGCCAGAAATAAATAGAGGTCATCTATTCTTTTTGGCTCTTTATTTCTGACTCTTTATTTCTGACTCTTTAAGTAATCAACATCCCTCCCTTTAGGGAGGGCTTGGGTAGGCCTATTCCAGCTCCAGTACGTGGCTCGTGCCGCTGTTTGCCGTGAGGATATTCAGGCCGACCTTCATCAGGAAGTCGCCGGTGTACTGCTGTCCGTCGCAGTCGAGCTCCGACTTCTTTCCGGGCATGAGGTTGATCTCTTTCACCGTGTAGGTCTTGTTAGGATCAAGGCCCTGGAGATGGACGTTCAGCAGCGGCTCTGAAAAGCGGGGATGGAGGTCGTAAGCGAAGACCACAGCTTTCTGCTTGTCCTGAGAGACATAGTTCACGGCCATGTGGTTGCTCTCATAAGGAGAGACGAGGCGATACTGCTCACCATTGAGGATGACATCCTGCAGGCGGCGCCAGTTGGCTACTGCGCCCTGCGTGTACTTGTAGTCGTCTGCAGACATCGTCTTGAGGTCGATATCGAAGCCGAGCTTGCACATAGAGGCAACATCGGTACGGAACTTCACCGACGTGTTCTTGTTCCAGTTGGTCACATGCGCAGCGAGGGCTTTGACGGGGAAGAACTTCGACATGGACCACTGGATGTAAAGGCGCTCGAAAGGATCGGTATCGTCGCTGGGCCACAGCTCACCGAAATATTTCAGAGCAGCATAGTCGCAGCGTGCACCACCACCGGAGCAGAGCATCATCTCAAGCTTCGGGTACTTGTTGTGGATGCGGTCGAGGACCTTGTAGAGGCCACGCACGTAGTCGATATACAGGTTACCCTGCTTCTCTTTCTCATAAGGCGAGAAGACATTCGTGAACGTCGAGTTGCAGTCCCACTTGAAGTAGACGATGTTGGGGTTCTGTGTCATGAGCTTGTCGACGATAGAGAACACATAGTCCTGCACCTCTGGGTTGGAGAGGTCGAGCACAAGTTGATTGCGATAATAATAAGTCTTGCGGTTCGGTTGTTCAATGACCCAGTCCTTGTGCTTCTCATAGAGTTCACTCTTCGGGTTGACCATCTCCGGCTCAATCCACAGTCCGAACTTCACGCCGGCTTCCTGAGCTGCCTTCGTCAGAGCGAGAATGCCGCCGGGCAGTTTCGTGCGCGTCGGCTCCCAATCACCTAATCCAGCGCGGTCGTTCTTCCGTGGATATTTGTTTCCGAACCAACCGTCGTCGAGCAGGAACATATCGACGCCGAGGTCCTTGGCGTCTTTCATCAACTGAGCCAAAGACTTCTGATTGAAGTCGAACCCTGTGTTTTCCCAGTTGTTGAGCAGTGTCATCCGGGTGCCTTCACCATTCCACAGCTGATACTTGCGCGCCCAGTCGTGGAGGTTGCGTGAAGCCTGAGAGGTACCGTTGTTGCTCATCGTGAAGATGAACTCCGGCGTCTTGAAGGTCTCTCCGGCTTTCAGGACATAGTCGGAGGCATAAGGATTGATGGCGGGGATGACGCGCAGACAGTAGACGTTGTCCACCTCGAAGGTATAGCTGAAGTTGCCGGTCCATCCGATGGTGCCAAGCATGACCTTTCCTTCGTTCTCTTTGGCGGGCTCATCGAAGCCGAGCTCAAAGAACGGCTCACTCTGCTCTGCGGCGCGAGTGCCGAGCTTGGTGTCGACAACCTTCTTGCCGAACTGCAGCTGCTGGGTGGCAGGCTGACCCTCACGTGCCCAGTCGCTGTGGTAGTTGGTGAGGTAATACTTGTTGGCATTGAAATAGAAGATGCCGCTGGCATAACGCCAGAGCGTCACCGGCTTCTTCTCGTTGTGCTTGATCTCGCTCCATGTCTTGATGACATTCTCCTTCTGGTAAGCCACATAGTGGAGCGTCACCTCGTCGGCATACTGGTCATCGGCAAGATGAATGATGGTCTCCGTTCCTCCATTGACAGCTTTCTGCTCCGAGCCTTTATAATATAAATAGGTGGTGAGATTACCGTCAGCATGGGTGATGGCAAGTGCGGGCTCAAAATAATCTTCCGTGCCGGAACAGGCATAAACTTCATGGCCGCGGGCACAATAACTGCCGTCGGAGCCCGGATATACTTTCCAGTCGAACTTCGAGAAGTCGGCTGTCGAGGCGAGTTTCTCACCGAAGTAGACCTGATAGAGCCTGTTGGCCGGTGAGGTCTGAAGGATCAGGTCGATGTCGTTGGTGCTGATGCGGATTGTGGTACCGGCGAATGCAGACAGCGCAACGAGCTGCATCAAAAGGAATAGAGCTAAAAAGGGGTTCTTCATGATTATGAGGGCTTTTAGAGTGTAAATACCTATAAGGATCATTGCAGCGGCCGGTCTCTTGTACCAGCCACTGCAATGACATCCTTGGACATCTCCCGGGACCTCGCACTCTCGGACGAGAGAGGCTCTTTAAGTAATCAACATCCCTCCCTTTAGGGAGGGCTTGGGTAGGCCTCTTATTTAGTTAATGTCTCCGGCAGTTTCGGCATAGCGCCTTTCTGCGTGCAGACGCAGGCACTGACCTGAACGGCCAAAGCGTGAGCCTCCTCAATGCTCTTGCCCGAGAGGATAGCTGCCGTGAAGGAACCGGTGAAGGAGTCGCCAGCACCTACCGTGTCAGCAACCTCAACCTTCGGTGTCGGCATGAAGCTCTTGAAGTTGTTCGGAGCAAAGACATAACTTCCGTTGGTGCCACACGTCAGCACCACCATCTTGAGGTTGTAACGCTTCATGATGAGGCGGCATTTCTCCTCAATGTCGAGACCAGGATAACCAAAGAGGCGGCCGACGATGATGAGTTCCTCATCGTTGATCTTCAGGACGTCGCAATGACGGAGGCCATTCTGAATGGTGTCCTTGTCGTAGAAGTTGCCACGGAGGTTGATGTCGAAGATCTTCAGGCAGTCCTTCGGTGTAGCCTCGACGAACTTCATGATAGTCTCGCGCGACTCCTTACTGCGCTGGGCCAGTGAGCCGAAGCATACAGCACCTGCACTCTTCGCTGCTTCTTCCATCTCCGGTGTGAAGGGGATATGATCCCATGCCACGTCAGGTGTGAAGGTATAAGTAGGCACACCTTCAGCATCGAGCGTTACATTCACGGTTCCTGTGGGATAAGGCACGCGCGGGATGATATACTTCAGTCCATTCTTGTCGAAGGTCTCCAAAGCTTGGTCGCCCAAGGCGTCGTTGCCTACGGCACTTACTGCTACGGCCTCATAGCCGAACTGACTGGCGTGATAAGCAAAGTTAGCTGGGGCACCGCCAAGTTTTGCCCCCTGTGGAAGTACGTCATAGAGCACTTCGCCTAAACCGATAATCTTCATAAGAAAACGTCTAACAGCCCAATCCATACAGGCCCTAACGGCCCCACCCCTACCCCTCCCCCATCCAGGGGAGGGAGAGATATGCTTCAAGGAGTCAATTGGACTTGGTCATTATTCTTTATATTATTTATTAATATTATTGCTATTATTTGTTCTGTTATTACCGCATCTCGCTTCTTGTCGGTAATATCTCCCTCCCCTGGATGGGGGAGGGGTAGGGCCATTAGGGGTGGGGCTTCAATACCTCACCTTATTAATGAACGTGATCAGATACACCACACCGACAGCCATGACAGCCACAGCACCGACCTGAGAATGGACTGCATCACTGGCAATACCCATCACCAACGGGAAGATGGTGCCACCGAAGAGACCCATGATCATCAATCCACTGATAGCGTTCTTCTTGTCAGGCATGTAAAGCATGGCCTGAGAGAAACACATTGAGAAGACATTACTGTTGCCGTAGCCGACGAGGGCGATACCTACATAGAGCCACCACTTAGAGACTTCAGCAGAGCTTGTAGCACCCATGAACATGCAGACCATGCTCAGCGCCATCATCGTGACAGAGATGACGAAGAACGTGCGGGTCTCGAGGATGCGGAGGAAGAAACTGCCTGTCATGCAGCCGATAGTACGGAAGATGAAGTAGAGGCTTGTGGCCCACGCTGCATCGTTGAGCGCCAGTCCGGCATACTGCTGCAAGAGCTTCGGAGCAGTGGTGTTTGTACCGACATCGATACCGACGTGGCACATGATGCCAAAGAAGCAGAGCAGCACATAAGGATTGCCGAGGAGCTTGAATGTATCAATATAGTCGCGGCCAATAGATTTCTGCTCGGCCGGTTTCTCATCGTCACTCTTCTCGTTGATCGGCGTTACCTGCAGCATCAGTGAGGCAAGGATACCTACCGCCATGTAGATCGGGAAGAGCACGCGCCAGCCCAAGCCGAGGTTGGGGATGGTAGCAGCGGCACCCCACGAAGCGATGATAGGCGCCAAGAACGAAGCAATGGCTTTGATGAACTGTCCGAAGGTCAGCGTCGAAGCGAGGTGATCCTTGACATACATCGAGACCAGCGGGTTCAGCGATGTCTGCATCAATGTGTTGCCGATGCCGAGGAGGGAGAACGAAACGAGCATCACGACGAAGTTCTCAGAGAAGATAGGCAGCAGTAGGGAGATGACCGTTACGATGAGCGAGAGCATCACCGTCTTCTTACGGCCGATCTTGTTCATCAGCACGCCCGTAGGCACGGAGAAGATAAGGAACCAGAAGAAGACGAGCGACGGCAAGAAGTTGGCCACTGTGTCGCTCAGGTTCAGATCCTGCTTGACATAGTTGGAGGCTGTGCCGACGAGGTCGACAAAGCCCATGGTGAAGAAGCAGAACATCATGGAAGTCATCGCCAACTTGAGCGTCTGCTGGCTTACCGTCTGTCCTTGATTATTGTTTTCCATTATTCGTTTATGGCTTAAAGATTATGTTTGTTGCAAAGGTAAGAAAAATATCCGCATGGGGTGTAAAAAACGCGGAATATTTTTATTTCAACGGATAAACCTTTGCTTTACCGCCCTTGACGGCGATTGATGTATACGGTGTGGATGGGAAGACGAGGTTTGTCATGGCCATCTTGCCGTCGGCATCGAATGCTTCAATGCTGCTCTTATCGATGAAGAGCTGGAGCGTCTTGATACGTCCACGCGTCGGAGCCTTGGTCACTGCGGGGAAGTCGGTACTGAAACTCACATCGCCACTCTTCGTGCGGTCCATTGAGAACGTCTCTTTAGCTGCATTGTAGGTCATCACGACACGCTCACCCTTACCATTGGACAGTGTGATCGTCGCATTGTTATGAAGCTGCACATCGACACGGCAGGTGGGAGAGAGCGAAGCCTGAGGTTTCTTGGAGAAGGCGGCGAGCACTTCGGGAGACGGCTTCACACTGACATAGCCTGTGTCTTTGTATTCGAAGTAGCCGAGGTCGCGGGCGATGCCGTTAGCGGAGCGGTATTGCTTTGTCGGCACTTGGTTGGCATACTGCCAGTTACTCATCCAGGTCATGGCGACATGTCGGCCGTCAGGTGCATTGTCGAACGTGACCGTAGCATAATGGTCCTTGCCCCAGTCCATCCATTTCTTTACCGAAGGATCGGTATCGCAGGTGAACTTATGACCATCGAATGTTCCGGTGAAATATTGTGTAGCCGAGCCACCGAAAGGACCACCGGGGTTGATGTTGCAAATCAAAACCCATTTACTCTCAGCATTTTGATTCTTCACTCTTCCCTCATCACTCTTCACTTCAAAGAGATCCGGGCACTCCCACACACCGTCGTGTGAGCCATAGCCCTCACCAAAGTCACTCTCAAAGGTCCAGTCGCGTAGGTTCTTCGAAGAGAAGATCTTCATGTGCTGTTTCTCCGAGACGATGAGAATCCACTTGTTCTCCGGCTCATACCAGATGACATGCGGGTCACGGAAGTCAGGAATGTTAGACACGAGCACGGGGTTGTCCACATATTTAGTGAACGTCTTACCGCCGTCAGTGCTCACAGCCATGTTCTGCTTCTGCGCTCTTCCGGCAGAGGTATAGTAAGATACGATAGCACCTGCGCCGAAGCCGGCCGTATTATTCTTGTCCACCACTGAGCTGCCGCTGAAGATCGTGCCGAGGGCATCGGGGAGGACAGCGTCACCCTCAAACTTCCAGTGAATGAGATCGGTCGATGTAGAGTGTCCCCACGTCATGTTCTCCCACTGTGAACCAAAGGGGTTGTGCTGATAGTAGAGGTTCCACACGCCATCCTTGTAGAACATACCGTTGGGGTCGTTCATCCAGCCGTAGGCAGGCGTATGGTGATAGACAGGGCGGAACTTCTCGCGGTTCTTCATGTTGAAAGTATCGCTAAGCTGCAGGAGCTTCCAGCAGGCGAAATCACCCGTGGCAGCTTTACTGGCAGAGTTAGCAGCATCGCCTCGGTTCATCGTGATGTCGAGCAGCAGATTGCCTTTGTGCTCCTCTTGCAATGGCAGTGGCACATAGTAGTCAGCCTTGTTCACGGCGAGGCGCACGTTGAGCTCCCTCACCACATTATTATTATAGATCACGCGTATGTGGTCGTTGTTTGCACTTTCCTCCACTGGCAGCAGCAGATACTTCATAGCTGTGGGTACACGGAGCATGACCTGAGTGTCGCTGAGGACTTGAGGTGCGAGTTTCTGGGCCGTTGCAGAGAGACTGAGCAATGCTAAAGAGCATGCAATGATATGTTTCTGAATGGTTTTCATTTAATTCTAATTGATTAATGGTTTTCGGTTGCAGTGGCCGCCCCAAGTGGCGGCCACCATAAGAAGTAATCAGAAATTTAGTATCCCTTATTCTGTGTGTATAGTCCAGGGATGTAGAACATCTGGTTGTAAGGAATGGGGAAGTACTCGTTCTTACCCTTTGTGAAGTGAGCATCCTTGTAGTACTGTGCATATGTCTGCCCATCGTAAGAGTCCTTAGCCTCACGGGTGAAGTAAGCGTTCAGTGTAGAGGAGAGGAGACCCCAACGACGCAGATCGAAGAAACGCTCGTGCTCCTGACCCATCTCGAGGCGACGCTCCCAGCGCAGGCACTCACGTGCTGTCTCTTTGTCCTTGAAATAAGACTCGGGATAAAGGCTGATCTGGCACTGGTCGGCAGCATACTCGATATGCTTGCTGATAGAGTTGGCTGCACGCTGACGAATGTTGTTGATGATGGTGCGGGCCTCTTCCAGACGGCCTAACTCTATGAGGGCCTCGGCGCGGTCAAGCATGGCATCGGTATAGCGGATGACATATTCGTTCATGGCGAAAGCCTGCCAAGGACTATTGTAAGTCTCACCCTTACTACGCTGCGGTACGCACTTCAACGTTGTGTAATAACCGTAAGTGTTCGGGGTACGAGAATTAGCTTTAGTCATCGTGTACTGTGACTCATATTTGTAAGGGAAGGTCGGCATACCCACTGTATGGAACAAACGCGGATCCCACTTCTGTGATGTCGGCTTGCCATTGACCGGATGGTCGTTTGTCTTGTCATAATCGTTAAACTCAGGCAGACCGTTGCTTGTCTTGAAGGCATTGACTAAATCCTGTGAAGGCTTCTGGAAGTCCCAGCCACAAGACCAAATGCCCCATACGCCGTTGAGCGTATTCGACCAGTTGGCACGTCCGTAGGTCGTATGGTCATCCTTGTAATCACTTGTCTGCACGGCGAAGATGCTCTCCTTGCTGTTCTTGTAGTCGGGGAGGAAAATGTCACCATAATCCTCGAGATAACCATAGTTGGACTTGACCACGACATCAGTATAGTCGACGACCTTCTGCATGTAGTCTTTGTTGATAAAGTTCACACCGGTGCTGTCCTCATAGCCATTGCCCCATGCACGCTGCAGGTAACATTTAGCGAGGTAAGCGGCAGCAGCCACCTTGTTGGCTCTTCCGGCACCATCTGAAGGAGTCTCCGGCAGATCATCGTAAGCAACCTTGAAGTCACCGATAATCTTGTCCCACATCTGCTCATGAGTCAGGACATCGTTACGTGTCTGCTCTTGTGTATTGTTCTTGTAGACCTCCTCATCAATCCATGGAATCTTGTTGAACACCATGAAAAGCTTGTAATAGAAGTGTGCGCGAAGGAACTTCACCTCAGCAATGCGCTGCTTTGTCGTAGCCTCACCGAGGACACTGTTGCCGTTCTCATCGAGAGCAAGCAGTGCACGGTTGCAGCGAGAGATAGCGCTATACAGACGATACCACAGCTCATCGAGAGGACCTAAGGTCGGTGTCAGGGTTGAGAAGATCTCCACAGAGTGATAATCAGTATCTGTCGTACCCGAGCCACCCTTCAGACAGTCGTCTGAAGCCAGGTCGCCATAAGGCCAGAGGTTGAACGGATATTGGTACCAGCAGTCGCCAAGCATGGCGTAAGCACTGGTGACCATGCCGTCAGGATCGGAGTAGGCCTTGTCCTCATCGACCACAGCCGTAGGCTTATAGTCGAGGTAGTTGTCGCAGGAAGCGAGCGTCAGCGTTGCGACGCAGAGCATGGCAACCTTCTTGCCGATGCTTTTTATATTAATATGAATCGTTCTCATGATATATATTCTCAGATTAAAGAGATGATTGATATGCTTAGAAACCTACTTGCAGTCCGAAGGAAACGGATGTGGGCAGAGGATAATTCCAGTTGGGGTTCTCCGGGTCAGAGCATGTGAGGCTGCTGCTCTTGATGGTGAGCAGATTCTGTCCGGAGACATAGACACGTGCTTTGGTCATCAGCAACTTCTTCAAGAGAGATGAAGGAAGGTTGTAACCAATCTGCAGGGTGCGAAGCTTGAGATACGAGCCATTCTCAACAAAGTAAGAAGATACGCGGCCTTCATCAGCGGTGTTGTTGGTTGTCAATGCCGGGATGGAAGAGCCGGTATTGTCTGTTGTCCATGCCCCGAGCATACGGCTACCCTTGTTAGAACCTGCATCCGTGATGCTCCAGAAGTCGGTCTGGAACTTCTGGTTGTTGTAGACATCCACATTAGCAACACCTTGCCAGAACATTGTCAAGTCGAAGTTCTTGTAGCTGAGTCCGATATTCAGACCATAAGAGAAGGCAGGAACAGGATCAAGAATCCATGTCTGGTCTTTCTCATTGATCACGCCGTTATTGTCGAGGTCGGCATATTTCAGTCCACCGACACGTGCATTGGGCTGACCGGAAGCATCCACTTCCGCCTGATTCTGGAACAGACCTTCAGCAACATAACCTACGACAGAACCATAAGGCTTCTTAGCCTGAACGAGGTTCTCTGTATAAGTGTGAGCGTATGAACCGGTCGTAGAAGAAGGCAGACTCGTGACGCGGTTACGATAGAAATCGAGGTTTCCGTTGAGGTCGAGACCTAAGCCACAAGCCAATGTCTTACGATAGCCGGCGGTGAACTCCATACCCCAGTCGCGAAGCGAAGGACCATTGGACCATTGGTTACCACCCTCACCCATGACAGCGAGGAATGCAGGGTTGATCAGCATGTCGTCGATGTTCTTGATGTAAGCATCAATCGTTCCATAGAAGCTGCCATTGAACATCTGATAATCGAGACCAATGTTATATTGTGTCGTAGTCTCCCACTTCAGATCATCGTTTGCTGTCTGTGTAGCGCGATAGCCCGAGGGATATGTGCCTGAGCCAGCCTCGTAAAGATCATAAGCCGTAGAGGTGACGCGATCCAATCCATAGTCAGCAACATAAAGGCCGTAGTGTGCATTGTTGTCGATACCCTGGTTACCAGTCTTACCCCAAGAGAGGCGGAGCTTGGCATCATCGAGCCATTTCTCATGCAGCAACTGTGAGAAACGGAAACCAAGAGAAGCGGCAGGGAAGTTACCCCAGCGGTGATTCTTACCGAAGCGTGAGCTGCCATCGTGACGAAGGGTGAAGGATGCCAACAGCAAGTCGTTATAGTTGTAGTCGGCCTTGCCGAAGAAGGAAGCCAAGCGGTAGCCGAACTTAGCACCCGTGTTACGCATCGTGCCTGTTGCGGCATTCGGCCACATATAATCGACATCCTCAAGTGCGTAGTCTTCAGAAAGAGCATGAAAGTCAACACAGCTCTGCTTGTTGATCTCAGAACCGAGCAACACGTTGAAGTGATGCTTATTCTTGATGTCGAACAGATAGTTGAGTGTGTTAGACCAAGTGTAGTTGGTGTTGTTGGTCTGACCTAAGTCGGTCTTGGCAATATTGTTATTGACGATATCCGATGAGAACGTGTGTGTCAGGGCATTGATGAACGATGTCGTGTAGTCGATACCGAAGTTGGAGCGGAACACAAGACCCTTCATCGGCTTGATGTCTACATAGGCATTGCCGAAGAGCTTCCAATAGTCGAGATGGTTGTCTTTGTTCTGATAGAGCTCGCGCAGTGGGTTCTGGCGATCGCTCATGCCTCCTACAGGGCCGGCGAATGTTGTACCGTCAATTTCATAGATAGGCACTGTCGGTGACATCTTCAGCGCGTTCTCCATAGGTGCTGAGTCTACTTGCTTTGTATAAGATAATGTGAAGTTCTCACCCACAGTGACGATCTTGTTCACATTATATGAACTGTTCATACGGGCGGAGATACTCTGGAAGTCGGTATATTTCAGGATACCTTTGTTGTTCTTGTAGCCAACGGAGAACAGTGCGGAGCCCTTATCAGTAGCCTTTGACAATGCCACATTGTAGTTCTGTGCGAAACCTGTACGGGAGATAGCATCCACCCAATCGGTATCGGAGAACATCATCGTCTTCTTGCTGTTTATGTAACCATCGTAGCGGCCATTCACCGTATAGTTCTGATACCGGCTTGTTGCCGGATTCCATACTGTGATGCCGACACCTTGCGTAGCATTGAGCGAGAGACCGTAGTTGCTGGCATAAGCCACGGGATCGAGACCGTCGTTGAGGGCAGCCTGAGCCATTGCCGTAGCGTAACCCTTGGTATCGAGCAGTTTCATCTTCGACTGAGAAGTATAGAACTGTGCCGTGAGGTTTGTAGAGAAGTCAACGTTGATCTTATCGCTCTTCTTACCATGCTTGGTCGTGATGATGATCACACCGTTAGCAGCACGGCTACCATAGATAGAAGCAGAAGCGGCATCCTTCAGTACCTGCATGCTCTCGATATCATTATTGTTAAGGGTATTGAGACTTCCGGTCATTGGCACACCATCAACAATGAAGAGAGGATCCTGAGAAGAGTTGAAAGAACCGATACCACGGATACGCACCGTAGCTGATCCGCTTGGTGAACCCGTATCGGTAATGGTCATACCTGCGACCTTACCTTGCAGTGACTTCATCGGGTCAGCATCCGGAGAGGTCGTGATACCGTCTGTTTTCACAACGGAGACGGCACCCGTCAAGTCAGCCTTGCGCTGAATCTGATAACCTGTTACAACAACTTCGCTAAGTTCTTTTGAATTTTCTACTAATTTGATCTGAAGATTTGGAGCGGCCTTCACGTCTTGCGTGGAGAAGCCAATGTAAGAAATAGTAAGGGTCGTACCCTTGGGTACCTTTACGGAGAAGTGACCGTCGAGGTCGGTGACAGCACCATTAGATGTGCCTTTCTGGATGACGGATGCACCGATAACCGGCTCGCCATTGTTGTCAACGACAGTTCCCGAAACAGTGATGTCCTCGTTTTGTGCGAACGCTGAGACTGTGACGATTGTCAACAGTGTCAACAAGAAGAACCTGAGATGTCTCATGCCTACTGTTTTTAAGTTGTTAATTATTTGTTTTCTACGTTATCTTTTATTGATGTTTTCAAGTAACGCTGCAAAATTAACGACTTAAGGCATTCGGGACTTAAAAAATACGTTCAAGGGGTTATAATATTGTTACATGTAACAAGATTTAAAGTGTATGTCTGATTATTAAAAGGTTTATCCTCGTTGTTCGGCACGTGGCAGCAAGTTGTTCGGCACGTGACAACAAGTTGTTTGGCACGTGGCAGCAGATCGGCTGACGTTCGACGAACAACCGGCTGACGTTCGACAGACAATTGACATCAAAGTAGTGGCGGCCCTTGTGACCGTCCTAACCACGATGACATTCCTAAAACGATATTGCCTCCCGATATATGCGAATCCTTTCCCCAACTCAAGTAGAAATCTTCCGATATGATTAACAAGAGCCTCTTCTAACTATACGCAAAATCATCAGATAGGCCAAGAAATTCAAGAACATAAGGATCCTTTATCACATTATCAGGCTTATGCATGTCTATTCCTCTGCTTGCCAGCTCAAGAACTTGATCCTTGTTTTTACTAACAGCTAATCGGTGAAAAAGCATACTATCTATCTGCCTTTTCAATTCCCGAACGCTCCATCTTTCTTTTTCACACTCATTTGTATAAAAGGATATTGCAAGAGGATCGTCGACTTTTAGAATCTCAAAATAGTGGCTCCATGTTAATTTGTGAGACACTGTCTCACGATTTGGAAAAGCAACATAGAATTTTCTCATATAGGTGAGATTACTTCTACTAAAACCTTTTCCAACCCTTATTTTAAGATCATGTGATAGATTACTTAGGAGTTGGCTACCATAAACAGCTTTTTCCTTACCTCCTTGTTCGTATTCAACAATATATCTACCAATCTGCCAATAAGTATCAACAAGTATACTGTTAACTTCTCGAGCTGCCTTCGCGCGTGCCGATTTCATCAATTGACCAATATTGTTAATAAGTTGGCCATATCGTCTTTCTTCTTGTTTTTCGATTTGCTCCATCTCTATTATTTTGATAATTTTATTATTTTATTTTTCTTCCCTTATCTCTGTGGGATACTTCCCGTATTGCTTCTTGAAACATGTGGAGAAGTAGGCGGGAGAGCTAAAGCCGGTGTCGTAAGCGATCTCTGAGACAGAAAGAGATGAATGCTGGAGGAGAGAGTAAGCTTTCTGAAGTCGCATCTGCTTGAGGAGCTCAACGGGCGAGAGACCCGTCAAGGCTTTTACCTTGCGATAGAGCTGCACGCGACTGATACCCATCTCAGCCCCGAGATCATCCATCTTGAGGTTGCTCTCCGAGAGATGTTTCTGGATGGCGGCCTTCAGACGGTTGATGAACTCGCGGTCGGGCGTAGCAAGCTTCTCCTCTTCTGCCTGCTCATCCTGTGCCTTGCCGTCGAAGAGGTGGCGGAGCTGGGCACGGCTCTTTAGCAGATTATCGATACGTGCCAAAAGCAGACTGGCACTGAACGGCTTCGTCATGTAGGCATCGGCTCCACTGCTCAAGCCTTCGACCTGCTGGTCTTCGGTACTGCGCGCTGTGAGGAGGATGACGGGGATATGCGAGGTCATCGTGTCGTCTTTAATCTTCTTGCAGAACTGCAGGCCGTCCATCACCGGCATCATCACATCACTGACAATGATGTCGGGCACCGACTCGCGAGCGACCTTCAGTCCACTCTCGCCATCGGCAGCCTCAATGACATAATACTTGCCTGTGAGCAGCGTGCGGAGGTAGCGTCGCATGTCGTCGTTGTCGTCCACGATGAGCACCGTGGGGAAGCCTTCCTTGTTGCTGTCGGTAAGCATCTCCAAGCGTGCCGACTGCACGGAGGCATTGGTGTCGGAGACGGATGGAGTATCTTCTGTGTTTTCCTCGTCAACGGTGTCTGGCTTAAAGTTGAGCACATCGTAGACGATATGAGCCAACTGGTTCACATTTCTCTGGAGGATATCTACCAACGAACGGTCTTTACCTTTCAGATCATTTGAAGCTGCAAGCTCATTGATAGGACCATCAATGAGCGTCAACGGCGTGCGGAGCTGGTGACGGGCATTGGTATAGAAGAGCGTCTGCTCCCGGTTGATCTCTTTCTCTTTGCGGTTGAGCCGGCGTGTGATAACGACGATACGCCAGATAAGCAACAGCGCAATGACGAGGAGCACGATGGCAGCGATACTGACGAAGATGATCATCCGCTGCGTGTTGTAAAGACCGAAATAGTTCTCCAACTTATCTTGCAGAATGAGCAAGTTGTTGCCTTGCCGCTGAAGTTCCAGGCTCGTCTGCTGCATGATAGAGGCGTTGTCGGGCGTGACGATGACGCTTTTCATGATGTTCTCGCGCTTATACTTCCGGCCTTGCAGGATGTCGAGCGCGAGCTTGATAATTTCCTCACCATGGGTAGGATAGACATAGGTACCGGCAAAGATTCCTTTCTCCACCGCATCGATACCCTCACCCGGTCCGGGAAGTCCGTCGATGCCGAGGAAGAGGATATTCTTAGCCACACCTTTCTCCTGAGCAGCTTTGTAAGCGTTTTGTGCAGCGAGGTCGCTGTGGCAGAACACGATATCGGGGACGGGATGGGTGTTCAGCCAGTTGTTCATCGCCTTATAGACCTGTTCTGAGGTCCAATCGGTGTTAACATATTGATAGTCGATCCCTTGGGTCTTTCCTAACACAGAAGAGAAACCTTTGTGGCGGTCGATAGCTGGAGAGGAGGTGGTACCGCCTGTAATCTCCAACACGCGAGGCGTGTGGTCATAGCTCCGCTCACGCAACAGTGAGAGGGCATAGTGTCCCATGGCACGTCCTGCCTCGACATTGTCACCACCGATATAAGCCGTGAAGTCGTTTGTCGTTGCCTTGCGGTCGAAGAGCACCACGGGAATGCCGCGCTGCTTGGCTCGGATGATAGCGGGAGAGATAGCCTTGTATTCGTTGGGCGCCACGACAAGCAGGTCGACACCCGAGGCAGCGAGCGAGTCAATCTGCCGCACCTGCCGTTTAGAGTCGTTGTCTGCATTGGCGATGCTCACCTTCACCTCGTTGCCGTAGAGGTGCTGGGCGGAGAGCATCTCGTCGTTCACCTTCTCCCTCCATTTGCCGCCGACACATTGAGACACGCCGATGCGGTACCGGTAAGAATGGCTACCGGTACAAGCGGAGAGGAAGAGGAGGGCTAAGAGAAGCCCCACCCCAACCCTCCCCCGTAGGGAGGGAGACAAGCCGTTGAAACCAGTACCAAACAACCCCATATTAATATAATGACATCACAAAATAAGTATCTAAGTAGCATCACCCCTTGAAGCATATCTTCCCCTCCCCTGGATGGGGGAGGGGCGGGGGTGGGGCCAGGCCCCGCTATATATATTTCTCCCCCTTCTTCAATTGTATCTCGCTGACATACTTTCGGACGAGCGCAGAGGAATCTTCTTTCTTACAGATGAGCAGCATGTTGTCTTTCTCTGCCACAATGAAGCCGTCGAGACCACTGATGACACCCATGCGGTCCTTCGGGAGCTTGATGACGTTGTGGTGACTGTTCTCCATATAGACATCTGAGTCGACGACGACATTGTCATCATTGTTCTTTGGCAGTGCCTCGTAGATGCCATGCCACGTGCCGAGGTCAGCCCAGCCGAAGTCACATTTCATCACGCAGACATTCTCTAATTTGTCGAGTACCCCCGACTCCACAGATAGATTGGGGTAGAAAGAGAAGTGCTCATCCATGTAGGCCACTTCCTGTTCATGCGTTGCGTGCGGATATTGTTTGTCGAGATCGCGAAGGACGGGCGGGAGGAACTTCGAGAACATCGCACGCGTGTTCTTGATGTTGGAGACGAAGATACCCGTGTTCCACACAAACTCGCCACTGTCCATGAACATCTTGGCAAACTCGCGGTCAGGTTTCTCCGTGAAGCTCCGCACCTGATAGATGCTGCCTTCCACGAAACCATCGGTCTGGATATAGCCATAGCCCGGCTCGGGTCGCGTCGGCTTGACGCCCATGGCAAGGAACATGTCGTGCGTAGAGGCAAACGTCAAGGCATCAGAGACATTCTTCTTAAACATCTCATCATTAAGGATAAGCTGGTCACTCGGCACGACGATCATCACCGCATCGTCGTTGATCTCCGAGATGCGATGGTTAGCCCATGCCATGCTCGGTGCGGTATTGCGTGGGATAGGCTCTATGAGAATATGGTCTTGCGCCACATCGGGCAACTGCTCTCTCAGGAGGTCAACATACTGTGACGTGGTACTGATATAGACGTGGTCCGGTGCGATGAGCTTCGTCATGCGATCCCACGTCTGCTGCACTTGTGTTCGGCCTGTACCAAAGAAATCTACAAACTGTTTCGGACGACTCTCCCGGCTGCAGGGCCACAGGCGCTGGCCTCTTCCACCGGCAAGAATGAGACAATACTGGTTGTCAACGAATTCCATATAGTTTAGACTTGTTTTTATTACTCTGTTTTATCAAAGTATGACCTTTACCATGATTGGTATGTCAAAGATACATATTTAAAACGAGTGGGCAAAAGAAAGGTTACAACATTTCTATATTTTTAATATTAGGTTCTCTCCTCTCTTGTGGCCCTCTCCCCTCCCTCCCCCCATCCAGGGGGAGGGCTGATTACCGAGACAAGCTATTGTAACAATCGAAAGCACAAACGCCCAAGAAGCATATCAACCCTCCCCCTGGATGGGGGGAGGGAGGGGAGAGGGCCATGGGAGGGAGGGGAGAGGGCCTTTTCTTTTTCTTTTTTTTTCTTACCTCCATGTTTTTTCGTAATTTTGCACCCAAATAGGCAAGGGCGCATTATGTCTTGCCGACAAATTATCTCATGCTATCTCATGGCAAAGAAAAAGATTCTGCTCATCAACGATATGTGTGGCTATGGCAAGGTGGCCTCGGCTGCCATGCTCCCCATCCTCTCTTATATGGGGCACGTCACGTATAACCTGCCGACAGCACTGGTGTCGAACACGCTCGACTACGGCAAGTTTAATCTCCTCGACACCACCGATTATATCAAAGGCGTCTTTCCCGTGTGGAAAGAGCTCGGCTTCCATTTCGACGCTATCGCCACGGGCTTCATCGCCTCAGAACGACAGGCTGAGATCGTGTCGGCTTACTGCTTAGAGCAGGAGCATCTTGGCACGCCGATCTTCGTCGACCCTATCATGGGCGATGAAGGCAAACTCTACAACGGCGTCACACCGGCAACAATACAGAGTATGAAAGAGATGATTGCCGTGGCCGACCTCATTTATCCGAACTATACAGAGGGTTGTTATCTTACCGGAACACCTTATAATGAGAAAGGTGTGACGCGTGATGAGGCTTTCCACCTTTTGGACGAGCTTCACGCCACGGGCGCTAAGTCGGTACTTATCACATCCATCCCCGTTGATGGTCAGCACTGTGTGGCGGGCTACAACCATCTCACAGATGAGCAGTTCCTGCTTGGCTACACAGAGATTCCTGTCCATTTCCCCGGTACAGGCGACATCTTCTCGGCGGTGCTCATCGGTCATCTCCTCGACGGCATGGAGCTGAAACCGTCGACACGTAAGGCTATGGATGCTGTCTATACGCTCATCGACCTCAACAAGGACAATGAGGATAAGAATGCAGGAATACCGTTGGAGAACTATTTGGGAATACTATGAACTATATAGCTTCGCTTTTTACCATCCATTCCTCGATACAGACGGTGGTGATCGTGTCATTGATCATCGCCTTCGGTCTGGCACTTGGCAAGATCAAGGTGAAAGGCATCTCACTCGGCATCGCGTGGGTGTTCTTCATCGGTATCCTTGCCGGAGAGATGAAACTGTCCATTGACCACAATATCCTCGACTATATAGAGACGTTCGGACTGTCGATGTTCGTCTATTGCCTCGGACTCCATGTCGGTCCTAACTTCTTCGGATCGCTGAAGTCGGAAGGTCTGGCGCTGAATATATGGAGCCTCGTCGTCATCATCGTCGGTACCCTCTTCTCGCTCTTACTGATCCCTATCACGGGTGTGAACCTCCCTAACATGGTCGGATTGCTCTGTGGTGCTACGACAAACACGCCGGCCCTCGGTGCTGCCACACAGGCTTTGGCACATCTCGGAATACCGAACAGCAGTGTGGCATTAGCTACTGCCGTGACCTATCCGCTCGGTGTCGTGGGTGTCATCGTGGCAATGGTCATCATCCGTAAACTCTTTGTCAAGCCTGCTGATTTAGAGGTCAAGCCGCTCTCCGATGACGACCATACTTATATCGCACAGTTCGACGTCATCAACCCCGCTATTGTTGGCAAGACAATAGCCCAGATCGCTCACATGACGAACCGTAAGTTCATCATCTCCCGCTTGTGGCGCGGCAAGGAAGTGATCCTTCCGAAGGCTGACACCGTGCTGCATGTCAACGACTCTATCCTTGTTGTCACGAATAAAGAGGAAGAGGAGCCTATGCTGCTGCTCTTCGGAAAGAAGGAGGACCGCAACTGGAACCAGAACAACGTGGACTGGAACGCTATCGATGCCAACGTGGAGAGCCGCGTCTGTGTCGTGACACGAGCAGACCTTAACGGCAAGCGACTGCGCGATATCCATATGCGTGCGGCTTATGGCGTCAACGTCAGTCGTGTGGTGCGTGGCGATGTCAAGCTACTCGCCAGTGATGACCTCCGACTGCAGTATGGTGACCGCGTGACGATTGTCGGTAAGCACGAAGATCTCGACAACGCCGAGCATTTCTTCGGCAACTCCGTGAAGACGTTGGAAGAGCCTAATATCGGCAGTATCTTCCTCGGCATCTTCCTCGGTCTTGCCTTGGGTACGATCCCAATCTCTATCCCGGGCATGGCAAGCAGCATCCGTCTCGGTATCGCCGGTGGTCCTATCATCATGGGTATCATCGTCGGCGCCTTGGGCCCGAAGAGCCACATGATTTCCTACACGACGCGCTCGGCTTCACTCATGCTGCGTAAGCTCGGACTGGCACTTTATCTGGCCTGCCTCGGCCTTGACTCCGGTAAGGACTTCATGGCGACTATCATGCGGCCCGAAGGTATCGCATGGGTAGGTATCGGCTTCCTTATCACCGTCATCCCTGTGCTCATCATCGGTATCATCGCCTTGCATACTCATAAATATGACTTTGGTACGATCTGCGGTATCCTCTGCGGATCAATGGCGAACCCGATGGCGCTCGGCTATGCCAACGACACGTGCAAAGGTGATACGGCAAGCATCTCTTATGCCACCGTCTATCCGTTGGGCATGTTTATCCGAGTGGTGATAGCGCAGATGCTCATCATGATCTTTGTATGAGCAACAACCTTGTATGAACAATCCCTTTTATTATACGCCATCCCCCGAATGTCGCGATGCAGCTGATGAACTGATAGCTTGGCTCTCAGGCAGACCATCGGCTTTCTGCGACCATCCCGTTGACGCTGTTTTTCGCGAAGAGATAGACAAAGGAAAGATGTTCGGGGTACTTATTGTAGAAGGAAAAGAAACAACACTGACACGGAGTGTTTCTGTTCAAAGCAAATCGTTTCATTATCTTGCCGGCTATAGTGGTCAGATCTGTGGCCGCTCCGACTGGCCCGAGTTCGTGCCCGCTGTCTTCGATTATCTCCAACCCAATGGCTATTTCAAGCAGCATGAGGCGGAGATAACGCAGTTGAATGATAAGATTGATCAAGAAACCGCTCTTTTATCAACAGACAAACTATTAACACCTAACACCCAACACCTACCACCCTCTGACAAGCGTAAGCGGGAAGGCGAGACCGACGAAGAATATATCCGCCGTCGGCAGTTTGAGAACGCTGAACTACACCGATGGAAACTCCGGCAACGGAAGATTGAGGAGGAGCGGAAAGCAGCCGAAAAACATATTGTAGAGCTGAAGACTTTGCGACGACAAAAGAGCGATGCGCTTCAGCGCTGGCTCTTTCATCATTTCTTAATGCTCAATGGACGTGGTGAGAGCCAGGACCTGATAGCGATTCGTGACGGAGAAATTCCGCCTGCGGGGAGTGGGGAGTGCTGTGAGCCCAAACTGCTTCAATATGCTTTCCAGCATGGGCTCCGTCCTGTCTCGATGGCGATGTTCTGGTGGGGCGAGAGTCCAAGGGGAGAGATACGCCATCATCTGCAGTTCTATCCTGCATGCAATGGTAAATGCAAGCCTATCCTCCGTTGGATGCTGCAAGGCATAGAGGTCGATGCCAACCCATTGGAAAGTAAGGAGGAGGATGAGCGTCTCGCTGCCCAACTGAAGGTTATCTATGAGGATGACGACATCTGCGTTATTTGTAAGCCTGCCGGCATGCTCTCTGTGCCCGGGAAGAGTGGGCGCATGAGCGTGCTCTCCCTCATGCAGCAGCGCTATCCCGACACAGATTCACCGCTCATCGTCCATCGGCTCGACATGGCAACGAGTGGACTGATGGTCATTGCCAAGACCCTCACGGCTTATCATAACCTTCAACAGCAGTTTGCCAAGCATGAGATAAGCAAGCGCTATGTCGCCGTCTTGAGCAGGCCGCTTTCCAAGGATATACCTCAGGAAGGAACCATCTCCTTGCCTTTGCGTCCTGACCTCGATGACCGTCCACGGCAAGTGGTAGACTATGATTATGGTCGCGAGGCAGTTACTATATATAATAAGGTGGCAGACGATCGCTTGTGGCTTTGGCCGAAGACCGGGCGCACGCATCAGCTTCGCGTACATTGTGCCCATCAGTTCGGTCTCAATGACCCCATCAAAGGCGACACGCTCTATGGCACGGTATCTGACCGCCTCTATCTTCATGCCGAGCAGCTTACCTTCCAGCACCCTACGAAAGGACGTCAGATGAACTTTACCGTCAAGGCGCCGTTTTAACCTAATTGGCATATTTTAGGTTCTTCCGGTTTCGGGTTGGTAGGAGAACAACCTCGAAGAGGTTGAACATGGTTAGCCCCAGGTGAGGAGCGCAGCGACGTAACCTGGGGTTTGAGTGTGAGGCGTTTTCGTTGAAAGGTGTCCTCGAAGAGGGCAAACCTTGGCTGGGTGCTGGTTTTTATAGGTTCGCCCTCTTCGAGGCCGACAGGTCAAGTGACTCGCTGATACATACCCCAGGTTACGTCGCTGCGCTCCTCACCTGGGGTTAACCTAATTGGCCCCCTCCGGGGACCTTATCAACCCGAAAAGCTGAACCATATTTTAGACACGTTTACCCCGCGTTGTTTGGCACGTGTCAGCCAGTTGTATGGCACGTGTCAGCCAGTTGGTCGGCACGTGTCAGCCAGTTGGTCGGCACGTGTCAGCCAGTTGGTCGGCACGTGTCAGCCGGTTGGTCGGCACGTGTCAGCCGATTGGTCGGCACGTGTCAGCCGATGATGCCCTATGGGATGCCCCACTATGATTTTATAGAAAGGATAGTATTGCTTAACTTTGCCGAAAACATTAGGCAATATGGAAATAAACTACGAAATCGGAACAATCAACAATGTCAATGGTGAAGGCGACAAGCATCTATATGTTGCTTTAGACCTTCAGCCAGCTCTGACCACAAAACAGTTAGAGGAGCGCATAGAGCAGGCCACGACGCTGACGCAGGCTGATATCCGCGGTGTGCTTTCTGAACTTCGCTACATCATCGAGCAGAGTCTTATCGCGGGCCGTCGCTTCCACCTCGACGGCATCGGTTACCTTTCGCTCTCTGCGGGTATGTCACTCCCTGTGGGTGATGGTAAGATCACGGGAAAGAACATCTATCTTCGGGGTATCAACTTTCTTCCGGAGCGCGAACTGCTTACGGCTGTCCGCAGCAATGTCAAGTTCCGACAGAGCAAGACGACGTCCCGTTCCACAATTTACGAAGAGGAAGAATTGTGGCAGAAAGTTGAAGCTTGTCTCTCCACAAACCGTTATGTCACGGTCCGCATCATGCGCGAGCATTTTACTTTGTCACGCTATGTTGCAACGAAATGGCTCTCGACTTTTGTGGCAGAGGGCCGCCTTGTCAAGGATGGCACCAGCCGTCATGCCATGTATTTTAGGGTAGAGTGATAATATTTATCACGATACGGAAGGCGTCGCCATCTACATATTCGTATATATCATTTTCTTTCTGAACCACTTTTCGAAGACGGGGTCAGTCAAGAATATGCCATCCCTGCGCTTTTCGATGATATCGAGTTTTAAGAGAGCAGATGTGAGTCGCGTAATGTTACTATAGCTGCCAAGATGATATTCAGTCCTTACCTTCTCTAAAGTGAAGTCGCTGTGTACATTAGAAGCAATGGCCCGGATGAAATTCATCTGATATTCGGACAAAGGTT
The DNA here is from genome assembly GCA_902792635.1 of uncultured Prevotellaceae bacterium. Classification (GTDB taxonomy): domain Bacteria; phylum Bacteroidota; class Bacteroidia; order Bacteroidales; family Bacteroidaceae; genus Prevotella. Next base: position 1,163 of record CADBAG010000036.1, on the reverse strand, counting down.
CTATCTGTTGCATGAAGAGCGCATCGTTGACCGCAAGCAGGTCATTGCACCCCTCTGTTACTTGTTTATCAGTGATGATACTGTTCTCCGGTGTTTGGGAATAGATGATCCATGAGAGCTGCTGGACGTAAGAGGAATAGCAATCAACAAACTCACATATTTTAATTGCCAGACTTTCAGAGATAGTTCTTTTCCCTTCTCCGAAATGTTCTACGATATATTTCACCCAGGTGTCCTGAGGAATCTTCTGAAGATTGATCAGGTCACCAAACTGGAAGAAAGGCATGCTTCGATTAAGGAAAATGCTTCCCATGAGATGATGCTTGCTGCCAAAGAGACAGTAGGAAACAGACTGCTGCAACTGCCATACACCACGCATACGAGCCTGTACCTGCTTACTGTTGCTTAGCTCTCCTACTTGCTGAAATTCATCTATGCAGACAAGTATATGCTTGCCTTTCCTTTCAGCTATTTGCTGCGGAAGAGCTAAGATCTGTTCCGGAGTATGGGTTTTAGGAGTGATGCCGAGGGATATGCCGAATTCGGATGTCGGGTCCGGACTGAACGATATTTTAGGTGTCAGGCGATAGAGAAAGTCTTTCGCTTCCTCAAGCCATTTGTCACTCTTGCTCGCCGTCTGTTCCAATACAGCCCCGGCAAATTTGTTGTATATATCATATTCGGTCTTACAGCCAAAGATGTCCATATACACTACAAGGATATTCTCACGGTTTATCTTTTTGATGACATGCTTTACCAAGGAAGTTTTTCCAATGCGGCGAGGTGACATGAGGATGACATTAATGCCACCATTAAAGTCGGCCAGTAACCGACGACTCTCCTCCTCACGGCCTGTGAAATTATAGTCCGTAACCGGTACGCCAAATACAAATTTCTTCTCTTCCATCGTCTTTACTTTTGGGCAAAGTTACGAAAAAAGAACGAGTCACACAAGTTTGTGTCACACAAAGTTGTGTGACTCTGAATAAAAAGGTTTCCTCCGCTTTTCGGATTGATGAGTGCCTATCATCACAAATATTTTCAACCTGTACGGTTGAAAATAATTCGAGCTGTACGGTTGATTTTCTTTCTGTTTGGGACAGTGCCTCGGAGAGGCACACTCTTCATAACCCCAGACTAAAGGAGCGATAGCGACTGCAGTC
>CADBAG010000035.1 GCA_902792635.1 uncultured Prevotellaceae bacterium | reverse complement strand
GGCTACGTCGCTACGCTCCTTGCCTGGGGTTATGCAGAGTGTGCCTCTCCGAGGCACTATCAACTATAAGTAGAGAAGGAAGTTCAACCGTACAGCTCGGTATTTATTGCAAGGCAAAGGGTTTCTTGAAACATATCAACCTCTCCCCTGGATGGGGGAGGGGCGGGGGTGAGGCCAGTTATTCTAAGTCCGGTATCTTCACGACCTGCATGTCGGTGTAGACGAGGTTCTCACCTGCCATACCCCAGATGAAAGTGTAGTTGCTTGTGCCGGCAGCGCAGTGGATGCTCCACTCGGGGTTGATGACAGCCTGCTCGTTGTTCATCCACATCGTGCGCGTCTCCTGAGGCTCACCCATGATGTGGCAGATCTTCTGACCCTCGGGCACATTGAAGTAGAAATAAGTCTCCATGCGGCGGAGATGGGTGTGGGCGGGCATCGTGTTCCACACGGAACCAGACTTCAGTTCGGTGATACCCATCTGCAGCTGACAGGTACGCACGCCGGCGACACCGTCGATGATGACCTGATGGATGACACGGTTGTTGCTTTCTGCAGCACTGCCTGCCTTGATGTTGTTGGCATGCTTGAGGTCGACCTTAACTGTGGGGTAGCTGACATGTGCACAGGCGGAGTTCATATAGAACTTTGCGGGCTTCGACGCATCCTTGCTTGCCATGGTGATGTCCTTGGCACCCTTGCCGACATAGAGCGACTCCTCGAAGCCGAGGTCGTACTTCTTGCCGTCGACGGTGACGGTACCCTCGCCACCGACATTGATGATGCCGAGCTCGCGGTTGTCGAGGAGGTTACGGCCGTTATTGCCCTTGGAGGCATCGACATAGAGCGGAGCGATGGAGGTGAGCTTCAACGGGGTCGTCGTAGGCTCAGCGCCACCAATGAGGAAACGGTCGAACATCGTGTAGGTCCAGTTGACCTCACCCGGTGCAAAGACTTTCTCGATGAGGAACTCACCACGCATACGCTGCGTGTCATAGTGCTTGGCATCCATAGGGTTGCAGGCATAGCGCACATTATAATTGGTGTAGCTGTTCTCAGCTTTCACCTCATAGCCTTTCCAGCAGCCTTGTGCGGTGGCTGCTGCGGCAGCAAACATCATTGCCATAGACAAAAGTATTTTCTTCATATTATTGTATTATTGATTTTTCACGATCCTTCTACGGTTGATGACCATCATCACGACGGTGATGACGGTGAGGATAGCCATGCCGACATATTTGGCATATTTAGTGAGGGCGTAGATGACATAACCGATGAGGGAGGAGGCAAAGTCCATGCTACCAGCTTGGAAGCCGTCGGGCACGTGGGCAGCCTTGTCCTGCGTCTGCGCATAGACGGCGGCGGCAGCCTTCGTGAAGTCGGGGGCCATGTCGGTGACGAACCACAGGCCGAGGAGCAATGCCACGAGGCCGATGATGTAAGTCTTCACCACATTACCTTTCGTGTAGGGCAGCATGATGGGGAAGAGGTAGAACAGACCGGCGAGAGACGCCAACGGCAGGAACTGGTTGCCGGGGAGGACGACGGAGATGATGATGTAGGTCGGAATGAGGAAAAGGGTGCAGACAAGGGCTGTAGGATGGCCGATGACGAGGGCCGGACTCATGCCGATGTGGATCTTCTTACCGTTGAACTTCTTTGCGATGACCTCCTTGGTCTTGTCGGAGATAGGCATCAAGCCGTCGATAAAGAGCTTCGTGATACGCGGGATGAGCTCCATGACGGCACCCATCGTGACGCCGAGGAAGAGGACATCCTTGATGACCTTGAAGGCTCCGAGCGTCTTGTAGTCGCCTACATGGGCCACGGCGGCGATGATCATACCGACGATGACACCGAGGACGAGAGGCTCACCGAGCACGCCGAATTTCTTCTTCAACCCTTCAGCATCGATGTTGAGCTTGTCAAACCCCGGGATACGGTCGAGGAGCCAGCCCAGGCAGATAGCGAACGGCGTGAAGCTCTGACAGAAAGGCTGCGGCACGGAGATGCCCGGCAGGTCATAGTATTTTTGGAACTTGTCGGCAGTGAGGTCTGCCATGACAAGCGTGATGATGTAACAGACGATAGCGGCGAAATAACCCCAGAGAAGGCTCTCGTCGAAAACGAAATAGACCACAGCACCGATGAAAGCGAAATGCCAGTAGTTCCACAGGTCGATATTGACCGTGCGCGTGGTCTTCGTGATGATCATGAGGAAATTGATGCCGAGGCAGATAGGGATGATGAGAGCGCCTACGGCGGTGTTGTAAGCGACAGAGGCAGCAGCGGGCCAGCCCATGTCGAAGACACTGAGGTTGAGCGAGAAGATGTTCTCAATGGCTTGCAGCGGGTCTTTGAAGTTATCGGTCAGAAGGGCTGTGACGATACCGAGGCCGACGAAGCCGACGCCGACATAAAGGCCCGACTTCAGAGCCTTGCCAAACTTCATGCCGATGCAGAGGCCGATGATGGTGAAGATGATAGGCATCATCACCGATGCACCAAGCTGAATGATGTAGTTGAAGATGTTCATATCTGTGTTTTACTGTTTAATTGCATGCTTTACGTCTAAGAGTACGTTTTCAGGGGGTAGTTTACTTAGCTGCAAAGGTAGCAAATAATTTTGTCACAGATGTGAACTATTGTGTAAAAGAGGTACAAAATTGTTCAAAAAGGAGCGCTGGCCCGTATCCGACTTGATGGCGGAGATAAATTCCGGCTCCTCACCGTTGGTCATCACCTCTTTATTAAGGTCTCGCGCTGTGCCGCGGTAGGTGTTCTGCAGACTGACAGCCAAGGGCACGCCGAGCCGTTTCTGCAGAAACGGTCGCCGACGGAGAGGCCGGCATTGATGTTAGGCATCGGCATGCTGTGACGGCTGATCTGCGTGCCCCCGTTCTTGAAGTCCTTCGTCGTTGCGTCATAAGTGCTGCCGTACTGTTCGTAAGGCGCCTTGGTCGTGATATTGCCACGTTTAGCACTGAGATAGTCGTAACTGATAGTTCCGAAAGGTGTAGCGTTCTTGTCGCCCTGCCAGAAGAAGTCGCTTGCACCGACGGCAGCATTGGCCTGGAGCCGGAACTCGCCCGGCGCATCTTTCATGTTCATGTCGACGACACCGCCGGCAGCATCGCCTTCCATGTCAGCAGTCAAAGACTTAGCCACGACAAGACGGTCCATGAGGTCGGAAGGGAAGAGGTTCAACGGCACATAGCGGTTCTTGTCGTCCGGGCTCGGGATCTTCACGCCATTGACAAGGGTGTAGTTATATCGCTTGTCCATACCGCGAAGGATAGCATATGATGCTTCACCGGAAGCATCCTGCTGCATCGTCACGCCAGAGACACGTTGCAGCACGCTGGCTACATTGACATCCGGAGAGAGCTGGATGGCCTGAGCACTCATGACATTGAGCACCTGGGGCGAGTTCTTAACCATTGTCACGGCGCTGACATCGGTGCGGTTGCTACGGAAGCCTTTCACGACGACCTCCTTAAGTTCCTTCGTGTCAGGCTCAAGGTCAACCTTGAGATCCTTGTCGAGCGGCAGCGTGACCGTCACCTCTTTAGGCTTGTAGCCGAGATAGTTGATAACGAGAGTTACAGTGCCCTGGTCGGGCAGGTTCTTCAGCGAGAAAGAACCATCCAAGCCTGTCGTCGTACTGTTATCCGTCTGACCTTTGACCTGGATCACGGAGCCGATGAGTGTCTCGCCCGTCTTCTTGTCCTTCACTACACCTGAGATAGGTCCGGCGAAACACATTGGCAAGAACGAGGCACTCAAGGCCACCGTCAAAACAATCTTCTTCATACCTGATGAAAAATACCTAATGAAAATATGTAGCTAAATAGCAATTAAATGTGTATAATACGCGTCTGTCGAATACGGCTGCAAAGGTACGTAGGGCATGTTACAAGACCATGAAGGCAATGTTACAAAGTCGTTAATCGTATGTACACGTAGGGGTGGTGTCAACCAAATTCAGCATTCTCCCAATGTGTCGCAGCAAGACGAAGTGCGACAAAAGAAGGAATTTCCCTTTTTGTCGCACATTATAGTTATCCAATTGATAATTAGAGCACTACATACACACTAAAATCCCGCTATTTTTCCTGTATTTCGATCCCATAAGCTCTAAAATAGCAGCAAATAGGCTATTATTGTTAAGATAACCTCACAAAAAGCTCAACATCTTCCCTATTTGTCGCCAACATCTTCCCATTTTGTCGCCGTTAACAAATATTAGTTCCCTATTTGTCGCAGACATGTTCCTTATTTGTCGCACCAAGGTTCCCTATTTGTCGCACCATGTTCCTAAAGTGTCGCCAGATAGGGTTTGTAGCTATTGTCACTCAATGAGTTACGCGTCTCTACTAATCATATGATACTATTGATGCAATTATAAAGATAACTATCTTAGGAATAAGTTTATGTTTTATATAAGGTGTTTTTAAGTCAAAGGCGAAAGGTTATTGCGCCTGCTCGTAATTATTTGTCTTTTTATATTTACAATTGATTAGCTAATATATAACTATTCAAATATATATATAAACATTTACCTTTTTAATTATTCCACTCGCTTATTTCTTTTTAAAGATGCAATATAAATGCTCCAGTATTCTTTATTTATATATATAAATACATAATCATGTAAACATTAGCTTACATATATAATCGTATATATGTACGTGTAAATATATAAAACCATATATACTTTAATATGTTTCTAAACACATATACATTTATTTCCATTTTCTGTTTTAATATATAACTATATACGCACATATAAATATATACATCAAAATATATAACTACGTATACATATATATGTTTATCTTCTTTTTTTCTTTCTTCCCTACCCTTTTTTCAATAACATAATATAGTCTTTATCTTCTTATAGTTCAATATAATACGATTTATACTTTTATTTAAATATATATTCATATATCTTTATTATCGATTTCATCGTTTTTTTTCTCTAATCTCATTAACTGTATTCTTTGGTTCTAAAGCCTGATATTTAATATATACATATATACCTTTGTGTAAATACGTAACTAAATATATATATAACCATATAAATAAGACTTTATTTTTACCTATTTATGTATTTTCATTTTTATCAATAAAAAAGTCTCTATTTATTTGCACGGTTAAATATTTATGTCTAAATTTGCACACGTAATCATTTATAGTTATGTTTATGTACTTATGTATATCTGTATATATTTATATGAATATTTCTATACTTGTTTACATATAGTAATGACTATATATATAATAATGTATTTAATTGCTTCTCGACTATGAAGAACAGAAAGATCGTTTTTGCAAACCAGAAAGGTGGCGTGGGAAAATCTACGCTTTGCATTCTCTTTGCCAATTATCTGGCATGGAAGAAGCAACAAGTCTGCGTTATTGATACTGATTTGCAGAAGACCATAAAGATGCAGCGAAAAAAGGATATGGAACTCTACCCTACCCTTGAACCGCCATATGAAGTTCAGGATTTTGATGTGCAGGCTCCTGAGATTATGCAGCAGTTGATGGACTCAGCAGCAGAAACCGAAGGTTTTGTGCTTTTTGATTCTCCGGGTAATGTATCAGAAGATGGACTTGTTCCTATGTTCACGAATGCCGACTTCATCGTCTGCCCTTATGAATATGAGGAGAAAACACTCGACTCTACCGGTACTTTCGTGCAGGTGATCAATGCCTTACGAGCTGCTACTCCACAGATGTCTGCTAAGCTCTTCTTTGTTCCCAACCGTATCGATGTTCGTATCGGTACAGCAGATGAACTTCGTATGTGGAAGCAGACAGACGCTATCTTCAAGCAGTTGGGAGCTGTTACGCCGCGTATCACAGCCCGCGCTTCCTTGAAACGTATCAATACCCTTGAGATTACACCGTCTCAGCGCGATGCCGTCAAACTTGCCTTCGACTTCATGATTCGAAGAATGCGAGAATAAATATATAAGTAAACACATACTTACTTATATATAATAATATATAAAGATATATACATACAAATATTCATATAAATAAAATATACACCTACCATGGCTGGAAAAACAAATAAAACAAGAGTGACATTGCCGGGAAGCCTCGCTGACCTCGTGAGAGATCTGCAAGATGGTGGCAATGCTAATGCAAAAACCGCACAGGAACAATCAACTATTGAAAAGGCGGATGGAAAAGAGTCTGTTGATGCTGATAAAGACAAAGCTCCTGTCGAACAGCAAAACACTGTTTCTTCAGAGCAACCTTCTAAAGATCAGGCAGTAGAGGCTTCTGATGCTGATAAGGTTCAGGAAGAGTCCAATGTTGAGCGTACTAATCGTCCTATTGGCTCTGAGCATCAGCGTGAGCAAGGTTCAGATGATCGTCAGCAGCGTGGACGGCCACAGAAAGAGAACACGATGCGGGAATATCATGTCCAGAAAGACGACTCGGCTGATTCGTGGGATCTGTTCCTCGATTTGGCCAAGCAGTATAAGACCGGTGGTGGCCGTCCTGCGACCATTTATATTGATCCGGCCCTGAAGAATATTCTGGACCGTCTGAAATATCCTTTGTCTCTGACAACCTCAGCCATTCTCTCGAGTATCGTTGCCCGTTTCATCTATGATCATGAGGACGACGTGAGAAAGGCGATATTCTCCCAGAATATATTCTAAGAAAAATTAAGAAGCCATTGTCGGCCTTCTCCCCTACCCTAACTGCCCTCTCCCTTAACAATTACACTAAGGGAGAGGGCATATTATTTTTAGTCTATCTCTTCGTCAGCCTCGTATCCACCCATCTCGCGGATGGCATTTTTCAGCATGACATACTGGTCGAAGAGGTTGTTGACAGCCTCCTCACCTTTCGTGTAGTCGTGCATCGGGCTCTTGAGGAAGAAACTCAGGAAGCGCTGGATGCCGTAACGGCCGGCGCGGGCAGCGAGGTCACTGAGCAGTGTGAGGTCGAGGAGCAGCGGTGCAGCCAGGATAGAGTCGCGGCAGAGGAAGTTGATCTTGATCTGCATGGGATAGCCCATCCAGCCGAAGATGTCGATATTGTCCCAGCCCTCCTTGTTATCGTTGCGTGGCGGATAGTAGTTGATGCGTACCTTGTGGTAGATGTTGCCGTAGAGGTCAGGCTGGTCTTCCTTGCGCAAGATCGTCTCAAGGGTAGAGAGCTTCGAAACCTCCTTCGTGTGGAAGTTGGCAGGCTCGTCGAGCACGAGGCCGTCGCGGTTTCCGAGGATATTGGTGGAGAACCAGCCTGCAAGGCCGAGGTTACGTACTTTGAGGATCGGTGCAAAGCCCGACTTGACAAGCGTCTGACCTGTCTTGAAGTCCTTACCGGCGATAGGCATCTTCGTTTTCTCGGCGAGCTCCCACATAGCGGGGATATCGACAGTTGTGTTAGGCGCACCCATGATGAACGGGCAGCCCTCTGTCAGCGCTGCATAGGCGTAGCACATCGATGGAGCGACATGGTCACGATCATCGGCTTTCATGGCAGCCTCGAGCTTATCTAAGGAGCCGTGGAACTCCTCATTGTAAGGCACATAGATCTCCGTAGAGGCGGCCCAGATGACAACGATACGATTCACACCTGTGCGAGCCTTGAAATCTTCAATGTCTTTCCGCAGGGCCTGAACCATGTCCCAGCGTGTCTTGCAGTCTTTGACGTTGTCACCCGTGAGGCGCTTGGCGTAGTTGTGGTCGAAGGCAGCTTCCATAGGTACGATAGCCTCGAGCTCGTCGCGTACCGGCTCAATATCCTTAGCCTTCAGCACCTCAGCGTAGACGGCAGCCTGATAGGCGTTCTGCGGATAGACATCCCAGCAGCCGAAGACGATATCGTCAAGCTTAGCCAGTGGCACGATGTCTTTGTAGTGGAGATACTTCTTCTCCGCTCCTTTGCCGACACGGATCTTGTCGTACTGGGTCATGGAGCCAATAGGCTTGGCGAGCCCTTTGCGGGCCATGAGCACACCGGTCATGAAGGTCGTAGCCACGGCACCGCAGCCCACGACGAGAATTCCTAACTTGCCCTCAGCGGGTTTCACATTTGATTGATTCATTTCTTTTTCAAGTAACAAAATTAAAATAATAATATACGATAGACAATTGGCAAAAGTAATAAAAATTCTTGTTCAACCGGTTTCTTTATTCCTTTTTTAAATATAAACAGGGAAATAATAGATATTTTGGTATAATTATACAATAAATATAAGCATAGTACCATGGAAAGCGACGGACGGTCACCATATCAATGCTCATGGCGGAAGCATCATCCGGTACAAGGGTTCATACCTCTGGTACGGCGAGACGCGCTCCGCTACGGGCAAGCTTATCTTCAAGGTCGAGACGTCGCGTGAGCGCAAGCTCTTCGACGGTGCCAACTATGTCTTCATGGCGGATATCTGGAAGCCGAAAGAGCTCTCCGACAGCCGCCATCTCTGGATCCCCATCCGGTTCGAGGATGGACAGCCGGTGCTGCGCAAAGCGCGATGACAATAATAGGCATAGCAGTTGTCTGCTTTGGCGCCATCGTGCCGCGGCTGTGTCGCGATCTTTTCGCGGCCGCGTCATGATCGTTACGTGGCCGCGTCATAATTGTGACGTGGCTGCGTCGCAATGATTTTCTTCCTTTCATAATGGAAGAAATCTTCCATTCACAATGGAAGAACTATTATTTTCTTGAATTATAACCTTTATTTCAATTAATTGTCGTACTTTTGTGCCTATTAATAAGTAAGAGAGGCATGAATATGGCAGGAATCTTTTCGGCAGACGGCTGGCTGAACACGTTCATCAGCGGCATCAATAACATTCTGTGGACTTACATCCTTGTGGCGGTCCTCATCGCGTGTGCAATCCTCTTCACCATCAAGACGCGCGGCGTGCAGTTCCGCATGATCGGTGAGATGATCCGCTTGTTAGGCGACTCGACGAAGAAGACGCACGAGAAGCATGTGTCGTCCTTCGAGGCCTTCGCTGTGTCCATCGCCTCGCGTGTCGGCACGGGCAACCTCGCCGGTGTCGCCACAGCCATCGCTGTCGGTGGTCCCGGTGCTATCTTCTGGATGTGGATCATCGCCCTGCTGGGCTCCGCCACGGCATTTGTGGAGTCGACCCTCGCCCAGCTCTATAAGCGCAAGACGACGGGCAGCTATATCGGTGGCCCGGCTTATTACATGATGTACGGACTGAAGAAGCCTTGGATGGCACGCCTCTACGCCGTCCTCATCACGGCCACGTTTTGTATGGCTTATATTTCCATCCAGAGCAACACGATCTGCGGTGCCATGCAGGAAGCCTTCGGCATTGAGCCGTGGGTCATGGGGCTCCTCCTCGTCCTCTTCTCAACTCTTTGTATCTTTGGCGGCATCAACCGCATTGCGAAGATCAGCAGTATCTTCGTGCCGGTGATGGCGGTGCTCTATGTCCTCTTGGCAGTCGTCATTATCGCTATGAACATCCGGCTCTTGCCTTCTGTCTTCAAAATTATCTTCGAGAATGCCTTTGGTTTCCAGCAGTTTGCCGGCGGCACTTTTGGTGCGATGATGATGACGGGTATCAAGCGTGGCCTGTTCTCCAATGAGGCAGGCGAAGGCTCGGCAGCGTGTGCAGCGAGTATCGCCGATGTCAGTCATCCCGTGAAGCAGGGCTTGGTGCAAGCACTGAGCGTCTTCACCGATACGCTCCTAATCTGCAGTTGCACGGCTTTCATCATCCTGCTCAGTGGCGTTTATACGAATCCTGACCTCAATGGTATCCAGCTTACGCAGAACGCACTGCTCAGTGAGGTCGGCAAGGTCGGCCCGGCGTTCGTCGCCCTGGCAATCTTCATGTTCGCCTTCTCCTCGATCATCGGAAACTACACCTATGGTGAAATGAATGTGAAGTTCCTCACGAAAAAGCGTGGCTGGCTGTTCTTCGTGCGTGTGATGAACGGCATCGTGATGGTGATGTTCGGAGCTTTGGCGAGCCTCGACCTTGTTTGGAGCTTAGGCGATCTCTTTATGGGTTGTATCACGCTCTGTAACCTCTATGCCATCGTCCGCCTCCATCCTCTTGCCGTCAGTCTTCTGAAAGATTATGTGAAGCAGAAACGTGCTGGCATCAAGAGTCCTGAGTATCACAATGAGGAGTTTGAGGCGTGGAAGCCCTGACGGCCCCACCCCCGCCCCTCCCCCATCCAGGGGAGGGGTAGATATGCTTCAAGAAGTAAAAGCCCTCTCCCTACCCTCCCCCCAACCAGGGGGAGGGCGAATATGCTTCAAGCGGTGATGCTAATTTAATAAGAGTAACCTTCCTTTTATGGAATTATTTATTCCTACGGTGGTAATTTGCCCCTCCCCTGGATGGGGGAGGGGTGGGGGTGGGGCCGTTAGGGGTGTTTTAGGGTGGGGCTTTCTATGCTTTCAGAAATCCTTTCAGCCTCTCCGACTTCGGGTTCCCGAATATTTCTTCCGGCCGTCCCTCCTCTTCGATGACACCGCCATTAAAGAACAGGACACGGGAGGCAACATCGCGGGCAAACGACATCTCATGCGTCACGACGACCATCGTCATGCCATCGCGTGCTAAGTCGCGCATGATCTGCAGGACCTCACCCACCATCTCCGGGTCGAGGGCCGATGTGGGCTCATCGAAGAGCATCACGTCGGGGTTCATAGCTAAGGCCCGGGCGATGGCGACACGCTGACGCTGACCGCCCGAGAGACTGTCGGGCCACGCCTCGGCTTTGTCAGCCAAGCCCACGCGCTCAAGGAGTCGGTCGGCAGTGTCCGAGGCTTCCTGCTTCGACATCTTGCCCAAGGTCACAGGCGCGAGCATGATATTCTTGCGGATTGTCATGTTCGGGAAGAGGTTGAACTGCTGGAACACCATGCCAATGCGTTCCCGCATCTTGTTGATGTCGATCTCCGGCGACGTGATGTCGGTGCCCTCAAAGAGGATTGTACCTGATGTAGGACGTTCGAGGAGGTTCAAGCTACGGAGAAACGTCGACTTGCCACAGCCCGACGGACCGATGATGGCCACGACCTCGCCTTCGGCAATCGTCGTACTGATGTCGCGGAGCACGACATGGTCGCCGAAAGCCTTCGAGAGATGATTGACACTGATGAGCGTCTTATTTTTCTGTGTATTATCTTTCATTTTTCCTGAGTTTCTTTTCCAGTGCACCTACGGCAGATGACAGTGAGAGCACGATGGCGAGATAGATGAGTGCCACGACACCGAGAGGCAGGATGGCGTCGTAGGTGATGCTTCGGATGATGTCACTGCCTTTCGTCAGGTCGACGAGACCGATATATCCGCTGATAGACGTCTCTTTGAGGAGCGTGATGAGCTCGTTGCCGATGGCCGGCAGCACGTTCTTGAATGCCTGTGGGAGGATGATGAGGCGCATCGTCTGGCTGTAGCTCAGACCTAATGACCGCCCGGCCTCACTCTGCCCGCGGTCGATAGACATGATACCTCCACGCACGACCTCCGCCATGTAAGCTGAGGAGTTGAGACCGAAAGCAACGATAGCCACGAGCACCTTGCTCACGTCGGCTGCAGCAAAGATGACGTAATAGATGATGAGGAGCTGTACCATCGTCGGCGTGCCGCGGATGATGACGAGGTAGAACTTACACACGGCATTGAGGATCGTGTAACGTCCCGTGCGGTCGTGTGTCGTGCGGACGATGGCGATGAGAGAGCCAAGGCAGAGGGAGATGAGGATGGCGAAGATCGTGATGATGATCGTGTTTCCGAGGCCTTGCAACAGATAGAGATAACGGCCCTCCACAAGAAAATCCTGCCGGAACTTCTGTGGGAGGCTTTGCTGCCGTACCGTAGTTTTTGGACTTTTCACGATGATGACCTGCCGGCTCTGGGCATAGGGTAGGGTGAAACTGACGTTTTTCAGCCTGTCGGGCGTCACGGTCAACGCTGCTGCACCGACGTCGGCCTTGCCCGTCTGAACAGAGGTGACGACAGCGTCGAAGTTCATGTCCTCCACCTGCAACGTCATGCCGAGAACATCTGCTACAGCCTGCATGATGTCTATGTCAATGCCGACTACGCGCCCATTCTCATAATATTCGTATGGCTGGAACGTCGCGTTCGTCGCCACGATGAGCTGGCCGTTCGGTCGCCCGATGTTTTTAGGCTGATAGGCAACCCCTATCTTTTCCTTTATATGTCGCTGGACGATGGCTTCGAGGGTACCGTCGTTGTGGAGCAGTGTCAGAGCGTGGTTAATGCGTTCCACGAGATCCCGTCGTCCCTTCGCCACGCAGAACGCGTAGTCCTCCCGGCTGTAGGCATGGGGTAGGATAGCGAGCCCCTCGTTCTGTCTGACAAAGGCGCGCGCCGGCTGCTCGTCCTCCACGACGCAGCTCAGCTTGCCTTGAAGCAAAGCTTGGATAGCGTCAGCAGTCTTCGTGAACCGTTCGATCTGTGTGCCAGCCTTGTCGTGCTCCATGGACGACACCTTCGTGTCGGCCGTCGTACCGAGCTGTACACCGATCTTGCTGCCCTGCAGGTCGCTCACGGCATGCACGTCCTTCGGGCGGTGGCTGCACCCTGTGAAAGCTAACAAGCATAGGCAAACGATGGTGAGGATTATCCCCTTGTGAATCTTCATGTGTCTCACTTTTATGTTTCGCCCACAAAAATAGTCAAATTTTTCCATAGTTTTGAAGAAGTTGTGATAAATTGCGTAACTTTGCACGGAATTATTGCAATAACTCAACAGTTTTTTATAGGTAAAGATGAAACAATACCGTTTAGTAGACACGATCCTCGGCTGGGTGGCTTTCGTCATCGCAGCGTTTACCTATGTGTCTACCATTGAGCCGACAGCCTCTTTCTGGGACTGTCCAGAGTTTATCACCACAGGTTACAAGCTTGAGATCGGCCATCCGCCAGGGGCACCGTTCTTCATGCTGACAGCCAATCTTTTCTCCCATTTCGCCAGCGACCCGTCGCAGGTGGCACGTATGGTCAACACCATGTCGGCCCTGCTCTCTGCTGCCACGATCCTGTTCCTTTTCTGGACCATTACGCACCTCGTGCGTAAGCTCATCGTCAAGGACTGGAGCGAGCTGACTGTCGCCAAGACCATCGCCATCGAAGCTTCCGGTATGGTCGGTGCCCTCATCTACACGTGGTCGGACACGTTCTGGTTCTCAGCCGTCGAGGGTGAGGTCTACGCTTACTCGTCAGCTTTCACGGCTGTCGTGTTCTGGCTCATCCTCAAGTGGGAAGACCACGCCGACGAGCCTCACTCTGACCGTTGGCTTGTGCTCATCTTCTACATGACAGGTCTGTCCATCGGTGTGCACCTGCTGAACCTGCTGTGCCTGCCGGCTATCGTCCTCGTCTACTGCTACAAGCGGTTCCCGAACGTGGAGGTCAAGGGCTCTCTCATCGCCCTGCTTATCAGTTTCGTCATCCTCGCCGCCGTGCTCTATGGCGTCGTGCCGGGCATCGTCACTGTGGGTGGATGGTTTGAACTGTTCTTCGTCAACACTTTGGGTCTGCCGTTCAATACGGGACTCATCATTTATATAGCTTGCCTCGTGGGTTGCACCATCTGGGCTATCTTCGAGAGCTACGAGGGCCGCAGCCGTAAGCGCGAGAACATCTCGTTCCTGCTCTCTTTCGCCCTCATCGGCATCCCGTTCTACGGCTATGGCTGGACGGCTGTTGTCATCGGCATCATCGTCCTTGCCATCGTCGCATTCCTGCTCAACCACAAGAAGATTGTGGACAAGAAGCCCAAGTATCTTGTCACCTCGCGTTTCAAGAACACCGCGCTTCTTTGTATGCTCATGCTGATGATTGGCTACTCATCGTATGCCCTCATCGTGATCCGCTCCGTCGCCAACCCGCCAATGGACCAGAACTCACCGGAGGATATCTTCACTCTCGGCTCTTACCTCAGCCGTGACCAGTACGGTGACCGCCCGTTGCTCTACGGTCAGGCTTACACCTCGCAGGTAGCGCTGAAGCAGGAAGGAGACATGTGCACACCCGTCATGAGCGAGGGTGCTCCTGTCTACAGCCGGAAAGAGAAAGCATCGAAGAACGAGAAGGACTCTTACTTTGTCGTCACTCACAAAAATAAATATGTATATGCGCAGAACATGATCTTCCCGCGTATGTACGACTCCAGCCACGCTCAGGACTATGAGTCATGGATGGGTGGTGTCGACGGCACGGAGGTGCCTTATGACCGCTGCGGTGAGCAGATGACGGTCAAGGTGCCGACACAGCTTGAGAACATCCGCTTCTTCCTCTCTTACCAGTGCAACTTCATGTACTGGCGTTACTTCATGTGGAACTTTGCCGGACGTCAGAACGACATCCAGGGCAATGGCGAGCTCGAGCATGGCAACTGGATCACGGGCATCCCGTTCATCGACAATGCCCGTCTCGGCGACCAATCGAAGCTGCCGAAGGATCTGCAGGCTTACGACCCCGTGAAGAACCCGACTGGCAACAAGGGACACAACGTGTTCTACTGCATGCCCCTCATCCTCGGTCTCATCGGCCTCTTCTGGCAGGCTTTCCGCGGACGCCGTGGCATCCGTCAGTTCTGGGTCGTCTTCTTCCTGTTCTTTATGACAGGTCTGGCTATCGTCATCTATCTGAACCAGACACCGGTACAGCCGCGTGAGCGTGACTATGCTTATGCCGGTTCGTTCTACGCCTTCGCTATCTGGTGCGGTATGGGTGTTGCTGCCCTCTACGACCTCATCGGCAAGCGCGTGAAGGTGAACCGCCTGGCACTTGCTGCCGTCATCGGCGTGCTCTGCCTCTTGGTGCCAATACAGATGGTGTCGCAGACATGGAATGACCACGATCGCTCCGGACGATATACCTGCCGTGACTTCGGCCGCAACTACCTCATGTCACTTCAGGACAAGGGTGACCCGATTATTTTCACCAATGGCGATAACGATACCTTCCCGCTCTGGTACAACCAGGAGACGGAAGGCGTGCGCACCGACGCCCGCGTCTGCAACCTCTCGTACCTCCAGACCG
This sequence comes from uncultured Prevotellaceae bacterium, assembly GCA_902792635.1. Taxonomy (GTDB): domain Bacteria; phylum Bacteroidota; class Bacteroidia; order Bacteroidales; family Bacteroidaceae; genus Prevotella. The sequence continues at coordinate 14,396 of CADBAG010000035.1, read as the reverse complement.
ACTGGTATATCGACCAGATGAAGCGTCCGGCTTACAACTCGCCCGCCGTGCCTATCTCATGGCCGCGTCTCGACTACTGCTCGGGTACAAACGAGTATATTGAGGTTCAGCCGTCGCTCAAGCAGCAGATCCTGCAGTTCTACAAGCAGAACCCTACAGCGGCTAAGGCTCAGTTCGGTGACAATCCGTTTGAGCTGAAGAATATCCTCAAATACTGGGTACGTTCCAAGAACTCCGACTTCCATGTCATCCCGACCGACACCGTCTTTGTCACTATCGACAAGAACGCCGTGCGCAAGAGTGGTATGATGATGGCTGCCGACTCTATCCCGAGCCGTATGGTCATCTCCCTCAAGGGCAAGAACGCGCTCTATAAGAACGACCTCATGATGCTTGAGATGATCGCTCAGTGCAACTGGACACGTCCGCTCTATGTCGCTATCACCGTGGGTGAGGAGAACTTCATGAACCTCGGTGACAACTTCGTACAGGAAGGCTTGGCTAACCGTATCACACCGTTCACGACGAATGTGCCGGGAGCCACGAATTTCGACACGATGAAGACGTACCACAACATGATGGAGCGCTTCCGCTACGGTGGATTGTCTAAACCGGGTCTGTATATCGACGAGACCGTCATGCGTATGTGCTACACGCACCGTCGCCTCTTTGCTACGCTCGCCCTGCACCTCATCGCTGAGGGACACAAGGACCTCGCGAAGAAAGCACTGGCAAAGGCTGCGAAGGAGATCCCGACCTACAACGTGCCGATGAACTACATGTCGGGTGGCTCAGACCTCGCTAAGGCTTACGCCCTCATTGGTGACAAGGCCAATGCACTGAAATGCATCAACGCTGTCTATGAGAATGCCAAGGAGTATGTGGAGTATTATCTCAGTCTCCAGGGTATCCGCTTCCAGCAGTCGGCCAACGACATCATGGTGCAGTTCTCTATCATGAACCAGACCGCTGAGGTATCGAAGCTCATCGATGCGAAGCTTGCTGCCAAGCAGGCCGCCGAGATGCAGCGCTTCTATCAGCGTTACATCGGACAGGGTGGTCAGGTTCAACAACCCGGACAGTAACCACCGATTATGATCATTGAGCAACCGGCGATGTGGTTGCGCTGGCTCTATCCTAAGGCTATCTGGCGGATGGACAAGCACGACCACTCCGTCTACCTCACATTCGACGACGGTCCGATCCCCGAGTCGACTCCGTTCATCCTCGACACCTTGAAGGAGTATGGTGCTAAAGCCACCTTCTTCATGGTGGGAGAGAATGTGCTGCGCTACCATGATCTCTACAACCGTATCGTGGAGGAAGGTCACCAGGTGGGGAACCACACGTTCCATCATCTCGGCAGCTTGAAGCACATGGCTATCACCTACGGACAGGATGTGTCGATGGCCAATGAGCTCATCAAGGCGCACCTCTTCCGTCCTCCTCACGGATGGATGAAATCGGATGTTTACTGGTGGGTGAACCGTTACTATAAGATCATTATGTGGGACCTCGTCACGCGTGACTACTCTAAATGGATGACAGCGCAGGGTGTCGTGAACAATGTCAAGCGCTATGCCCGCAATGGCTCCATCATCACCTTCCACGACTCGCTGAAGGCTATCGACAAGCTTAAGACGGCGCTACCCGAGAGCCTGCGGTGGCTGAAGGAGCAGGGCTACGAGTTCAAGACGTTTGAATAATATGTCAGAATCAACCATACGTGACACGATAATAGCCGAGGCCAAAGACCTCGGCTTTTTCGCTTGCGGCTTCGCCCATGCAGACCCTGTGACTGACGCCATGCGCACCCATTACACGGAATGGCTCGCCAAAGGTGGCAACGCGGATATGCATTATCTTGAGAACTATCTCGACAAACGGTTCGACCCGCGGCTCCTCATGCCCGGCGTGAAGACCATCGTCGTGGTGGCACTCAACTATTTCCCCCAACGACGTCTGCCGGAGGGTGAGCCGCAGATAGCCGATTATGCCCTCGGACAGGATTATCATGACATCGTGAAGGGCAAACTGCGACAGCTCGCCGCCCGTGCAGGCATCACGGAGTATCGGGCGTTTGTCGACACCGCGCCCGTGCTGGAGCGTTACTGGGCGGTCCAGGCAGGACTGGGATGGATCGGCAAGAGTCAGATGCTCATCATCCCCAAGGCGGGCAGTGAGTTCTTCTTGGGAGAACTGTTTATCACGGAGGAGCTGCCTCCCGACAAGCCGCTGCCGAACCACTGTGGTACGTGTCAACGCTGTGTCGATGCCTGTCCTGTCCATGCACTCAGCCTGCCGGCGAAGTCTGTGGAGGGCTACGGTGAGATCACTGGTTTCGCCTCGGAGCGCTGCCTCTCCTATCAGACGATAGAGAACCGGGGAGCTCTGTCGGAGGCGGCGAAGGCTGCCATGGGCGACATGTTCTACGGCTGTGACCGGTGTCAGCGCGCCTGTCCGTGGAACCGTTTCGCCACACCGACTACCACACCGGAGCTGCAGCCCCGCGAGGAACTCTTAGGTATGACGCGACAAAAATGGGACAACCTGTCCGTTGAAGACTATCGTCGCCTCTTCAAAGGCTCCGCCGTAAAACGTGCCAAATACGATGGTCTCATGAGGAATATTAAAGCGTTAAAGCCTCTCCCCATCCAACCCCCTTCGTGCTTCCCCCGTTATCGGGGGCCTGGAATCCCGTAGGGAGGGAGACGGTAATACCGCAGAGGTCCCCGGAGGGGGCCAATAAGGTTAGCCCCAGGTGAGGCGGAGCCGTAACCTGGGGTTAAGGTTTCCGCATATACAACTTAACGGTCGGCCTCGAAGAGGGCGAACCCTCAAATATTTAATATATATATGAATTCCACTATCTCTGCTCTTGCCACCCCTGCCGGTGGTGCCATAGCAGTCATCCGTGTGAGCGGTGACCAGTCATTGCCTATCGTTCAGAGCATTTTCTCAGGCGATCTTTCTAAAGCCAAGGGCGGAACATTTCATTACGGAGAAATCAAGGCAGACAACGGCGAAACCGTCGATGATGTCGTCGTCTCTGTCTATCGTGCCCCACATAGCTATACGGGTGAGGACAGCGTAGAGATCTCCTGTCATGGTTCACGCTATATCATCCAGCGCATCCTCATGCTGCTCCAGGCCCATGGCACGCGTCAGGCGGAGCCGGGCGAGTATACCAAGCGCGCGTTCCTCAACGGCAAGATGGATCTCTCGCAGGCGGAGGCGGTGGCGGACCTCATCGCCTCCACCAATGCGGCACAGCACCGGCTCGCCATGAGTCAGCTCAAAGGCGGGTTCAGCAAGGAGCTCGCCACGCTGCGCGAGCGTCTGCTGAAGATGACGTCGTTGCTCGAACTGGAACTCGACTTCTCCGACCATGAGGATCTTGAGTTTGCCGACCGCTCTGAGCTCAACGCACTGGCCCGAGAGATAGACGACCGTATCGTCTCCCTGGCGAAGAGTTTCCAGGCGGGAAAGGTGCTGAAGGCGGGCATACCCGTAGCGATCGTTGGCAAGACCAATGTGGGGAAGTCGACACTCCTCAATGCGTTCTTAGGGGAGGAGCGTGCCATCGTCTCAGACATCGATGGTACGACGCGTGACACCATAGAGGACACGACGACCATCGATGGCATCCTCTTCCGGTTCATCGATACAGCTGGCTTGCGGAAGACGACAGACAAGATAGAGAATATCGGCATAGCGCGTGCGCTGAGCGCCGCCGAGAAAGCCTATGTCGTGTTGTGGGTCATCGACCGTCAGCCATCAGAAGAAGATATCCAGCGCATGCAGTCGTTGTCTTCCGGCAAGCATCTCTTTGCCGTGTTCAATAAGGCCGACCTGCCTCATGATGCTATCAACCTGCCTTCCGGCATTCCTTGTATGGAGATCAGTGCCAAGGAGGGTAGGGGAGTACCCGCCCTCGAGAGCGCTATCATCAACAGTCTCGACCTCCCGTCTCTTTCTTCAGCTGATATTATCGTGACCAATGCCCGTCACCATGCCGACCTCATGCATGCCCATGATGATCTCCAGCGTGTCGTGACAGGGCTGGCAGCCGGCCTCTCTTCCGACCTCCTTGCCGAAGATCTCCGCCTGGTCATCGATGACCTTGCCGACATCACGGGCCAGGACCGTATCACGCCGCAAGAGACCCTTAACAACATCTTCTCGCATTTCTGCATCGGAAAGTGAAACCCCATTTTTACGACTTTACCAACTTCAACCAATTTGAAGTAACTTAGACTAAACCGCTGATTTTCAGCGGTTTTTTCATGCCTTTACTTTTTAACACTTTCCGAGTTGGTCCAAATTGGTCCCAGTTATTTTAGTTATCTTTGTACCGCGGTTGTACCAACGCCCACTAATACGCGCCATACGCAAAATGGAAAACGTTATTGATGGGACAATCGTGAGAAAGTGCTGTTTTCATGCCAATCACACACGTTGCGAGTAAAGAACAAAGGTGAGAAAGTTTGAGAAAGCCTGATAGAAGCTGATAATAAAATAACCCTTTAGCATTCACTAATTATGGACATTGAAAGAAGATGCAGTTGGTGTGGGAAGGTGTTCATTGCGCACAGCCATGGCAATCGGTATTGCTGCGAGAAGTGCAAGAGTAACGCCAAAAGGTCAAGGGAAAGGAGGAAAACCCAAGTCTCGGATCCAGGCAGAGATACGTTGCCGGAAGTTGAGATGTTGGGCTCTAAGCCTTTTCTTTCGCCAAAAGAAGTCGCGATTCTGTTTGCAGTCAGTCTACCTACTATATATAGGTATATGGCAAATGGAGTAATCAAGTCTTTGAAAATGACAAACAATAGGACCGTTATTCGCCGCGCAGACCTTGAGAAGATATTTGAAGAAGCTCCATCTTACAAGAAACGTAAGTATGGGCGGAAGCGTGATACAGAATACTATACCATGCGTGAAATTATGGGGAAGTATAATGTGTCACGCAAGGGTGCCATGAACAGAATCAATAAATTTAGGATACCCAAGATTTATGATGGACGCAATACCTTCTTCCCAAAGAAGGCTGTAGAAGAGAATTTCGCAGAGTTGATTTCTGACGTGGTCTTCAGCGACTTCTACACTATCCAGCAAATCATGGAAAAGTTTGGCATGTCTCATGCTGCCGTTCTAAGCTACGTCCAAAGGCACAACATATCCAGAAAGACCATCCTACGGAAGGTCTATTACAGCAGGGAAGAGATAGATAAACTCAAAGACCCGCTCAAAGACGAGGAATACTACACCTATCCTCAAATCCGCCAGATATTTTCTTTGACAAAGGACCAAATAGCTTACTTTACCCGTGCCTATCATCTGACGACGGCCAAGAGGGGAAAATTCACTCTTATCAACAAGGAAGAGTTCGACGCGATAATGCGGAACCGGTCGAAGGATGGTCACGTCGTGAAAAACGCCTCTACGGAGGACGCCACCATCGATGCCTTGCTGAAGCGCAAGGAGGAAGAAAGACAGGCACGCATCCCCGAAGGATATGTGTCCATCGAGCAGATCGCCGACAAGTATGCCATGACGGTGAAGCATGTGCAGAATATTACACGTGCCATGAACATCAAGGAGAAGAAGTCCATCGGCGGCTACAACTACTTCCCCTCCGAGGTCATCGAGAAGGCCTTTGCCAAATATGAGGCAAAACCTTGGGTGAAGCTTTGGATAAGTGCCAAGGACATGGAGGAACTCTATATGATGACCCCTGAGGCCAGGCGCAGCTTTGCCTACCGCCACAAGATTCCAACCAAACAGGTCAAGGGGAAAGTGTTCTACTCGAAGGAGGACATAGACAAGGTGAAAAGTGATGATTTCGAAAGCCGTGACAAGTACTATTCCGTGGAGCAAATCATGGAGAAATACAGTGTGACGCGCACCACGGTGTACAATACGGTGAAGTATTACAAGGTCGGAAAAGTGCACAAAGCGCAGTTCTCGTACTTTAACAAAGGCGATATTGACAGGATTTTTAAGGAAAAAAGAGGAAAAAGCTGATTTAATGACTGCTGACACGCGTCACCGTTTGGTCAGTGTGCCCGGAATTCAGAACTTTGCACACCAAAAACAAATGATAGCAATTCAAAGAAAATAATAACAACTTAGAACAATTAGACTATGCAGTACTGTAAAAATGTAACCCTTCGCGAGCGCAAGCTTGCCCATGACAAGATTTCTCTTTACCTGGATTATTATCCCGGAGTCCGTGACAAGGTAACGATGAAAATTATCCGACGTGAGTATCTTGGCATCTACATCTATGCCAATCCCAAGAACAAGATGGAGCGTGCCTTCAACAGACGCATGCGCGAGAAGGCCGAGATGATCCGCTGCCAGCGGTATGAGAGCGTGGTCAGCGAGCGTTACGACCTCTTCGACCAGACGACGAGCAAGCGTGACTTCCTCGCCTACTTCAAGCGCATACTTATGAACAAGAACGAAAAGTGGGACTTCGTTTACAAGCACTTTGAGCGGTTCGTCGATGGACACTGCACGTGCGGCGAGGTGGACCTTGACCTATGCCGCCGCTTCCGTGAGTACCTACTCAATGCGAAAAACATGCGGACGGGAAAACCCATCAACCAGAACTCTGCGGCAGGCTACTGGTCTACGTTCCGTGCCCTTCTCAACGTGGCGTACAGCGAACGCATGATCCAGAATAATCCCAACGACCTCCTTGAGCGCATCGAGTCGGTGCCGACCCATAAGGACTCGCTGACACTGTCCGAGTTGCAGACGCTCAGCCAGACACCGTGCGAGCAGGAGATCATCCGTCGTGCTTCTCTCTTTTCGTGCCTGACGGGACTGAGACGCAGCGACATCATCAAGCTCGATTGGGATGAGGTCTGCGAGTATGCCGACGGCGGTCTCTACCTCGACTTCATCAGCAAGAAGACTCAGCAGCGCAATTACGTGCCCATCAGCAACGAGACGTTCCAGCTGATCAAGCCACGCTCTAAGGGCAAGGTGTTCCCCGGACTCACCATAGAAATGTTCAACCATCCACTGAAGAAATGGATCAAGAGCTCCGGCATCACCAAGCACATCACGTTCCACTCCTTCCGCCATACCTATGCATCGTTGCAGATAGAGCTCGGCACCGACCTTTACACCGTGCAGCACCTGCTCGCCCACAAGGATGTTGGCACTACGCAACGCTATGCCCGCCACGCCGACCCGAAGAGCCGTGAGGCGGCTGACAAGATTTCGCTCAATATTCTACATCAGGATGCGAATGTAAAGACTTCCGATGATAATGAGAAAAAGCAAAACGAAAACTCATAGGTTACAACTAACGTGCATGAATATGCAAGGTGCTTACTATCAGAGGCAATTATGTTCAACGTCTGCACAAAAAGTCATAAACTTGGCAACATAGTATATATGCACGTTTAAAAATTTTTATTAACTTTGCCACCGTTGGTCTTGCGACTATTCATATCACCAAAATAAATAAGTTACATGAACAACAAAGTTAAATTCATCCTCACAGTGGCGGTTTCGTTGCTGTTGTTAACCACCTTTGTCATGGGCAACAGTCTTGTTGCCCATGACTACCTCCACGGCAGAGGCGATGCCGCAACCTTGGCTGTACGTTGGGCTGTTGTCATAGCCATACCACTGGCTATGTTATCTGGCTACCTTATTGCCCGTCACCGTTCCTTCGTTTGGGGCAATGTCCACGGCTCTGCTTGTGATGGCAAGGCTCCCCCACAGTCTTCTGAGTCTCGCAAGTCGAGGGACGAGCTCCGCATGGAATTCAAGCAGAAGCGCAAGCAGCACAAGGCGGACAGACGTGAGGCCATCAAGGAATACATCGACATCGTCATGGTTCCGTTTCTTGATGATGACAAATCCTTGGATTTGCTCTTCGAGAACATTCGACATTGGCATCTTTCGGATGACGAGCAATTCATGCCTGTTCCACTTAAACCTAACCCCCGGCTTACATCTTTCGACATCCGCCATTTCGTATGGAACATTGGTGAGCGATTGGGCTGGAGCGGTGTCAAACGCGCGGAGTTTGCCAAGTATTGCTTCCCGGTCGCCATGAAGGACCTGGAAGTAGAGACCATCCGAAGAACCTTGAAACAGTCTCCCGAGAACCAGTTCTCCATCAAAATCGATGAACCGGACAGCAAGGACGACTACCGATTCCACTATCCTAATGATAAAATTCCTGATTCCTCTCAGCCATTGAATGAATCTTCTGATTATTAGATGATTACTTGCTGTTGACCAGCGTAACCATTTGGTCAGCATTGATTCTTTTCCGACCTTTGCGCCATCATTTTAATCATAGCAAAGAATGGAAAAGACTGAAGCAACATTCAATGAGATTCCCCAAGCCCTCGACTCCATCCTCGTGAGGATGGAGAAACTCGAGGGCATGATTTCCGACATTCACAGCATTCACAAGCGTCAGACGGAAGCCGCTACGCCTCCGCCCGACCTTCATGTGCCCATGAACATCGACGACATGGTGGCCTTTTCACGCATGAAGAAATCGACGGTGTACTACCATATTGACAACAACGGCCTGCCTTGTGTCAAGGTCGGCAAGAACCTCACCTTCTTCAAGGACGAGGTCGTTGTATGGCTGGAGTCCTACAGAAAAGGAATTCCATTTGAAAAGATGAACGATGAAATCATGGCTTCGCACCGGCGCAAGCCCAATAAATCAAGACTTAACATATAGGCTATGACAGGAAGAATAGAACGACATGGCACCAACCGGCACCGTGACAGAATGGCATACACGGAGGAACAGCTTCGGGAAATGATAAGGAAATCGACCATCAAGGTCGGAGCGGCAGACAAGGAAGACTATGGAACAGAACAAGGAACAGACGATTGACACGACCCAGATGGGCATGCTCTTCAAGAGCGAGTTCTCCGACAAGCAATTGGAGGCCTATCTCAACCAAGGCAAGATAAAAGCATCGGAGCGTCCCGACAATCCTCCGCAGATACTATGGGTGGACGATTGCACGATCGCGACCTTCGGCAACTTCAGTGCTTCGACGGGAAAGGCGAAGAGCAAGAAGACGTTCAACATCTCGTCCATCGTGGCGGCGGCGTTGAAGAACGACCGCGTGCTGAACTACCGGGCGTGCCTTCCCAAAGGCAAGGACAAGATATTCTATTTCGATACGGAACAGAGCCGCTACCACTGCCACAACGTCCTGTCGAGGATCCTGCGGCTGGCCGGGCTGCCGACCAACAAGGACTGCGACCGCATCACATTTGTAGGACTGCGCGAATATACGCCTTCATTGCGTATCAGTCTCATCGACTACGCGCTACGCAAAAGCAAGGGCTACGGACTTGTCATCATTGACGGTCTCCGTGACCTGATGTACGACATCAACAACGCCAAGGAAGCCACCGATGTCATGACCATGTTGATGGCGTGGACGAGCAAGCACAACCTGCACATCCACTGTGTGCTCCACCTCAACAAGAACGACAACAACACCCGTGGACATATCGGAACCGAACTGGAAAACAAGGCGGAGACGGTGCTCGTCATCAGCAAGGATAAGCAGAACACCAACATCAGCGAGGTCAGGCCGATGCACATGCGCGACCGGGAATTCTCCTCTTTCGCCTTCAGCATCAACGAAGACTCCATGCCGGTCTTGGAGGAAGGCTACCACGTGACCGTCGTCAAAAGCAAGGACGTGCCGCTGACCTCATTGAGCGAGGACATCCACCAGGAAATACTTGGTGAGTACTTTGGCAGCCATGTGCCACCGGCTAAATACACGGAACTGGTTGATACGCTCCGAATGGTCTATGCCGGGAAAGGTTACAAGAGAGGCACCAATGCCGTGAAGGCCCTCGTGAAAAGGCTGATGGAGAAAGAAGTCCTCACCAAGGATCCCGACGGCTATCACTATCACGACAACTTCTCCACTGCCGAGTAAGTTTAAGGTTTAAGTTTAAGGCGTATATATATAATAAACTCAACCCACAAATAAAATGAGCATAGAACAAGCAATTCAAATCAGTCTGGTGGACTTTCTTGCCAGCATGGGATTCCATCCTGCGATAGTCCGCGGTTACAAACTATGGTATCTCTCTCCGTTCAGAGCCGAGAGCAAGCCGTCCTTCAAGGTCAACGTTGAGATGAACCTTTGGTATGATTTCGGCGAGGGTGTTGGCGGAGGCATCATCCCGTTGGCCAAACGGTTGTTCGGCACCGACGACATCGCTGCCATCCTCAAGCGCATGGAGACCCAGCCGGGTATTCCTGTCTGCGCGATACCCGCAAGACCTCCATCTGTCAAGCAAAAAGAGGAACCGGCAATGAAGAATATCCATAGTCAACCGCTGACTCATCATGCGTTGGTAGATTACTTGGTTAAGCGTGGCATCCCGTTGGAAATTGGCAGATCATACTGCTGTGAGGTACATTATGAGATTCATGGCAAACGCTACTTCGCCCTTGGCTTCCCCAACAGCTCCGGCGGCTATGAGCTTCGCAACCCTTACTTCAAGGGCTGCATGGGGCGCAAGGACATCACCATCCTCAAAGGTGAGGAAGTTAAAGAACTTGACACCTCCTGCTGCCACGTCTTTGAGGGCTTCTTCGACTTCCTCTCCTTCCGTGTCCTGCAAGCCATGGGCAGGCTGCGGCTGCCAAGCTATGGCTCGACGCACTACATCATTCTTAACTCTGTCAACAATCTCGGAAAGGCACTGAGGGAAATGACACATATAGAGCGCATTTTCACCTACCTCGACAACGACCAGGCTGGACGGAAAGCGACGGAGACTATCCTTGGTCTCTATGCACCTCGCACCGTTGACCTCTCCTTCATGTTTGAGGGGTACAATGACCTGAACGACTACCTGCTCCACGTCAAGGCTGATGGCAAGAAACAATAGATTTCATACGATGACAATAGATTAAACAACAACAGGAGGGACACTCCGTGATGGAATGTCCCTCCTACAAACCCAAGACAAAGATGAACAGATTAATTCCTGCCCATCCTTTCCCCACGGGGGAAAATACTTCGGTAGACTTTCTCGATGAGCCAATGGAGAAAGAAACCGAGATAGATGATTATCGACATCAGAATAAAGCCGATGAGTTTCAGGAGGCCTACAAGAAGGTAGTAAGCGAGTACGATGATGAACGTGATGATGAACACATACACGAAGACGAGGGCTGCTACTGCCATGGTGATTTCTATTTGAGGGTGAATGACTATGTTTGTAAACTCTTACTCTTATAATATATATACAAAGATACGAAAAATAATTGAATAATCCAAACCATATACAGTATTTATTTAGCTGATAATCAAATGATTTGTTAATGATTCAATCGTGAACTTATGGATATAATTTACAACCCAAAACACTACACAAGATCGTTGCTTACTTTCAACGTATTCTTTCGTGAGGACACCTCCACGAAGCAGTTCCTCAAGTCAATTATCACTAAGAATCCAGAGCACTGGGCGTTCTTCCGCAACGTCTTCAAGGGACAGTATAAATGCAGCCTGACCCTCGTTGACCGTTCTATCGAGACACCTTTCCATTGCCTGCTCGTAGCCGTGCTGTGCAAGCAACTAAAAGAAGAACTTGGCATCAACTTCAAACGCATCAAGCTAATGCTCAGTCCTCTTCATGAGGAAGTTGTCTGTCCGACAGTCTGGCCTAACACGCCATTTGTCACCACTGACGACCGCAATGATTTCTTGCAGAAATGCTTCTCAACTATTCTTGGCCAGGCCCCAGTCCTTATGACCAAACGCAATCCTATATTCTGTCGTGACATGAAAATCTCATCGCGCAATTATACCCTCTTCATACGTGTGGAAGGTGGGGTGGCTAATGGATGGCAATTGGCTGGTGATGGTATTAGCATGTTGACCCCTCGAATGCTTTTGGAGAAGTGTGATAACGACTTGACGTGCCAAAACATCTTTACACATGCCTTTAGCCGTAATGGCGTTTTCTTCAACTTTGACTTGCTGGCAAAAGCTTCTCTTTGCAGTCATGCCGCAGACAGCTAATGTTGACCCTCGACTTATGTCGATGTGTTGACCCTCAACTTGTGGCGATGTGTTGGCACTCAACATGTGGCGATGTGTTGACCCTCGACTTGTGTTGATGTGTTGACTCTCAACCTGTGTCGATGTGTTGACTCTCGACTTGTGTCGATGAGTTGACTATGTCGATGTGTTGAGTTTCTACCAGTGTCGATGTGTTGATGTGTTGATAGTCGACTTTACGCCTTTTATTCCGCAAGAATTGCACATTAGCGAATGAGGGTTGAACGTCGGACGATACACAAAGAACAGCTGGAATGCACCATTATAACGAACTTTTAATCAAGAATATAACATCATGGACATTTTGAAACTATGACAACGATAAATCATTGCCTTTATCACGTACGGGAGCCATTCATGAGTAGCAAGTTGTACTTTTGTACGTACACCTCGGTTACCACCTCAGCACACTTCAAAAGTCACTTGCCAGCAGAGCTGGGGAGGAAAACGGTCGCAACTCCCTTATCCTTATTAGATGAACCATAAACCGTCAACCACGTATGAAGAAGAAATGTATCCGTTTGGAAATCCGTCTCACAGAAGATGAGTCTCAGATGTTCCAGAACAAAGCGAAAAGCTATGGAGGAAATGTGAGTGCTATGGTGCGTGATGCGGTCAGTCGCTTCGATGATAAACGGACAAGAGGAAAGATAGAGACGATGGAGGCACTCCTACAGTTCTATAAAAAATATCAACAACAGCTCTCGTGGTTGGGTGGAAACTTCAACCAGTGTATGCACCGGGCTAATGAGCTGGCCATAGAAGGTGAGCTCAACGAAAGTTACTTCCGCAACATCCTAATCCCCGAGACTCGGAATGCAATCCAGGCAATAAGAAGCATCAAGGCTGAATTGGATGCCATCCACGACAAGCAAGAAGAAGCATAAACCTTTTGACCCTTTTGATATGATTATCACCATTCTTCCGTCATCGGCTAACTTCCATGCCGTCGCCTACAATGAAATGAAGGTTGAAAAAGGTGTGGCTACGCTCTTGGAGGCTCAGAACATTCTTGGACTTAGACCCGAAGCCTTCACCACTGAAAAGCTCCGGCAGTTCTTTATAGACTACTCTTCACGGAACACACACATCCAAAATACCCAGTTCCATGTGGCTGTAAGCTGTAAGGGAAATGAATACACTCACCAGCAGCTGCTCGACATTGCGCACCGCTATCTCAAGGAGATGGGGTATGCCGATGAGGGTCAGCCGCTGCTCATCTATGCCCACCATGACACGCCGAACAACCATATCCATATTGTCACCTCCCGTGTGGCACCCGACGGGCACAAGATAGACCATGCCCATGAGAAGCGGCGTTCAAGGGAAATCACACTGAAGATTATGGAGGAATTTGAAGGGCGGAGGCAGGAGCCGGAAGTCAACGATATAGCGAAAGATGCGCTATCATATCGCTACACCTCCAAAGCCCAATTCTGTGCTATTATGGAGAGTCTGGGCTATGAGTGCAAGGATGATGATGAGAAGCCGATGGTACACCTTTATCGTGGCGGTCAGGAGCAGGGAACCATACAGGTGCAGCTCGTCATGCGGCACGCACTGAAAGAGAACAAGCCCGATGACAAGCGTCGCCGGCAGTTGCGTGCCATCCTACAAAAGTATCGCAATCTGTCTGCCAACAAGGAAGAACTCGCAGCTCACATGAAACGTAAGTTCGGTATCAGCCTGGTGTTTGTCGGCAAGGCGGACACGCCGTATGGTTATATCGTTGTTGACCACAAGAACAAGACGGTCTTCAAAGGTGGCGAGTTCCTTAGCATCAAGGATCTTCTCCAGTTCGAGGATGCTGCCACTCGTTTTGCTAAGATCGAACAGACCATTGACGACTTGCTTGCCGACAATCCGAAACTCACCACAGCGGACATCAATCGTGTCCTCTATCGGCAATTCGGCACGCATATCCACAGAGGAACAGTGTCGTGGAACGGTGAGACTATTATTCTGCGTGAGTCTGTTGTTCGTCAGCTTCATGACAACTATATGGATTCGAGAGGAATTGTCAAACAAGTTAGCCCCCATCAGCCAAAGGCAGAGCGGTCTCGGCAATCATCTCCCCCAGGTTCTAATCCTAATATCAGTAATGTGATGGACACTCAGGCTGGCTCAAAGGATCCCAACCATGAATACGAAGTTGGCCATGGCATGAACGTGAATGATGTGGATAATCAAATCAAATCTAAAATCTATATGTAAAAGCCAAGTTTCTGTATTACAGATACTTGGCTTTTTAAAGTTTGGATTATAATTTCATTCTACATTTATGCCAAATGCCTCTGC
>CADBAG010000034.1:5526-35701 GCA_902792635.1 uncultured Prevotellaceae bacterium | reverse complement strand
GACTGCAGTCGCTACCGCTCCTTTAGTCTGGGGTTATGGAAGAGTGTGCCTCTCCGAGGCACTTTCTTAAACAAAACATTCGTTTCAACCGTACAGGTCAATTTTTTTTCATTCTTCCAAAGTACTTTAGGCACTTGTCTCTCCATAGCCGTGCGTTGTCGGCCTGAAGCTGCAACAAGCTGTTGACGCGCTGCCACCGTGTGCCGTCGCTGTCGCCGTCGCGCTGTTCGATGGTCCTGACTTCCTCCCAGATCCGCGCATAATCCTCCACACTCTTCACGCCCCGGTCGTAATGGAGCTGCAGGTTGTCCCAGAGCGTGAGGCCGTTCCGCATCCCGTAGTCCCAAGGCACATGATGGAACCAGAGCAGATACTCCTCGGGGCAGGTCTCGAGGTCGTCGTAGAGGGAGCGGTAAGGCTCGCGGTACTGTGCCACGGCATCCGATCCTTTCGACGAGCGGTCGAAACCGATGCCGAGGCTGTCTGCCTTATGGTAATAGACGGGGCACCACTCTATCGGATAGTCGGCACGGTAGCCGTCAGGCTCGGGACCGTAGTGATCGTCGAAGGCGAAGATATGATGGAGGCCGAGCGGCATCATATAGTCGACACAGTCCTCCCGGCTTTTCAGCATCATCGGCCCGACGGCAGCGAGGAACGACGAGTCGGAGGAGAACGTCAGACGCAGCCACTCGTCGGCGATCTGCGCTGCCGTCAGCGTCGGATCCCATGCCAACCGTCCGAAGGCATACCAGTTGGCTTGTGAGAAGTCGTGATGCGTCCAGTTGGTCTCATCCCCGATGTTGCTCACGCCCGCGATGCCTTGTAAGGTCCGCGGACTGACATAGCCGAAAAACTCCTTCCACATCGGTGCGAGATAGACGAGGTGCTTGGCCTGTCCCGTGTACTCGTGGGCGATCTGAAACTCCACTGCCTGATGCGTTTGTGGCATGTTGTCGAAGATGGGGGAGTAAGGCTCCCGCGGCTGGAAGTCGAGTGGTCCGTTCTTCGACTGCAGGATGACATTGTCGCGGAACAGTCCGTCGAGCTCCTTAAACTCCGACACGGCTTGTTTCACGCGGTCCTCCCCCTTGTGCTTTGATCCGTAGACGAAGGAGCGCCACAGCACGATGCCGCCGTAGGGTTTCAGGGCATCGGCGAGCATGTTGGCCCCGTCGGCATGGGAGCGGCCATAGTCGAAAGGTCCGGGCTGACCCTCGGAGTTGGCTTTGACGAGGAAGCCACCGAAGTCGGGCACCGCCCGGTAGATCTCCTTCACTTTCTGCTGCCACCATCGTATGACGTCGGCGTTGAGCGGGTCAGCGGTCGTCGTGGCACCCAAGGCGAGCGGCGAGCCGAAGTTGACAGAGAGATAGACCTTGACATAATAAGGCCTGAGGATGTTCGCTATCTGTCGCACGGTGTCGATATAGGCGCGTGTGAGGACCTTCGGCGAGGCATTGACGTTGTTCAGCACGCAGCCGTTGATCCCCACGGAGAGGTTGGCGAGGCCATAGGCGCGGATGCGTCTTTCCCAGGCCTTTCCTTTCAGTCTGCTGCTCCAGAAGATGCTGTGTCCGGCATAGCCTCGCTCGATGGTGCCGTCGAGGTTGTCCCAGTGGTTGAGGATGCGGTACTTGAAGGCGGGAGCCTCCTTCATACTGAGCGGCTTCATGCCTTTGCCGATGCGCCCGCAGGCTGTCAGCCGTGCTGCCGTCATGCGGCCGTAGGCACCGCCCTGTGGGGTCGTGGTGAGGACGACGACATGCTCCGGGGAGGTCGCCTTGAGGATGAAGCCTTCACCGAGGCCGTCAGCGTGCCTCACCGTTACGTTCCGTGCATTGTTAATATCCATTTTTCCTAACCACAGCCGGCTACCGTCGTTGGCATGGAGTGGGAGGGAGAGGAAGGCGATACAAAAAAGAATGATATTACGCATCTTAGAGATTGATTTTACTTGATTTGTTTCTAATTTTGGGTTGATAAGGTCCCCGAAGGGGGCCAATGGTGTTAGCCAGGTGAGGAGCAGCACCTCGGAGAGGTGCTACTTGGTTAGCCCCAGGTGAGGAGCGCAGCGACGTAACCTGGGGTTCAGGTGCGGCGACGGTATGTTGCAAACCGGCCTCGAAGAGGGCGAACCTGTAATTTGTACCAGCATCCCGCCAAGGTTCGCCCTCTTCGAGGCCGACAGGTCAGAGGGTGAGGCTCGGTTCTAAACCCCAGGTTACGTCGCTGCGCTCCTCACCTGGGGCTAACCGTGTGCGACCTCTCCGAGGTCGTATCCTCACCTGGGGCTAACCGTGTTCAACCGCTTTGAGGTTTGCAGTATCAATCCGAAAAACCGGAGGGGGGTGTCTTATGTTGCTGCGCATAGGCTGTGGGGGAGACGCCATAGTGCTTCTTGAAGACGTTAGAGAAATGGGTCTGATTGTTGAATCCCACAGCGTAGGCGACCTGTGTGACATTGACATTGCCCTCCTGCAGCAGTTTGGCTGCTTGCTCGAGGCGGAGGTTACGGATGAAGTCGCTCGTCGTCACGCCCGTGATCTCTTTCATCTTACGGTGGAGCTGGGCGCGGCTGATGCCGACCTCCTCGGCCAGGTGCTCCACGTTGAAGTCCTGCTCGGTGATGTGCTCGTTGATACATCTCATGACACGCTCCATGAGGGCGTCGTCGTTGCCCCGCACCCGCACATCCTCCATCTTGTCTTTCTGCTCAAGTGCCCCTGAGAACTTACCCCGCAGGCGCCGCACGTTCTCCAAGAGGTTATTGACGACGATGCGCAGCTCATCGATGTCGAAGGGTTTGGCGATGAAGGCGTCGGCACCTTTCTTCAGTCCTTCGAGGCGGTTGCCGACCTCACTCTGTGAGGTGAGGAGGACGACGGGGATGTCACTCGTCCGTGGGTTCTGCTTGATGGCTTTGAGCAGTGCGATGCCATCCATCTCGGGCATCATGATGTCGGAGATGACGAGACTGTAGTTGCCCGAGAGCACCTTCTCCAACGCCACCTTCCCGTTCTGCGCCGAGTCGACGCGATAGGTCTGTCCGAGCTCGCGAGCGATATACGCCGGAATCTCAAAGTCGTCATCCGCCACGAGGATACGGCGGCTGCCGCGTGCCCCCTCGGTATGCGTCTCCTTCTCTTCCTTCGCCGCTACGATCTGGTCGGACTGCAGATGACTGTTGCCTTTGCGGAGCGTCACCTCGAAGCAGGCACCATGCTGACCGTCCGTCCGGTTGAAGGCCGTGATCGACCCTCCGTGCATCTGCACGATGTTACGGCAGAGGTTCAGGCCGATACCCGTTCCCTGGATGTGCAGGATGTTCGTGGCGCGGCTCTGGTAGAACCGTTCAAAGAGCCTGTCGGGCTTCTCCTCCTTGAATCCCGGTCCGGTGTCGGTGACGCGCAGCTTCACGCTATCGTTGTCCTCCGCGACACTTAGGGTGATAGCTCCCCCGTCGAACGTGTATTTCAGGGCATTGGAGAGGAGGTTGGCGATGACCTTGTCGAAGTTGACGCGATCTATCCATACCTTCACGGGTTTGTGATGGATGTCCACGGGCTTGTCGTCGCCGTCGGTGAGCGTCAGGGCGATGCTGCGCTCCCGGGCGCCATACTGATAGAGCCGCATCGACTGTGCGGCGAAGTCGATGAGATCCGTCTCCTCACAGTGGAGCCGCATCTGTCCTTTGTCGATCTTGCGCTCGTCGAGGATCTGGTTGACGAGGACGAGGAGCCGCTGTGCGTTGTGGTCGATGGCATCGAGCTCATTGCGGTCCTCCTCGTTCGTGATGCGCTGCTGCAACTTCTTCAGGGGGCCGAGGATGAGGGTCAGCGGAGAACGGATGTCGTGGGTGGCATCGATGAGGAACCGCATCTTCTGCTCGTCGTCGTCCACTTTACGCTTGCGCTCCGCGGCACGGTAGAGAGACCATACTATGGCGACGAGGATGGCAATATAGATGAGCCATGCCCACCATGAGGAGTACCAGGGATTGTTGACCACGACATGGATCATCACCGGCTTTGCCGACGCTACGCCGTTATAGTCGGCCATGACCTCTATCCGGTAGTCGCCCGGCTCCATGTGAGAGAAGAGGATGCTGTTGTTGCCCTCTTCGTTCGTCTGCCACCGTCCGCCATTGACACGGTACCGGTAGGCCGTCTCCTTGGCATATTTATAGTCGAGCTGAGAAAACTCCAACGTGAACGAGTTCTCACTGTAAGGCACGGAGAAGTCGGTCTTGCGGAAATCCTCCTGCCGCCCGTCGACGATGAACGCCGTGAGGTGGGGCTGTCCGACCCTCACCACACTCGCGTTGACCTCCTGGGGATAGAAGATCGTGATGCCGTCGCTCGTGCCGAAGGCGATGCGTCCGTCTGCCGTATGCAGTTGGGAGCCGAGCATATATTCGTGAGCCGACAAGCCGTAGCCCCTGAGATAACCGACGAGCGTGTTCTTGGAGCGGTCATACTGCCACAGACCCATCGTCGTACTGATCCACAGGTTACCGTCAAGATCCTTCACGATGGCACTGACCTGCTTGCCTATGAGCTGACCGCCGTGTGGGAAGCGCATGGTCTTGCGCGTGGAGTAATTGTACAGATACAGTCCGTTGTCTGTTCCAATGACGATATTGCCCTGGGCATCTTCTTCCAAGGCATCGGTGACGACACCTTGAAGGATGACATCCCATCCGAGGGGCTTGAAGCTCTTCGTCCGTGGGTCGAAGCACGACACGCCGTTGGACGTTGCTATCCACAGCAGTCCGCGATGGTCAAACTTCAGGCAGCGCACCCAGTCGTTGCAGAGAAAGCCCTGTGGAGACCGCATGCGCATGTTATAGTTTGTCGTGGTGCCCGTATGCGGGTCATAGACATAGAGGCCTTTACTGTAAGCCGAGATATAGAGCTTGCCGTCGCTGCCCTCTACCATACTGTAGACGCCGAAGCTGTCGAAATGCACGCAGGGGCTTGCCGTCCCCGTAACGGGGTTGTAGCGGTACACGGCACTGTTCGTCCCTAACCAGTATTGTCCGTCACGGGCGCGCAGGAGCTGACGTGCTCCGGAGGGCGCGGCGGGGTGCCCGATGATCTTGCCGTCGGGATCGAAATGATAGACGCCACTGTTCTGCACCGTGCACCACACGTCGTTCCCTGCGCCACGTGCCATGGACGATACACTGTTGCCCGTGGGATAGCCCTGCCAGGCGAGGCTCCAGTTGTGGAACGCATAGCGCACATTATTGATCAGATAGAGACCCTTGCTGTAGCACCCCACCCAGATGTTATGATCCTTGTCTTCATACAGACTGCTGATGTCGGCGGTCTTGATGTCAAAGACCGGCGAGCTTGTGCCGTCATATTGTGTCACCTTCCTGCTGCCCCGTCGGATGACAAGGACGCCATGCTCCGTGGTGCCGAGATAGAGGTCTCCCCGATAGGAGCGGATGGCCGTGTTGATCGTCAGCTCGGTGGGGAAGGAGCCATAGTCGTAATCGATTTCCGACAGTCGCCCTGTACCGTAATCGTAACGTGCGATGCCTTTCATGCAGACAATGAGCAGGCCGTTCCCGCCGTCGGGCAGGAAAGCGATGGGTGGGCCACAAGGCGAGCGGAACGTCTTCGCATAGTATCTCCCACCTTTATAGATATAGCGCACGATGATCTCCAAGTGGTTGCCTTTCCAGTGATAGCCCCGGCTGTCGGAATAGATGTAGGTGAAGAAGTCGTCGTAGTTGTGTTGTACGAAGCCTTTCACCTGACGGATTGTGTTCAGACCGTGAGGCACCTTAAACAATCCGTAGCCCGCTGTACCGACGAGGATGTCACCTCGATTATTTTCTATCAGACTATAGACACGCGGTGCTGCCTTGATACCGGGGAAACGGAACCGTATAAATTTGTTGCATTCGTAGTCGTAGCGCATCAGGCCCAATGCCGACCCGATCCACAGGTTGCCGTCGCGGTCCACTAAGAACGCTGTGATGGTGTTACTGTTGAGCGACGTCGAGTCCTTGGCATCGTGGAAATAGTTGGTGAAGTGGTAACCGTCGTAGCGGCTCAGCCCATAGTCGGTGCCCACCCATATCAGTCCATAGCGGTCCTGCGTGATACAGTTGATCAGACTGCTCGGCAGCTGGTCGGCAGGTATCAGTAGTCCGTTGTCGGCCCTCAGCAAGAGGATCGAACAGAGACAGAGGAGGCATACTAATTTTAGGCTTATCGTTTTCATTTGTTGCATTGTCTTTAGCTTTCGACTGCAAAAGTAAACAAAAAAGGTGTACCAAACCCCTCTGAACAAGAAGAAAATGACGTGATGATACAAATTGAAATGCAACAGAAACAAATGAAAAGGCATGGTCAGCCTTATTTGCCTAATTTTGCAGCATGAAAGACTTTTAAATGATTCAAAAACTAAAAGATATGAACCAAGACAATAATCAATGTACGGAAAGGGATGGCTTCTACAAGCTCTCGTGGCTGCAGCGGATAGGCTTCGGCTCAGGTGACCTGGCGCAGAACCTCATCTACCAGACCATCTGCATGTACCTCCTGCTCTTCTACACGAACGTGTTCGGTCTCTCTCCGGCCTCTGCCGCACTGATGTTCCTCGTCGTGCGCCTCGTGGATGTGCTATGGGACCCGCTCGTGGGAACTTTCGTCGACAAGCACCAGCCCAAGCTCGGCAAGTACCGCAGTTATCTCGTCTTAGGTGGCATCCCGCTCTCGGGCTTCGCCATCCTCTGCTTCTACGACGGCTTCTCCGGCTCCCTGCTCTATGCCTATATCACTTATGTGGGCATGTCGATGTGCTACACCCTTGTCAATGTGCCTTACGGAGCCCTCAACGCCAGTCTCACGCGCGACACCAATGAGATCACCGTCCTGACCTCCGTCAGAATGTTCATGGCGAACCTCGGAGGTCTCGCTGTGGCTTACGGCGTACCGAAGATTGTGGCAGCACTTTCGCCTGACGGTCTGACGAACACGAAGAGCGACGCTACGGCGTGGTTCGTCACGATGACGTGCTTCGCCTTGGCCGGCATGATCCTCCTCGTCTTCTGCTTTACGCAGACGAAGGAGCGCGTCGTGATGGACAAGAAAGAGACAGCCAACGTCAAGGTCTCCGACCTGTGGAAAGAGTTTGTACGCAACCGTCCGCTGCGTGTCCTCGCTTTCTTCTTCATCACCGCCTTTGCCATGATGGCTGTCGGCAACTCAGCAGGAAGCTATTATATGATATATAATGTGAACGGCACGTCCGACCAGATGGCCAACTTCATGGCGCTCGGCTCTATTCCCGCCTTCATCTTCATGCCGATGGTGCCGGCTATCAAGCGCAAGATCGGAAAGAAGCAGATGTTCTATGTCTTCCTCTCTATCGCCATCGTCGGCATGGCAATCCTCTATATAGTCTCTATGGTGCCTGAGCTGAAGAGCAAGATCTGGATCGTGTATGTGGCACAGTTTATCAAGTCGACAGGCGTCATCGTGGCGACGGGTTACATGTGGGCCCTCGTCCCAGAGGTCATCTCCTACGGTGAGTATACCACGGGCCGCCGCATCTCCGGCATCGTCAATGCGCTCACCGGCATCTTCTATAAAGCCGGCATGGCGCTGGGTGGGGTAGTGCCGGGTCTCGTCCTCGCCCTCGTCCATTTCGACAAGGACAATGCCGTGTCGCAGACACCGATGGCGCAGCAAGGTATCCTCTGGCTCGTCTGTGTCATCCCCGCACTCCTCCTCGTCCTCGCCATGTTCATCATCTCCCGCTATGAGCTCACGGATGAGAAGATCGACTTCATCAACAGGGAGATTGAAAAAATGAAAGATTGAAATAATGAAAAAATGAAAAATGAAATAATGAAAGATTGAAAAAATGAGGTTCTTCCGGTCGTGCCTCGGAGAGGCACAATCTTCCATAACCCCAGACTAAGGAAGCGAAGCGACCGCAGTCTGGGGTGGGGCAAAGAACGGGTTAACTGATCTCCAGCCTCGGAGAGGCTGAATGCGCCTTAGGCGCGCTATGAGAGACCCTGCCTATTAAAACATTGCGCACTCTCGTGCAGTCTGCCTCTTCGAGGCTGTCTGCCGATATCAACCCGAAAACCGGAAGAACCAATAATAAAAGATTGAAAAAATGAAAAAATGAAAAAATGAAATAATGAAAACATCTCAAAACCATTATGATCTATGATTTACGTATGAAACAAGAACTTTTACAACTGCGTAGACTGTCTATGGTAGTGTTGTTGTTTGTGTTGGGAAGCATGGCTTCCTTGGCGCAGACGATCACTGCCAATGGCAATGTGAAAGACAAGAACGGTGACCCTATCATCGGTGCCACTATTGTTGTCAAAGGACGTACCGCCACGGGAACGGTCTCCGACCTCGACGGTAACTTCGTCCTCAAAGGTGTCAAGCCGAGTGATCAGCTTGTCATCAGTTATGTAGGTATGACCTCTCAGACGGTCAAGGCCGGGCGGAACATGAGCATCACGCTCACCGACGACCAGAAAGTGCTGCAGGAGGTCGTTGTAGTGGGTTACGGCCAGCAGAAGAAGGCCAGCGTCGTGGGCTCCATCACGCAGACCACGGGTAAGGTCCTCGAGCGTGCCGCAGGTATCAACGACATCGGCTCCGCCCTCACGGGTAACCTCCCGGGTGTGGTGACGACAGCCTCTACCGGTATGCCGGGTGAGGAAGATCCGAAGATCGTCATCCGTGGCGCCAGCAGCTGGAACAGCAGTGACCCGTTAGTACTCGTCGATGGTGTGGAGCGCTCCATGAGCTCCGTCGACATCGCCTCCGTGGCTACGATCTCCGTGCTGAAGGATGCCAGCGCCACAGCCGTCTATGGTGTCAAAGGTGCCAATGGCGTCATCCTCATCACCACCAAGCGCGGATCGGAAGGAAAGGCGAAGATCGACGCTACCGTCAACATGGTGATGAAGGTTCCTTCGAAACTGCCTAACAAGTACGATGCTTACGATGCCCTCGAGTTCCGCAATGAGGCTATTGAGCATGAGCTCGCCCTCAACTCCGACTCGTGGAACTATATCCGCCCGCAGAGTTTCATCGACAACTACCGCAACCAGACCACGCAGGAGCAGCGCGAACGCTATCCGAATGTGGACTGGCAGGATGCATTGTTCAAGAAGTCGACGATGTCATACAATGCCAACGTCAACGTCAGCGGTGGATCGAAAATCGTGAAGTATTTCGCCAGCATCAATTTCATCAATGAAGGTGACCTCTTCCGCGTCTATCCCAACAACCGTGGCTATAAGGCCGGTTATGCGTACAACAAACTCAACGTGCGCAGTAACCTCGACTTCCAGCTCACGCACACCACGACCTTCCGCATGAACCTCGCAGGAAGCACGGGAGAGCAGAAAGCGCCGATGAACAACTCCACAGCCGGCAGCTCCGACTGGAGCACGGCTCAGCAGTGGGCCGGTGCCTATAACATCGCACCGGATGTGTTCCTTCCACAATATTCCGACGGCACCTGGGGTTATTATCCTTCCGGTACCAATGTGACGAACTCCGCTGAGAACCTCTCCTTGGGTGGCATCTCCAAGCGTACGACGACACGTATCAATACCGACTTCACCCTCGACCAGAAGCTCGACTTCATCACCAAGGGTCTTAACTTCCATGCCATGGTGGCGTGGGACAATACGTTCCTTGAGTCACGTCGCGGCGTCAACGACCTCTATCACGATGCACAGCATAAATGGATTGATCCCGACACCGGTATCGCACAGTATAAGACGGCTTACGACAACAACAACCGTTTCGACTATCAGCAGCCCGTGACCTGGATCACGGAGAGCGGTACGGTGGACAACAGTCAGACCTACCGTGACCTTAACTATCAGCTGCAGCTCAACTGGGCCCGTAAGTTCGGACTGAACGACATCACCGCCATGGGTCTCTTCAGCCGTCAGGAATATGCTACGGGTAGTGAGATCGCCCACTACCGTGAGGACTGGGCTTTCCGTGCTACGTACAACTGGGCACAGCGTTACTTCATCGAGTACAATGGCGCCTACAATGGTTCCGAGCGTTTCTCTAAGGACA
The DNA here is from genome assembly GCA_902792635.1 of uncultured Prevotellaceae bacterium. GTDB lineage: Bacteria > Bacteroidota > Bacteroidia > Bacteroidales > Bacteroidaceae > Prevotella. The sequence goes on along the minus strand of CADBAG010000034.1, from coordinate 25,607 downwards.
ACCGCTTCGCTTTCTTCAACTCCGGTGCCCTCGGATGGATGATCACGGAGGAGAAGTTCATGAAACACATCAAATGGCTCGACATGCTGAAGCTCCGTGCCAGCTACGGTGAGGTCGGTGATGATAATGTCTCCACCCGCTGGCTGTATATGAACCAATGGGCTTATCTCGAGAACAGTGCCACCTCGCTGGACACCAACCACGGCACCTCACCTTACCACTGGTACCGTGAGGCTTCTGTCGGCAACCCCGACGTGCACTGGGAGAAATCAGTGAAGAAGAATATCGGTCTCGACTTCTCAGTCTTCGATGGACTGTTCATCGGTAGTGTCGATATCTTCAACGACAGACGCTCCGACATCCTCATCGGTGGCTCTAACCGTGCCGTGCCTTCCTATTATGGACAGACAGCGCCGACAGCCAACCTCGGTCGCGTGAAGAACTCCGGTTATGAGCTGCAACTGAAATTCAACAAAGTGTTGCCCAACAAGATGCGTTTCTGGGCCGACATGAACATGACCCACGCCGTCAACAAGGTGCTTGCCAAAGATGACCAGCCGCTGCTCCCGAGCTATCGCAAGCAGGCAGGCTACGCCATCGACCAGACAAAGGCTTACATCAGTAAAGACCACATGAACACCTATGATGATATCTATGGCAGTCCTAAGTTTGACAGCAATGACAACCAGAAACTCGCCGGCGACTATTATATCGTCGACTTCAACGGCGATGGTGTGGTCGATGTCAACGACCAGGCTCCTTACGGCTACTCCAGCGTTCCGCAGAATACGTACAACGCCACGCTCGGCTGGGAGTGGAAAGGCTTCAGCTGCTTCGTACAGTTCTATGGTGTGACCAATGTCACTCGTAATGTGAGCCTCGCCAACTTCTCCGGCAAGCTCGACACTGTCTACGACCAGGGCTCCTGGTGGTCTGTGAGCAATGAGGAAGCCGACGTGCCGGTGTCCCGCTGGAACTCTACCCCCGCTTCTTATGCCGATGGCACCCGCTACTATTACGACGGCTCCTATATCCGTCTGAAGAATGCGCAAATCGCTTACAACTTCACGCAGCCCTGGGTCCACAACATGGGACTCTCTTACTTGCAGCTCTATGTCAGTGGCAACAACCTCTGGGTGTGGTCACGCATGCCTGATGACCGCGAGTCGAACTTCGCAGGCTGGGGCTCACAGGGTGCCTACCCGACAGTGAGACGTATCAACTTCGGTCTGAAACTCGGATTCTAATCATCGATTCTAATTATTAGAACTGATATTGATAACCTTTATGAACATGTTTTCCATGAACAAGATATTCAAAACATTCATCTACTCAGCCCTCACGCTCGGACTGACCGCTGGCATGACTTCCTGCACCGACTACCTCGACAAGGAAGCCGACTCCACGGTGTCGGAGGAGACGGCGTTCGCCAACTTCACGAACTTCCAAGGCTATGTAGAGGAGATATACAATTGCATTCCCGATAAGGAGAAATGCTATTGGACCACGTCCTTCAACTGGGGTGACGACGAGATCATGAACACGGGCTTGGGTGATGGACACCTCGAGCATCAGATAGACCTCGGCAACTACCGTAACTGGTCGTCCAATAATCAGGACTGGCTCTATCGCTCCAGCAGTAACCCGACATCGACTAATAAGTTTGACCACTCTCTCTGGCCCCATGCCTGGTATTGTATCCGCAAGGCGAACATCGGTCTCGAGAATCTCGACAAGATGACCTCCGCCACACAGGAGGAGCGTAACCTCATCGCAGGACAGCTCTATTTCTTCCGTGCCTGGTGGTATGAGGAGGTCATGGAGTATTTCGGTGGCATGCCGTACATCAAGCATCCTATCGATGCCAACAAGCAGCTCGACTATCCGCGCCTGAGCTTCCAGGAGTGTGCCGACAGCTGCGCAGAGGATTTCCGCAAGGCTGCTGACCTGCTGCCTATAGACTGGGACAACACTACCGTGGGTAAGAAGACCCTCGGCAAGAACCAGCTGCGTGTCAACAAGATCGCGGCCCTCGGCTATCTCGGCAAGGTGCTGCTCTGGGCTGCCAGCCCGCTCAACGAGCATGGACCGGAGCTCGACGGCCACGACACCTACAACTACAACACCGACTATGCCAAGCGTGCTGCCGAGGCGCTCGGCGAATGTCTGCAGCTCGTGGAGAGTGGACAGACACAGTACTCCCTCGCACAGTTCGACTACAGTGATGTCTACAATCATAAGAAGTCAGCTTCTGCCAAGAGCTGCTACAGTGACATCTTCTATACGACCGGTCAGAACTGGCTCATGCCGGGCTCTACGGAGGCTATCTTCCGCGGACCGTCGTCCGACTACAATGGCTCCAACTGGAACTTCACCAAGACATGGGGCACAAAAGTCAACTCACTCGTTGAGCACGACAACGTCATCCACATGCCGACAGCCAACTATGTCGACAACTACGGCATGAAGAATGGTCTGCCGATCACCGACCCGAAGTCAGGCTTCGATCCCAAGCACCCGTTCAAGAACCGTGACCCGCGTTTCTATCATGACATCGTCTTCGATGGCTTCAAATATGTCAACACCACGATCACGACGGCAGCCGACAAGGATCTGCAGTACTGTCAGCTCTACACCGGTGGTAACATCCGCAGTGCAGCCAACGGCAGTCGTACAGGTTACTACACACAGAAGCTCGTGCCTCACACCGCCAACAAATACGATGGCACCTACAACTGGTCAGGCTCGCTCCACACGTACCTGCCTTACATGCGTCTGTCCGATATCTATCTGATGTATGCCGAGGCTTGCGCTGCCTACGGTGGGGCCAAGGCTAAGTCGTCCAACTTCAGCAAGACCGCTGAGGAGGCTATCAATACCCTTCGCGACCGCGTCGGTGCCGGACATGTAGGCAGTGAGTATGTTGCCGACGATCATAAGTTTATGGACGAGGTGCGCCGTGAGCGTGCCGTGGAGCTTGCTTTCGAAGGCTTCCGTTGGGCTGACCTCGACCGCTGGCTGCTGCTCACCGTCTATCCTTACAACACCAAGACGAGCGTGGAGTTCAACCGCGTGGAGAGCAACGACTGGTACAAGACCCATGACCCTGCCGACGCTGAGGTGTCAGGCTGGAAGGAAGAGACGATCCTCACACGTGTCTATGGCAACAAGCATTACCGCTTCCCGCTGCTCGACAACGATGTCTACCTCTTCAACGACTTCAAGCAGAACCCGGGATGGTAAGCCTACGGGAGACACATATATTATATATAGTATCTTATATATAGCATCTATAAAGCAACATATATAACGCAATTACTTTTATGAAATATCTTCATCAATATATACTTTTCTCTGCCATAGCCGCCTTGCCGCTGCCGTCAATGGCACAGGAGACCACGAAGGCCGACTCCACGGAGAGCCTCGTGCCGGTAGCTTTCCGCAAGGTGAGCGCCGACGAGACCTTGGGAGGTGTGTCGGTGGTGGACATGAAAGCACTGACAAAGAAGAACTACAACACCTATGCCCTCGACAACATGCAGGGTTACGTGGGTGGCTGGAACGGCAACAGTCTCTGGGGCATGAGCGAGTATCTCGTGCTCGTCGACGGTGCGCCACGCGATATCAACAACGTCAAGCCCTCGGAGATCGACAAGATCACGTTCCTCAAAGGTGCACAGGCTGTCGTGCTCTATGGTAGCAGGGCTGCCAAAGGTGTGGTGCTCGTCACCACGAAGCGAGGCTCACGCGCTCCGCTGCGCATCGACGTGCGGGCGAATACCGGATGGAACGTAGCCAAGAGCTTCCCCGAGTATCTCTCCAGCGCCGAGTACATGACGCTCTACAATGAGGCGCGCGCCAACGATGGCCTCGACCCGCTCTACAGTGCTACGGACATCTACAACTACGGCAGTGGACAGAACCCGTACCGCTATCCGGACATCGACTTCTATTCGTCCGATTATATCAAGAAAGTATATAACCGCAGTGAAGCTACGGCAGAGATCAGTGGTGGCGGCAATTTCGCACAGTATTACGCCAACATCAGCTATTTCCGCAACGGCGACTATCTGAATTTCGGAAAAGCGAAGGACGACTACACGGAGCGCTTCGATGTGCGTGGTAATGTTGACTTCCAGCTCGGCGACTGGATCTCAGCGTTTGTCAACTCTGATATCTCGTTCTACGACACCCGCACACCCAACTCGAGCACGAGTTACTGGTCGGCTGCATCAACGTTCCGCCCGAACCGTGTCGCTCCGCTTATCCCGATGAGCTATCTCGACAACAACGCTTTGGCAGCGCACAACCTGCTGAGCAATAGTGAGAACATCTTCGATGGTTGCTTCCTCGGCGGCACCCAGTCGGATATGACCAATGTCTTCGCCGACTACTATGCCGGTGGCAAGAGCAAGTACACCAGCCGTCAGTTCCAGTTCGATGCCGGCATCAACATGGATCTGCGCCGTATCACTCCGGGACTGAGCTTCCACACGCAGTTCTCCCTCGACTATGCTACGTCATATAACACATCGTTCAATAACTCTTATGCCACCTACGCACCGACATGGTCCAACTACGGTGGCAAAGATGTCATCGTAGCACTGACACAGTACAATCTCGACAAGCGCTCCGGTGTGCAGAACATCAGTGGCTCTGCCGACAACCACACCGTCAGTTTCAATGCGCACTTCGATTATGACCGCACCTTCGATGGCGTGCATAATGTCAACGCCATGCTTGTGGCCAATGGTTTCCAGAAGCGTGAGTCGGGTGTGTATCATCATGTCAGCAATGCGAACCTCGGCATCCAGCTCGGTTACAACTACGACCACACTTACTACGCTGAGTTCTCCGGCGCTGCTATCCACTCGGCTCGCCTGGCTCCCGGTCATCGCGAGGCTTTCTCTCCGTCGTTGACCTTAGGCTGGGATATCGCCAAAGAGAAGTTCATGAAAGGCTCGGCTTTCGACAAGCTCATGCTCAGCGTCAGTGGGAGCATCCTGAACGAGGACCTCGACATCAGCGGTTACTACATGTATGTCGGCAACTACACGCAGAACAGCGACTACTGGTGGGGATGGCGTGAGAGCGTCTCTCTCAACCCCGCTGTCTCGCAGCGTGGTGCCAACGAAGACCTCACCTTCATCAAGCGCAAGGAGATCTCTGCAAACCTCAAGGCTTCACTGTGGAACAAGATGCTGACGGCTGACGTGTCGTTCTTCACCAACACCATGAACGGACTCATCATCACGCCGAACAATCTCTATCCGAGCTACTTCTATACTTATTATCCGAAGGCTTCGTTCATTCCGTATCTCAACTACAACAACGACCGCCGCACGGGTGTCGACTTCCAGATTGATTTCCATAAGAAGTTCGGTGAGGTCGACTTCAAGGCTGGCTTTGCAGGCACCTGGTACACCACGAAAGCTACGAAGCGCGACGACACCAACTATGCCGACGCTTACCAGTATCGTCAGGGCCGTCCCCTCGATGCACTGTGGGGCTATCAGTGCCTCGGTTTCTTCAAGGATGAGGACGACATCAAGAACAGTCCTTCGCAGACAGCGCTGAGTGGAAACATCAAGCCCGGTGACCTCAAATATAAGGATCAGAATGGCGATGGCGTCATCGACAGTAAGGATCAGGTCTATCTCGGCAAAGGCGGTTGGTACGGTCTGCCCACGACCCTCGGTCTGAACCTCTCGGCAGAGTACAAGCACTTCACACTCTTCGTCTTAGCAACAGGCGGCTTCGGGGCTAAGGCTTTCAAGAGCAACGCTTACTACTGGATCGATGGCGAGGACAAATACTCCGCTGTCGTGCGCGGACGCTGGACCGCTGAGACGGCTTCTACAGCTACTTACCCGCGTCTGACAACGCTCAGTGGTGCTAACAACTTCACCAACTCCGACTTCTGGCTTTACTCCACCGACCGCATCAGTCTTGCCAAGGTGCAGCTCACCTACGACTTCCCGCGCCATCTGTTCAACGGCAGCTTCGTCAGTGGCCTGTCGCTCTACGCTAACGGCAACAACCTCCTCATGATTGCCAAGAACCGCAAGATCATGGAGATGAATGTTGGCTCTGCGCCACAGTCACGCTTCTACAACTTAGGTGTGAAAGTGTCATTCTAATGTGATTGTTCTAATGTGATTGTTCTAATATCATCCACTATCATGAAAAACACAATGAAAACAAAATATATTTTAGCGTCAGCCCTTCTTCTCTCCGCTACGCTCTTCTCTTCCTGCGAGGATATGTTCTCGCCGGCTATCGAGAACCAGCGCGATGAAGGAGCTATGGAAGCTGAGCCGTCCTACGCTGAGGGCTTCTTCGCCAACGCTTACGTGCTGCTGCCTTATCAGAGTGCACCGACAAGCGATGTTGCCACCGACGACGCTGTGACGAACGACCAGTCGAACAGTTACCTCAAGATGGCGACAGGATCCTGGGCCTCCGACAACGACCCGATGAGCCAGTGGCAGACGAGGTTCAATGCTATCCAGTATATCAACATCTTCCTCCAGCACTGCGACAAGGTGAAATGGGCCAACGACGAGCCGCTACGCACGCTCTTCGACGATCAGTTCAAAGGTCAGGCCTACGCCTTGCGCGCCGTACAGCAGTATTTTCTGCTGCGTGCCCATGCGGGCTACACCGCTGACGGCAAGCTGATGGGCTACCCGATCCACACACAGCCGGAGACCTCATCGACCGACTTCAACCAGTCGCGCAACACCTTCAAGGAGTGCTACGACCAGATCATGGCCGACATCGACAGTGCCTTAGAGCGGCTGCCGCTCGAATACGGTGACATTGCTTCAGATGCCGCCGTTCCCGCCAAGTACACGAAGATCGGTGCCACGATGGCTGAGTATAACCGTGCCTTCGGCTCCCACTTCTCCGGGATGATGAACGGCAAGGCCCTTGAGGCACTGCGTGCTCAGCTCTCTCTGCTCGCCGCCAGCCCGGCTTACAACAGTGACAGCAACGTCAGCTGGGAGACAGCTGCCAACAACGCAGCTACGGTGCTCGACCGCATCGGAGGCGTCAGCGGCATGGATCCCACAGGATGGAAATGGTTCGACAACACGACTTATATCGATAACATGGGTTCCTCTGAGGTGCCTGCTGAGGTCATCTGGCGTGGCTCACGTGGTGAGAGCAGTGACATGGAGAGCAACGACTTCCCGCCGTCGCTCTATGGCAAAGGCCGCATCAACCCCACACAGAACCTCGTCGATGCCTTCCCCGATGTCGACGGCTATCCCATCACCGATGCCAACAGTGTGTACGACAAGACCGATCCTTACGCCAACCGTGACCCGCGTCTCGCTGAATACATCCTCTACAACGGACAGAAGATGGGCTCGACGAACAAGGAGATCATCACCGGCACCTATGGCACGAACCGCGACGCTATCAACCGCGAGAACGGAGTGTCGACACGTACAGGTTACTACCTCCGCAAACTGCTGCGCAGCGACGTCAACCTCGATCCGAACAGTACCACGAAACGCTACCACTATACGGCTTACATGCGTTACACCGAGATCTTCCTCGACTATGCCGAGGCTGCTAACGAGGCCTGGGGCCCACAGGGCAAAGGCTCACACAGTTACTCCGCTTACGACGTTATCAAGGCGCTGCGCCACCGTGCCGGCATCGGACTGGACAATGGCGACGCTTATCTCGAGAGTATCAAAGGTGACAAGGACAAGATGCGGGAGCTCATCCGCAACGAGCGCCGTATCGAGCTCTGCTTCGAGAACCAGCGCTTCTATGACCTCAGACGGTGGAAGGTAGACCTCAGTGTCCTCAACGCACCGGCCAAGGGTATGGAGATCGGACAGGACGACAGCGGCAGCCTCACTTACAAGGAGCTGCCAAGTGTTGAGGTCCGCGACTACAAGGACTACATGTACTATGGTCCTATCCCTTACACCGAGTGCCTGAAGTTCAGCAACCTTCAGCAGAACAAAGGCTGGAAATAAGTCATCAACATATTATCCAGTAGAACATTACCAACAGCGCATATAAAAGATTCATTATGAAACTCACAAAATATATTTCTCTCCTCTCGCTCGCAGCCCTCACAGGTTTCATGGCCTCTTGCGAGAACGGCAGTCAGGACTTCCCCGACTTCGATTATACGACGGTCTACTTCGCCTATCAGAACCCTATTCGCACCATCGTCTTAGGTGTGGATGAGACGACGGATGTCACACCCGACAACAACCACGAGTGCAGCATCATCGCCACGATGGGCGGCAGCTACAACGGCTCCAACGCCAAGGTGCAGATCGCTGTAGACTCCACGCTCGTCGACCATCTCTATTTCAGTGACGGCCGTAAGGTCGAGGCCATGCCGGAGAACTATTACAGTCTCTCCACAACGACACTCGACTACGGGGGTGGTCTGACAGGCGCCACGAAGGTGAAGCTCAACGACGCTTTCTTCGCTGATCCTAAATCGATTGAGAATACCTACGTCATCCCTGTGAAGATGACATCGGTGGCCGGTGCCGACTCTATCCTCTCCGGCAAGCCCGTTGTCGACGGTGAGAGCCCGCAGCTGACGAACACCACCCGTTGGGACCCCGCACCGAAGAACTACACGCTCTATCTCGTGAAATACATCAACCAGTACACCGCCAATTACCTGCAGAAAGGTGAGGACGACATCACGATCAACGGCACCACGACAAAGGTGTCACACGGTGGGGCAGAGGTCGAGAACGGCACCGTGGTGAAAGGCATCACGACACGCTCCCTCTCAGCTATCAACTGGCCCGTGAGCTACACCGTCAATGGCACGACGCTGACCGCCAACCTCATCCTTACCTTTGATGACAAAGGCAACGGCACGGTGACGACAGACACCGAAGGGCTCACCGTCTCCGGCACAGCCTCCTTCGTGCAGGATGCCGGCACATGGAACAAGAAACAGCGCCAAGGTATCAACTATGACCTCACGCTCTCCTTCTCCGATGGCAACAAAGTGGCGACAAAGGGTCTGCTCACCATGCGCGACCGTGGTGTAACGGCAGCTCAGGAGTTCACAACAGAGTATAAAAACTAAAAACAAGAAACATGAAAAGATATAAATATCTTATGTTGGCAGCGGCTCTGGCAGCCTTCACCTCGTGCGCCGATGACAAGTACGAGACGTTCCGGACTGCCTCTACCGATGATCCCAACTATGCGTATCTGAACGATTACGCCGACCTGAAGACTTATGTCGACAGGGCCAAATATCCCAACTTCAAGCTCTGCGGTGCCACGAGTGCCTCGGAGTTCAACAAGCAGGAGCTCGTCTATGCCCTCGATGTGTCCAACTTTGATGAGCTCGTCACAGGCAACGACTTCAAGATGGGCTCCGTCGTCAGTGCTGACGGCACCATGGATTTCTCCACGATCCAGACGTTCATCAAGAACGCTACCGATGCCGGACTCTCCGTCTATGGACATAACCTCGTGTGGCACTCGCAGCAGCCCGTGAAATGGCTTAACAGCCTCATTGCAGACCGTGTGCCTACCGGTTCTGCCGGTAACAACGACGTCTTCAAATACACCTTCGACGACGGCAAGACAATGGGTGGATGGGGCAACAACTCCACGCGCACGATCATCAGTAAGGCTTCGCACGATGGAACAGCGTGCCTGGAGATCAATAACCCCACAAAGACCAACTCCTGGAGCGCGCAGGTCGCTGCCGACTTCAGCGAAGCCTTGAAAGTAGGCAAGACCTATACGCTGACGCTGTGGATCAAGGGTGACAACGAAGGTTCTATCACTGCAGGATTTCAGAACCCCAACGGATACAAAGGTTGTGGTGACTTCCCTGTCATCAACTTCTCCAAGGACTGGCAGAAAGTGACGGTTGAGACCGCATGCACGGGTGAGGGCGCCACCCGCTTCCTCTTCAATGTCGGCGCCTATGCAGGCAAGATCGATATCGATGATGTGGAGCTCTACACGCCTGCTGCCGCCACGGTTCAGATTCCGAAGAATGACTACAAGGCCGACTTCGAGGATGGCACGGCGCTTACAGGATGGGGCAACAGCTCGACGCGTGAGGTCGTCTCCGGCTCGCACGATGGCAGCAAATGTATGAAAGTGAACAACCCCTCGAAGACCAACAGCTGGTCGTGCCAGTGCGCCATCGACTTCTCCGATGCCTTAAAAGAAGGTGAGACCTATTATCTCCACTTCTGGGCCAAAGCCGATGCCGAAGGTACGGTGGGTGCTAACTTCCAGAACCCGTCCAACTACTCGGGCCGTGGTGACTTCCCTGCTTTCACACTCACAAACCAGTGGAAAGAATTCACGCTCTCGACCAAGGTGACGGGTGACAACTGCAAGCGGTTGACACTCAACCTCGGTGCCCTCGCCGGCAACATGTATTTCGATGATGTGGAGCTCTACCACATGGTAGCTTCCAACACCATCCCGCTCACCGACAAGGAGAAGAAGGACACCCTCACCTGGGCTATGGACCGTTGGATCAAAGGTATGATGGAAGCCTGCGACGGCAAGGTGAAAGCATGGGATCTCGTCAACGAGCCGATGTCGGACGCTGCACCTGCAGAGCTGAAGACGGCTAAGCGCGATGCCGGGGAGGATGCCGATAAAAACTTCTACTGGCAGGACTATCTCGGCAAGAACTATGCCCGCACGGCTGCTGCCCTCGCACGCAAGTATGGGCCGGAGGATATCAAGCTCTTCATCAACGACTATAACCTCGAGGCGGCTTACAACAACAACGCGAAGTGCGACGGACTCATCAACATGATCAAGTACTGGGAGAGTGACGGCGTGACGAAGATCGATGGTATCGGCACGCAGATGCACGTCACCTACAGCATGAACCCGACGACACAGGCCGCCAACGAGGCTGCCGTGACGAACATGTTCAAGAAGCTCGCTGCCACGGGTAAGCTCATCCGTGTGTCGGAGCTCGACATGGGTATTGCCGACAAGGATGGCAACACCATCTACACGGAGAACGTGACGGAGGATGAGCACCACGCTATGGCTGCCTACTATAAGTTCATCGTGGAGCAGTATCTCTCCCTCATCCCCGTAGACCAGCAGTACGGCATCTGCGCATGGGGTATCACCGACAGTAAGAAAGGCAGCGGCTGGCGTCCCGGTGAGCCTATCGGTCTGTGGACCGTGAACTACACCCGCAAGCACACCTACGCCGGATTTGCCGACGGACTGGCTGGGAAATAAAATCGGGCCTTCCGGACTTCGGTAAGCGTAGCACCTCGGAGAGGTGCCACTTGGTTAGCCCAGGTGAGCTGTAGCACCTCGGAGAGGCGCCACTTGGTTAGCCCCAGGTGAGGAGCGCAGCGACGTAACCTGGGGTTTAACATCGGGCGGTTTAACCTGACCTGTCGGCCTCGAAGAGGGCGAACTTTGACGGGATGCTGGTAAAATTGCATGTTCGCCCTCTTCGAGGCCGGCTTGCAACATACCGTTGCTACACTAAACCCCAGGTTACGTCGCTGCGCTCCTCACCTGGGGCTAACCATGTGCAACCTCTTCGAGGTTGTTCACAAAACCAACCCGAAAATCAAAAGGAACAAAAATCAACCCGAAAATCAAAAGGAACATAAATCAACCCGTAAATCGAAAGAAACATAAAATCTTCGGAACAAATACGATATGACCAAAAGAATCATTTGCTTTCAATATGCGCTGTTGGCAATGGCGACCCTTACCCCGTCCGTAGTGGCGCGGGCGAGGGTCCTGCCGGCACGTGTCTTTCAGAGCGGCATGGTGCTCCAGCGTAACAAGCCCATCGCCGTCTGGGGCACGGCGGATAAAGGCGAGACGTTCAACGTGACGTTCCGCGGCAAGACCATCCGCGTGACGGCCGACAACAACGGTCATTGGAAGACAGCCCTCCCCTCGCAGAAAGCCGGAGGACCTTACAGTCTCATCATCGACCGCGACACGCTGCGCAACATCCTCGTGGGTGACGTGTGGCTCTGCTCCGGACAGTCGAACATGGACGTCACCGTCTCCCGTGTGGCGCCCCAGTATCCGGGCCTCACGGAGACCTACAGCAACGACCGTGTGCGACTGCTGCGCGTTGATCAGGTAGCCTCCGTGGCGGGGCCGCAGACCGACTTCCACACCTCAGGCTGGCACAGTCTCACGCCACAATCGGCAGCCAACTTCTCCGCCATCGGCTATTTCCTCGGCCGCAAACGCGAGGAAGAGACGGGTGTGCCACAGGGCATCATCTGTAACAGTTGGGGCGGCACACCGATAGAGGCGTGGGTGCCGGAAGACTCGCTCGCCGACTATCCCCGCTATCTCGATAAGCTCCATCTCTACACCCCTCAGTATGTGGAGACGCAGAACAAAGCCAACGCATTGATGAACAACCGGTGGACCGATGAGCTCAACAGCAAGGACCCGGGACTGCAACAAGGTTGGACGGGCGCCCGCGACGACAGTCAGTGGCCGCTCTATGATCAATATACCAAGACGTGGGCACAACAAAACGGCAGAGGCATCGTTGGTTCAATATGGATGCGGCAACATATCCATATCGACAAGGCACATGCCGGCAAGGCTGCGTTGCTGCTCCTCGGCACGCTCTACGATGCCGACTACACCTACGTCAACGGTCAGCAGGTCGGCGTGACTTACTATCAGTACCCGCCACGCCGTTACAACATCCCCGCAGGATTGCTTCACGAGGGTGACAACGTCATTGCCATCCGTTTCATCAACAAAGGCGGCACAGCCTCGTTCACTTCCGGCAAGCTCCGTGCACTCGTCTTCAGCGACGCTGACACGCTCCGCCTCGGAGAGAGCTGGCACGGACATGTCGGAGCAACGATGCCATCGATGACGCTGCCCGACGTCGGCATCCAGAATCTCGCCACAGTGATGTACAACAGTATGCTCTATCCCCTTGCACCGATGACTCTCGCCGGTGCCGTGTGGTACCAGGGCGAGTCGAACACCGACCGTGTCAATGAGTACCTCCCCATGCTGCGTAAGCTCAAAGGCTCCTGGCGCACGTTGTTCAACGACAAGGACCTGCCGTTTGTCATCGTGCAGCTCGCCAACTTCCTCGCTCCCTCGGAGCAGCCGCAGGAGACGGGCTGGGCCGGCGTGCGTGAGGCTCAGCGCTTAGGTGCCCAGGAGGACCCGCATGCAGCCCTCGCCGTGACCATCGACCTCGGTGAGTGGAACGATATCCATCCGCTGCGCAAGCAGGAGGTCGCCGACCGTGTGTCACGTGCCCTCGACCGCTGCTGCTTCGGCAAGAAGGTATCGCTCTCGCCCGAGCCCGTCAGCACTAAGAACGAGAACGGTGAGGTAGTGGTGACCTTCGATCAGAAGCTCGTCGGTGGCAACATCCACGAGTTTGAGCTCGCCGGTGCCGATCACAAGTTCCACAACGCCACGGCTGTCGCCAAAGGCACAGAGGTCCTCCTCTCCTGTCCTGAGGTCTCCGCCCCCGCCTTCGTCCGTTATGCGTGGAAAAACAACCCCGCCAAGGCCAACCTCCGCGGCACCAACGGCCTCCCCGCCGTCCCGTTCCAGGCAACATTGCCGTATAAGGGATATTCTTTCTAAGTGCGTTCTGTATGCAGTCGCATCGCGACTGCCCTCCCGCATAAACCATAAAACCAACGCTCATTATGACCCTCAAAAAACTTTTTCTTCCCGCCCTCCTTCTCCTCTCCTGCTGCTCCCTCTCTGCGCAGCAGACGCTGAAGACGACGGTTGGCAAATATTTCTACATCGGCGCCGCCATGAACACCAACCAGGTATGGGGCCGTGACAGTATCGGCGCACGCATCGCCAAAGACAACTTCAACTCGCTCGTGGCAGAGAACTGCATGAAAGGCGAGGTCATCCATCCTACGGAAGACACCTACGACTGGCGCGACGCCGATCAGACGGTGCGCTTCGGCGAGGACAACGGCATGACCGTCTTCGGCCACTGTCTCATCTGGCACTCCCAGCCACCTCGTTGGATGTTCACCGACAGCAACGGCAAGCCCGTGACGCGTGAGGTGCTCATCGACCGCATGTATCATCACATCACGACCGTCGTTCAGCATTTCAAAGGCAAGATCAAAGGATGGGATGTCGTCAACGAGGCGTTCAACGACGACGGCTCCTACCGCGAGACACCTTACTACAAGATCATCGGCAAGGACTATATCCCTCTCGCCTTCCGTTTCGCGCATGCCGCAGACCCGAACGTCGAGCTCTACTACAACGACTACTCGCTCTCCAAGCCGGAGAAGCGCGCGGCCGTCTGCAGGCTCATCAAGGAGCTCAAAGCCCAGGGCCTACGCATCGATGCTATCGGCATGCAGAGCCACAACGGCACCAACTACCCCGACCTCACGGATTATGAGCAGTCGATCCAGGCGTTCATCAATGAAGGCGTGAAGGTGCAGTTCACGGAGCTCGACCTCAACATGCTGCCGAACCCACAGGGTTTCGGCGGTGCGGAGATCAGTCAGCATGCCGACTATGCCAAGACGATGGATCCTTACAAGAAAGGTCTCACACGTCAGGCGCAGAGAGTCTTCAACGAGCGTTACCTCGCCTTCTTCCGTCTCTACCGCAAATATGCGAAGGATGTGGAGCGCGTCACCCTCTGGGGCGTCACCGACGCCTCGTCGTGGCTCAACGACTGGCCCGTCCCCGGCCGCACCAACTACCCGCTGCTCTTCGACCGCAAAGGAAAAGAGAAGCCCGTCGTGAAAACAATCGAGAAACTCTTCGAATAATGATATCCCGTAGGGGCACCCCTTGTGGGCGCCCTAACCCCCGGATGGCAATAAAAATAATTCATTATGGACAAAGCAAGATACTTATTCCCCAACGATTACATGGCAGACCCCTCTGCCAACGTGTTCAACGGCAAACTGTACATCTATCCCTCCCACGACTGGGACTCAGGTGAGGCCTTCGATGATGACGGCGGCCATTTCCAGATGCACGACTACCATGTGCTGTCCATCGAGGGTGACGACCCCATGACCTCACCCGTCAAGGACAATGGTGTCATCCTCGATGTCAAGGATGTGGCATGGGCTGAGAAGCAGATGTGGGACAACGATGTCGTGGAGAAAGACGGCAAGTATTATCTCATCTTCTCCGCCAAGGACTATAACGGCGTGTTCCACCTCGGCGTGGCTGTTGCCGACAGGCCGGAAGGACCGTTCAAGGCCGACGACAATCCGATCCGCACCTCTTACAGTATCGATCCGTGCGTCTTCAAGGATGACGACGGAGCGATCTACTGTTATTTCGGGGGTATATGGGGCGGTCAGCTCCAGCGTTACAAGGATAACATCATGCTCAAGGACGAGCATCTGCCGGAAGGCGACGAGGCACCGCTGCCCTCCCGTGTGGCACGGATGACGGATGACGTCCGCCAGTTCGCTGAGCTCTCGAAGCCCGTCGTCATCCTCAACCCCGACGGCACCGTGATGCCCGCCAATGACCCGCACCGATTCTTCGAGGCAAGCTGGATGCACAAGTACAACGGCACCTATTATTTCAGTTACAGCACGGGCGACAGTCATCTGCTCTGCTATGCCACGGGCGACAACCCCTACGGACCGTTCACCTATCGCGGCGTGCTCCTCGAGCCTGTCGTAGGCTGGACGACACACCACAGCATCGTTGAGTATAAAGGCAAGTGGTACCTCTTCCATCACGATTGCGTGCCCTCCAAAGGCACGACATGGCTCCGCAGCCTTAAGGTCCTGCCCCTGCACTATACAGACAAGGGAGAGATCGTCGTGGAATAATTATTGGTTCTTCCGGTTTTCGGATTGATAAGGTCCCCGGAGGGGGCCAATTAGGTTAGGTGAGGAGCGCAGCGACGTAACCTGGGGTTGGATGGGAGCCTAAAACCTGACCTGTCGGCCTCGAAGAGGGCGAACATGAGCGGGATGCTGGTTATAGCTGATAGGTGTATAAACCATGTTCGCCCTCTTCGAGGCCGGTTTTCAAGTCATTCGCCCTATTTCCAACCCCACGTTTCGGCTGCGCCTCACGTGGGGCTAACCATGTACAACCTCTTCGAGGTTGTGTGACCCCATCAACCCGAAAATGGACGAACCATAAGCAATAGAGGCAGACCTAATGGGCCCGCCTTTTGTTGTTTCCGACCTTATTGTAGAATGTAGAAATGTAGAATTGTAGAATTTTTCCGACCTTATTGTAGTATGTTGAAATGTTGAAATGTTAAAAATGGAAACCCGCAGCAGGGAGCAATGAACGATCGTACAGGGGCATCAGATTCGTGCAGGCACGTCGTTATGGCCAGATTTTATAGAACAGGCTCAGCTTCACTCGGTAAATCTCAAGCGAGCTTGGATTTACACTCGTTTGCAGAGCAGACGTGCAGCTTTGCCATCCCTGCTGATTCAGGAAGACGTATTTCACTGACTTCTAAATTATTTTTTGAAGTGAGAAATTTAATCTATCGACTTCAGACCCTCTTCTCTTTATATGCCTAATCATACGATAAATGATTTTTTATATTAAGCATTTGCTTCTTTCAGAAAAATGTGGTAAGTTTGCACAAAATAATCATTTTAGAATACCAATGCATACATCGGCAACAGAGAAAACAACTGACACTATTGTATATAATCTCATGAGGGAAGCTCAGTTAAACCCTCAGCCCGAAAAGTCATCAATAATAGAGGTAGAGGAAGCATTAAGAACTGCATCCAAACGACTTACGGGTCGAGCTGGCTACCCTGAATGGATATGTCAATCAGGTGATTTTCTCATAATCGTTGAGGATAAGAAAAATTCCAAATATCAGGCTAACTATATGCCTGAAAAAAAGAACGATGTTCTTTTGGTTGATAGGGAAAGTGTAACTGACTACGCTGAAAATGGAGCACTTCATTATGCCCAAAACGTAGCCTCAAAGACTGGGTTTAAAAAAATCTTTGCTTTCGGTTGTTCGGGGACCGATAAGGATTCTCTTATAATAAGACCTATCTTTGTTAATGAGCATCGCTATAAAGTAATGCCCACTGTAAAGACTTTCCAAGACTTTTCACCATCTACTATCCGTGATTACTATACAAGCAAAGTACTGGGTGGAAAAACGGAGCGCGAGATGGAACTGGAAAGTATCCTCTCACGTGCGCAGCAACTACATGAAGATTTGAGAAACTATGGCTCATTGTCTGAGAACGAAAAACCTATCGCAGTCTCAGGCCTTCTTCTTGCTCTCTGCAAAAGGGGATTCTCTACTTCTGACCTAACTTGTGGGGAAGGAGATTCTGATGAGGAAAGACGTTCAGATGGTGAGAAAATATACGAAGCAATAGAAGAGTATGTAAGGCATGAAGTCGAAGCAATGCCTGAACCCAAGGTTGAACGCTTGTTGCATCAATTCGAGTTTATAAAGCTAAGACCCAACCTCTCGCAAAAGCATAAGCGTTTGGGAAAAAGCCCATTACGATATTTTGCTGAGTATATTCACTCTAAAGTACTTTCTGCTATTCAGAATAATACCCCAGAAGACGTACTCGGTCGTTTCTATGGCGAGTTTCTATCATATTCAGCTGGTGATGGTAAAGGTCTTGGAATTGTCCTCACACCTGTCCATATAACACAACTCATGTGCCTTTTGGTGGATGTACGCTATTCTGATGTAGTTTTCGATCCTACTTGTG
Source organism: uncultured Prevotellaceae bacterium (assembly GCA_902792635.1). Lineage (GTDB taxonomy): Bacteria > Bacteroidota > Bacteroidia > Bacteroidales > Bacteroidaceae > Prevotella. The sequence continues at coordinate 7,899 of CADBAG010000034.1, read as the reverse complement.
GCACAAGTGGCTTCCATATAGCTGCTATGAGTATGATGCTTAACCAAATAGATCATTTACCTAAGCTTCGTAAAGAACGCGAGGAAATGAAACGAAATGTAAAGCGACATCAACTGCATGGCATTGAAATGAATGAGCAGATGTTCGCTATTGCTACAACGAATATGATTTTACGTGGTGACGGAAAGAGCAATCTCGAATGTCGCGACTTCTTTACGGTTCACGCTGAAGAAATGCGTAGATATCATTTCACTGTTGGCCTCATGAACCCTCCTTACTCTCAGGCAAAGAAGAAAGAAACGGCAGAGCTATCTGAGCTTCATTTCATAGAGCATCTGCTTGACTGTATGGCAATTGGTGGTCGCGTAGCTGTTATTGTACCTCAAAGTGCGATGGTTGGAAAGAATAACAAAGATAAAGCTGTAAAGGCAAGAATTCTTGAGCATCACACGCTCGAAGGGGTTATTACATGTAATACGCAAACTTTTTACCCTGTCGGCACCAATCCTGTAATAGCTATTTTTACTGCTCGCATACCACACCGCTCAACTAAGCGTTGTAAGTTTATCGACTTTAAGGATGATGGGTATGAATTGAATCCTCATATAGGGATGCTCGATAATGGCACTCATGACAAGAAAGTTAAGTATCTGCTTGACTGCTGGCACGGTGATATTACGGATGTACCCTCAAAGTTCATGGTTGAATCTCCCGTAACGGCTGAGGACGAATGGCTTCACTCTTACTTCTATTTCAACGATGAGCCACCTACTGAAGAAGACTTTCGTCAGGCTATGGCCGACTATCTGTCCTTCGAGTTCAAGATGATAGTGTCTGGACGAGGTTATCTCTTCGGCTTACCCGACGATTCAGAAAAAAACTATCAGGAGTCTCTCGGAGAAGAGCAGAGTCCCGTTATGGCTGCTGACAAAGCAGAACAAGAAGAGCGACTGCTTGCTGCAAAAAGACACCCTAATAAAAAGCTGGAGGTTAAGGAATGAAGCAACTTAAAGATGTCAAATGGAAAGCGTTTGAACTATATCGTGTATTCCCATTAATCCAAAGGGGAAAGCGCTTAAAGAACGGCGACCATATTGTTGGTAAGATGCCTTATGTATCCTCTTCTGCTCAAAATAATGGAGTAGATGATTTCGTAAGCAATGATGAAAATGTAAGGATCTTCAACAACTGTATATCATGGGCTAATAGTGGAAGCGTGGGCGAGGCTTTCTATCATCCTTACCATTTTGTTGCAAGCGATCATGTTACAGAATTAAAAATGATAGCACCTAACAAATATGTATATCTTTTTATTACTGCATCTCTTGAAAAACAAAGAGGTAAGTATAGTTTTAACCGCGAAATAAAAGACGCGAGAATTTCGCGGGAAAAGATACTCTTACCTACTTCAGATGGCGAGAGCCCTGATTATGCCTTCATGGAGCAATATATGCGGAGCATTGAGAAAGAGCTACTAGGAAGGTATAAGAGATATTGTGAAATGAAGGAAGATAGCACTGGGGGGGGGTATTAAGTTAAGTGGTATCAGCCAATGGAAAGCTTTCTCTATCGAAGAAGTTGCAGAGATCAATTCAGGGCGTGACATTTATCAACGTGAGAGAATAGAAGGAGATACCCCCTATGTATCAGCTACAGCTAATCAAAATGGAATAGGGTATTTTGTTGGCAATACTAATGATACATTGGAAGAAGGGTGCTTGTCTGTCAACAGGAACGGGTCTATCGGATACTCTTTTTACCATCCATACAAAGCATTATTTGGTAACGATACGCGCAAATTAAGACCTTATAATAAGAATAAATACGTGTGCTTGTTTATAGCTCAAGCAATAACGAACCAAAGAAAGATATACGGATATGGATTAAAGATGGGCACAGGAAGATTAAAGCGACAAAAGATCTTACTTCCAACAGCTGATGGAATCCATCCTGACTATGATTTTATGGAACAATACATGCGTTGGGAGGAAGAAAAGATGCTAAATCAATATCTCAATTATATACATTCAAGGATATAAATTAGAAGCATAACGCGTATTGGTGGCAGTTACAAAGCACTGCCACTAATGTGCAGTATCAAAGGCGCCGTTATTCGAAGCAAAAGCATTTAACTGTTAATGGCTTTTATAATAGCGATATAAACTAGAACCATCCAAAGAAATGTCATATAATTTAATTTAAAATTTAACATCTTGATATAACTTTGGCAAAGTTATATTTTTTTTTGTTATATACCAAGAAAAAACTAAATTATTTCGAGCTGTACGGTTGAAATTTAGTGGCTATTATCTCGTGTGACGCTTAGGTCCCCGAAGGGGGCCAACATGGTTAGCCCCAGGTGAGGAGCGTAGC
>CADBAG010000034.1:0-5468 GCA_902792635.1 uncultured Prevotellaceae bacterium | reverse complement strand
TTCGTCGTACATAACCCCATGCTGCGTCGCTGCGCTCCTTGCATGGGGCTAACCATGTGGCACCTCTCCGAGGTGCTTATTCAACGAGGACGTTAATTTTCAACCGTATAGGTCGAAATAATTATCGTACTCCGACTGGGAGTATCTTATATCGTTGTAATACGCTGATTATAAATTGTTTGTATTTTGGTACCATGTTGTTTTGGCGACCTTTTGGCGACCATTAATCTTAGAAAGGCTTTGCTTCCTTCAGAATCTCAAGATCTTCTATGAGTCGATACACAGAAGATGAAGGGTTAGCATACTCCTTAAGTTTCTTAGCTCTTTCTATAGCTATGGAGATATTCTGCATTAGAAATATTTGGTCAGAGATTTCAAGCTTGCCTTTTTTGTAATGCTTGATGTATTTGGACAATTTTACGTTACAGTCATGACTTGAGATTTCTGATTGTTGATTGGTGTAATGCAATAACAACCAGACTTCGATGCAAGGATTGGAACAGAGCAATGTGGCATCTGGTACTTTCCTCAGTCTTTCAAGCATTGTAGGTACGTCAAGATCATACATCAGGAAGGTCTTGTCAGATTTTGTCTCTATATAGGCGGATTCGCATCTTCGTACCAAAGCCGGTGTGATGTTGAGCAATGTACGTTTTGCGATGATGTGAATTGGCAACCTATAGTATGAACGCAGCAATTCCACGTATGCTATCTCGGTATCTCCTTCACAGAACACGAAATAGTTGGGGGTCATCTTCTTTCCGCGAGATATTCTTTCTTTCCTTGCCATAGTTATCCAATATTTTGCATAGCGATATATGGTACGGCATCAAATCGTCCTTGAAGGTATGCTTTTTCCATGTCATAGGAATCGCGATAGTCCTTGTAGTCGAAAAGAGAGTATAGATCACTGCTACCATCGTCACGTTTGTTGACGAAATATACCTGGTCCCGACGCTGAAGATTCGTGTTGAGCAAGTGTGTGTTATGTGTCGTATAGATCAGTTGGGCATGATCACTCTTATTGAACATGCGTATAACAAACTCGACCAATTGAGTGTGCAGGCTTGTATCGATTTCGTCTACCAACAGTAGTCGGCCATTATGAATGATGTCTATCATGCTGATCATCATACGGAAAAGTGTCTTGGTTCCATCCGATTCCTCCGTCTCAAAATCGAAGGGCACTGAAGGATTGTTACGGTGATAGGTTGTGATAGCGCCATTCTGCATCCGAACGTCAATGATGTCACTGTCAGCGGTCCGCAGTACTTCAAGCAGCTGTGCCTTCCTTTCCTTCATCAGTGTCTGCATAACTGAGGAAGAGGGAAGATGATAATCCAGTACAATCTCGTCATTGAAGAAACGATAGACCTGTTTGGCAACCTCGCGATCCATCTGGCTGGCGCGAGAGATGAAGAGCGTCTTCTGAGACGTGTTCACAGCGATGTCCATCGGTCTCTTGATGACAGACTGAAACTCATAGATGTTTTTCTTTTCCGGACCTTTACTTTCGTCTCTACTGAATACGAGCGAACGACGGCCATTAGGATAATAGAAAAGTTGCTCGGTTAAGATCTTCTTGTTAGTCATGGTGAAAGAATATTCGTATTCTACACCGTCTATTAGAAACCGTATATAGAAGGAGCTAGGCTTGTCAGCATATCCATCGAACTTAAAGGGAGAGAAGCCGAATGTGGTGTTCTCATTATAATTATGAGAAGAGCGTATCATCTCCACGCATGCACTGATAGCCTTCAGAAGATTGCTCTTACCTGAGGCATTGGCACCGTAGATGGCAACACTCTTCAACATGTGCTCGTCATTGATGCTGAACACATTGCCCTCAAGCATCCTTGCTTTCTTTGTCTGGATTTTAGCGGCTTGCAAATCCAGCGTAGTCTCATCTCGAAATGAGAACATATTGCTTATGCGGATCTCTAATACCATTTTATCATCGATATTTGCTATTCGTTGGCAAATTTAGGCAATAAAATCGAATAATACAAGGAATAGGGCATAATAAATGCTACTTTCTATGCTTGCTCTTGTGGCTTGCAAGTTTTCCGTCTTAAAGGTATATACTATCTACCTTTAAATGTTTTTTTGCGAACAGGCGATGATTAGTAAATTACATCTACGTTTCTATGAGACGGCTATTCCCCATTTCGTGACTTCATCGTAGAGTGGTGAGGGCTCATTAGCGGTCCCTTTGCTGTATGAGCCATACATGTACACGGGAAGGATTAAGGATCTTGGCTACCTCCTTCTTATAATCCCTAACGATATTTAATGCCTGTTCCTTATCCATGATAGTAATTCTTTTGTCTTAGAAGATACCATTAACCTCGGCAGATTGACTCGTTTGCATTCGTGCAGCTATATAGCCAATAATAATGTCAACAATGACTTGACATTAATTCCTGATTTATCCTCGGCAGCCATATCATTACCGTTTTCTTCGAACATCTGAATAATGAGATTACGTATGACGTAGTCTTTCAACCGTTCGGCATACTCCTCATTATTTATAAGGATCCATAGCTCCTCGTCAATGAAGCCATAGTTGACGTTACGTTCTAACCAATTTTCAGAAGGGGCCAGCGTTGATCTACGACCGTCCTTCCATGACAAGTGCCAGAACCCATCAGTTTGCAAGTAGTAATAAGGATTGTATAATGGAGTGGCACTATCTTGTCTGCCTTTAAGGAAGAAAGACTTAAAGATTGGTTCATAAATGTTTTTAAGGTCATGGTAGTCAAAGCGATTGTTGGTAAACTCTCCATCCTTCATTCCTTTGATGATGCTGAGAATGAGGACAGGTTTAGCAATAGTTTTGACACGACCATGTCCACGTGTCCATCGACGCATGTGGATTATAGCCTCTTCATAATGTTCAAGAGCTGCATCGTAATTGAAAAATCTAATTATCTTACCCATACCAATTTCAGTTTACTACGATGCAAATATAATGTTTTTGTGGCAATTAATACTGTCGTTAATGTTTTTTTTGCTTAACTTCTTCTTCGTCTTAATCATTTTGCTTAACTTTGCTATTGACTAAAGCTGCGCAAGCAGTCGAAGTCAAATTTTCGTGGGTAAATTAGATAGTGCTATCTGATTTCTGAAGGCTTCATAACGAATTGTCCCTTCCAAAACAATCGTACAACAGAAAGCTGGTCGGAAGTGAGATGCGCCTGCTATAGGCGTATCCCTTTCTGATGCTTTTCTGTTAGGTTTACTGTGGAAGGGACGACCTGTTATGAAAGCGGACGGAGGTGGATACGCTTTCTTTTTACCCAGGCTGAAATAAACATAAGCAACGTCCCTTCCACAATGACAACAAAATATGTTTTTTCCGGCCATGAATCTTTTTCGTGCAAGTCACTGTGGCTGAAGAAAGGCTATGACTTTGTTTGCAATGGCAACAAATTCAATGAACCAGAAGCAGTCATAGACCTTGGCGTGGGAAAGAACATGGTGTCATCTATAAGATATTGGCTTCGGGCCTTCACCATCACTGAGAACGACCAGCCGACAGCTATCGGTGATTATCTGTTGAATACTACAAGTGGCAAAGATCCATATATTGAGGATCTCGGTACACTGTGGCTTCTCCATTTCCAGCTTGTATATTTTGGTGAGGCAACGCTGTACAATTGGCTTTTTCTCCGCCTACAGAGAGAACGTAAGAACTTCGACCGCACACAGGTGCTGAATGCCGTGCGTCGGTACATGATAGAGGCAAGCAAAATAAAGCAGTTCAATCAGAATACTGTCAAGAAAGATATTGGTGTACTTCTACAGAACTATGTACAGCCGACAAAGGCGCATAGCTTTGAGGAATACTCTGCTCTTTTGCTCGACCTTGACCTCATTAAAACCGACGATGGTGGCAAGACTTATGCTTTCAATATTGAGGGTAAACGTAAAGTAGCGCCAGAAATATTCCTTTATGCAATTATCAAGTCGAAAGGTGATGACATGACTATTCCGTATGAGGCTCTTCAGAACCTGGGCCTTATATTCTGCATGAATGATATGGAGACAATAACGATGCTCCAGAATATTGCAGATAATTTCCATGATAGCCTTGACTATAGCGATATTGCCGGCATCAGACAATTGCAGTTTAAGAAAAAGATTTATCCGAAGGAGGTTTTAGACAAATATTATGGCAAATAAGTTATTCAGCCTTTCGTCTAACCTCAAGACAGGATTTCCGGAAGGTTACAACTATATCGTAACGCCTAATGCTCAGAAGGTAGCCGACAGCATCATCGATGGCTATCGCAGTGGTGTTCATTCATATACGCTTATTGGTACCTATGGTACCGGTAAGTCTAGCTTCCTCATTGCTCTGAAAGAAGACTTAAAGAAGCAAGGAAAACATAAGCTTCTGAAGAGTACAAAGGCATTCAATGACAGTGGTGCTTTTGAGACGATAGATATCATTGGTGATTACAAGTCCTTGGACACTCTGATGAGTGAAGAACTTGAATGCGTGGGTGATGAAGAGCACATTATTGACCACCTTCGTAGCTATTATAACGAAGTCAAATCAAAGGGTAAGTTCCTTGTCATCTTCATCGATGAGTTTGGTAAGGTGCTTGAGCATGCCGCCAAGAAGAATCCGGAAGGAGAAATGTATTTCATGCAGAAGTTGGCGGAGTTTATCAACGTCCCGACTCGTCATGTTCTTCTCATCACCACACTTCATCAGAACTTCAACGCCTATGCTAAGGGTCTGAATCAGGAGCAGAGAAACGAATGGAATAAGGTGAAAGGACGTTTCCGTGAGATTGTCTTCGTTGAACCCGTAGAGCAACTGCTTTATCTTGCATCAAAGCAGTATACATCAGGCAAGCCCATCGCAAACGAGCATCACTTCAAGAAGCTCTATACTTTAGCAGAGAAGACGCATTTCATTTCGCAGGCTTACAGCCTCGATACGGCACGCAGTCTTTACCCTCTTGATCCTTTTGCAGCGAGTGCTATCACAGAGGCAATCCAACGCTATGGTCAGAACGAACGCTCACTCTTCTCTTTCCTTAATGCACGTGGTGAGAACTCGTTGAGAGAGTTTGAACCCGGAAGGAACCTTACGTATAATTTGCAGGAGGTGTACGACTATGTGGTATACAACTTCTACTCTTACCTAAAGGATGCCAATGCTGACTCGATGAACTGGAATGCAATGCAGATGGCTATCGAGCGTGTGGAAGGTGCCGTATGGGATAATGAACAGGACCTTCTCGACGCCATCAAGATAGTGAAGGCTATCGGACTGCTCAACATCCTTGGCTCGGCAGTATTCTCAATGTCTGAGGAAGAACTGGCTACCTATGCTACCTATGCCATGGGCGTGGAGTGCATGCGCTAATTGAGAAGTGACCCCTTTGCTAATATAAAAGTGACCCCCTTTTAGGTCACGGTTGCAAAGGTAATAAATACATTTTATTTTCCAT
>CADBAG010000033.1 GCA_902792635.1 uncultured Prevotellaceae bacterium | reverse complement strand
ACGTCGCTACGCTCCTTGCCTGGGGTTATGCAGAGTGTGCCTCTCCGAGGCACTATCAACTATAAGTAGAGAAGGAAGTTCAACCGTACAGCTCGAAACTTTTATAAACCAACCTTTAGGAACTTCTCCTTAAACAAAAATACTGATAAACGCACGATTCTACTCGATGTTGTGTACTTTTAGGCATAACTTTGCAATAAAGTTTAATGCCTAAAAGCATAAGAAAAAGCTATGAAGAATCTTATCCTTTTGTTATTCTTTTTGTTGTTGTCTCTCTCCGTTCAAGCAGTGGGCCGTCAGCGTCTGAACTTCAATGGAGGCTGGCTCATGCGTGTTGGTGATATCCAGGGCCCGGAGGCATCCTGCTATGATGATGCTGCATGGACCAAAGTGTCGCTGCCCCATGCCTTCAACGAGGCTGAAGCGTTCAAGGTCAGTATCTCACAGCTCAGCGATACCATCGTATGGTACCGTAAGCATTTCAATATTGGGGAGATTGAAGGACGGAAGTTCTTCATTGAACTGGAAGGTGTGCGCTTCGGAGCTGACCTCTGGCTCAACGGGCATCACATCGGCCTGACGGAGAACGGTGTCATGGCGTCGGGCTTCGATCTGACACCTTATATCATGAAAGGAGCCAATGTCCTCGCTGTGCGTTGCGACAACAGTTGGAACTATCATGAACGTGCCACAGGCTCGACCTTCCAGTGGAACAACAAAAACTTCAATGCCAACTATGGCGGTATCCCGAAGAACGTTTTTCTTCATATCACGGGCAAGGTCTATCAGACCCTTCCGCTCTATTCCTCTCTCCGGACCACGGGCGTCTACATCTATGGTACCGATTATGACATCCCTCGCCGCGAGGTGACGGTCCATGTGGAGTCAGAGGTGCGCAATGAGGACGACCAAGACCATACGGTGGCACTGACGTCGCGCTGGATAGATGCCGGGGGTAAGACCGTGGCCTCTTTCGGTAGTGAGCCCGTCACGTTGCATGCCGGTGAGACGCGGACATTGTCTTTTCAGGGTCGTCTCCATGATGTCCATTTCTGGAGTTGGGGCTACGGCTATCTCTATACCGTTCAGACAGGCTTGCGTGAAGTCGGGAATGACACCGTGCGCGATGTCGTGCTCACGCGTACGGGCTTTCGCAAGACCCGTTTTGCCGAAGGTAAGATATGGCTCAACGACCGGGTGCTGATGGTTCATGGCTATGCCCAGCGTTCGAGCAACGAGTGGCCGGGCGTGGGCATGAGTGTTCCGGCATGGCTCAGCGACTACAGCAACGACCTCATGGTACAGTCGGGTGGCAACCTCGTCCGTTGGATGCATGTCACACCTTGGAAGCAAGATATCGAGAGCTGTGACCGTGTGGGACTCATTCAGGCGATGCCAGCCGGTGATGCCGAAGCCGATGTCAATGGACGCCGATGGGAGCAGCGCAAAGAACTCATGCGCGATGCCATCATCTATAACCGTAACAACCCGAGTATTCTTTTCTATGAGAGTGGAAACAAAGGTATTACCCATGACCACATGAAAGAGATGAAAGCCATCCGCGACGAGTTTGACCCCCACGGAGGCCGCGCCATCGGCTCGCGCGAGATGCTCGACGACAGTACGGCCGAATATGGCGGAGAGATGCTCTATGTCAATAAGAGTGCAACAAAGCCGATGTGGATGATGGAGTATCATCGTGACGAGGGCCTGCGGAAGTATTGGGACAGTCAGTCTTATCCTTTCCATCCCGATGGCGAGGGCCCGCTCTACCGTGGTAAACCTGCACCGGAATATAACCATAATATGGACACTTTTGCCGCTTCCATGGTCGAGCGTTGGTACGATTATTATCTCGAGCGGCCCGGCACAGGCCGGCGCGTCAATGCCGGTGGTGCAAAGATCGTGTTCAGTGATACAAACACCCATCACCGAGGTGAGGCCAACTATCGTCTGAGTGGTGTCGTCGATGCTATGCGTATCCCGAAGGATGCGTTCTTTGTCCATCAGGTGATGTGGGACGGATGGGTCACACCGGAGAAAGACCATACTTATATCGTCGGTCATTGGAACTATGAGCCGGGGACGGTTAAGCAGACGGAGTATGTCGTCTCTACGGGCGATAGCGTCGAACTCTTCCTCAATGGCAAGAGCTTAGGTCGTGGGCAGCGTAGCTGTCAGTATCTCTTCACATTTAAGAATATCCCTTATGAGCCCGGCAAACTGACGGCTGTCAGCTACCGCAAGGGGCATGAGGTCAGCCGTTACAGTATAGAGACCGCGGGAGCACCCGACCATCTGCGTGTGACGGCCATGACTGATCCCGAAGGCTTTCGGGCCGATGGTGCTGACATGGCCCTTGTCCAAGTGGAAGTCGTTGACAAACAAGGCCGGCGCTGTCCGCTCGATGACCGCATGCTCCATTTTGAGTTGCAAGGCAAGGGCGAATGGCTCGGAGGAATAGCGGCTGACAAGAAGAAAGGTAACTATATCCGGCAGACAAGTCTTCCCCTTGAGTGTGGGGTGAGCCGCGTGCTGCTCCGCTCTACGACGGAGGCTGGTGCCATGACACTGCGAGTGTCGGCAGAAGGACTGTCGGAGGAGAGCATCACGCTTACGACGAAAGCCGTCGACATTGATCATGTACTTCCTGCTTACACGTTGCCTTGCAGGCTGGACCGTGGGGAGACGCCTGAGACACCATCCTATAAGGATGTGTATGAAACAGTGCCCGTCAAATGGGTCAAGGCAGGAAGTGCACAGCAAGATGCCATGAAGAGCTGTGACGATACAGAGAACAGTGAGTGGAAGAGTGATGGAAAAGCCGACAATGCTTGGATCACCTATGGCTTCGACGGCAAGCAGCGTGTCGATGAGATTGCTATTAAACTGACTGGTTGGCGCAACAAGAGCTATCCGCTCGCTATCTATGCTGACAAGAAACTCATCTGGCAGGGCTGGACCTATCCGACTCTCGGCTACTGCCATCTGAGAATAGACAAACCCGTGAAAGCCTCTTCCCTGACCTTCCGCATGACAGCACCCGACCGGAGTAAAGAGGAGACAGGCGACACGAAGGAGTTAGGAGGTGGCAAAGCCAACAACCTGGATCGGGTAGGAAAGCAGAACGGTCGTGTCACCCTGCGCATCGTCGAGGTGGATCTGCTGAGAAAGAATAAATAGAAACTATGATGAGACAAATTAAACTTTCGAAAATAGCTTTGATGGCTACGATACGTAATGGTTTTGCCGTAGGTGTGACCCTTGTGGCTGTCCTGACGCCCTTGCATGCCCGGGCTGCCGTTTGGTATGATGGTCAGCACCCTGTTTCTTATTATGTTGAGAAGAATGCGGAGCCCGTGGTCACCATTGCCTCACAGATGTTCTCTTCTGATATGAAAGCCGTAACGGATAAGGCGGCCACGCGTACTAACAAAATCTCCGATGCCAACATCTATGTCGTTGAGATGGACAAAGCTCCGAAGGCGGTATTAAAACGTTTGGGCGCTTGGGGCGTCCCGGTTGAGGCATTAAAAACAAAGACCGATGGTTTTTATATCAGCGTTCATGACGGCCAGATCATCGTTGCAGGTCGAAATGGGCGTGGCACAGCCTATGGATTGTTAGAACTCTCGCGTATGGCAGGTGTAAGTCCATGGGTCTGGTGGGGCGATGTGGTGCCAGCTCATAAGGACAAACTCACAATCGACGATAACTTCTCTACATTGCAGGGAGCTTCTGTCGAATACCGTGGCATCTTCCTCAATGATGAGGACTGGTCGCTGCGCCCCTGGAGCTATGGCAATTTCGAGAAGTCGAAGTTCGGAACGATAGGGCCGAAGACTTATAAGAAGATCTTCCAGTTGCTGCTCCGTCTGCGTGCCAATGCTATCTGGCCCGGCATGCATACGGGAACAACGGCATTCTTCAAGGTCCCCGGCAACAAAGCCATGGCCGATAGCTGTGGCATCGTCGTGGGCTCCAGTCATTGTGAGCCGCTTCTGCGTAATAATGTCGATGAATGGGATGTTGCCAAGCGTGGACGGTTCAACTATATCACGAACAAACAGGCTGTACAGGACTATTGGATTGAGCGACTCAAAGAGGTCAAAGGCTCCAAGGGCGGTAACATGTTCACCGTCGGCATGCGTGGTATCCACGATGGCTCGATGGAGGGTGTGAAGACCATGAAGGAGAAGTTCGATGCCTTGCAGCAGGTCATCAACGACCAGCAGGACCTGTTGCGGAAATATGTCGGTGACCCATCGAAGCAGATGCAGGTTTTCATTCCTTATAAGGAAGTGCTGCAGATCTACGAGAAAGGTCTGAAAGTGCCCGACTACGTCACGCTGATGTGGTGCGACGATAACTATGGTTACATGACGCGTCTGAGCGATGTTGAGGAGCAGAAGCGGAGTGGGGGTGGTGGCGTCTATTATCACCTCAGCTACTGGGGCCGTCCCCACGATTTCCTTTGGCTCACGACGATGCAGCCCGGACTGATCTACAATGAGATGCGGGCAGCCTATGACCACAATGTGCGGAAACTGTGGATCGTCAATGTCCACGACCCGAAGGTGGCAGGCTATGACCTCGAGCTGTTCCTCGATATGGCGTGGGACATTAACAGCGTGAAAGGTAATACATTAGAGAACCATTACAAGGCATGGCTCTGTCGACAGTTTGGCAAAGAGGCCGGCGCGCAGCTCTTCCCCGCAATGAAAGAATATTTTCGGCTGTGTGGCGAGCGCCATCCTGAGTTTATGGGATGGAGCCAGACAGAACTCGACAAGAAACTCTACGACCGTGGTCTGAGCCCGCAGCGTAACACAGCGTTTACGAATGCCTTTGGTGGAGAACTCGACCGGTATCTCGACCGCTATGCGGCTGTCGCTGCCAAGGTCAGGGAGGTCGGGAAAATTATCCCTGCCCGTCTGAAGGATGCTTACTTTGCTGCTATAGCTTATCCGGTTCTTGCCTCCGATGCCCATGCCCGCAAAATGTTATGGGCTCAGAAAGCCAGACAGTGGGCTTCAGGCACTACACTGAAAGATATGTTTGCCAATAATCCGAAGATCTATCATGCCTGTGCCGAAAGCCAGTCGGCTTATCAGGAGATCCGCTCCCTGACCGATTATTATAATAACACAATGGCGGGCGGCAAATGGCGGCGCTCGATGAGCATGCGCCCGCGGGATCTCCCTGTCTTCGGCGCGCCCAACCTGCCTACCTTGCTGACAGATGAAGAGGTGAAAGAATGGCTGAAAAAAGGAGAGGAAGCTGGCTATAACACTCGTGGAAATCATCCGCTAAAGGCTGAGGGTGTCATCGCTCATAATGCATGCGACTATGCTCAGGCTACAGAGGGCGCAGAGACAGTGGAGATGCTCGGACACAGTATGAATGCTATGGCGCTGCCTCAAGGTGGCTCGCTGACCTATGATTTCACGACAGCGAAAGACAGCGACTATGAATTAGCGATAGCCTTCATCCCTACGCAGCCCAACGATAACGGTGACCTCCGTTTCTCAATCAGCGTCGATGGCGCTACGCCAACGGTCTTCTCGCTAAAGGAGCCGTTCCGCTCCGAGCGGTGGAAAGAGAACGTGTTGCGCGGTCAGGCGCTTCGCACGCTCTCGCTCAAAGGCATGGAAGCAGGCCATCACAAGCTCGTCATCCGTGCTCTCGACAGCCATATCGTCGTTGACCAATGGATGCTGCAGCCATTGCCTGCACGTAAGGCTTACCTGTTCCCAATAGCAGAAGAGTGATTGGTCGGCACGTGCCGACCAATTGGCTGGCACGTGCCGGACAATTGGCTGACACGTGCCGAACGATTGGCTGACACGTGTCAGACGATTTGCTGACACGTGCCGGACGAAGGGAAACTATACCATGAAAAACAATAAAAACACTATGAATATCACACTCAAAAGAGCATTATCATCCTTGGCCGTGGCTTTTGCTATAGCCCCGGCCTTTGCCCAGCGTGACACGGTGAATGTCATCGACTGGCAGTTCAGTCGTTCCACACTCACACCTGCTACAGCGACACAGGGCGACGGCATCTGGAAAGCTGTACGCCTGCCGCATGACTTCCTTGTGGAGCAACCGTGGGTAGCACCCGCCAAAGACGAGAAAGCGGACAATTCAGATCTGGCAGCCAATGTCAAGAGTCGTCTCTCCGCCCGTGGTTTCAAGGAAATGGGTATCGGCTGGTACCGTCGCACATTCACTCCTGACGCTTCCTGGAAGGGTAGGAGAGTAGACCTCGAGGTTGGCGGCATCATGCTCGTCGGCGATGTCTATCTCAACGGACAGCGTATCGGTGGCACGGAATATGGATACCTCGGTTTTGGCATCGATGTCAGTAACCTGCTGAAATATGGTCAGGAAAACACGCTCGTCGTCAAAGCCGACACGCGTAACCCGAACAACTCGCGTTGGTATACCGGTGCAGGACTGTACCGTGACGTGAAGTTCATCATCACACCGAAGACAATCTATTTTGACCGTCATCCGCTGTATATCACGACCTCCGACAACAAGACGGTTCATGTGCAGGCAACCATTGCCAACTACGGCAAGGACAAAACGGGCAAGGTGAATATTCACATCTTGGATGCGCAAGGACATGTCGTTGCTAACAGTGACAACGACCTGCAGTATCAGCGTATGAAGAAAAGCAACGAGTATAAACTTAATGATATCACGCTTGCCAATGCCCATCTTTGGGACCTCGACGATCCTTATCTTTATACTGTCGTGGCAACGATCTCGGACAACAACGGCAAGGTTCTCGACCGCGTCTCCGACACTTTTGGCATGCGCACGATAGAGTTCGGTCCGCAGTTCGGCTTCAAACTCAATGGTAAGAAGGTGCTGCTTAAAGGCATTGCCAACCACCATACGCTTGGTGCCCTTGGCGCCGCTGCCTACCCGCGTGCTATCGAGAAGCGCATCCAATTGCTGAAGTCGTTTGGTTTCAACCATATCCGTTGCTCGCACAACCCTTACAGTGAGGATCTGTATAAGCTCGCTGACAAATACGGCATGCTCGTCATCGACGAGGCTTACGATAAATGGACGACACAGTACGGTGGCGGCCGCCAGCCGTGGATAGAGCACTGGCAGTATGACATCCCCGAGTGGGTGCAGCGCGACCGTAACCATCCCTCGGTCGTGCTGTGGAGCCTCGGCAATGAACTGCAGCAGATCGCCGACCTGCCGTTTGGCGACTGGGGCGTGACACCCTATAAGTTGCTCCGGACACTCGTCCACCGATACGACAGCACGCGTCTGACGACCGTCGCCATGCATCCGCGCTACCGTAACTGGCAGACCGACTCGCTGCCGTGCGACCTCGCCATGAACACCGATATCCAGGCGTACAACTACCGGTATATGTATTTCCCCGGCGACGGCCGCCGCTTCCCGTGGATGACGTTCTATCAGAGTGAGGCGAGCATGGCGGCGATGGGGCCCAACTGGTTCGGCATGGACCTGCGTAAGGTCATCGGTGCCGCCTACTGGGGGATGATCGACTATATCGGCGAGAGCCAGGGATGGCCGAAGAAAGGCTGGGACAATGGTGCCTTCGATACCTCCCTGCAGCCGAAGCCGCGGGCTTGGCTCATCAAGTCGATGTTCTCCACGGAGCCGACGGTGCACATCGGTGTCGTCCTGGACAAAGCTGAAGGGAAAGTATGGAACGGCATCACGACGGGCACCGATAATCTGACCGACTGCTGGAACCTCACGCCGGGAAAACGCTACAGTCTGTACACCTTCACCAACTGTGACGAGGTAGAACTGCTGCTCAACGGCAAGAGCCTCGGCGTAAAGAAGAACAGCACTGACATCAATAAGCGTGACAAGATCCGGTGGGACAACATCCCTTATGAGGCAGGCACGCTTGAGGCTGTAGCTCTCAACAACGGCAAGGTCGTGGCACGGCACGCCATCCGTACGGCGGGAGAGGTAAAGAAGCTAACCCTCACGCCCGATAAGGCGGCATGGAAAGCTGATGGCATGGATCTGATGCATATCCGAGTCCAGGCTGTGGATAAGAACGGCCAGCAGTGCCCGCAGGCCTCTGACATGCTGACGTTCAGCGTCGAGGGTGACGCCGAGATCGTGGCGGTCGACAACGGAGATATCACGAGCAACGAGCCTTTCACCGGCAACAGTCGATCACTCTACCACGGTTCTGCCCTCGTCATCTTGCGAAGCGGCAACAAAGGAGGAAAGGTCAAGGTCACGGTCAGCGACGGAAAGCGCACGGCGCGGCTGGCGCTGCAGGCTCGCTGAGCACGGAGCGTCTATGGCCGCCGCTCTGCGGCGACATACTCAACGCGCGGCGGAGCTGCGCACGAGAGCTACGCACGAAGGGTGGCTTTTTCTGCTTGCGTTGCGTATGTCGCCGCAGCGCGGCGGCTCTAAGGCTCAGCGCGGCGGTCTTAAGGAGGGGCGGCCTTATGGCTCTTCAGGCTGCTCGCTCTCGCATATCTTCCGGGCGATGTCGTTCATGCTGAGGCAGATGCTGCGGGTGACGTGCTGCCGCTCGTTGCTATGATGCGTGGGGCCGAGGAGCAGAAGACGGCCGGCGGCACAGGCATCGAAGGCACGACCATGAGGCTTCTCAAGAGGCACGAAGCCGTTGTCCTTGATGATGATCACCGGATAGCCGGCGTCGAAGGCTGCGTCGATGATAGCCTTCTCGCCTGGTGAGATTCTCGGCGAGACGAGCACCGCGCCCTTGCTACAGAGGCAGAGAAAGCGGGTTTTCTCAGCCTCGATATCCTCCGCCGTCATACGTCGTGAACATTGTACCTGCAGTAGCTGCGGATGACGGAGGAGAAAGAGGTTACCTATCGCCGAGAACGTCATCCCCTTCCATGTTATCTCCCTCAGTACCCTGAAGAACTCTGGGTGCTGTTCTTTCACCATACGGCGCCGCGGGTTGTCGAGGAGATAGCGCTCCCATGTCGCCAGCTGTCCTGCGCGGATCAGTATCTTGTCGTTATAACCCAGCGCGAAGAGAATGCCGTGCTCCTTATCTTTCCTCCAGCGGCTTAGCTGTGTCTGCTGCCTCTTCTCCGCCTCATAGACCTCCGGGCACAGATTGCGGAATGCCTTACGGCAGCCTGCCTTAAAGCTGTTGAGCGCCTTGCCGAGCACTATATCCATCTCTTTCTTCACGAAGAGAATACCATGGAAATGTTCCGGCATCATCTGCAGCATGATCACCGTGATCTCCTCATGGAACACCGCGAGATTAAAGAAGTTGTGTGCTATAGCCTGACCCAACTTGCTGAGCACGATATGCGGAGCGTCGTCAGCGCCGAAGGGTTGGCGCACATCTCCCTCCAGGGTGCCGAAGAGCCGAAGCCAGCCTTCCGTGTGCATCGTAATCATGTACATGTTGACCGACCGGTAGTCATGGCCTTGTTTGCGGCGATCCATAGAGGGCTTCTTTGTGCCGGCGAATCGTATCTTCGCCTTAATTTGTTCCTCGGTATACATAGGCCATCCACGTTAAACTTTACCGTTTCTTGTATTTGCTGGGCACCATGCCGAAGTGAGCCTTGAAGCACTTGTTGAAATAGGTCGGGTCGGAGAATCCTACCTGGTAGCTGACCTCCGAGACGTTGTATTTGCCTTCGTCCAAGAGCTCAGCTGCCGCTTCCATACGGCGGGCAAGGAGGTATTTGTTCGGTGACATTCCGAAGACATCCTTCACCTTGCCGTAGAACTTTGTGCGGCCCATGGACATCATCTCCGCCAGGCGGTCGACAGACATCGTCGGGTCACTGAGATGCTGGGCTACGACGGCTTCGACCTGCTGGCGGAACCGTTTGTCGGCACGGCTCGTCAAGATGACGTTGTTGGATGCATCGACAGTTTTCTCTTCATTATTTGTTTGCGGACCTTCTGCGACAGGAAGTTCCGCTTTTCTTTTCTCATGCCACGTGATGAGCTGTATCATACGTGCGATGAGCAGGTGATAGTTGCAGGGTTTCACCATGTAGTCGTCGGCGCCGACCTTGTATCCTTTGATCTGATGATCCTCGTCATCCAAGGCCGTGAGCATGATGACGGGTATGTCTCTTAATTGATCCTCTTCGCGAAGCTTTTTGACAATCTCGTAGCCA
This sequence comes from uncultured Prevotellaceae bacterium, assembly GCA_902792635.1. Taxonomy (GTDB): domain Bacteria; phylum Bacteroidota; class Bacteroidia; order Bacteroidales; family Bacteroidaceae; genus Prevotella. The sequence continues at coordinate 20,137 of CADBAG010000033.1, read as the reverse complement.
TTGGTATCTGGGAGCATGATGTCGCAGAGGATGAGGCTTGGCGGATTGGCTGTGATGCCTTCGATGGCATCTTTGCCATTGCCGTAGACAGTGGTCTGGAAGAAAGCGCCGACCTCCGTCTTCACTTGTTCCTGCATATCGATATCGTCCTCGATGATGGCTACCCGCTGACTGTTGATAGCTTCCGGTGCCATCTCACGGATGATCTCTTCATAATGCTTATCCTCCTGAGAGGCAGACGTAGGCCTCTTCGTAGCATATTCATCTGGTTGGTAATCCCAGTCGGCAGGTATGGTGAGCGTGAAACGGGCGCCGTGAGGGGTGTTGTTGGAATAGCTGAGCATGCCATGATGGAGCAGTGCCATCTGGTAAGATGTATAGAGACCGATACCCATACCGCCTTTCGACACGTTGCCTTCCATGAAGGGATGGAACAGGTTCTTGAGCTGTTCATTGCCGATGCCCGGTCCGTTGTCCTCCACGATGAAGTCGAGTTTCCCTTGGTTGTCCTTTATATAGAAATTGACAATACTGTTCTCCGGCGCATATTTGACAGCGTTGGAGAGCAAGTTGTAGAGGATGGACTCCACGAGCCGGTGATCGAAACTTATCTCTGCGTGCTTTTCGTAAGGAGTGAAGTTCATCGTGATATGCTTCTGCTCGGCTATGACACGGAAGTCGAGGAAGACGTCCTGTGCAAAAGAGATGATGTCATCTTTCTCCACTTGCAGCCGCAGTTTCCCGGTCTCTATCCTACGGTATTCGAGGAACTGGTTGACAAGCCTGAGCAGGCGGCGTATGCCTCGCTGAGCCGTCTGGATATCTTTTCTTGACGGGTTGCCGGGCTGAGACACGCGCTCTATGGCTGTCTGCACGATGGCTAATGGCGTGCGGAACTCATGGGTGATATGGGTGAAGAACTCCGTACGGAAGTCGGCAATCTGCTTCTCTAATTTCACCTGTTGATGCATCCGCAGGCGTTCCTTGGCATTTCGGTAAAGATAAATACCGATAGCTGCGATGATGAGCAGATAGCAGATCCATGCCCAGATGGTGTTATACCATGGCTCGGAGATATGTACGATGAGCGTGCGTTCCTTGCCCGGCCCGGCCTGGTTGACAAGGCGCAGATGGAACGTGTAGCTGCCGGGTGAGAGGTTGGAGTATTCGGCACGGTTCTCCACGGTGACAGGACGCCAGCCGTGGTCGACACCTTCGAGGTAATACTGGTAAGCCTGAGAGGCAATGTTCCGGTAGTCGCAGCTTGTGAAGAAGAACGTGAGGGAGTTCTGGTTGTGATCGAGCGATATTTTCTGTGTCAGCGGAAGGGCGCGATCAGTGATGACAGAGTCGAGGCCTTCGAGAACAGAGATGCCATTGACATACAGATCAGAGACGAAGGGCACCGTCTTGACCGGAGCCTTGGCGATCTTGTCTTTCGTGGGATCGATGAGCACCATTCCGTTGGCTGTTCCGAAGGCGAGACGTCCGTTATTGAGCCGGACGGCACATTTCTTGGTGAACGTATTGCTGAGGGCGTTGTTCGTGAGTAGATAACGACGGATATATCGTCCGTCGGGAGTGATGCGGGAGATGCCGGCATCGGTACCTGCCCAAAGGTTCCCTCTCTTGTCGGCAACGATAGACCGGATGTTGTTGTTGCTCAGCCCGTCTTTTGTCGTCAGCATCTTGTAGGTCAGGTTCCTCACGCCGTGCGAGAAGTCGCAGCGCACGAGACCACCTCCCACGGTGCCGACCCATACGATATCGTGCGTCGTCGGGTAGAGGCATATCACTTCGTCGGCCGGGAAGTTCTTAGCTGCTGTGTGGTAGAGCATGAAGTCGCTTGGGCGGGCACCTTGCTTCCTGAGGTCTGCGGCATAGAGACCGTTGTAGGTCGCGACATATATCTTGTCTGCGGTCACTGCGATGTCATTGATTCGGCTCTCATTGTACTGGCTCGTGATGGCGGGCTCTGTGTAGATAGTGTTGCCTTTGACAGTCTTCACTAACATCAGTCCAGCCCCTTTGGACCCAAGCCAGATACGACCATAACGATCTTTGGCTAAGGCTGTGTAGTCGATGGTCTCAACATGCTTCCCATTGGCTGTGACCTCTGTCGGCTTGCCATTGATCATGACTCCCTGTCCTAAAGTAGTCTGCCACAGCCGTCCTTGACCATCCATTAGGGATTCGGTGATCGGCTGGCCGGCAGTACCTTTGAGGGAAAAAGCACCAGTAAGAATATTATAGGTGTAAAGATCTCTGGCTTTGGTCTCGACATTCAGGAAGCCATCCTGCATGGGGTTGAGCCGTTGGATGTAGTTGGTCCAGTCGCCTAAGATCGTATTGTCTATAAACTGGTATTCGGCAATGTTCTCACTGGGCACCAAGCACGTAACGCCACCGTTCTCTGTCGACACCCAGATGCATCCGCTGCGGTCAGTGGTAACGCAGACGATATAATTGGTGAGGATCAATGGGTCCCGGTCATTGGCAGTGTATTGAGTGACTTTGCCTGTGGCACGATTATAGACGAACAGTCCGCCTCCATAAGAACCTATATAATAGAGCCCGTCTTTCCCTTGTGTGACGGAGAAGATGCGGTTGTTCTCACGAGAAAGGTTCATCTTATCAAAGAGATGCAGCACTTGGACAGAGCCACGCTCGGGGAAGATCCACAGGTTGCCGCTCCTGTTACCGACAAACTGCAGGTCGCCAATGGCGTCATAGCGTGTCCCATTGGGTATCTGATAGTCAGCGGGCTTGGAGAACTGATACGTCCGCATGTCCAAGGCGAAGGTGCCCACTCCTGTGAAAACGATCCATTTGCCCTGCCAGTTGATCGTGCCCCTGATGGCATTGACGTGTCCTAAGGCAGAAGGCAATGGCGCTTTCTTGAGCAATCGTCCTTCTACATTGAAGACAAAGGCGGTCTGCACACTCTTCACGTAGGCGATGACTTTATCACCAAAGGCATAACAACCCATAATCTTTTTGCCTTTCAGCAGTGTCAGCGTGCGGTCTTGCCGGTCTATTCTGACCAGTCCTTTGTCGGTGCCTGCCCAGATATCCCCTTTACTGTCTTCAGCGATGTTCGTTACCTGGTTGCCAGGAAGACGGTGGTTGTTGGCAGTGAAATCTGTTGAGACATATCTGTCATTGTCTTTTGTGACATGGCGTAGACCATAGGTGTTACTGACGAGCCATACTCCGTTGGATGAAGGGATGAGTTTGCGATAGGGCCGGTCCTCGTCGCCGCGTCCTGTGTAGTCGATGAATCGACCGCGCTGCAAGTCGAAGCAGAACTGGTTATAGGTAGCGGTGGACAGCCAGAGCTGATCGTGAGAGGGCGTGATGTAGAGTTTACCGATATGGCGTGGGATGCCGAAAGTGGAAGGGCCACCGAACTGATTGAAACTGACGAAGCGGTAGCCGTCATAACAGGCCAGACCTCCTGTTCCTGCCATCCACAGCAGACCGTTGCTGTCTTGACGGATGTCGCGGATGGTATTGCCGGGCAGACCGTCCGAGATGGAAATGCGTCGTACATCGTAGTGACCGACAAAGTCGTCGGCAAAAGATGGTAAGGAATGAGTCAGACCTAAAAGGACTTGACTGATAATGAAAAGGAAAGAATAGTATCTGTTATGCATAGCGTTGTTAGTCTTTGTTTAATCTGATTGCACGGGCTTCTTGCCCCTTGTCATGCAAAGGTAGCGATAATTAGGTAATAAAAAGAATAATATTGCAAGTTTATGAACAAAAAGCGGCAATAAGACATGGTTGAAGTTGCTAAATTTGCACTTGTAATCTTGAAACTAAAGATGAGAAACATTCTTGTACTGATAACCACCTTCCTATTATGCTTGCCGGGCTTGGCTCAGAACGAGTCGCCGGGCAGGGGCCTTGTCGTTGCCAAAGGGCAGAAGGAGGGCCAATATTTTGTATCCTGGCGGTTGCTTAAGAGCGATCCTCAGGATGCACCGTTCACGCTGCTTAGAGATGGAAAAGTGTATCAGCGCAATATCACGGGTGCAACATCGCTTGTTGTTGAGGGCACTCCGGCATCGCGTTGGCAGGTTATTGGTGCGGGCGAGAATGTTCCTTGCAAGGCTGTCCTCCCTTGGACTCAGCCTTATCTCACGCTCCATGTTACGCCTCCTCCTGCTGTTGAAGGAGACAAAGGTTCGTGGGCCTATACTGCCAACGACTGTTCTATCGGTGATGTGGACGGTGACGGACAGTATGAACTTTTCCTCAAATGGTCGCCGACGAACGAGCGTGACAACTCTGGCGACGGATATACGGGCAACGTCTTTATCTCATGTTATAAGCTTGACATGGAGAACCCGCAGAACGATCCGCGTTGCTTGTGGACCATCAACTTAGGCGAGAATATCAGGGCAGGCGCTCACTATACTCAGTTTATGGTGGCCGATTTTGATGGTGACGGCCGGGCTGAGATGATGTGCAAGACGGCGCCTGGTACACTCGACGGTAAGGGGGCCTTTGTCTCTCAGGCTGCGACGGATCCTTCGATTCGTTCGGTCGACAACAACAAGGACTGGCGCAATGACCACGGACGGGTCTGTGGCGGACAAGAATATCTCACGGTGTTCAGTGGACTGGACGGCCACGCTATCCATACCGTTTTCTACGAGCCTAACCGCGACGGGACAGTAGGTGGCGCTGCTGACGGACATCTCGACTGGAACGTACCCGCAACGGGAAAGAAGCTTGTGGATAACGGACAGCACGGCAACCGCGGTGAGCGTTATCTCGCCTGTGTGGCTTATCTCGACGGGATGGACAAGAACCCCGATGCTGTGTTCTTTCGCGGTTATTATACCTATGCTTTCGGCTGGGCGGTGTCGTTTGATGGCAAAAAAATTCATACCAAATGGCTGCATGAGTCGTGGAACACGAAGACATATTGTGTCACGGATGCTGCTGGTCATAAGACAACTTATACTGCAGCACCTCCGACAAGCGGACGCGGCAGTGCCACACTCTTTGGCAATGGCAATCACAATCTCGCCGTGGGTGATGTCGATGGCGACGGACGCGATGAGATTATCTGGGGCTCGGCAGCACTTGACGGCGACGGACGTCTGCTCTATGCCACGGGCTACGGGCATGGCGATGCCGTGCATCTCGCCGACCTCGACCCGTCGCGGCCCGGACTGGAGGTCTTTGACGTTCATGAGAGTCATCATACCGATTCCTGGGATGTGCATGATGCTCGGACAGGAGAGATATTACTTCACGGCCGGGACAATGATGACGACAACGGGCGTGGACTCACGGCACAGGTCGACTCTGCGACAAAGGCTTATTATTTCTGGAGCGCCTGTGACCCGGATATCCGCAGTGCTGCCAACGGCAATGTGGTGTCGGAGGCGCGGGCCTCAATGAATTTCCGTATCTATTGGGACGGAGACCTGCAAGATGAGTTGCAGGATGGTGTGAACATCCAGAAATGGACACCAGAAGGCAGACACACCTTAGGAATATGGGGAGAGATCAAAGATGAAACGCCAACTTATGTCTCGGGAATCACTAAAGAAGGACGGCATCGGCCAGGCAGTGGAAAGGTCTATGGCTTCATGCGGCCGTCACAGTCGTTCAGAGGCTATGGCAATCCGGCATCGAACAATTGGACGAAGAGCAATCCCTGCCTGCAGTGTGACCTCTTCGGCGACTGGCGCGAGGAACTTATCTATCGCGACGCCACTGATCCGTCGATTCTGTACATCTATATGTCGCAGATCCCTACCACGCACCGCATGGTGACACTGCTGCAAGACCACATGTACCGCATGGGCATCGCCTGGCAGAATGTAGCCTACAATCAGCCTCCCTATAAATAATTAGTAATTTGTAATTAGTAATTAATAAAAGATGAAGACAATAAATAAGACAGTTCTTTCATTGTTTCTCTGCTCCATGACCTGTGGGGCGGTGATGGCACAGAACAATGTGCCGGCAGCGCCGGAAGATGTCAACCATGTCATTGACAACACGCCGGACAGTATCAATAAGGCGATGATGGCACGCATCAAGCCGGGCACGAGCCGTCATGGCAACAATCCCGTATTGTTTCTCGTAGGCAACTCCACGATGCGCAACGGTACGCTTGGCAACGGCAACAACGGTCAGTGGGGCTGGGGCTATTATGAGCATCTCTATTGGGATCCTAACAAGATAACGGTGGAGAACCAGGCGCTTGGCGGCATGTCGAGCCGCACGTTCTACAATAAACTATGGCCAGCTATCCGTGAGGCATTGAAGCCGGACGACTGGGTCATCATCTCTATCGGTCATAACGACAATGGTCCTTATGACAGTGGACGTGCCCGCGCATCGATACCCGGTGTGGGACACGACTCGCTCAACGTGACGATCAAGGAGACGGGCGTCAAAGAGACGGTCTATACCTATGGCGAATATATGCGCAAGTATATCCGCGACTGCTGGGCCAAGGGCGCCCATCCTATCCTGATGTCGCTCACGCCGCGCGACGACTATGACCCGAAGACGGGAAAGATCGTCAGGAAGATTCATACCCAATGGCTCCAGGCAGTGGCTGCTGAAATGGGCGTGCCGTTCATCGACCTCAATGATATCAGTGGACGGAAGCTCGACTCATACAGCAAATGGAAGGAGAAATACCATTTCTATATGGATCATATCCACTCCTCGCGCTTCGGTGCGGAGATGAACGCGCGCTCGGCCGCCGAGGGTATCGCAGCCAGTGAGAACCCCGCTCTCAAGCCGCTACAGGCGATGATGACGAACCTTGAGCTGCCTACCTATCCCGTGAAACGAGAGGAAGGCAAGCCGGTGGTATGGTTCACGGGCGACTCGACCGTGAAGAATATGGATAAGGACAAGAACGGCATGTGGGGCTTGGGCTCACAGGCTTATACCGTCTTCAACCCGAAGAAGATCACCTGCTACAATGCTGCCAAAGCGGGCCGCTCGCTCCGTACCTATCTTGACGAAGGTCGTTGGGAGCGTGTGTACAACTCGTTGCAGCCGGGCGATTATGTGCTGATACAGTTTGGACACAACGACATCGGGGGTATCGATAAGGACAAGGAGCGTGGCGAGATTCCTACTGCTGCCGATACTTGCCACGTCTATAAGAGTCAGTCGAAAGGCACCTATGAGCTGGTCTACAGCTTCGGTTGGTATCTGAAGAAGTTTATCGACGATGCCCGTGAGAAGGGTGCCACACCTGTCATCGTCTCGCTGACCCCACGCAACGAGTGGAAGGACGGGAAGATAGAGCGCCGTAACGACACTTACGGCAAGTGGTACCGTGAGGTGGCGAAAGAGACGGGCTGCGAGTTCGTCGACCTGCATAACATCACGGCCGACTGGCTTGACAAGCATTGTGGCTCCAAGGAGAAGGCTTCGGCTTATTACAACCACGACCATACCCACAACTCGCTCAAAGGTGCCCAGCTCAATGCCAAGAACCTTGCCAAGGGACTGAAAGAGATCAAGAGCCCGCTGGCGGGGTACTTAAAATAGGGTTCCTCTGGTTTTCGGGTTGATAGGTTCACACAACCTCGAAGAGGTTTGACTAGGTTAGCCCCACGTGAGGCGCAGCCGAAACGTGGGGTTGTGAATGGAGTGAATGACCTGAAAACCGGCCTCGAAGAGGGCGAACATGGTTTAGACGCCCATCAGTAATAACCAGCATCCCGCCCATGTTCGCCCTCTTCGAGGCCGACAGGTCAGGTGAGATCGCCCGATCCGAACCCCAGGTTGCGTCGCTGTGCTCCTTACCTGGGGCTACTCATGTACAACCTCTTCGAGGTTGACAACAGTAACAACCCGCAAACATTACTTTGAACATAATAGGACGGGTCCTCCATAGCCAAGGGCCGCCCCTAATTACAAAAGAAATGAAACGCATATTATCAGAAATATTGTTCCTCGCCTGTGCCGCCACACTGTCGGCACAAACCTTCGATGTCGACATTAAGCCTAACAAGTCGACGAAGCCATTCTATTACAGTGTAGATGTGCCCGACGGCAACTACAAGGTCACAGTGACGCTCGGCTCAAAGAAGCGGGCGGCAGCCACCGTGGTGCGGGCTGAGTCTCGCCGGTTGTTCATTGACGAGACGGTGACGAAGAAGAACAAGCCCGTCACGGTGTCGTTTGTCGTCAATAAGCATTCGGCAAAGATCAACGACAAAGAGTCGGTCAGACTCAAGCCCGACGAGAAAGGTAGTCTCAATTGGGACGACAAACTCACGTTAGAGTTTACCGGTTCAGCTCCTGCTGTCGAATATATCCATATCGAGCCCGACACTACGGCAACGACGGTATGGCTCTGCGGCAACAGTACCGTTGTGGACCAGCCGAAGGAGCCTTACACGAGTTGGGGGCAGATGGTGCCGGTGTGGTTCAATGACAGCATCGCCATCGGCAATATCGCAGAGAGCGGTCTGACGGCCGGCTCGTTCTTAGCTCAGAACCGTCTCGACAAGATCCTGTCGATGATGAAGAAAGGCGATTATGTCATCTGTGAGTTCGGTCACAACGACCAGAAAGAGAAAGGACCCGGTGCAGGTGCCTGGTACAACTTCTCTTACAACCTGAAGAAATATATCGACCTCGTGCGCGCCAAAGGAGGAACCATCGTCTTTGTCACCCCGACGCAGCGCCGCTTCTTCGACAAGACCAAGACGAAGATCCTGGAGACTCACGGCGACTACCCCGATGCCATGCGTGCTGTGGCCAAGCGGGAGCATGTGCCGGTGATTGAGCTGCATGACATGACGCGCACGTTCTTTGAGACGTTGGGCTACGAGAACAGTAAGAAGGCACTCGTGCATTATCCGATGGGGACCTTCCCTTATCAGACGAAGGCCTTAGCCGACAACACCCACTTCAACCCTTATGGTGCTTACGAGGTGGCGAAGATGGTCGTCATGGGCATGAAGCAGCTCGGCCTGCCGATCGTCAAGGACCTGCGCCCAATCTGGAAAGATTATGATCCGGCAAAGCCCGATGACTTCAATACCTACAAATGGTATCAGTCTGACCTCATCGACACCCGTAAGCCGGATGGAAACTAAATGATAACAAACAACTAATAGGACCCGTATGCTATCTGTTAGATTAAAGAAGCGCTCTGTATTTTTTCATTCTTTCATTTTTTCATTCTTTCAATTTTTCATTCTTTCAATCTTTCAATTTTCTCCGGCCAGGGCGCAGGAGAATATTCTTGGCGAAGCGCGCCGTGTGAACGACTATTTCATGCAGAAATACAGTGATCCGACGCAGCCGACGAATGTGAAGAAGATCCGTCCCAGTTCTCTGTGGACGCGTGCCGTCTATTATGAGGGGCTCATGGCACTGTACCGCTTGGACCCTCAGCAGCGCTATATCGACTATGTCGACCGTTGGGCCAACTTCCATCAGTGGACGCCGCGCAATGGCGTGAAGACGACGGATGCTGACGACCAGTGCTGTGCACAGACCTATCTCGAGCGTTACGAGATGGCGAAAGATGAGAAGATGATCACTCATGTCAGGGAGAACCTCGACAAGCAGATGGCGACGGGACGGTACGACTACTGGACTTGGATCGATGCCATACAGATGGCGATGCCGGTCTATGTAAAGATGTATAAGATCACGGGTGAGAAGAAATATCTCGACTATGCCGTGAAGTCCTACCGCTGGTCGCGAAACACCTGTGGCGGAGGATTGTTCAATGTCAATGGGAAAGTAAAAGACGCTGAGCGCGGACTGTGGTGGCGTGACAAGGACTACGTGCCGCCTTACAAGGAGCAGGACGGTAACAACTGCTATTGGAGCCGTGGCAACGGCTGGGTCTATGCTGCCTTGGTGAGAAGCATGGAACAGTTGGATCCAAGGTCGAAGACCTATAAGTTGTTCCTTAAGGACTTTATGCAGATGTCAAAGGCTCTGCTCAATTGTCAGCGTGCCGATGGCTTCTGGAACGTCAGTCTCGTCTCACCGGCAACCTATGGTGGTCCTGAGATGACGGGTACGGCACTTTTCCTCTATGGCATGAGCTGGGGTATCAATCATGGCATCCTCGATGCTGCGACCTATCGGTCAGCCTGTGACAAGGCATGGCATGCATTGAAGACCTGTGTCCACGCCAATGGCTTCCTCGGCTGGAACCAGGGTACCGGCAAAGACCCGTCGGCCGGTCAGCCACTCTCTTATGACAAGGTGCCTGACTTTGAAGACTATGGCACTGGCTGCTGGCTGCTTGGTGCTACAGAGTATTACCGGTTATATCAGTCGACCTATGTACCTTCATGGCCTGCGCCCAAGGCTGAGGCCAAGGCGGGTGTGCGCTGGTGGTGGTTCGGCTCGGCAGTGGATAACGCTGACCTCAAATGGAACCTTGACCAGTTGCATCAGGCTGGTGTTGGCGCCGTGGAAATCACGCCGATCTATGGCATACAGGGCAATGAGAAGAACGAACTGTCTTATCTCTCGCCCGAGTGGATGAAGGCGTTGCGCTATACGGAGGATGTGGCGAAGGCTGACTCTATTGAGGTTGACCTCAACAACGGTACGGGCTGGCCTTTCGGCGGGCCATGGGTGCCACTCGATGAGGCTGCCTGCAAGGCTGTCTTCATTGACACGCTCGTTAATGCACGCACCAATATCCGGAAAATAGCATATAACCTGCCGGCTAAAGAAAAGAAGATAGCAAAGTTTGTCGATGCCCGCAGTTTCAAGACTGCGGACAAGAACAAGAAACGTGTCATCGCCCTTTTCATCAGTCGTACGCTGCAGAAGGTGAAGCGTGCTGCTCCCGGTGGTGAGGGCTGGGTCATCGACCACTTCGACTCTACCGCTGTGGCCCATTATCTCCATCATATCGACTCGGCCTTTGCTGCCACGGGCACGCCTTATCCCCACACCTTCTTCAACGATTCGTACGAGGTCTACCGTGCCAACTGGACGCCGCGACTGCTCGATGAGTTCAAGCAACGGCGAGGTTATAACCTTATGGACAGTATCGACAAGCTCGTCGATGGCGCCCCGAAGGTCGTATGCGACTATCGTGAGACATTGTCGGACATGCTCTATCATAATTTCACGCAGCAATGGGTGGCATGGGCACACAGTCATGGAGCTATCGTCCGCAATCAGGCTCATGGTTCACCAGCCAACTTGTTGGACCTCTATGGGGCAGTCGATATCCCGGAGATTGAAGGCTTCGGGCTCAGCAACTTCGGTATCAAAGGTTTGCGACAGGATCCTGGCTTCACGCGGAAGAACTTCAGCGATCTCAGCATGCTCAAATATGCATCCTCTGCGGCTCATGTCATGGGCAAGCCGTTCACGTCGAGTGAGACCTTCACATGGCTGACAGAGCATTTCCGTGTGTCATTGTCACAGATGAAGCCGGACCTTGACCTGATGTTCACGTGTGGCGTGAACCACATGTTCTTTCACGGTACCCCGTACAGTCCGAAGAACGCACAGTGGCCTGGATGGCAGTTCTATGCATCCGTCAACATGAGTCCTACGAACAGTATCTGGCACGATGCACCGTTCCTGATGAAATATATCGAGCGTTGTCAGAGTTTCCTGCAGTGGGGCAAGCCCGACAACGACTTCCTCGTTGTCCTGCCTATTAAAGATATGTGGCGACACAACACCAACCCGTTGCTCATGCAGTTTGATATCCATCATATCTCAGAGAAATCGCCTAGGTTTATCAAAGCCATCAACAAGATTGACTCCTTGGGCTTCGACTGCGACTACATCAGCGACCGGCAGTTGGCGAAGGTGAAGAAAGAAGGTGACTGGTATGTTACGGAAGGCGGCACGCGTTACCGTGCCATCATCGATCCTACTAAGCCTATCGTCGGTACGGAGCTTGCCAATAAGGCAAAAGCGGAAGAGATGCGCACGATGCTGCATTTGCGCGCCATCCGTTGCAGCAACGACACAGGTTATCATTATTTCATTGCTAACCTCACACCGAATGATGTCGATGCCTATGTCAACCTTGCTGTCAAGTGGCGTGCGGCCATGTGGTTTAATCCGCTCAACGGTGAGCGCTATGCGGTCGAGAGAAAAGATGGAAAGATTCGCGTCGCTCTCAAGAGCGGTGAGTCGATGATCCTTGAGACTTTCAATAAGCCTATCAGGAATGCAGACCTTCTCCAGCCAAGACAATATGTCCTTGCTGATGCCGCCGTGAAAGAGATCGATACCCCGTGGCAGTTGTCTTTCTCGGAGTCGGCACCCAAGGTAACAAAGACATGGACACTCGACAAGCCCCGTACATGGGAAGGCTTGGACGACGACAGCGTGAAGGTGACGATGGGAACCGGTGTGTACACCACGACGCTCAACCTGAATAAAGAAGAGGCACAAAAGCATTGGGCCATCGACCTTGGAGATGTACGTGAGTCAGCGCGCGTCTATGTCAATGGTCAGTTCATCGGCTGTGCATGGGCAGCACCGTTCATCCTCGACTGCAGCAACAGTCTGCGGAAAGGAAAGAATGAGATCCGCATTGAGGTCACGAACCTTCCGGCAAACCGCATTGCCGACTATGACCGCCGTGGTGTGAAATGGCGGATCATGAAAGATATCAATGTCGTGGACCTTAACTACAAGCGCTCTAACTATGCTTCGTGGAAACCGGTGGCAAGTGGACTGAACAGTGTCGTCAAATTAATCGAACTTCAATAGAAATAACATCTTATGAATAAGCTAACATCCTCTTTATTACTTTTCTTATTCTCCCTTTGTCCGCTCATGGCTTCAGCCGAAAATTGGCCGGATGGCACGAAGATGGATAAATGGTTCTCGGACACGACGAAGGTGTCCGTGGCTTCGCTCGGCAAACAGTATGTCATCACCGACTATGGCGTGAAGAACGACCCGAACCTGTTGCAGACCGAGGCTATCCAGCAAGTCATCGACCGCTGTGCCAAGGAAGGTGGTGGGGTAGTGGTCATCCCATCGGGAACATTCCTTACGGGCTCCCTTTTCTTCAAGCCCGGCACTCATCTGCATCTCCAGGACGGGGCTGTCCTCAGAGGCTCTGATCGCATCGCTAACTTTAAGATCGTGGAGACACGTATCGAAGGCGAGACATGTAAGTTCTTTGCTGCACTTATCAATGCCGACCACGTCGATGGCTTCACTATTACGGGCAAGGGAACCATTGATGGCAATGGCTACAACTATTGGAACGAGTTCTGGATCCGCAGGAAGTGGAACCCGCAGTGCACGAATAAGGATGCGCAGCGTCCCCGCCTTGTCTATATCAGCAATTCGAGCAACGTCACGGTGCAGGATGTGCGACTTGTCAACAGTCCGTTCTGGACGAACCATCTCTACAACTGTGACCATGTGCGCTATCTCGGTTGTTACATCTATGCTTCGACAAAGGATGTCAAGGCACCGAGCTCCGATGCTATCGACATTGACAAAGGTCATGACTTCCTTGTTAATGGCTGTTTCATGAATGTCAACGATGATGCTGTTGTTCTCAAGGGTGGCAAGGGTACTTATGCTGACACGATGGCTGTCAATGGACCGGTAGAGCGCGTATTGGTTCAGAACTGCCATTACGGTACCGTCCATTCCATGCTCACCCTGGGCTCAGAGAGTCTGCACGACCGTAATGTCATCATGCGCAACTGTACTGCCGATAATGTGACGCGTGTGCTGTGGCTCAAGATGCGGCCCGACACTCCGCAGCAGTATGAGTATGTGACGGTGGAGAATATTACGGGAAAGACGAAGAGTGGTGTTGTTGTCAAGCCTTGGACACAGTTCTTCAAGCCTTTGAAACGCGACGATATGCCGCGTTCCTATTGCCGTAACATCACTATGCGGAACATCAAGATGACGAGCGACAACTTCTTCAATATTGCGTCAAGCGACAAGTACGACCTCAGTGACTTCACGTTTGAGAACATTGAGGTCAACGACAAACAAAAAATCTTCACCCCGGAACTTATCAAGCATGCCGTAGTGAAGAATGTCAAGATCAAATGATATGTGAACAGGATTTACCATAAGAACCGGCCTGAATTACTTCAGGTCGAGCTCTATCGGACAATGGTCGGAGCCGTAGATCTCTGTGTGGATAGATGCTTCGGCGATGCGGTCGCGCAGGCGGTTGGAGGTTAAGAAATAATCGATACGCCAGCCGGTGTTGCGCTCACGGGAATGGAAACGGTAGCTCCACCACGAATAAGTGACATCGTCGGGATGGAGCGTTCGGAACGAGTCGGTGAAACCGGCGGACAACAATTCTGTCATCTTCGCGCGCTCCTCGTCGGTGAAGCCGGCACTGAGGTGGTTCGTCTTCGGATTCTTGATATCGATCTCTTCGTGGGCCACGTTCATATCGCCGCAGACGATGACAGGCTTCTTCTTGTCCAGTTCAAGGAGATAAGCGCGGAAGTCATCCTCCCACTGCATGCGGTAAGGCAGGCGACGTGGCTTGCCGCCTTTCGTCTCTGCTTCCTGGGAGTTGGGCGTGTAGACGCAGACGAGATAGAAGTCGGGCATCTCCATCGTGATGACACGGCCTTCGTGGTCGTGTTCTTCAATCCCCATGCCATAGGTGACGCTTAACGGCTCGTGGCATGTATAGATCGCTGTGCCGCTGTAGCCTTTGCGCTCGGCATAGTTCCAATAAGATTTATAACCGTCGAACTGCAGGTCGAGCTGTCCCTCCTGCATCTTCGTCTCTTGCAGACAGAAGAAGTCGGCATCGAGGTCTTTGAAATAAGCCTCGAAGCCTTTGCTCTTGACGTTGCCTTCATCGTCGGTCTTCGGTTTGACACAGGCGCGGAGACCGTTGACATTCCAGGATATGAACTTTAGCATGGTGATAGGTGTTGGGTGATGGGTGTTAATGGTTACTTTGTGCTATATGCGTTTCGACTCGCCGCGTAAGAGGCTCATGAACTCCTCGCGGACCTTCATCGACTCGAAGACGCCACTGTAGGCTGACGTGGTGGTGATGCTGTTCTGCTTCTCCACACCGCGCATCTGCATGCACATGTGCTTGGCCTCAAGGACGACCATGACGCCCTGAGGCTTGAGTGTGTCGTTGATGCATTTCATGATCTGCTCCGTCAGACGTTCCTGCACCTGCAAGCGGTGCGAATAGATGTCGATGACACGGGCGATCTTGCTCAGACCCGTGATGTGTCCGTTCGGGATATATGCCACGTGTGCCTTGCCATAGAACGGCAGCATGTGATGCTCACACATCGAGAAGAAGTCGATGTCCTTCACGATGACCATCTGGTCGTATTTCTCTTCAAAGAGGGCATCGGTGAGAACTTTGTGCGGGTCCTGCGTATAGCCGCGGGTAAGGATCTGCATGGCTTTTGCCACGCGCATAGGAGTCTTCTTCAGGCCCTCACGCTCCGGGTCTTCGCCGAGGATGTTAAGGATGGCTTTATAGTGTGCGGCGAGCTCGTCGAGGCCGTCGCGAAATTCTGTCTCTGGATTCATGGGTGTTGGATGTTAATGGTCGATGGCGTAAACGCCATCGCACAGAACTTGGTGGGTGACTGGTGATGGGGTGGCTACTATTCGAAGACGGTGATCTTGCCTTTCACGATGATAGCCGACTTATAGCCCATGGCTTTAACAGCATTGAGCATACGGCGAGCCTCACCGAGCGAGCGGTAGTTGCCGACGCGGCAGATCCATCGTGGAGAATAGAAATGTACGTAGATAGGCTGGTCGGGGAAGCGCATCTTGATGGCGTTGCCAGCCTGCTGTGCTTTGTTCTTGTCGGCACGCGTGTTACCGCCAGCGAAGGCCTGGACACGATAGCCCGTCACCTTGCGGGCACCGCGCATCACCTTCTTGCGCATGTCGACAGTAGGGATGTTAAACTCTTCTTCCGCAGCCGCTTCAGCACGTTTCTCTGCGGCTGCTTTCTCTGCGGCACGTTTCGCTTCGTTCTTTGCTTCTGTCGCTTTCTCAGCCGCTGCTTTCTCTGCTATCCGTCGTTGTAAGGCGATAGCTTCTTCTACAGCATTGTTCTTTTCCTCTGCAGCTTTTTGTGCTTGTGCCTTTTCTTCCTGCTCACGACGCCAACGCTCGCGGGCTTTCTCTATGCTGTCAGCTTTGGCCTCTTGCGCAGCTCTTGCAGCCTGTTCGGCTCTGCTCGAGAGCTCAACCTTCTTTACTTGTTCAGACTTCTTCGTCTGAGCCGTTTTAGAGGCTTGATTGACGATAATCGTTTTCTTCGGCATCGTGTTGTCCTTTACGGTCAGCCTTGGAGCTACAGTAGCTTCCTGTGCATCTTTGCCATTGACAAGCGCATCGATGTCAGAACTCTGGGAGATGGTGATCTTTCCGTTCCCCGGCTTCTGTTGCTGCAGATGCTGCGTGAAGGTCTGGGCTTGCACCGTCGCGGTGAGGCCTATGAACGACAATAAAAGAAAAACGATCCTTTTCATTGAAATGTGAAACGATGATTGAATAATGTTATTATAAGGCGGTCATTGATTTGACCGCCTATAATAGGGCGGCCACGTTTTCTGTCTTCCGATAACGGAAGAATTGAAGATGGTGGCCGCCCCTACGTTGTGCGGTTATACCGTAATTACTTCTTCCAAGCGTCGATGATACCCTTGAAGTCAGCAGCCTTCAGAGAAGCGCCGCCGATGAGACCACCGTCGATGTCGGGCTTAGCGAAGAGCTCAGGAGCATTGCCCGGCTTGCAGCTGCCACCATAGAGGATCGTAGTGTCCTCAGCAGCCTCTTTGCCGTACTTCTCAGCAACGATAGAACGGATGTAAGCGAGCATCTCCTCAGCCTGGTCAGCAGTAGCGGTCTTGCCGGTACCGATAGCCCAGATCGGCTCGTAAGCTAAGACGATGTTCTTCCACTCCTCAGCAGAGAGATTGAAGACGCTGCCGTCGAGCTCAGCCTTCACGACCTCGTTCTGCTTGTTAGCCTCGCGCTCCTCGAGCGTCTCACCGCAGCAGAAGATAACCTTCAGACCGTTAGCAAGAGCGAGCTGAACCTTCTCCTTCAGGATCTCGGCTGTCTCGTGATAGTACTGACGACGCTCAGAGTGACCGAGGATGACATACTGTGCACCAGTGGACTTCACCATGGCGGCAGAAACCTCACCCGTGTAAGCACCCTTCTCCTTGTCAGCGCAGTTCTCAGCACCGAGAGCTACAACGTTCTGGTCCAGGACCTGTGCAACACTTGCCAGGTGGATGAACGGTGTGCAGATGATAACACCACAGTTGGGCTTGTCAGCCTTCAGTGTCTCATTGATCTCCTTTGCCAGGGCAACGCCCTCCTGCAGGTTCTCGTTCATTTTCCAGTTGCCTGCTACAATTTTCTTTCTCATAGTTTTGTTAATTACTAATGATTAATTACAAATTACTAATTTGTTTTTTATTAATTGTTATTTCTTATTTTCTATCTTGGGAAACTCCTAACTCCTATCTCCTAACTCCTAACTCTCAGAAAACTCCTATCTCCTAACTCCTAACTATTCGTTTGGTCCACGCCCAAGTGCGGTCGGCAAAGACTAAGAGGAAGAGCGGGATGAAGAACCAAAGCACCACCTGCAGAAGCACGGTTCCAATGCCTTTCTTAGGCGGAGCACCGATGTCGAGCTTCGATAGCGGTGCGTTCAACTTGGAGCTCGTCGGCAGATCGTTGTGGCTCCATTTGCGGATGATCGTGCCATTCTTCAGCAGCAGCAGTCCCGGGTTGCTGCGGATGATCGTCTTCAGCGTCGTCTCATCGGTGAAACAGAATGGATATTCCGCACCGGTGATGTCTTCCCAGTGCTTGATATCTTTCTCTCCTGAAGCAGTGAGACAGTAGAACGGAATCTTTTGTTCCTGACAGTATTCATAGAGCTGATCGATATCGCCGAAGTTAGAGTCGTCGGCCTGTTCAAGATGGGGTGAGATGAGCAGGAAGACATATCCTTTAGCCGAGAGTATGCTGTCCGTGATGTCGTCGCCATCAGGTTTCTGAATAGAGAAGTCGTGGATAGGCGGCACATAGCCTTCCTGCGTCTGCACCGTCTTCGAGTCGACGAATTGCCATGATGAGTCGGGATAGTTGTCGAGCGAGAACTCTTTCTTCACTCCGTTCTTCTGCAAGATGAACGTCGTCTCGAACCGAGGTTGCGGTGCACCCTTCGGTATCTCCATGCCCTTCTTAATGTTCATACCGATGTGGTAAGGACGAAAATCGATGAGTGGCAGGTGGTAGAGACAATGGGCGCTCAGCAGTAGCACGAAAAGGATGGTGTAGTTGGCTGCTATCCACTGTGTGGAGCGCGAGAGGAACCGGATCATACGGAGCGGCTGCCAAGCCACGACGAGCGAGGCGGCGAGCAGCACGATGTTCTTTATCAGCGTCTGGAAGTTTGTCAGATGAATGGCATCGCCGAAACATCCGCAGTCTTTTACGGGATTGAAAAGAGCCAGCCACAGCGTGATGAGCGTCATCACAGCCATGAACGCCACGATGATCTTCGACACGAGCCGGCGGCGCATAGCGAGCAGAATGAACACACCTAAGCTGAACTCAAGGGCTGAGAGCAACACGGAGGTCGTCAGCGTCACCCAGTCGGGTAGTACTCCTTCCAAGCTGACAGCGCCTAAATAGTCTTGTATCTTATATTGTGTGCCGATAGGGTCGACAGCTTTCACAAAACCGGAGAAGACAAAGGTGGCCCCTAACAGGAACCGGCACACGTTCACCAAGATGGTCAACGCGACGGATCTGAGTCTTCTGAAGTTATGTTGTGTGCTGTCTAATTTCATATGCGTAGGGGCGACCTTAGTGGTCGCCCTATTGTATATATAGTTATTCCTGTCCTTCTTTCAAGCGGATGGCGCCAAAGACTGAATAGTTGATGATGTCGAGCAGATTGGCATCGATACCTTCCGAGATGATGGCTTTACCATGCAGGTCCTCGAGCTCTTTGATGCGGGCTATCTTTGTAAGGATGAAGTCGGTGTAACTGCTCACACGCATGTCGCGCCACGCCTCGCCATAGTCGTGGTTCTTCTTTTGCATCAGTTCGAATGCCTCTTTGGCAAGGCCGTCATAGAGGGCGAGCGCCTCATCCGGCGTCATATCGGGTTTGATGACAGCGGGGTGGGAGAGTTGGATGAGCCCGATGATGCCATAGTTGACCAATGCCAAAAACTCGGGACGGATGCCTTCGTCGACCATTGCCTTGCCTGTTGTCTCCAAGTCGCGGATGCGTTTGGCTTTAATGAAGAGCTGGTCGGTAAGGGATGTGGGACGGAGAATACGCCAGGAAGCGCCATAATCGTGAAGCTTCTTGGCGAAGATATCGCGGCATTCAGCCATGATGTCCTTGAACTCTTGGTCTGTGTTTTCCGTCTGCTTATTTTGTTCTGCCATAAGGGTATACATCTTATTGCATGCAAAGTTACTAAATTTTTAAGAGTGTATGGCAGAAAACATGTTTTTTTTGCCGCCCCACGGTGTAACGGTGCAAACCTTATTTCTCTGCCTGCTTGCGATGGATGACGAGGACGGTACCGACGAGCGCCTGATAGCGTGTCTGCAGTGAGTCGCGTTTTACGCGAAGCATGTTCTTCCTGTAGAGGTTCTTCTCGGCATTGCACTGCTGAATCGTAGCTTGTAGGGCAGAGTCGGTACGGCCGATGTCGTCCTGTGCCATCTTGAGTGAGGCTTCTTGCCAAATCTTCAGAGCTCTCTCCCGGCTCTCGATAGCTTTGGGATGCTGGGTGCGAAGCTCTGTGATGGCGTTGAGCGTGGCACGGTAGTTCTTCGCTTTGTAGAGCGAGTCGATCTTGTTCATCAGGGGAGCAGCCTTCTCGTCCTCTGATGGCTGACAGGCAGCAAGGAGCGCAAGCGCGACAAAAAGCGGATATATCTTCTTCATGTATGCTAAATTTTAAAGTGCAATTATCGTGATATTATTCTAAATAAACGAAACTTGCATCAATGTTTTAATGTAGTTTAACGATGCGAATAATGCTGCCGTAACTACTCAGTATTATTTTTGGGGTTGGTATCACTTCACAGCCTCGAAGAGGCTGACTCTGAATAACCCCAGGCAAGGAACGCAGTGACGCAGCCT
>CADBAG010000032.1 GCA_902792635.1 uncultured Prevotellaceae bacterium | reverse complement strand
AGCACAACCTCTGCGGCTCTGTAATCTCAGCGGCTCTGCGTGAGATTTTGCGTTTATCACATCATAATGTAAAAGAATCTCACCCAGCTGAATAGTTACAATAACTATGAAAGCAAAAGAAAGAAAATTAATCTCTCCCTATGAGGAAGATGCATTCTCCGAGCCAGTCCTTCACGAAGTGGTAAAGGAAAATGTCGATTTTACGTTAACCGATTCACAATGGATCGCCATCAACGATGTATTCGCAGAATGCTGGAATGAGCACATCGGGGTAGGGAGCGACGTTTACGCCAACGATATTATAGGCTATGTTCAAGATGGTTTGAAGGAGCAAGACATGCTTATTTCCGACGAGCATGTCGTGAAGATAGTCAATGTCATCCTTGACTTTCTGTCCAAGGTACCAGGTGCGATAATCCAATAAAAGCCATATTCAATGCCTGCATATGGCCAAATATCTTACATCCAATACAAATTGAAACATGATTGAGACATAATGAAAGGCTCCTTTGCTATTAACATCTTATTTTTGCAAACAGATTGTCATTAGGATCAATCATCAGAACTGACCGCAAGAATTAAACATCAAAATCTAAAGTCATAGAAGATATGAAATTAAGTATTGGATTACGAGTGATTGTGACAGGCTGTTGTCTGTCCATGACCATGGGATCGGCAGCGCAGTTGCTGCCTTATCAGAACCCTAACCTCTCCTTTGAAGAGCGTGCCAGGGACTTATGCTCGCGGCTGACGCTGGAAGAGAAGGCGTCGCTGATGTGCGACATCTCTCCGGCTATCCCCCGCTTAGGCATCAAGCCTTTCAACTGGTGGAGCGAAGCCTTGCACGGCTATGCCAACAACAACGATGTCACAGTGTTTCCCGAACCTATCGGCATGGCTGCATCGTTCAACCCTGCCATGGTATATAAGGTGTTCACCGCAACTTCCG
This sequence comes from uncultured Prevotellaceae bacterium, assembly GCA_902792635.1. Lineage (GTDB taxonomy): Bacteria > Bacteroidota > Bacteroidia > Bacteroidales > Bacteroidaceae > Prevotella. The sequence goes on along the minus strand of CADBAG010000032.1, from coordinate 30,443 downwards.
ATGAAGCACGGGGCAAATACAACGAGCTGATGGCAGAGGGCAAGGAAGACACCCGCTTCCACAGTCTCTCGGTCTGGACGCCCAACGTCAATATCTTCCGCGACCCGCGCTGGGGACGAGGTCAGGAAACCTATGGAGAGGACCCTTATCTGACAAGCATCATGGGCGTACAGGTCGTCAAAGGCTTGCAAGGCACCGAGACAACCAAATACCGCAAACTCTATGCCTGTGCCAAGCACTTTGCCGTGCACAGTGGACCAGAATATACGCGGCATACCGCTAATCTTTCCGACATCTCTCCGCGAGACTTGTGGGAGACCTATCTTCCGGCTTTCAAGGCAACGGTTCAACAGGGCAATGTGCGGGAGGTGATGTGTGCCTACCAGCGCCTCGACGACGAGCCGTGCTGCGGCAACACACGCCTCTTGCAACAGATACTCCGGGATGAATGGGGATTCAAGCACATGGTCGTAAGCGACTGTGGTGCCATTGCCGATTTCTACATGAACCACCACGTCTCTTCCGATGCCGTGCATGCTGCTGCCAAGGGAACACTTGCCGGTACCGATGTCGAGTGCGGGTTCGGCTATGCCTACATGAAACTGCCGGAGGCCGTGCGCCGCGGGCTCGTCTCTGAGCAGGAGGTCGACAAGCATGTCATCCGGCTCTTAGAAGGCCGTTTTGAGTTAGGTGTGATGGATGATCCGAAACTGGTGTCGTGGACAAAGATCTCGCCCAAGACCGTTGACAGTCAGGAGCATCGCCAGCTGGCGCTCGACATGGCATTGCAGACTATGACACTCCTGCAAAACAAGAACAATGTGCTGCCGCTCGACAAGTCGGCCAAGATTGCCGTTATTGGCCCAAACGCCGATGACGCCACGATGCTCTGGGGCAACTATAATGGAGTACCGAGCCATACTACTACAATTCTTGAAGGCATCCGTGCGATTGGCGGGAAAAACATTCCTTATCTTCGTGGCTGTGATCTTGTCAACAAGATGGTCCTTGAGAGTAAGCTCTCGGAGTGTGCAATGGAAGGCAAGAAAGGCCTCAAGGCGTCCTTCTGGAACAACACGACGCAGAGCGGGAGCCCTGTCACTGTGGAATGGATGCGCGACCCAGTCAATGTGACGACCTATGGCCAGCACACCTTTGCTGACGGCGTGCTGATGCAGAACTTCTCTGCCCGCTACGAGACTGACTTCACGCCACGGCAGTCGGGTGAGGATATCATCAAAATGCAGTATACCGGCCGGTTCGATCTCAGTGTCAACGGCAAGCAGGTCGCGGCAGACAGCACGTGGCGGACCGACCCCGTTAATGTGCCGCTCAAGGTGGAGAAGGGCAAGACCTATCACATTGTGCTCAACTATTACTATGTCAAGGGCTGGGGCTCGAACCTAAGCCTCGACCTCGGACATGAAACACCGATAGACTATGCCGCTGTCATCCGCAAACTGAAAGACGTAAAGACCGTTGTCTTTGTAGGAGGAATCTCGTCAAAGCTTGAAGGAGAGGAGATGCCTGTCAAGGTAGAAGGATTCAAGGGAGGCGACCGCACGAGCATTGAGCTCCCCGAGGTTCAGCGCGCTTTCCTCAAGGCGCTGAAAGCAGCCGGCAAGACTGTTGTGTTTGTCAACTGCTCCGGCTCTGCCATTGCGCTGACCCCGGAGACAGAGAGTTGCGACGCCATCCTGCAGGCGTGGTATTCGGGAGAAGAGGGCGGCAAGGCTGTCGCTGATGTCCTCTATGGCATTTACAATCCCGGTGGCAAGCTTCCCGTGACGTTCTATCGCTCTACCGGTCAGTTGCCGGCATTCGAGGACTATTCGATGAAAGGCCGCACCTATCGTTACTTCAACGACGCGCTCTTCCCCTTCGGCTATGGTCTGAGCTATACGACGTTCGAAATCGGCAAGGCCCGCCTCTCCGCCTCTGCCATGAAGACTGACGGCAAGGTCACGCTGACCGTACCAGTCAGGAACACAGGCAACCTTGCAGGCTCTGAGGTCATTCAGGTCTATGTCAAGGCCAACGATGATGTGGACGGTCCGCTGAAGACACTTCGAGCTTTTCAGCGCGTGAGCCTGAAAGCCGGGGAGACCAAGACGGTGTCGATCCCGCTGACATCAGACTCTTTCTGCCTCTTCGATTCTTCTTCAAATACCATGCGTACGAAAGCCGGAGTTTACACCATCTTCTATGGCAACAGTTCGGCTGACAAGGATCTGAAGCAGATCAGCTTGAGGATTGAATAGCTTCGAAGAATCTGATTTTTATCATCTGAACAACAGCTGGGTCAGGTGGTATAAGCTCCTACGCCATGTCAGAAACGATCTTTCTCAATTTTTAGTTGAACAAATCTTTATCTGCCAAGGACGTATTGCGAGTCAATACGTTCTTGGCAGGCTGAGCAGAAACCATTCCTAATCAGTATCCAGAATCTGGAAATAGTGATCTTTTGAAGTATTGGGCCTCCATGTCCCTGTTCCTTGATTCTTGTTGGGATTGCCATATTTCACGAAGTTAGTCCAATATTCAAGCATACGTTCGCTCAGCTCATAGTCTTCTTTTGTGAACGGGCGCCAACTATGCCTCATACTTCCAAAGGTGTACCACAACTCTGAGGAGTGAAATGCCCCGGCATTGTCTCCAGGCAGCCTGCGACAGAACTTATAGGCATAGACGGGCTTTCCGCTCAGTGAGTCTCTTACAGAGGCCAGGCTGTTGATAGCATCGCCCCGCCGTGCCCATTCCGTAGGATCCATCTCCATCTCATAGCTGTAACCGTTCTGATAAGCCCCGCCGTGATACCAAACACAGACGGGGAGACCCTCGTTGTGGGCCAGAGCCCTTCGGGGCATGGTGATGTTAATGAAGAGACAGTTCTCCGAGCTCTTCGGCATGCCAAACCGAAAGAACTCCTTCTCGTAGAAGGACCCTTTGTCCTGATTCGTTTGAAGAGCAATGTCCGGCCATGTGACAGCTTTCAGCGTGTCACGCCATGCTTTCGGCGGCAACGGCCGTCTCCATCTTCTGTTGCCTTCAGGAGCCTGCGCATAGGGAATGCCTCGGAACTGCACCAGACTGTCCTGGGCTATCACGAGTCCTTGGATCTTGCCAAAGCGAGTGCTGACGACAGGGGAGAGAAATGTCCCGCTGTTGTTCTTGTGTGCATAGCTTTCTTCTGTAAGGAACAACAGCGCGATAAGAAAAAATAAAAGATGTTTCAAATACAGTCTTTAAGGATATTATTGTGTATAAACGCAAAGTTACATGATTATTTCGTGAATGCCTTTACAGAAAGTATCCAAAGTGTTTGGATATGTTGCACATGCCTGAGCCAGGGTTTAGGACAGACTTTTCTGTGTCCTGTTACAAATATGAATGTTATTGGCACATAAAGGAAAAGCAAGATGGCTTGTTTTCCTTAACTTTGCCAAAAGAACAAATAAATCTCTCAATAGATAATCACCTAAAAAATAAAAATGAGAAAGAGTCTATTTAATGTAATCGCATTGTCTGCTTTCTTAGCCATATCAGAGACTTGCATGGCTCAACCCCTTTGTCTGAATGACAAAGGCTATTTCCATAAGCAAGGCGTAGACGTCATGGTCTACAGCAATCCTTTCAGTGCCATATTCTATGATGAGAAGCGTTCTGGTATAGACATTGTTCATCACGACGCAATGACTATTACCAATGGTGGAGTACGTCTCAACCCTACACCCGAGCAGTGGGATCTTGTTCCAGAAATGCTAAGCCGTACCGTCAACAAAACGACAGGTGAGATAAGTGTCAGACTGCGGTATGACGAATACGATTTCGAGTCAACTATCAACGTTGTGCCTCAAGACCAAGGCATCCGTATCAGCGTTATCCTGGACAAGCCAGTGCCAAAGGTCCTTGAAGGCAAGGCTGGATTCAATCTTGAGTTCCTTCCTTCGGCATACTGGCACAAGACGTATCTTGCCGACGGCAAGCCCTCCTATTTCCCCCGCTATCCTTTCAGCGACACCGAGACAAGACCGGAAACAGAAAAAGTGATGCAGGTCGGTGGGTTCTCTACCATTGACAACCGCGGCTTCTCCGATTTCGTCGTTCCGAAGCCGTTGGCAACGGCTCACGAACTTGTTATGGCTCCCGAGGACGAGAAACAGATGTGTATTGTAAGAAGTGATTCCACATTATTGTTATATGACGGGCGAATCATAGCTCAAAACGGGTGGTTTGTCGTGAGGTCGTTGCTGCCTGCAGGTGCAACAGGCAAGGTTCTCGAGTGGTACGTCGAGCCCAAGACCAAAGCCGGATGGATCCGCAAGCCGAATATAGGATTCTCACAAGTCGGCTATTTGCCTGATCAGAAGAAGACAGCTGTCATAGAACTTGACCCTGAGGATACAGCAAAGCCTACTGCTACCCTCTATAGGATATCCAAAGACGGAGGACAAGAGATTGCCAGAATGATGGACGTAAAAGAGTGGGGCAGCTACTTGCGTTATCACTATGTCACGGCTGATTTCTCTTCTGTTACCACGCCTGGATTATATGTCATCAAATATGGTGACCAGACAACCAATGCTTTCCCTATAAGCCGTGATGTATACGATAGAGTAGGAGATGCTTCCACGGATGTCTGGCTTCCGGTACAGATGGACCACATGATGGTCCGCGAAGGGTACAAAGTATGGCATGGAGCTCCCTATCTTGATGATGCACGCCAGGCTCCCGAGAACACTGCTCATTTTGACGATTATGCCCAGGGCAGGATAGACTCTCCCTATAAGTCAATGGAGTTTATCCCGGGGTTTGACCACGGAGGATGGTTTGATGCGGGCGATTTCGACATAGAGACGAAGAGCCATTGCTCAGCCCTGCTGTCCCTCACCAGTGCCTGGGAGGCATTTAAGCCGATGCGTGATGAGACCTATATCAACCAGGACAAGCACCTCGTCGTCATGCATCGTCCTGATGGTACACCTGACTTGTTACAGCAGATAGAGCATGGCGTTTTGCCGGTGTTGAATATGGTTGAGAAGATCGGGCACTCGTGCCGAGGCATCAATCCGCGGTACCTCTATCAATACAACCGGTTGGGCGATGTCTGCACTATCACAGACAACAAGCCGATGACCGGTGATGAGCGATGGCTGTTCACAGACACCAATCCCATGCTTGAGATGAGCACAATCGCTGCATTGGCTTCTGTTTCCCAAGCTCTAAAGGGTACCCAAGATAGCCTGGCCCAGCGTTGTCTCAAAGCTGCAGAGCAGTTGTGGCAGCGAGACAGCAACTCTCAACCTAAAGACATCAGAATGAGAAGCTTCATGAGTGGAGTGAAGCTGGGTGCGGCATTGAAGCTTTATAAGGCGACCGGCAATAAGAAATATCTGAAGTCATTCAAGACCTGTGTCTCAGCGCTTGATGATCACAGCATGTCCTTTGTCCTGACAACTGTTATCGAGGCCCTGCCTTATCTTGAAAAGAAGATCATGAAGCGCATCGAGCCGGCTGTCAGAAAGTTCAAAGCAGGTCTTGACACTTTGGAGAAGAACAACCCTTATGGTGTCACGGCTTATGGCGAGGGATGGGGATCAAGCGGTATGGTAGTGCGCCAAGGCATCACTGCATACTGGTTGCACAAGTATTTCCCGACTGTTGTCAGTAAGGAGGATGTCTACAAGTCAGCGAACTTCCTCTTTGGCTGTCATCCCTATTCCAACCTCTCGTTTGTCATGGGAGTGGGAGTCAGGCCCAAGGAGCGCTCGTATGCCAACAACCGGGCCGATTTCTCGTTCATAGCCGGAGGTGTGGTGCCAGGCTTGCTGCTTCTTCAGCCTGATTTCGCAGAAAACAAGGACGACTGGCCTTTCTTCTGGGGACAGAACGAATGCACAGTCACCGGTGTTGCCGATTACATATATTTCGCTGATCTACTGAAAGCCCTGAACAAAGAGGATAAATGAAGAACCTTTCATATAAGAAATAGCCCATGGGCTCAACTATGATACAGAAGTCTGTATCACATGGCTCATGGGCTGTTCCACTGGCATTAAGCCTGTCAACCTAGTGTTGTCTCAGATTCCATTTGGAGTTGTCTGAACTGAAATCGTATCTGGCCAGCACCGGCGTGCAATCTCCGATAGAGAAGAGAACATAGCTGGTGTTGGCTTCTTTGTGTCCCGGCAAGCGCTTGGGCATGATACGGTAAGTACCGTCGGTAAGCTGTTCTATGCGCCACAGCTGATAGTCACTGCCAGAGAACGACTCAGTGGCTTTCAGGCCGAGATCGTCGCCTACTGTCAAGGTCCTGTCGGTACCGGCTATCTGTATCTTATAATAAGGATTGCCAAGATAACCGCCAGTTCCTTCTGCTCTCGTTATGTTCCATTTCTGATTAGGGCGGAACATATAGTCATTACATTCCACGGTTATGTCACCTTTGGGCCATGATCCCGCTACATCTTTCAACTGCTGGTCGGCGATAGGTCCAGGCTTGACATTTGGGTCGTAGTTCATCCAGAACTCGCGTATCTGCGGGATCCGTACGAAATCGACGGCCAGTTGGAGCGCATAGCCGCGCCGTTCCGACTCAATGGAATAAATGCCTTCCTTGAGTCTCTCGCCGGCAACAGGCCATCCGTTCTTCCACAGCAGTGGTCTTATTCCGAGGACGCTGCGCCCTCCCTGATCGAAGTCTGCCTCATAATGACACGACATGACCTCTACGCCATCATCAACAATGAACCGTCCGAAATGCCCAGGACCTACTACACGGTCACCCGCAGCTATCACCATCCTGCCACCGCCTTGGAGCATGTCACGCCCCACATTGTCCCTGTAAGGACCTGTTACACTGCGTGAGCGGCCGACGACAATATTATAGGTAGAGTTGACACCGTCGCAGCATGTGCCGTGAGTCCCAAGGAGATAGTACCATCCGTCACGATATATGATATCGGTAGCCTCACAGTCGATGGCTATGTCTACCGGTCGGTTGCCTTTTACTCTCTCACCGGTCTTGGGATCCAGCTCCACGAGGCGTATGTTGCCCCAGTATGTGCCATAGCTCACCCATAGCCTGCCTGTCACAGGGTCGAGAAAAAGGCCGGGATCTATGGCATCACAGTCTTCCTGCCCGTCAGAAGAAGCCACCTCTATAGGACTGCTGAACTTGAAATCCGGCGATTCGGGATCCAAGGTCTTGTTCCACATCGTCAATATCCTTCCGTTATGACCTCCAGCCAGTCCGCCACCTGTTGCACCATAGACGACAAGATATTTGTCGCCAATCTTCATTACCTCAGGAGCAGCACCTCCACCCGGTCTTACGGCACCTTTGTGCCATGTCCATCCGTCCTCGGAAATGAGTCCCCCGCCGCCGGTTCCGAAAGTATAGTATTTACCGTCACACTCAGCTATCGTTGACGGGTCATGGATATAGGGCGTTCCTGTCTGGGCTGCACTGTTTATGCAGGATAGAGGAAGAAATGCCAACAGAAGCCACTGTCTGATAATATTCTTGTTCTTCATTATAATCTAATAGCCTTTTACTTTATATTCCGTCACCGGCCTCCCTTCATTATCAATGAACCTCAGGCAGAAATCGCTCATACCGGGACCATTGATGAGCATGCCGCGAACGATATTATCGCCTTTATGCAGTGTCAACGGCTCGGACACACAGTCGTCGACCACCATACGCCGGTCATAGTTGAGCATCAGCACATTCTCGCCGTTGATCCACCAGGACGATGCACCGTTAGAGCCTACTGCGAGCCGGACATCAGCCATGTCCTTATCGCAATGAACGACAGTGGTCATGCAGAAGATGACGCCGTAGAGCTGCTTGCCAAGTCCGGAAGCCAACCGGAAGAGCTTGACATTATAGTTCTTGCTGTCCAGACGGTGCCATCTCAGCGTCTTCCCGTCCACCTTTGTCTTTGATCCGTCTTTAGGCAGACGCGATGACTGGGGAAAAACATTGGGGTTCAGATTGTCTTCAAGATAACCAGTAGAGAAGATATTGTTTGTACGGTTCGGCTTGCTGATGAGCTCCAGAATTGTCCAGCTGCGGATGAATCCCATACTGTCTGGTTGAGTAACTTTTGCCGCCGACCTGCTGAAATAAAGCGACATGGCAGGAGGAGAACCCACCGGTTTACTGTCAAACCTTATCCAATCGACGGCTACCTCACCGTCTGAGGCCGATTCTACAGTCAAGTCGTGAAGGCCCTGACATTTTGTGTCTACTTTGCCGTTTACAATGGCAAAGGAACTGTTTGCTTCGACTTTTACTTTGGCAATGACCTTACCGTCTGCCCTGATGATTAGCTTACTGGGCTTTTCGTTCTTGATCCTCAATTCAAAGCCTGTCGCGCCTGTTCCAAAGTCCACCTTGTTGTATCTCACCCAGGCTCCTTTCCTATGGAACAGGGTCTGCCAGCCTTCAAAGGGATTGTTGTCATTAAGATAGCTTATGGTAGCATCCTGAATGTCACTGTACCGGTCAATCTGAATTCTTGACGAAGCCTTGGTGATACCTACACCCCTCAGTGTCGGCTTTACCTCCTGGATGGTACCGTCGTCATTGAAAAATAGGGAATCGACACACACCGACCGGTTCTTATCAAACTTGGGGGAGTAGTCGTTATGGTGATAGAAGAGGTACCACTGTCCGTGGTATTCCACGATAGAGTGGTGGTTCGTCCAGCAGTTGTTCTTATGCTCAGCCATGATGATCCCCTTGAACGTCCAAGGACCCATGGGGTTATCGCTCATGGCGTAGGCCAATGTCTCGGTGCCGTTTTTCTTCCTCACCCAAGGGAAGGTAAGGTAGTATTTGTCTCCTCTTCTGAAGGCGAAAGGTCCCTCCTTGAAACCATCGGGAAGTCCCTCCATACGCTTCATGGTATCGGCGAGCTCCACCATATTGTCTTTCAGAGGCGCTCCCACGAGGCATCCCGGTCCCACGGAATAGAGATACGCCCTTCCGTCATCGTCAATCAGCACGCAAGGGTCTATCCCATGGACCCCATCGATGGGCTTGTCCATAGGATGGAAAGGTCCGGTTGGGTCGTTAGCTGTAGCTACACCCACAGCAAATCCTCGTCTGCCAGCCGGCTGGGCAGGGAAGTAGAAGTTGTAGGTACCATCCTTTTCCACACAGTCAGGCGCCCACATCGTATATGAGTCTTTCTCTACCCATGGCACCTTGTTCTGTGTGACGATGACACCATGATCCTCCCAATGTGTGAGATCGGATGAGGAGAAGACATGGTAGTCGGCCATGCAGAACCAATCCTTAAGCTTCTCTATAGGACTTGGTATGTCATGAGAAGGGTAGAGATAAATCTTATTATTAAAAACCCTCGCTGTCGGATCAGCAGTAAACTGGCTGCTGATGATAGGGTTTTGGGCCCTGACGGCCAACCCTGCCATAAGCAGGGCGACCGTGAGAGCCCATCGCCGCACAATATAAAAACCTAAAAACATGTATGAAACTAATACCCTGTATTCTGCTTGATATTCGGATTCATCTCTACTACGGAAGACGGATAGGGGAACAGTCGGTTCTTCTCCTGGAAACCTACGGTAAAGCCTGCATCCTCAGCCTCATGCGTGTGCGTGATATAGAACCGGCTGTTGGCCTCGTTGCCATGCTCCCACACGATGTTCTCGTCGGTAGCTTTCGGTGCGCGGAACATCTTGTCGAAGAGGTGGGGCACCTGCTTTCCCGATTCCTTCAGGTGAGCCAAGCCTTTGGCATCGTTCCAACGGAGGATGTCCTGGAATCGGCAGCCTTCAAACCACATCTCATACGACTTTTCTCTCTTCAGCACTTCCATGTCGACATTGTCGCTGATGGTCTTTGACCCTGCGCGCCTCTGGATCATATTGACGTACTTCTTGGCTTCGGCATTGTCGCCGGTCTGCAGGCAGCACTCAGCGTAGTCGAGAAGCACTTCGGCATAACGCATGACGATGATGTTGTTCATGCGCTGGTTGTCACCTGTCCTGCCGCCGTCGTTGGTATCGTTGGCACGAATGAGCATCTTGAACGGCAGATAGAAGCTCTCACCGTAAAGGCCCTGCGTGACGTTGTTGATTCCTACTTTATCCGACTTTTCCAGTTCCTCGGGCGACATCTTGTTCAGCTCGTCATTGGCATAATCCATGCCCTTGATGCCGGTCTTGTGATAGATGACGTCATCAATGGGCAACATCGTTGCTTTGAACCGATAGGAGTCGCCGTCATTCTCATGGAACTCTTCGCCGTACCACTCAGGGATGCCGATAGACCCCCAACCGTCGATACCGGTGTAGACACGGGCCGGATTGGTAACGAAGTTGCCGGCACGCCAGTTGAAGGCGTTGGCTTCCATCCAGGTACTGTGGTTCATGTATCCGAGGCCGCTGCCTGTGCTCCATGCTCCGGCTGCCGCATTGTAATAGAGGTTAAGCTCGAAGATTTTCTCCGGATTGCCGTCACCCTCTACATGGAACATGTCGAGGAACTGGTCACCCGGCACCAGCGCATATTTGCCGGAGTCGATGACCTTCTTGAACTCAGCCTTTGCCTCGTCGTATTTCTTGGCGAAGAGCAGCGCCTTACCGGCAAGCGCGTGGGCGAAACCTTTAGTGACGCGGTAAGCGCCTTCCTTGTCGGCAGTGCTCTTACGCTCAATAAGGTCAGGCTCAGCGTCCTGGCATTCCTTGGCTACCCATTCATAATACTGCTCCTGGGTCATGTCGCTGTTGGTAGGGATGTCGCTGGCGTTAAGCACGTGGTCGACGAAAGGCGGCTGGCCCCAATAGCAGGCAAGGAGGAAATAGTTGTAGGCGCGCAGGACGCGGGCTTCAGCCACAGCCTGCTTCTGGTAAGCCGTCTGAGGATCCTTGAAATGGTCGAGAACGAGATTGTCGGAATAGACTGAGAGGTATAAGCCTCTGTAATGGAAGTTGATGGCCTCGGGGTTACTCTCATACCGGAACTGATCGATGGCACCGCCGAATTCGTGGTCTCCATAGTTGCCGCTGGCATAGAGAACATCGTCGCCCGGGTGGTTGGCCAGGACCTTTGCCGGTGTATAGATGCCCGGTCCTCCCTGGGCTGTGGTCCTGCCGACGGTATTGACCATGAAGCCTTCGTATGCGTAGGCCAGCGCCTTCTCGCAGTCAGCATCATTCTTATAGAACGAATCGGTAGTCTTCGTTCCTTTCTGCTCTATATCAAGTTGGTCAGCACAGGATGAGAAAGCCGTGACGCCTGCCAAGAGTGCCAACATCGGAATAATATGTTTGTTCATTTTTGTGTCGTTTTAAATCATTAGAATGTAACGTTTACGCCAAAGACGATCTTCTTGGATGTCGGATAGTTACCGTTGTCAAAGCCACGGGATACGCCACTGTTAAGAGACGATGTCTCAGGGTCAGCACCCGGATAGCTCGTGATGGTGAAGAAATCATCGAGAGAGACCGAGAAGCGCAGTGCACTGACAAGGAACTTCTTCGTCAGGCTTGACGGCAACGTGTAGCCGAGCTCTATCTGCTTGAACTTGAAGTAGGAACCGTTGAAGATGGCAGCATCAGAGCTGAAGAATGTCCAGTCGGTTGATACCTTCTTCATGTCAGGGTATTTGGCGTTGTCACCGGCCTGCTTCCAAGAGTCTTTCCAGTAGGTATCAATGCCATTGATACGTGGACGGTCGGCTGAGACCATGAGGTTGTAGATCTTGTTACCCGCTGCGCCTGTACCGAAGACAGTGAAGTCGAAGCCCTTGTATTCAAGATTCAGCGTGATGCCATAGGTGAACTTAGGAATGGCCGAGCCGAGATCCTGCTTGTCGTCATCCTTTGGAGAATCGGTGATCTCCCCGTTTTTGTCATAGTACAAGGCCTTGCCTGTCTCGGAGTCTACACCTGCATATTTGAATCCGCGGAAGTACCACATCGGATGGCCAGCCTCGAAAGAAGGAGTGAGCTTGTTGTTGAATCCGCTGATACCTACCTCATCGTAGCGTGGCAGGAGGTCGTTGACCTTCTTGACCTCATTCTTCAACGTGGAGAAGTTGGAGCTGACGCTGTACTTAAAGTCGCCGATATGGTCTTTCCATCCTAACTCGATGTCGAAACCGGTGTTGAGAATCTGACCCGAATTGACTGTAGCCGTACTGAAACCGATCTCAGGATACGGCTGAATGTTGATGAGCAGGTCTCTCGTCATCTTTCGGTACCAGTCCAGGCCGAATGTCAGGCGATCGTTGAGGAAGCGTGCATCAAGACCAAGGTCATACTGCTCTGCCGTCTCCCATGTGAGGTCAGGGTTGGCAAGAGCTGTAGGGAAGGCACAGGTAGTGGCTTCGTCAGAGAAGTTGTAATATCCGCCGAAAGCGATCGTTGCAGCATACTTGTATCCGCTGAGGATGTTGACATTACCGTTGCGGCCCCAGGAAGCGCGGAGCTTCATAAATGACACGGCATCGCGGCTGATGGCATCCTTGAAGAATTTCTCATTGCTGACGGCCCATCCGAGAGAGACAGAGGGGAACGTGCCCCATCGCTTGTCCTTGGAAAGCTTGGAGGAGTCGAAAGCATCCCGGCGGATGTTGAACTGGAACATGTACCGCTCGTCGTAGTTGTAGGACAGACGGCCGAAATAAGACAGTTGAGTGGCGTCGCCCGGCTGGTTGCTTGCCTGCAGGTGCTTCTTGCCATTGGCATTGAGGAAGTCGATGAAGCGATAGTTAGGCGCAGCGTCACCTTCGAGAATCTGCTGTGTGTCCTCCGATGAAGCACTTGTGTTGTCCCAATGGTTCTTGGTGAACGACATACCGACCATGGCACCTATGTTATGCTTGCCAAAGCTCTTGTTGAAGTTGGCGAAGTTCTCCCACTGATAATAGAGTCCGGCATCGGTGTTGGCGGAGATGGAGTAGTTAGTGTTCTGAGCCATTGACGAGAGCCAGAACGGATACTCATAACTGTGCGAATTGGCCTGAGAGATGCGGTATCCAAGGCGTGATGTGATGGTGAGCCAGCTTACGGGCATAAGATTGGCGGCAAGTGATCCGCGTACGGAGATGCCTTCATTCTTGGCATCTTGCAGGTCACGTCTTGCCAGAGGGTTACCCGTAGCCTCTTCAATGTATTTGGAAGTACCGTACCACACTGGATTTTCGTCGGTATATGCCGGCGGGACAGCTACTGGCACCGATCCGTGGCCGGGCATGTTCCACTGGTCTTTCATGTTCATACCCATGTCGTCCTCACTGTAGACATAAGCAGGCGTCAGAGGGTCGATGGAAACAACAGAGTTAAGGAACGAGCCGTAGCCGTTGTTCAGCGATTTGGTGCTCCATTTCTCCACTGAGGTGTTACTCGAGACGCTGAGCCATTTATAGAACTTGTAGTCGGCATTGAGCTGGGCAGTAAAACGCTTGTAGACATCCTTGTCGCCCTTTACTATACCGTTGTTGTCGACGATGCCAAGTGAAGCCAGCAGATGTCCCTTGTCGTTGCCACCTTGCACGGTGAGGTTGTGCTCCAGGCTCCAACTGTTACCGAATACCTCGTCATACCAGTCGGTGTTCTGTCCGTTGTATCCTTTCGATTTCAGCTCTTCATCGGTGAGGTCGCCGAGATACTTGTGATATTCTATGTATTCCGGTGCATCGAAGATGTCGGCCTTCTTGCCAAGCGACTGGCTGGCAGCCTTCAGCGTGTAGCTTATCTGAGCTTTGCCATGACTGTTGGCACCGCTCTTTGTCGTGATGAGTATGACACCATTACCGGCTTCAGCACCGTAGATGGCTGCTGATGCAGCATCTTTTAGAACCTCTATAGACTTGATGAGCGAAGGATCGAGATACTGTATGTTGTCTACTTTCAGACCATCGACAATCAGCAACGGAGAGTTGTTGCCATTGGAACCGTAACCACGTACACGTATCTCAGCTCCGGCGCCTGGAGCGCCACTGTTGATGATCTGCACGCCCGTGACCTTTCCCTGAAGGGCAGCACCGGCATCGCTCGTCGCCAAGTTCTTGATGTCGTCGCCGTTGACCGAAGCCACAGCACCGGTAAGGTCGCTCTTCTTCTGGACACCATAACCGATGACAACGACATCATTAAGAGTTCTGTCTTCCTGCTTCATGATAACGGACACACTGCTGCGCCCTTTGAGGGCTACGGTCTGGTTCTCATATCCTATATAGGAGATGGAGAGAGTTGCCTGTGGAGCAGCGTTGATGGTGAAATTGCCATCGAGGTCCGTAACCGTTCCACCTTTACTGCCTGCTACTCGTACTGTAGCACCGATGACGGGTTCACCATTGCTGTCTTTCACTGTGCCCTTGACGATACTCTGTGCTGATGCAGCCAGAGAAGAAAGGCTTAGGAAGGAAAGGAGTAGGGCTGACTTTCCAAAACGTGATAAGTTTTTGTTTTTAGACATGTAATATTGTTTTAAAGGTTCGGCAGCAAAATTAGGCTAAAAGTGATATTCGGGCATTTCTTTAAGTAACAAAAACGTATCTTTACGTATCATAAGCCATTCTTCATTAACTACTTTACATAAGTAAATGTTAATGAGACAGAACGCCTATATATCAAAACAGCGTATGGCGAACCGTAGCGTCTATATTAGTTGTATCAGAATCAGAAAGGACATGACATGTAACCTTTTCGCCGGGCCAACACTGCAAAGTCACCAGGATAACCGCCGACAAGACGGGTCTCATCCCACGTCGTAGGAAGACTTCCAAGGAAATTTTGATAGGCTGTCGTGAGAACTCATTAAGACCTGTCTGTCGGTGATAGAAGACGTACCATTGGTTGCCAATCTCTTTCTAACTCTACATGATATAAAGTATTTGTGAGTCTTAGGTTACCATCTGAACAGCAGTTGTGCCAGGTGGTAGAGACTTCGACGCCATGTCAGAAACTCGTGGGCCGTACCGTCAGAGACAAAAGAATGTGCATTGTAGCCAGCTGCCTTCAGTGACTGTACAGACTTTTCCACTTCTTGCGGATACTCCTTGCTGCCGCAACTCTCGAAAAGGAGTTGCGGCTTTTCTTTACCATTCCACTCTTCAGGTGCATAAGTTCCGCCACTCAGCACGCCATAGGCGCTGAAGACCTGTGGCTGGCGCATGCTGATGAGTCGCGTCTCCACGCCTCCCATCGACAATCCGGCAAGGGCGCGGTGGCTGCGGTCGGCGATGGTGCGGAAATGGGTATCAATATAAGGAATGAGCTCACGGACGAGTACCTGCTCAAAAGCCTTGGCATCGAACTCCCTGAGGTGTCCCCATTTGACATCGTTCGTCATGCCATAGGTCATCACAATGATGAACGGCTTAGCCTTCCCTGCTGCGATGAGATTGTCCATGATAAGACCGGCATGCCCCTGTCGCCACCAGGCTGTCTCGTTCTCTCCCCATCCGTGCTGGAGATAAAGTACCGGATAACGTCTGTTGTCCTTGCCATAAGTGGGTGGAGTATAGACGAAAGCTGTCCTCTCCGTCTGAGTGCTTGGAGAGTGGAAGATCACCTGCTGCACGTTTCCGTGCGGCACGTTCTTCAGCGCGAAGAAGCCGGCATCGGGGGCGGGAATCTCAATGCCGCTCTCCCAGCGGCATGAGCCATAGAAGTTCTCCGTGCCGGGGTCGTTGACCACAGCTCCGTCTATTATCATATGGTAATAATGGAACCCTTTGTCCATAGGACCGGCTGTAGTGCCTGTCCACACGCCCTCAGCGTCTTTGGTCAGCACGGTACCGCCGCTGCCACCCAATCCCAAAGTAACCTTGACAGATGAAGCCTCCGGAGCCTTGATACGGAAACGGGCATAGCCCTGAGAGTTGACCATAGGGTATTGCTGTCCGGGCTGGTTCAATTCACTGGCTCGGAAGTCTTCCTTTACTTGACCCCAAGCAGTTGTGACAAAGAGAATTGCTGAGATGGAGAATAATAATGTCTTGTTCATATTGCTTATTAGTCTTAGACATTGCAAAGATAATGCCTTTATCGGTTTCTGACATCACAGAATGTAGCAAAAGTTTTTTTATTTGTATCATTTATCCGTCTTCAGAGCTTCTTCGATAATGCATCGACAGGTATACATATTCACTTTACATCTTAATATCATTTTGATACATTCTGAAGATCTTATATCTACCAAAAATACTAATTTTGTATTGAATTGCTTGTTGATGCCTCAAAACGCAGCCAAACTAAATGCTCAGAGGTGTCTATCAAGAAAGTCTGATTAATTATTCTTGTATGAAAAAAGCTATCTTATCTCTACTGTTGTTTGTATGTTGCATGACTCAGGCTCAGACGCAAGGCAGGTTCATGTCATTGACCATGCCTTGCAGACATCTTCATGGTAGAAAAGGGCTGACAGAAACTTCAAATAACCTTATAGAGCAATACATATGATCAAAATCTATAAATTCACTCGCTTTCTGATCCTTGCTCTGTCGGCTGTAACCACAAGTACAGCCGCGGTCAAATCACTCACCCCGGCAAAAAAGCCCAATGCAGAGCTCAAATTATGGTATCAGCATCCTGCCCGCAACTGGTGGGAGGCACTGCCTGTCGGCAACGGCTTCATCGGTGGCATGGTCTATGGAGGCATTGACCGGGAGCAGATTGACCTCAACGAGACGACCTTCTGGTCTGGATCTCCTTACAGCAACGATGCGCCACGCGCCAAGGACTCCTTGCAATGGGTACGGCAACTCATCGCCAATGGCAAAGAAGACCAGGCTGAGGGAGTCATCAACCGCAATTTCTTCTCTGGAAAGAACGGCATGCGGTTCCTGCCGCTCGGCTCATTGATCATCAACATGCCCCAGGCACGGCAGGCATCAGATTACAGACGGTGGCTGTCGTTGGACAAGGCGCTCAATGTCACTTCGTTCACGGTGAAGGGAGTAAGGATAGAGCGCACCGTCTTCACATCCTTTGACAGCCGTTTCATGACTGTCCATCTGAAAGCATCGAAGCCCCATGCACTCACGTTCTCCGTCTCTTTGAACTCGGTATTGGCACATCAGACAGGCGTAACAGACGGAAGTTTGTCTATGACCTGCCTTGGACCTGACCAGGAAGGTGTGAAGGGCGGACTTCGCGCTGTCTGCAAAGTAGCTGTAAAGACAGACGGAAAACAACAGGCTGGCAAACAAGAATTAGACATCAGGCACGCGACCGAAGCGACCATCTATCTGACGGCTGCAACCAATTTTGTTAACTATCATGACATCAGCGGCAATGCCGAAGCCATTGCTGACAGTTTGCTGCAAACGGCACTCAAAGAAAGATACTGTCAGCAACTGAGCCGGCATGTCAGCCAATACAGTCGTTTATACCATACTGTACATTTGTCTTTGGGCAATGACCGTCCGGTATCGGTTCCGACCGACTCTCTCCTTGTCCAGTACAAGCGAAGTCATGATCCCCGTCTCGTCACATTGATGTTTCAGTATGGGCGCTATCTGCTACTCTCCTCTTCAGAGCCGGGCGGCCAGGCTGCAAACCTGCAAGGCATCTGGAACAAGGAACTCTATGCGCCATGGGACAGCAAGTATACGATTAATATCAACACAGAGATGAACTATTGGCCCGCAGAGGTGACCGCACTCCCGACAACCTTGCCGCCTCTCTTCTCCTTGATCCGCGATCTTAGCATCACGGGTCACCGAACAGCCCAGGTGATGTACGGATGCCGTGGCTTCGTGGCTCATCACAACACTGACATCTGGCGCGTTACGGGTCCAATTGATGGTGCTTACTGGGGCATGTATCCCAATGGAGGGGCATGGCTGACCATGCATCTGTGGCAGCATTATCTCTTCACGCTGGACAAGAATTTCCTGCGTCAGTGGTACCCGGTCATCAAAGAGGCTGCGAGATTCCTGATGGACTATGCCACGAACGGCAATCCCGAAGCTACGTCATTTATCATCTCTCCTTCCGTCAGTCCCGAGCATGGTCCCGTGGGCAAGCGCACATCCGTGACGGCTGCTTGCACGATGGATAACCAGATTGCGCGCGACGCTCTTTCTGCAGCCTTTCAGGCCTCACAGATCCTCGACACCGATACGGTCTTCCGTAAAGAAGTAGCGCATGACCTCCAACTCATTTCTCCTATGAAGATAGGGCGCTACGGACAACTGCAGGAGTGGCTCGTTGACGGCGATGATCCGAAGGACCAGCACCGCCACATCTCGCATCTCTACGGACTCTATCCGAGCAACCAGATATCACCGTTCCATACGCCCGATCTTTTCAGAGCCGCGCGCGTCACTCTCCTGCAGCGCGGGGATATGGCCACAGGATGGAGCCTCGGATGGAAAATCAACTTCTGGGCAAGGATGCTCGACGGCGACCATGCCCTGACGATTATCAACAACATGCTGAACCTGCTGCCATGCGATTCCCTGACAAAAGAATATCCCAACGGTCGCATCTATCCCAATCTCTTCGATGCCCACCCGCCTTTCCAGATTGACGGCAACTTCGGGTTTACTGCCGGTGTGGCCGAGCTTCTGCTTCAAAGCCACGATGGTGCCTCAGAGAATACCCTTTTTTTGCGCCTGTACCAGCCTTTGAGATCCATCGTTATGGGGACAGGCAATAAGGAAGTGTCATTACCGCTCAATGGCGGCAAGGCTCACTATCCCAACTGTACCATGGCTGTCTATGAGTACAAAATACATATAGCGAAGAAGCAGATGATTAAGCTTTATTTCTAGCTGACTATCTTTAAAGCTATCGCTCAAACATTTCCTTCTCCATTTCTAAGACGCGCGTAATGTCAAAGTAGATATCATCCGCCTGATAGTATTTGCTCTTCTCCTTTACGTCAAACTTGTCACAAGGTGTCGTCCCGCCTACAAGATACTGGTTGCCATTTTCAATATTGAGATAATTCCTCATAAAGTCATACTCGTCACCAACGGAGATAACAGCAAAAGGATTTTCCTTGCTGCCGTCTCCCGAGGCTGCAATCGTATTCATGATACGCATCGTAATACGATAGTAATACCTGAGGTCTTCTACTGTATAATCGCTTTTTCTCGTTGAGTCCTTTATCTGCAGCAGGATCATTTTCAGTACGTCCGTATTGGCTTCCAAGGACAGCGGATAGATCTTAACAGCCTGCAGAGCGGTTCTCAATGCCCCGTCGTAGTTCTTATTGCTGACAGAATCATTATAGTCCATCAGAAGCAAGTCTGCACTGCCTGCCTTGGACAGATAAGTCTGTCCGACATAGGCTGTCAGACGCTCCCTGTAGGAAAGTGTCGTGTCTATCTGCTTCCTCAGCATCCGCGTAATCAGGACCTTGATGCTGTCAGGATGGCTCCTGCTGAACTTGCCGATCTCCTTCCAGTCCACCTTTGTGATAGGAGCTGTTCTGTCTTGGGAATTTGAAAGGCTTGCAGAGAATACTAGCAACATGAGAATCAATGCTTTCTTCATAAACGATTCTTAGAGTTGTTGATAAAATGTTTTCACGGTCTATTTCAGCGTATATTTCGTAATTGCAAAGACCTTGCGACTCTCACCGGTCTGCTGGTTTCTGACCGTCTGGTTGCCATACACCAGGAAGTTGTTGTCATACCAGGGGAGATTCGTACTGTTTGATTTCTTCACTTTATCGTCCTCGCTGTCGGTCTCCAGCCGCGCGTTGCTGCTCCTGACTTCATGCCCGTCAGAGCTGGCCACCAGTTTTTTCATGAGCTTGTTGCCGTCTGTGTAGACAAGCTGGATATTGTTGCCCACAAAGGAAGCAGAAACAAGATAATTAATGAAGATGGGACGGTCGGAGACATGGAGCGGGAAGCATTGATCCCACAGGAGATTTCCATTACCGTCAAATTTAGCCAGCACGCTGTGAGTGTACTCGAAACCGGAAAAGAAAGTATTGATCGCTCCCATACTCACCTGAGTAGTAGTCACCGGATAAAAGGCCTCTCCAAGATAATAATAGTATTTGCCGTCAGTAAGGACATCATGGGATTTGATATTGTAGCTCGTCACAAGCACCTTGTCATTCTTTTCGGCTTTGGCTTTTTTCTCAGCTATCTCATTCTGCTTGCCTTCACTTAGATAGTTATAGAAATTCTTCAAGTCGGTAAAGTTGTAGAACTTGACGGATGTGATCCTGTCGTTCTCCATCTGTCCGAAATAGATACCCTGTGATACGTTTTTCTTGTTGACGGAGAAAGTGCCGGTAATGAAGGTCTTGCCACCTGCCTTGGAAAGCTTTGCGGAGTGGATATTCTCATCGATATTCGTTGTCAGATTGTCAGAGGAAAGAATCCTTCCGTCCGTCGATATCTTCATCAGGTACAATTCTCCCCCTGCGTTCACCAGTGCATGGATCACTCCGTTGACCATGGAGTAGTTGAGCACATCGATATCCTTGTCCTTTACATTTTCGAATTTTAAGTCGCACAGCTTTGTGTTGCCATCTTTGAAATCAATGATGCCGACGGCATGCTGCTTCTTGTATACGCTGGTGAAGACGAAATAATGGTCAAGGACGGTCTTGTCGTACTTGATTCCGTGATGAGGATACTGGCTGGTAGCTATCGTAGTCTTGTGGGTTGACGGATCATATGTGACCAGTTGAAGCTCATTAATCCATGAGCCCAAAACCGTATAGCATTTCCGGCCCTCATAGAAAATGCCATCAAAATACGCATGTTTGTTGACGGCAACGGAGTCGGCATATAACTGTTTAAGGGATGTGGAGCAGAAAACAGACTTGAGATAGCGATTGCCGTCATGGTTGTTGAGCCCCTCTACGACAAGACCTTGTCTGCCCATAGGAAGTACCTGATTGACCCAGCCAAAGATATTACTACTACTGGGCAGCTCAATCCTTGCGGTTACCTGAGCTTTTGCCTCGCCACAGCCCAAAGCCAGAACGAGCACAAAGAACAGGAAAGATAAATGTTTCATATTCCGTGTATTAATTTGGTTGATAATTGACCTAAATTTAAATATCATTCGCAAAATTAAGAAAATCTTTTGATTTATTCGTAAGAATTCAAGAAATACATACATTTTTCTTAATTTTGCAGAATATAGTTAGAGAGGATGCAATTTTTTGTTCTTCATGTCACAAAAGTCCTTTTTCTCCGTATTATTATTGAATAACAGAAAAGAAGACATCATTTGATGACCCAGGAAGAGTTTCAACAGGAAGCCGGAAGGCTGCGCCCCAGACTGCTTCAGGTAGCCCAAGGTTATCTGCACAACGTCGCCGACAGTGAGGACGCCGTGCAGACAGTGTTGGAACGGCTGTGGCAGATGGTGGACAATGTCAGGAAGCCTATGGACGGACTGGCGCTCGTTCTGCTGCGTCATCATTGCGTCGATGTTGTACGGCAGAAGATACCGACTCAGTCTGCCCTCAGAAGGACAGACCCATCGCTATCTCTGTTACGTCTCCGGAGGACATGGAGACAAGAATGCCATCACCCTCGTCTATATGGAGGGTAGGGTGGCAAGCATCGATGAACTCAGAAAACTAATACAATAAATATTATGAAGAAGATCATTCTCTTTTTTGTCGCCTTGCTTTCAGTAGCAGCGACAAAGGCCGCAGCTCTCACGCCTCCCGACACCCTCGTGGTCAACAAGCCCAACCGCGTGACAGTCATCACCAGCAACTCGCTCCAGACAAGTGGACGATGCATTTTGCTGCAGGCTTCACGGGAGCACCTGGCATGCCGGCACCAGCAGACCTCAGCACGTTCCGCTCTTGGGAACTGTGGTGGGTTATCAGCCAATACGAATATTGGATAACACGTCATCACGCATTCTCAGTGGGTTTCGGTGTCGATTGGCGCAACTATCGCATGCGCGACGATGTGCGCTTCGCTCTCGATGATAATGAGCACTTAGGTCTGACGGGCTATCCTGACGGTGTCAGCCCGAAGTTCTCCCGCATCAAGGTGTTCAGTCTCACCTTCCCCGTGCAGTATATGTTCAAAGCTGGCAAGTTTGGTTTCTCCTTTGGACCGGTAATTAACCTCAATACTCATGCCAGCGTGCTGTCAAAATGGAAAGAGGACGGGCGCACAGTCAAAGAATCACGCAAGGGCGTACATATCAACCCCGTAACAGTAGACTTCCTGGCAACCATTAGGACCCCCATGCTCGACTATTATTTCAAGTATAGTCCCTCACATCTTGTAAAGGATGGTTGGGGATTGAGGTTTCACACATTGTCCTTTGGTATCATCCTTTAATCAAGATAGAGCGGACTATCAATATTTCACCATTGGGATATTAAAAGGCTACGACCAGATTCCATACAAAACAATTATTTTTGCCGTCGGCCATAAGCGAAACAACCACCGCCCTGCATGATCTCCCCATCGAATGGAAAGATCTGCCGGTTGAAAGTGAAGAATACTAAGAGATTCACGATAATTTTTGTCCCTTCCGGTTTTCGGGTTGATACTGCAGATAACCTCGAAGAGGTTATATTTGAGTAACCCCAGGTAAGGAGCGCAGCGACGCAACCTGGGGTTCGGGTCGAGCGATTTAATCTGACCTGTCATTCGCCCCATTCCTACCCCCACGTTTCGGCTGCGCCTCACGTGGGGCTAACCATGTTCAACCTCTTCGAGGTTGTTCTTCTACCAACCCGAAAACCGGAAGAACCTAATTTTTGTCCCTTTAATGTCAATCGGCATTAAAGGACAATCTGATCTTATATCGTCTGCCACGTGTCAGCCAACTGTTCGGCACGTGTCAGCCAACTGGTCGGCACGTGTCAGCCAACTGGTCGGCACGTGCCAGCCAATCGGCCGACACGTGCCAGCCAATCGGCCGACACGTGTAAGCACATCGTTTTCGAAACTTACAGATCTTTCGACGAGAAAGAAGCATTGATTTAATGTTTCCATGCAGAGGATAACATACCAACAATGAACGTATTTTTCTTAGATATTTAATTTTCGTATTATTTAATGGAAGTATTTAGAGATTTTTCCTTAAATTTGCCATTCAAATGCGATTAGGTTATTTTTAAGCCTAAGATAGATACAATAGAATGAATAAGCAAACCAATATACGCAAATTAGAGGCGGAACTGTGGGAAAGCGCTGACTTGTTGCGCGAAGGCAGTAACAAGACGAGCCAGGAATATTGCATGCCCGTGCTGGCCCTGCTCTTCTTACGCTATGCTTACAGTCGCTATAAACGAGTAGAGAAAGAGATACTGAAGAACCGCCCGGCAAGAAACGGGCGTGTGCTCCCCGTCGAGCCTTGCGACTTCGAGATGAAGAGCGCTATCTATCTCCCCAGGGAAGCACAATATGACTTCTTGGTTAATCTGCCGGATGACATCACATTGTTGAATCTCAAGAACAAGAACGGCGACCCGATTAATTCTGTCGGCGAGGCGATCAACAATGCCATGCAGCTCGTTGAGGACTACTCATCATTGAATGGCATCCTGCCTAAGTCGTATACTGATTTCTCCGATGGCCTTTTGCGCGACCTCCTCCGCATCTTCAACAACAAGACCCTCGACGAAGTCGGGGGCGATGTTATCGGGCGTATCTATGAATATTTCCTTTCGAAGTTTGCCAAGGCCATAGCTTCTGACGATGGTGTGTTCTTTACGCCGAAGTCACTCGTCAAGATGCTGGTCTATATCGTCGAGCCTACAAAAGGTATCGTGGCTGATTTAGCCTGTGGCTCAGGTGGTATGTTCGTCCAGTCAGGTGACTTTGTCAACCAGGAAGGCATGAACGCCAACACCCAACTTACATTCTACGGTCAGGAGAAGGTCGACTATAATGCGCAACTTTGTATGATGAACATGGCGGTACATGGCCTGAATGCAAACATCAAGTCGGGTGAAGATGCTAACACGTTCTACAACGATGCATGGCATATAGCCGGGAAATGCGATTATATCTTTGCCAATCCTCCTTTCAATGTGGATAAGGTCAAGGCTGTCGAATGCGAAGCAGCAGGCCGTCTGCCCTTCGGGCTGCCTGGTGTGAACAAGAAGACGAAGGAGGTGAGCAATGCCAACTATCTCTGGATCTCCTATTTCTACAGTTACCTGAACGATCACGGACGTGCAGGATTCGTCATGGCAAGTTCTGCCACGGACAGCTCCGGCCGTGACCGCGATATTCGCGAGCAACTTGTCAATACCGGTTGCGTCGATGTGCTTATCAGTGTTGCCAACAACTTCTTCTATACGCTGTCGTTGCCTTGTACGCTGTGGGCTTTTAACAGGGCCAAGAAGGAGGATATCAAGGACAAGGTGCTGTTCATTGATGCCCGCAACTACTATACCGTTGTTGACCGCACGCTGAATGAGTGGTCCGACTGGCAACTGCGTAATCTTCAGGCTATCGTTCATCTCTATCGCGGGGAGAAAGACCGGTACAAGAAACTTATTAAAGATTATTGGCAAGAGATAGGCGCATTCGTGGAAAGCCACGATTGCGCTGGTTTCCATGATCCTTCATTGGGCGATACAGAGAATCCTAATTTCAAAGGCATCCTTTCTAAGTTCGAGGCTTATGCAGATACCCTTAAGTCGGAGATCAAGAAACTGCAGTCAAAACTCAAGGAGACCAAGGTGCGGTCGGAGAAGAATGGCATCAAGGAAACCATCAGAGGCAATGAGACGTTGCTTGATGAGACTGAGGAAATCATTGAGACGACAAAGGAAGCTATCTGGCTGACGGATAAGTTTGGCTTGGATGGTGACTATCAGGACGTAGCCGGTCTGTGCAAGATTGCGACCATCGAAGAGATAAAGGAGAAGAACTACAGTCTCACTCCCGGTGCCTATGTGGGTGTAGCTGCGCAGGAGGATGATGGCGTTGACTTCAATGAGCGTATGACGGAAATTCACGCTGAACTTATTAAGCTCAACGAGGAAGCTAACGTACTTATGAAGGAGATCAATGAGAACTGGGAGAAAATGAAAGGGGGAGAAGTATGAGCGAGTGGAAGAAAGTTAAGTTGGAAGATTGCATCGAAATAAAGCATGGGTATGCTTTTAAGGGTGAGCACATTATCAATAAAGATAATGGTAAAGTCCTTGTTACGCCTGGGAATTTCAAAATAGGAGGAGGTTTTCAGGAAAGCAAATGCAAGTTTTACAATGGCGAGATCCCCTCTGATTATATCTTGCATCCTATGGACCTAATCGTGACGATGACAGATCTAAGCAAGAATATAGATACACTTGGTTATAGTGCATACGTGCCTCAAGACAAGAATCGTATATATTTACATAATCAGCGTATTGGACTTGTAATAATTAAAAATAATATCTGTACCAAAAGCTTTCTATATTGGTTATTGAGAACCCATGATTATCAAAGATCAATAGCGGGGTCATCTACGGGTTCTACAGTCCATCATACTTCACCCAAAAAGATTTATGAATATCAATTCTCTTGTCCAAATAAAGATACGCAGATTAAGATAGCCGATATTCTAAACAAATATGAGCTTTTAATTTCCAACTACCAGCGTCAGATCAAGTTGTTGGAAGAAGCGGCACAGCGCCTTTATAAGGAGTGGTTTGTCGATCTTCACTTTCCCGGATACGAAAACACGAAAATCGTTGATGGAGTGCCGGAAGGGTGGAGAAAGGGAACATTAAGTTCTATTTCTGAATTTAGAAGAGGCAAAACGATTACAAAAAAAGAGATAAAAGAAGGTACGGTACCAGTTGTTGCAGGTGGATTAACACCTGCCTATTATACTAATACATCAAATACAGGGAATAGGGTGATTACAATTAGTGCTTCTGGTGCTAATGCTGGATATACTCGCCTATATTATCAAAACATTTGGGCTTCAGATTGTTCTTTTGTAGATGCTTCGATGACAAAGTATCTATATTACGTATATTGCTTTTTAAAGGTTAATAAATCGTTAATAGATAATTTACAAAAAGGTGCTGCACAGCCACATGTTTACCCTAAAGATATTAATGCATTAGAAATCATTATCCCATCTCAAAAGATTTTAGATTCAACAGAAGAGATTTTAAGTTCTATGTTTGAGGAAATATCGCAGATAGATGCTCAAATTCATCTCTTAATCGAGGCTCGCGACCGTTTGCTTCCCAAGTTGATGTCCGGTGAGATTGAAGTTTAACGCAAAACATTGAAGTCTATGTCACACGATTATTCTGAAGATACGATGATACAGCAGGGCACCGCCGAGTTTATGCGTGATGAGCTCGGATGGGAAACAGTCTTTGCCTATGACGAAGAGGTATTGGGCCCCATAGGCACCCTTGGTCGTGAGACGCGTCGTGATGTCTTTCTGCGTCGTAGGTTCCGCAAGGCACTCAAGAAACTGAATCCCTGGATCGACGACAAGCAACTGTCGGAGGCTTGTGACCAGATGACCGCACATATGGCCTCCCAAAGTCTCATGCAGACCAATGAGCAGAAGTACAGGCTCATCCGTGATGGCATACAGGTAAAGGTCAACAAGCCCAATGGGGAGGTTGAGAGGCGTACGGCACGCGTGATAGACTTCAATAGCCCTGACAACAACGACTTCTTGGCGGTGCGAGAACTGTGGGTCTATGGCCCCCAGGGCTATCACCGGCGTGCTGACCTCGTGGGCTTTGTCAATGGTCTACCGTTGCTGTTCATGGAGCTGAAGAACCATGACGTGGATGTAGAGAATGCGTTCAACGACAACTATTCAGATTATCTGACGACTATTCCCCAACTGTTTTGGTATAATGCCTTTATCATCTTCTCCAATGGGGATGATGCGCGTGTGGGAACCATCGACTCTAAATGGGAGTTCTTCAATGAGTGGAAGCGACTGAAAGAGGAGGATAAGGGAAATATCGAATTGCCCACGATGCTACGCGGCATCTGCGATAGAAAGAATTTCCTTGACCTCTTGGAGAACTTCATACTTTTTGATCATAGCGGTGGCCACACGGTGAAGATTATGGCGCGCAACCATCAATACCTTGGTGTCAACCAGGCGGTTGAGTTCTATCGTGAGCGTAAACTGCGTAAAGGTAAGTTAGGCGTGTTTTGGCATACGCAAGGCTCGGGCAAGAGTTATAGTATGCTCTTCTTGGCACAGAAGATTCGCCGTAAGTTTGAAGGTACGCCGACGATATTAGTCCTCACCGACCGTGATGAACTGAATACACAGATCTGTAACACTTTCCTTAACTGTGGGCTCCTTGGCAGTGTCAAGGCTAAACAGTTTATCGCTTCGAGTGGCGAAGATCTCGTGAGAAAGCTACAGGGCAACCCGTCCTTTATCTTCTCACTTATCCAGAAGTTCAACAATCCGAATGCCACGCCGTTGCACCCGGACCACGAGATCATCATCATGAGCGATGAAGCCCATCGCACGCAGAATGGAGTCTTCGCTGAGAACATGATGCATTTGCTCCCCGATGCCAACCGTATCGGTTTTACAGGTACGCCGTTGCTCTCCAATGACCACATCACTGAGCGTACCTTCGGTGGTTACGTGAGTGTCTACGACTTCAAGCGGGCTGTAGATGACCATGCCACGGTTCCCTTGTTCTACGAGAACAGAGGTGAGAAGATCAAGGACCTGCGCAATCCGGAGATTAACGAGCGGATAGCTGCCGCCCTTGATGATGCAGATCTCGACCCGGACCAATTAGCTAAGGTTGAGCATGAGTTTTCAAAAGAAGTGCATCTCTTGACAGCAAAGAAACGACTCCGCCTGATTGCCAAGGACTTTGTCAACCATTACAGCGATCTTTGGACGACAGGCAAGGCAATGTTTGTCAGTTACAACAAGGTGACGTGTGTCAGAATGTACAACTATGTGCAAGAATATTGGAAAGAGAAGATAGCTGAGCTGAAAGCCGAAGCAGAGCGGATGCACTCTCAACAGGAGAGCATGGAGCTCCAGCGGAAAATCAAATGGATGGAAGAGACAGAAATGGCGGTCGTCATATCTGAAGAGCAGAATGAGATCAAGACGTTCCAGAAGTGGGGACTTGACATCGTTCCGCACCGTCAGAAGATGCAGAAACGTCATTTGGACTCTGACTTCAAGAATCCGGATCATCCTTTTCGGGTTGTTTTCGTCTGTGCAATGTGGCTTACGGGTTTTGATGTCAAGACGCTGTCGTGTCTCTACCTTGACAAACCCATGAAAGCCCACACGCTGATGCAAGCTATCGCCCGGGCTAACCGCGTGGCTGAAGGCAAGACCAATGGGTTGATCGTTGATTATATTGGCATCGTGAAGGCACTCCGGAAAGCACTTGCTGACTATACGGCTAATCCATTGGGGCAAGATGGAAAAGATCCTACTATTGATAAATCTGAGCTTATCGAACACGTAAAGAAAGAGCTTGAGACCATTGAGCAATACCTTTCAAAGCATGGCTTCGAATTGCAGGAGCTAATAGACGCCCAAGGGTTGAAGAAAATGTCAATGCTCAGACAGGGAGCTGATGCCATGTGTGTTACACTTGAGATCAGGAAAGCTTATTGCACCATGGCGAGCAATCTGCTCAATCATTGGAAATACCTCGACTCGGAAGACTACACTTTTGTTATGAAGCAGAAAAAGGATGCTATCGAGGCTATCTACAAAGAACTGAAGAAGAAGCACAAGCATGCCGACATTACTGATCTCAGTGTTACTATCAACAATATCGTCAACGACTATATTGAGGTGGATGATAATATGGCTGCTGATGATGAGAATAAGAAAATCTTCGATATCAGCAAGATTAACTTCGACGTACTTCGCCGCGAGTTTGAACGTGCAAGCAACCATCACCTCTTATTGAATGATCTTATGGATTTAGTTAAAGCCAAGATTGAGCAGATGATGGCACAGAACCCGTCACGTGTTAATTTCTATGAACGGTATCAAAATATCATCACTGAATACAACAGTGAGCAGGATCGTGCTAATATCGAACGTACGTTTAGCGAGTTGATGACTCTATCCCAATCGCTGACAGACGAAGAAGAGCGTCATGTTCGCGAGGGGCTCAGTGAGGAAGAACTGGCAATGTATGACCTGCTGAAGAAGCCGAATCTTTCGAAGGCAGATATAACCCAGCTAAAGAAAGTCTCCAAAGAACTGTTGGAAAAGATTAACGCCCAGCTCAAGAATATGGATCATCCTTTCGACAAAGATACAACTCGTGCTACAATTTATGTTATCATTCGTGACTCATTATATGCCGAACTGCCTCCAAGCTATAGCGATTTCGATATCTACAAGTATCGGGATAAGGTCTACGACTATATCAGCACACACTATACGACAGCATAAAAATGAAGCAATAAGTAATATGAAAGGCAAAGGAGAAAAGATAATCGCTTAGGCCAAGGTCTCAAAGAGAAACGATAAACATAGATATAAATAATCTCAGACAGTGTGAGCAGTCGCGACGGTGCAGCCATCGATACCCTCAACAATGTGAAACCCGGTGAAAAGCTTACCTATACCGATGAGAATGCTATAAAGAACAAGGTTAACACGTATGAGGTTGTGGCCTACAGTACCGAAGGCGAGGGCATGCCTGCTTCGCAGAGTACCTATGTGGGCATAGATGTGCCTCTGCCTCCAACCCAATTGGTGGCAAGCTATGGTGACAACGGCAAGATTAACCTTACCTGGAAGGCTCCTGTTACTGGTGTTACCGGCGGCTATATAGACCCCACAAACCTCTACTACGGCATCCAGCGCTCAGTTGGTGGTAAGGCTACCGTGCTTACGGCGAACCAGAAGCAGACTACCTATACTGACCAAATTGATGACAGCGGCGAACAGACCTATCTGCTCTACGGCGTGTCAGCAGCCAACCGTAGCGGTTACAGCGAACTTGCTACAAGCAATGCGCTGATTAAGGGCACGCCTTATACGCTGCCTTTCATGGAGACACTTAAGAATGGCAGTGCCGATCACTTCTGGGGCATGCAGAGCAGTGTGGCTATGTCACATGCCGCATGGGGCGCACAAGAAGGAGCCTTCATGTTTTCTTCGAGCTATCAGCCCGGAGACGACGCCATGCTTTATTCCGGGAAGATTAGTCTGGCCAATGCCAAGAACCCCATTCTGGAATACGACTATTGGTACAGAGCCGAGGATGGTGACGATTCGCTTAAGGTATATGTAATCAAGAACGGACACGATACCACGCTGGTCTCCCGTCAGAACTATGTTCGGTATATGTACTCTAAGGATTACGAAAAGGTTACAGTGCCTTTGAAGCAGTTCGCCACTGCCGATACCAAATTTATTCGAGCTGTACGGTTGAACTTCCTTCTCTACTTATAGTTGATAGTGCCTATCATAGAACAAATTTTATTCAACTGATAATTAGTGAGTTACGCAACACCTTCATTTAGGTTGTTGCGTAACTTGGTCAACTTATCTAGTTG
>CADBAG010000031.1 GCA_902792635.1 uncultured Prevotellaceae bacterium | reverse complement strand
GGATCCAAGCACAGTCTAAAATCCCCAGACTGCAGTCGCTATCGCTCCTTTAGTCTGGGGTTATGAAGAGTGTGCCTCTCCGAGGCACTGTCCCAAACAAAAAGAAAATCAACCGTACAGGTCGAATAAATTTATTAATTACAGAGACACCCATTACACGTATGACACACGACATTTGAGACTAAAACACTGATAAACAGCATTTTAGACGTGTCGTATGTGTCATATGTGTCGCGTGACACTTGTACACTTGATACACTTGCCGGCACCAATTAGTCGATGAACCGCTTGAGAATGTCGCCATACTTGTCGATGCGGCGGTCGCGGAGGAACGGCCACCAGCGGCGCACCTGCTCGGAGCGCTTCAGGTCAACCTCGACGATCTGCTCACACTCCTCTTTGTTGTTGGCGCGGAAGAGGAACTCGCCCTGAGGACCTGCGACGAAGCTTGAACCCCAGAACTGGATGCCATTGGTCTGATGGCTTGGGTCGGGCTCGTAACCAATGCGGTTGACGGTGATGACGGGGAGTCCGTTGGCTACGGCATGTCCGCGCTGCACCGTTGTCCAGGCCTCACGCTGCCGCTCCTGCTCCTCGGGCGTGTCGGACGACTCGTAGCCGATGGCAGTGGGGTAGATGAGCATCTCTGCGCCTTGGAGCGCCATGAGGCGGGCTGCCTCGGGATACCACTGGTCCCAGCAGACGAGCACGCCGAGACGGCCCACGGAGGTGTCGATGGGATGGAAGCCGAGGTCACCGGGGGTGAAATAGAACTTCTCGTAGTAAGCGGGGTCGTCGGGGATGTGCATCTTGCGGTATTTGCCGGCGATGGAGCCGTCGCGCTCAATGACCACTGCCGTGTTGTGGTAGAGGCCTGCTGCGCGCTTCTCGAAAAGGGAAGTGACGATGACGACATTGCACTCTTTGGCAATGGCTCCGAAGAACTCGGTCGATGGGCCGGGAATGGGCTCGGCGAGGTCGAAGAGGTCGACATCTTCCGTCTGACAGAAATAAAGACTGTTGTGCAGTTCCTGGAGGACGATGAGCTCGGCACCCTGATTGGCGAGGGCTCTGCATTTGGCGGCGAGCCGCTGCTTGTTGTCTTCTTCGTCGGAGGTGTTATGTTGCTGGATGATTCCTACTTTTAATGTCATATGTTATGGTATTTTCGTTATTCTGGTATTTGCATCGTTATGCAATGGATGGAACCGTGCTGACGCACGATGATGGATGCATCGAGCGGGATGATCTCGCGGTCGGGGAAGGCCTCTTGAAGGATGCGGGCGGCTGCCTCGTCCTTTGCGGGCTGATTGTAGACCGGGAGGATGACGGCGCCATTGATGATGAGGAAGTTGGCGTAGGTCGCGGGAAGTCGCTCGTCATCATACATCATGGCATCGGGCATGGGGAGCTTCAAGAGCCGGTAAGGCTTGTCCTCTGTTGTCCGAAGCGTCTTCAGTTCTTCCTCCAACGCGTGGAAGTCCTCATATTGTGGGTCATCCTTGTCCTCACATCCTACGTAGACGAGAGTGTCGTAGGGGCAGATCCTCACGATCGTGTCGATATGCCCATCCGTATCGTCGCCGATGAGGTTGCCGTGATGGAGCCAGACGATGCGCTCAGCGCCAAGCGTCTCCTCAAGCTCTTCCGTGATGTCTTGCTCGTCCATCGGTTGGTTACGATGGGGTGCAAGGAGACATTGCGCCGTTGTAAATACAGTGCCTTTACCGTCACTCTCTATCGAGCCGCCTTCAAGTACGAAGTCGGTATGGTTCTCCAACGTTACTATCGGAGATTTCTCTTCGAAAGCTCCCTGACGAAAGAGATTTGACGTGATAGCGTTGTCCTTCTCCCATGCGAACTTCTCTCCCCAGCCGTTGAACTTGAAGTCAAGCAGATGCCAGGAGTCGTCAGCCGTATCTTTCACGGTGATAGGGCCGTGGTCGCGTGCCCAAGTGTCGTTGATGGGGCACGGATAGATGGTGGTGCGCGTTATCTCTTCTGGAGAAAGCGCTTGTGAGAGCGTCTCTTTCAAGTCTTCGGGGTTCTGCGCAGCGATGATGAGCTTCTCATGCTGTGCGATGATCTTGGCGAGCGCGAGGTAGGTCTGCGTGATCTCCGTGAGATAAGGTGCCCAGTCGGTATCAGCGTTGGGCCAGGTGATCATCACGCCGTCTTGTGGTTCCCATTCAGCGGGAAGGATGAGTCTGGGTTGGGACATATTATATTGGTATTGCTTGCAGGGGCTACCCCTGCTTTGTTATGTTTGCAAAATTAAGGAAAAAATAGAAGAAAGGCGTTGCAGGATTATAAAAAAAGAGTTATTTGTTTGTGGTATTAGATTTATTGGGTAAATTTGCGGTAAGAAATAATTGCACAGATGCTTGAGTTTAAGAATGTGAGTGTATCGTTGGGAGCCGACGGCCTCTCGTCACCCTTCTCGCTGATTGTCGAGAGTGGTGAGACTGTTTGTCTGCGTGGGAACCATGGATCGGGCAAGAGCCGGATCTTGTCGGCCGTTTTGGGCTTGAGCCCATTGGCTGAAGGCTTCATCACGCTCGACGGAGAACTCATTTCCCTCGGCTCGGCACCTTATTTCCGCAGAATGATGGCGTATATTCCGCAGAATTTGCCTGGAGATAACATCACGTTAACGGAGATTTGCCATGATTTAGGGCTGAACATCGATGATCTCAAGGATGTCGATGCTTCTTTGAGAGACAAAAAGTTCAAGATGCTCGGTGCCGATAAGAAACAGGAACTGCTTCTGCAAGTAGCGCTTCAGATGAACCGGCGTATCCTGTTGATTGATAATATCCGCTACTCTCCTGCTAACGCTCTCCTGCTCAAGAAAATAGCAGAAAAAGGAACGGAGATTATCTACACATGTGTGGAAAATCAGTTCGAATATAATAAGGTCATTAATCTTTGAGTTAAGACATACATCTTGAAAATATCACTATGAAAATATCATTGTTAGGCATCGTCTTAGGACTGGTGCTCATCGCATTCCCTATATTCATCATCTTCCAATACCGCCTCACGCTGCTCAATCGATACGTGAAGTCTATCGTGCGCATTGTTGTGTCGGTGGCGGTCATTGCACTGTGTACGTTTGCGAGTGTGAAATTGAATAGCCTTGCTTTCAATATCTTCCTTGCATTGTTGTTCTGCGTGTGCTCAACAGCCATGTCTGTGGTGAAGGCACGTTTGAAGTTTGAGCGCTCATTTCTTCCGCTGCTTGCGGGCACGGTTGCAGGAGCCATCGTCGTGGGGCTCTATTTCATCTTCTTGATCATGGGAGCACGTGGGGTACAAGTGTCAACCTTGCTCATCCCCATCTATGGCTTGTTGACGGGTGGTATGATTGAGGCCAATGCGCGTGCGCTTGAGACTTATTATTCCGGCTTACGCAACCACAATCAGCTTTACTATTATCTGCTTGGCAACGGCTGCACGCATGCCAAAGCTACGGAGTATTTCTTCCGTCGTGGGCTTCAGGCGTCGATCGTCGTTGTCTGTAAGCGCATGTCAGCAGTTGTGCTTACAGCTGCTCCGAGCATCTTCTTTGTGGCTGTGATGGGAGGCATGGATGTGCTTACGGCTGCTGCGCTGCAAGTGTTCTTGTTGTTTGCAGTGCTCTCAGCCTCGCTCATCGCTGTCTTTGTAACATTGTTGATTGGCCGCCGCTACAATTTTGATGAATATAATAAATTGAAGAAGATATTCAAAAACGAATCCGAATCGTCTTTATCCAATCCTTCAGCACCCCGTGGTACTGATCCTGCGAGTCAGCCACAAGGATAAGCACGCGGGAGCCATCTTTGAGTTTGGGTCCTAAGCACATGCCTTCGTAGTTGGCGATGTTTTGCTTAAGCAGTGTCAAAGAGGTGCGCCATTTGGCGAGCAGTTCTTTGCTTGTATCTCCGGGCTTGAAATGGAAAAGTTTGCAGTTGACAAACGAGCCCAGTTTCTTTTTAGGCACATAGAACTCGCGCTCTAA
Source organism: uncultured Prevotellaceae bacterium (assembly GCA_902792635.1). Taxonomy (GTDB): domain Bacteria; phylum Bacteroidota; class Bacteroidia; order Bacteroidales; family Bacteroidaceae; genus Prevotella. Next base: position 39,221 of record CADBAG010000031.1, on the reverse strand, counting down.
GACGAGCAACGAGCCATCGTCAAGTGCACAGATCGTCCCGATGCCGTGTGCATAAAACTCTGCCTTCGCTTGGTCTGCTATAGGTTCATCAATGGTGTAGGGATAATCGTGTAGAGGTTGTAATAACGTATCATAGCTTTGCATGATGACGTTTCCACTCTCATTGCAAGTCCAGAGAGTCTGTGTGGAGTCGTTGTAGCTGAGTGCTTCTAATCCGAGGTTTCCCGGGAGACTTTTATAATAGGGCGTAGGCGGAATCTCACGGCCTGTGAGTTTCCCGGTCATGTCATATTCCTTGATGTAGTTGTCTGCTTCACCACTGATGAAAATCGTGTTTGTGCGCGGATTATAGGCAATGCCTTCATCGTCTCGTGCCGGCTTCGCAGCAGAGCGAAACCCTTCATTGGTGACAGCTAAGAGCTCCCCCTTGACAGAGTCGAGCTTGATGCGCCACACAAAGTATCCGTCTGTTGCCGACTTATCACTGACCACAGCGTATCGGTCTCCGCCCAACCACGTGATGCCACTGTAGTTGCCTGCGGGAATCGTTGCAAAATGATGTTGCGGAAGGAGGGTGACGATGAAAAGAATGAGGGAATAAAACATCTTTAGACACTGTAAAATCTTGTTCTCAGTCCAGTCTGTCCTTACAACATACCCCAGTCTGCGTCGCTGCGCTCCTTAGACTGGGGTTATGTAAAATTCAGCCTCTCCGAGGCTGTCTGCTGTTATCAATCCGAAAACCGGAATAATCTAAAAGTTTAGCAAATTCTGCGTGATCCGTCACCAATGACTACGTCAATGACCTGCGGCTCATGACCGTATTTCTCATTGAACTTAGTCTTGGCGTCAGCGATGAACTTGTCGTAGAGGTCGTCTTTCACGAGGTTGATGGTGCAGCCACCGAAGCCGCCACCCATGATACGACTACCTGTTACGCCGTCTTCCTTGGCGATGTCGTTGAGGAAGTCGAGCTCCTCGCAGCTCACCTCGTACTCCTTGCTCAGGCCATAGTGAGTCTCGAACATCTTCTGTCCTACAGTCTCGTAGTCGCCCTTCTCCAGAGCGTCACTGACAGCGAGCACGCGGTCTACCTCACCGAGCACGAAGTGTGCGCGCTTGTAGTCCTCTGCGCTGACATCAGCCTTCACAGCCTCTAAGTCATCCCAGTCAGCATCGCGAAGGGTGTCGAAATGACGGTCTGTGAACTTAGCGTTGAGTGCCTTCACCACATTCTCGCAGGAGTTGCGGCGGTCGTTGTAAGGAGAGCCTTTCAGCTCGTGCTTCACCTTAGAGTTGAGCAGGACGAGCTTGTAGCCCTTCGGCTCCCAGGGGAAGTATTCAAACTCACGGCTGCGGCAGTCGAGACGCATCAGCTTGCCCTTCTTACCGAAGACAGAAGCAAACTGGTCCATGATACCGCAGTTCACGCCGATATACTTATGCTCCGTAGCCTGACCAGCGAGCACGAGATCCCATTTAGAGACCTTGTTGTCACCGAAGAGATCGTTGAGAGCGAAAGCAAAGCAGCTCTCCAAGGCAGCACTTGAAGACATGCCGGCACCTAAAGGTACATCACCTGCGAAAGCAGCGTTGAACGGCTTTACGTCGACACCACGGTCCATCATCTCACGGCAGATGCCATAGATGTAACGAGCCCATGTAGCCTTCGGACCTTCGGGGTCGTCGAGGGTGAAGTGAGCCATGTCCTTGAGGTCGATAGAGTAGACATTGACACTCTTCTGACCATTGGGGCGGATCTCAGCCATGATGCCCTGCTCTACGGCTCCGGGGAAGACGAAGCCACCATTGTAGTCTGTATGCTCACCGATGAGGTTGATGCGGCCCGGTGATGCGTAAACGTTGCCTGTCTCACCATCGAAGTGCTTGATGAAACGGCTTCTTACGAATTCTATATCCATATCAATTGGGTTTATAATGGTTTATAATTAATGTGTTATAAATAATGTGTTATAAATGTTTTTAAAAGATTATTTCTGCACACCGAACTTATAGATCGTAGTCTGCTTGTAGCGCTCACCCGGATCCAATACGACCGATGGGAAGTAAGGACGGTTAGGAGAGTCGGGGAAGTGCTGTGCCTCGAGGCAGATAGCGGAGCGCTTCGGATAAGTAGCGCCGTGTGTGCCCTTGATTCCTGCGAGGAAGTTACCGGTGTAGAGCTGGATGCCCGGCTCTGTGGTGTAGACCTCCATCGTGCGGCCGCTCACGGGCTCGTAAGCCTTAGCAGCGAAAGACAGTACGCCTTCCTCCTCTTTGTTGAGGACATAGCAGTGGTCGAAGCCCGTGCCGTTCTTGATCTGCTCGTTGTCAGCGTTGATGTCGCGGCCGATAGGCTTGGCAGTACGGAAGTCGAATGGAGTGCCTTCTACCTTGCGGATCTCACCGGTAGGAATAGACGTGTTGTCGATGGGGAGATAGAAGTCGGCATTGAGCTGCAGTTCTACGTTCTCAATAGACGGCGTAGGATCAGCGATACCTGCCAAAGCGAAGAATCCGTGGTTAGTGAGGTTGATGATGGTCTTCTTGTTGGTCGTTGCAAGATAATCGATGTGGAGCTCGTTGTCGTCTGTCCAAGTATAGACGACGGTAACCTTCAACTCTCCGGTGTATCCCTCCTCACCGTAAGGAGAAACATAGTTGAGGGCGAGCGTGTGGTCGTTCATCAGTTCCGGTGACCATACCTTGACGTTGAATCCCTTCTTGCCTCCGTGGAGATGGTTAGGACCATCGTTGCAGGCTACCTGATAATGCTTGCCGTGGAGCGTGAACTCACCTTTGGCAATGCGGTTGCCGAAGCGTCCGATAAGTCTTGAGAGATAAGGCTCCGGTGAGTTGATGACGTCCTGGATGTTGTCATGGCCCATGATGACGTTGGCTCTCTTTCCGTTGCGGTCAGGAACCATGATAGCTACGAGTGCACCGCCATAGTTGGTGATAGCCACTTCGTTACCTTCACTGTTTCTCAGGATAAAGAGGTCAGTCTTCTTGCCATTCACTGTGGTCTGAAAGTCCTCACGCTTCAGACCGCATACATTTGGTGTTTCTTCAGTGTTTGCCATATGAATGTGTCTTTAGTTGTTGTCTCTTTTGTTTGTTTCTATAGTCTAATGCAAAGTAAACAAAAAAACTTGAGAGTGGCAACTAAAAGCGCAAAATATTATGGCATTTTTAGTGTTAAATATCCTTTACGGGCATGGCAAGCAGGTCTGCTACGACGTAGCTGGAGCCCCCAACGAAGATAAAATCATTGTTATCAGCGTCAGCCAAAGCTTTGTGATAGGCGTTGGCGATGGAGCCGCAGTTGGTGCCTTTGAGATGATGCTTCTTGCCGAGTTCTGCCACTTTGTCAGCACTGAAGGCGCGCTTCGAGGTCGGCTGTGCCCAATAGTAGACGGCATCCTTCGGGAGCATCTCCATAACCGTGTTGATATCCTTGTCGTCGACCATGCCGAAGACAATCCGTAGGGTCTTGCACGGTTGCTGCTCAATCTGCGGAGCGAGATACTGCCATCCGCCTACGTTGTGGCCTGTGTCGCACACGACATGCGGCGTCTCACGCAATGTCTCCCAACGACCGCGAAGGCCTGTGAGCTTACAAACATGGGCAAGCGCTTCCTTCACATCGTCGTTGCTGATATTGAACTTCTGTTGAATGATAGGCATGGCAGTGAGCACCGTGTTCATATTCTTCTCCTGATAGTCACCACCGAGGTCGCCATGGATATGTCCGAAGGTCGTCGTCTCATAGTCGCGGCCACCGTCTGCACATGCTTTGGATGCAGTCACAACAGGATGATCCTGTGCATATATAATAGATGTGTGGCACTCGTCCGCTTTCTTCTGAAAAACGGGGCGTGTCTCAGGATGATCCTCTCCGATAACAACGGGTACGTCGGGCTTGATGATTCCTGCTTTCTCACCGGCGATGAGCGCTAAGGTGTTGCCAAGAAACTGGGTGTGATCGAAACTGATATTGGTGATGATAGACACTTCAGGCGTGATGATGTTCGTGCAGTCGAGCCTTCCGCCAAGGCCTACCTCTATCACAGCAACGTCCACTTTCTGCTCTTTAAAATAAAGGAAGGCGAGCGCTGTGGTGAGTTCAAAGAAAGAAGGATGGAGCGGTTCAAAGAAACTGCGCTCCTTCTCCACAAAGTCGATGACACGTTGTTCGGGGATCATCTCTCCATTGACGCGGATACGCTCACGGAAGTCAACGAGATGGGGCGAAGTGTAGAGACCTACCTTATAACCGGCTTGCTGAAGCACGGCAGCGATACTGTGTGAGCACGAGCCTTTGCCGTTGGTACCGGCGATATGAATGGTTTTATAAGCTCTGTGCGGATGACTGAAGTGTTCATCTAAAGCCTTCGTCGTCTGAAGTCCTGGCTTATAAGCAGAGGCACCGACGTGCTCAAACACCGGTGCCGAATTGAATAGATAAGAAACAGTCTCTTGATAATTCACCCCAATAATGTTTTATGAGTTCATGAGTTCATGAGTTTATAAGTTCATGAGTTCATGATTAACTATTTAACCGTTCTTTGAGTCGTTCAAAGAAACTCTTCTTCGTGCTTGTGTCACTCTTGAAGTTCTCACTCTCACGAAGTTCCTCAATAGCTTTCTTTTCGCTCTTGGTCAGTGTCTTAGGCACATATACACTCATGTTCACCACGATGTCGCCCGTGCCCGAGCCATAGCCTTGCACAGCGGGAAGACCCTTGCCACGTAGACGTACGGTCTTGCCGGGCTGCGTGCCTGGGTCGATCTTGAGTGAGATCTTCTTGCCATCGATAGTAGGTATCTCCGCATCGCCGCCGAGAGCAGCCGTTGGGAAGTCGAGCATGAGATTATAGTAGAGGTCTTGCTTGTCACGGATGAACGTGTCGTTCTTCTCCTCTTCGATGATGACCTGAATGTCGCCGGGCACGCCGTTGTGAGGACCTGCATTTCCTTTGCCGTGGACATTGAGCACCATGCCCTCTTCCACGCCGGCAGGGATATTGATCTCCACCACTTTCTCGCCTTTGACGACACCTGAGCCGCCACAAGCCTTACACTTATTCTTTATGATGGTGCCTTCACCATGACAGGTCGGACACTCGCTCTGTGTCTGCATCATGCCGAACATCGAGCGCACGGTACGCGTCACCATACCAGAGCCATGGCAGGTAGGACAAGTCTCCGGCTGAGCACCACCTTCGGAGCCCGTGCCTTTACATTTGTCGCAGACCACATCCTCACGAACCTTGAACTTCTTCGTCACGCCACTGGCGATATCCTGCAGCGACAGTTTCACTTTCAGTCGCAGGTCGGAGCCGCGGTATACGCGCTGGCCACCGCCATGACCTCCTCCGAAGCCGCCGAATCCTCCGAAACCACCTTGATGGCCTCCAAAGATGTCGCCGAACATCGAGAAGATATCGTCCATGTTCATGTCGCCACTGAAGCCGCCGAAGCCACTTCCTCCTGGTGCATCGAATCCGAACTGATCATACTGCCGACGCTTGTCGGGGTCGTGCAGTACCTCATAGGCTTCTGCGGCCTCCTTGAATTTCTCCTCAGCTTCTTTGTCGCCGGGGTTACGGTCAGGGTGGTATTTGATGGCGAGCTTGCGGTATGCAACCTTTATCTCGTCCTCCGTGGCGTTGCGGTCTACGCCCAACACCTCGTAATAGTCTCTTTTCTCTGCCATAATTCTTGTCCTACCGCTTTATTGTCCTACTGCAACTTTCGCGTGGCGGATAACCTTATCGTTGAGCGTGTAACCGGTCTGAACACAGTCGATGACCTTGCCTTTCTTCTCATCTCCCATGCCGGGGACCATTGCCACAGCCTCATGGAAGTCGGTATCGAAATCCTTATTGTCGGTGTCGATCTTCTTCACGCCGAGACTCTCCAAGGCCTTGACAAACTTGTTGAAGATCATCTGCACACCATCCTTGATGGCCTTCGGATCTTCGCTCTTGTCTTTCAGAGCACGCTCAAAGTCGTCGAGCACGGGGAGCACAGCTTTCACCGTCTTCTCGCTGCCGTTGAGGATGAGCTCAGCCTTCTCTTTCAGCGTGCGCTTCTTATAGTTGTCAAACTCAGCGAGCGTGCGCAGATACTTGTCTTTCAGATCAGCAATCTCCTTGTTGGCTTTCTCCAACGGATCTTCCTGCTTCTCCTCTTTCTTCTCTGCATCCTTGGCGTCAGCCTTCTCAGCATCAGCCTTCTCGTTGGTTTTCCCCTCTGCTTTCTCTTCAGTCTTTTCTTCAGCCTTCTTCTCAGACGACTGTGTAGCCTCCGGTTCCTGGCCTTCGACTTTTATGTTTTTCTTTTCTTCTTCTTTTTCTGCCATAATGCTATAACCTTTTTGTTTCCTCAGATAACAAAAATCGTGCCACGCATTAGATTACTCGTACATTCCCGCTCTCTGCTCCTTGATCTGGTCGTCGTGGATGTACTCATCGTACGGCATGAGCTTGTCGATGGTGCCCTTAGGCGTGAGCTCAATGATACGGTTGGATACGGTCTCGATGAGCTCGGCATCGTGAGAGGAGAACAGAATGTTGCCCTTGAAGGCCACGAGGTTGTTGTTCAGTGCCTGAATCGATTCCAAGTCGAGGTGGTTCGTAGGCGTGTCGAAGATAAGACAGTTGGCGTTCTGCAGCTGCATTCTGGCAATCATACAGCGCATCTTCTCACCTCCGGAGAGCACGTTGACCTTCTTCTCTACATCCTCCTGACGGAAGAGCATACGGCCGAGATATGACTTCATGACGACCTCATTGCCCGGACCATACTGTGAGAGCCAGTCGACGAGGTTGAGATCCGACTGGAAGAACTTCGTGTTGTCGAGTGGGAGATAGGCGGTGGTGATCGTCACGCCCCACTTATATGTACCGGCGTCAGCCTGGCGGTTGCCATTGATGATCTCGAAGAGAGCGGTCATAGCCTTGGGGTTATGACTGAGGAAGACGACCTTCTGACCTTTCTCAACATTGAAGTTGACGTGGTCGAAGAGCACTGTTCCATCCTCGTCCACGGCCTTGAGATCCTGCACTTCAAGAATCTGGTTGCCCGGCTCGCGCTCCATCTGAAAGATGATGCCAGGATATTTACGGCTTGACGGTTTGATCTCCTCGACGTTGAGCTTCTCGAGCATCTTCTTACGGCTTGTCGTCTGACGGCTCTTAGCCACATTGGCAGAGAAGCGGCGGATGAACTCCTCGAGCTGCTTCTTCTTCTCCTCGGCCTTCATCTTCTGGTTCTGTGCCTGACGCAGAGCGAGCTGAGAGCTCTCGTACCAGAAGCTGTAGTTACCGGCAAAAACCGTAACCTTGCCATAGTCGATATCGATGGTCTGCGTAGACACGGCATCGAGGAAGTGACGGTCGTGGCTCACCACGAGCACCGTCTGATGCTCATCAATCTCACCGAGATAGTCCTCTAACCACTCCACGGTGTCGAGGTCGAGGTCATTGGTAGGCTCGTCGAGCAGCAGGTTGTCGGGCTTGCCGAAGAGTGCCTTGGCCAGCATGACGCGCACCTTCTCATTATTAGAAAGCTGCGACATCTGCTTCTGATGGAGGTCCTCCGACACACCGAGGTTCTGCAAGAGTTGTGCGGCATCGCTCTCAGCCTCCCAACCGTTCATCTCAGCAAACTTCTCCTCAAGCTCTGCCGCGCGGTTGCCGTCTTCCTCCGTCATCTCTGGCTTGGAATAGAGCATCTCGCGCTCCTTCATGTTGCTCCACAGGGCGTCATAACCCATGAGCACAGTGTCGAGCACTTTGTAAGCATCATATTTGAAGTGGTCCTGCTCCAAGACGGAGAGGCGCTCGCCCGGGCCCATCTCTACGCTGCCTTTGTTAGGCTCGAGGTCACCGCTGATGGCGCGAAGGAGTGTGGACTTGCCGGCACCGTTGGCACCGATGACGCCGTAGATGTTACCGCGCGTGAACTTGATGTTCACATCTTTATAAAGGACACGTTTGCCAAACTGGATGGCAAGATTGGTAAGTGTTATCATAGTTACAATCTTAATTTAGTTACTACCTTAGTTGCAATCTTTATTATTGCGATCTTTAATATAATGTATAGTCTTTATAATGTATAGTCTTTCGACTGCCCTTAACTGAAAAAAGACTGACCTCTTGTGAAGATCAGTCTTTTTGTGCGTCCTTAGGGATTCGAACCCTAGACCCACTGATTAAGAGTCAGTTGCTCTACCAGCTGAGCTAAGGACGCAAGCCTTGATTAAAAAGAAGTGCGTCCTTAGGGATTCGAACCCTAGACCCACTGATTAAGAGTCAGTTGCTCTACCAGCTGAGCTAAGGACGCATTCTGTGCAATCTTCCGTAAGACCTTGCGGCCTCATTTCTGAATTGCGGGTGCAAAGGTACGACTTTCTGATGATTCCACCAAATAAAATCCAAAGTTTTTTCAAATTTTCTTTGATTCGCTTTGCCCGATGCCCTTGAAAGGGGGATTTTGCGCGGTTTTTTCGAAACAAACGTTAAAAGTGAGTGTATGTAAACAAATAATTACAAGAAAAGTTGGACTTATCAATATTTTTTCCTATTTTTGCAGTGTTCGCTTAAACCGAAAGGTGAAGCTTTAAGACCTCTACAACTATGGGAAAATACAACATCACAGAAAAGAAAGAGAAAGACGCAGCTTATCGCACATTGGTTAATCCCAAACTCATGGATGAGCTTGAGCGTAAAATCAATGATATCATTATCATTCAGAAGAAGTACAGAGACAAGGATTATTCTGCGAAGCAACTTGCCGAAGATCTGAATACGAACACGCGTTACATCTCCGCTGTGGTTAACGTGAGGTTCCACATGAACTATACCTCTTATGTCAACAAGTTCCGCATTCAGGAGGCCATGTCTATGCTTGTTGACAAGAGATATCAGGATCTGAATATGGAGGAGATCTCTGACATGGTCGGCTTCTCCAACCGCCAGTCGTTCTATGCCTCCTTCTATAAGATCAATGGCATCACGCCGCGCGAATATAAGCTGAGGCGCTTGCTGGCTCTTCCTCAGAGAGACGACAAGCCTAAGAAAAGAGGACGGAAGCCGGGCTCGAAGAACAAGGTAAAGACGGAGCAGGCCTGAGGATAGGCTAATTGATAAGATGATTTCCAATTCAAATAACTTTAATTATTCTGATGAGCGTTTCGCCGATCTTCAGATGCTCAGATACCGTATCGACGGTTTCGAAGCACTGGATACTCGGCGAAAGGCTTATATTTTTTATTTGGCCAAGGCTACATTAGCCGGCCGCGATATCACCACAGACCAGTATGGTAAGTATAACCTTGCAATAAGGAAAACGCTTGAAGCTGTATGGCAAGGTTATAAAGACAAGACATCGGATGACTTCCGCCAGATGGAAGTCTATCTCAAGCGTGTGTGGTTCTCCAATGGTATTTATCATCATTACGGGTGCGAGAAGTTCGTCCCCGGGTTCTCTGAGACGTGGTTCCGTCAGGCAGTGAAGGAATTAGGTGCAGAGAAGTTGTCCTTGATCATAGATAGTGGATACCGGGATGTGGATGCTTTGCTTGATGCTATCTGTCCCGTTATCTTCGATCCGACAGTGCTCCCGAAGCGTGTGAATCAGGCGGAAGGCGAGGATCTCGTGCGCACATCTGCGTGCAACTTCTATGAGGGCCTGACGCAAAAGGAGGCAGAGGACTTCTACGCTTCGATGCGTGACCCCGAGGCTGGCGACTGTCAACCGTCGTGGGGACTGAACTCCAAGCTCGTGAAACACGATGGAAAGATCGAAGAAGAGAAATACACAACAAACGGTCTCTATGGCCCTGCGCTGCAGAAAATTGTATATTGGCTCGAGAAAGCTAAAGGTGTAGCAGAGAATGATTTGCAGAAGAAGCTCATCGACCTGCTCATAAAATATTATACCACGGGCGACCTCCATGTCTTCGACGAATTCAGTATCGAATGGCTGAAGGAACAGCAAGGAGAAGTCGACTTCATCAATGGCTTCATTGAGGTCTATGGTGATTCCTTGGGCTTGAAAGGTACGTGGGAAGGTATCGTGGAACTGAGAGATGAGAAAGCCACGCAGCGTACGCGGACCATCGCCGAGAACGCACAGTGGTTTGAAGATCACTCACCGGTAGACCCGCGTTTCCGCAAGCCGAAGGTCAAGGGTGTCTCTGCACATGTTGTTCAGGCTGCGATGCTCGGCGGCGAGGAGTATCCTTCCACGGCTATCGGCATCAACCTGCCCAACGCCGACTGGATCCGGGCACGCTATGGCTCGAAGAGTGTGACCATCGGCAACCTCACCGATGCTTATAACAAAGCTGCACGGGGCAATGGCTTCAATGAGGAGTTTGTCATCGATGAGCCCACGCGTGCTTTGATAGAGAAGTACGGCGACCTCTGTGATGACCTTCATACAGACCTTCATGAATGCTTGGGTCACGGCAGCGGTCAGCTGCTACCCGGTGTCTCTCCCGATGCCTTGAAAGCATACGGCAGTACCATTGAGGAGGCGCGTGCCGACCTCTTCGGACTGTACTATCTTGCTGATCCAAAGCTTATAGAGCTCGGTCTTGTGCCTGATGCAGAGGCTTACAAGAGTCAGTATTATCACTATATGATGAACGGCTTGCTCACGCAGCTCGTGCGCATTAAGCCGGGCAACCAGATCGAGGAGGCTCACATGCGTAATCGGGCTATCATCGCCCGTTGGTGTCTCGCTCATGCCGATGGCTGCGTGGAGTTAGAATCTGTCGATGGCAAGACCTATGTCAAGGTCAACGACTATCCGCGTCTGCGTACGCTCTTTGGCCGACTGCTTGCAGAGATCCAGCGTATCAAGAGCGAAGGCGACTATGAGGGAGCCAAAGCCATGGTTGAGACCTACGGCGTGAAGATTGACGCCAAGTTACACCATGAGGTACTCTCTCGCTATGAGAAGCTCAACATCGCTCCGTACAAAGGCTTCATCAACCCATGGATGAAACCCGTGCTCGATGCAGACGGTAACATTGTTGACGTGAAGCTCGACTACACCGAGAGCTATGCCCATCAGATGCTCCGCTACTCCCAGGAGTACGGCCTGCTGTAGAGTTCAACCATTAGCAGTTTCCTGTAGTTCTGTGCCCCGCCGTTTACGGCGGGGATAATCAATAACACCATGACCCAACAAGAAATACAAGACAAGATAAAAGAGCTGAAGCGCAGCTTCCGCCTTGTGATGAACGGTCCCGCCTCGCAGTCGATGCGCGAGAAAGGTCTCGACTATCGTCTCAACTGGGGCGTGCCCTTCATTCAGCTCAAGCAGATGGCTGCGGACCTTCCTCATGACTACGATTTCGCCATCGCACTGTGGAAAGAAGATATCCGCGAGTGCAAGATCCTCGCCACGCTTCTCATGCCTCCCGAGAAGATGCCGGAGGAGGTTGCAGAGATATGGATGGATCAGACTCACTCGCAGGAGATGGCTGAGATGCAGGCGTTCAACCTTTATCAGCACGTCGGTTATGCTGCAAAGATAGCCTATCGTTGGATGGCTTCCGACAACGCCGAGCGCGAGATCTGTGCCTACGATATCCTCGGGCGCCTCTTCATGAAAGGCCAGGAGCCTAACGAGCGCGGCATCAATGAGTTTATCGACCAGGCGGTGACAGCGCTGAAGTCGCCTTCTGCCGGCGTGCGTCATGCCGCTATGAATGCCATCACCCGCTTTGCCGACTTAGGCCTCGTCTACGAGCGTGTGGCGAAGTCAGCACTGAAGCGGGAAGGCATTGATTTACTCTGAAATCACACAATAGGGCGGCCACAAGGGCCGCCCCTACGGCAATTAATATCCTTGGACCTATCTCAAAACTTTCTTAAAATAAACGTCTTAATATCCTTTTTAATATAATTTAGGCCGTTCCATTATGCTCCTCGGTGAGAAATTTGTACTTTTGCGTGTTGAAAAAAAAGAACGCAGAAAAGAATCCAAATTTCTCAATTATGGCAGAATCAGTAGATATTCGTGAACTGAACATCCTAATAGAGCAACAGAGTGGTTTCGTCAACGACTTGACGATGGGCATGAGCCGTGTCATTATCGGTCAGTCTCATCTCATCGACTCTTTGCTCATCTCCCTTCTCAGTGACGGTCATATCCTTCTCGAAGGTGTGCCTGGACTGGCTAAGACGTTGGCTATCAAGACGCTGTCAAAGCTCGTTGATGCCGACTTCTCCCGCATTCAGTTCACTCCCGACCTTCTCCCGGCCGATGTGATCGGTACCATGGTCTATTCGCAGAAAGACGAGAGCTTCCATGTGAAGAAAGGCCCCGTGTTTGCCAACTTCGTCTTGGCCGATGAGATCAACCGTGCTCCCGCCAAGGTACAGAGCGCATTGCTCGAGGCCATGCAGGAGCATCAGGTGACGATTGGTGACCAGACCTTCGACCTCCCGAAGCCGTTTCTCGTGCTCGCCACGCAGAACCCTATCGAGCAGGAAGGAACCTATCAATTGCCTGAGGCTCAGGTCGACCGTTTCATGTTGAAAGTGGTCATAGGCTATCCTACCATCGAGGAGGAGAAGCAGATCATCCGTGAGAACATTCAAAAGTCATTCCCCGAGGTGAAGCCGGTGTGCAGCGCTGAGGATATCCTGAAAGCCCGCGAGGTCGTAGGCCAGGTTTACATCGATGAGAAGATTGAGCAGTATATCGCTGACATCGTCTTCGCTTCGCGTTATCCAGACCGCTATGGACTCCCGAAGCTGAAGGATCTCATCACCTTCGGTGGTTCTCCGCGTGCCAGTATCAACCTCGCCAAGGCAGCCCGCGCCTATGCTTTTATCAAGCATCGTGGCTATGTGGTGCCTGAGGATGTGAGAGCCGTGGCTCACGACGTGATGCGCCATCGTATCGGTCTCTCTTATGAGGCTGAGGCCGCCAACGTCACGAGTGAGGAAATCGTAAGTCAAATCATCAACAAGGTGGAGGTGCCTTAATGGATACTTCTGATATTCTTAGGAAAGTAAGGAAGATAGAGATCAAGACCCGTGGTCTGAGCCAGAATATCTTCGCCGGACAATACCACTCTGCTTTCAAGGGCAGAGGCATGGAGTTTGCCGAGGTGAGGGAGTATCAGTTTGGCGATGACGTCCGCGACATCGACTGGAATGTGACCGCAAGGCTGCACCGGCCGTATGTGAAGGTCTTTGAGGAGGAGCGTGAACTGACGGTTATGCTCCTCATTGACGTCTCTGGCTCTCTCGATTTCGGTACGGTGAGTCAGACAAAGCGCGACATGGCTACAGAGATCGCCGCTACGCTCGCTTTCTCTGCTATCCAGAACAACGATAAGATCGGCGTCATCTTCTTTTCCGACCGGATAGAGAAGTACATCCCACCCAAGAAAGGCCGCAAGCATATCCTGTATATCATCCGGGAGATGCTCGACTTCCATCCTGTGAGCCATAAGACAGACATCGCTGCGGCTACCGCTTATCTGACGCGTGTGATGAAACGCCGTTGCACGTCGTTTGTCATCAGTGACTTCTACGACAACAAGGATTTCACGCGTGAGATGGAGATTGCCAACCGCAAGCATGATGTCGTTGCCATCCAAGTCTACGACCAGCGTGCCAAGACGCTGCCTGATATCGGACTGTTGAAGGTGCGTGATGCTGAGACCGGACACGAGATGTATATCGACACCTCTAATAAGAAGCTGCGCCGGGCACATACCGCTTACTGGATGGAGCGCGAGCAACATCTGCGTGTGACCTTTGCCAAGAGCAAGGTCGACTGGGTGTCGATAGCTACGAATGAAGACTTCGCCAAGTCACTAATGCTCCTCTTCAAGAAGAGAGAGTAATCCCTAATAGTTAGGAGATAGGAGTTAGGAGTTAGGAGTTAGGAGTTAGGAGATAGGAGTTAGGAGTTAAGGTGGAACGTCGCCTTCTGTTAATGAACTGAAGAAAGATAATAACAATGAAGATATATGCGAGATATATATTGACGGTTTGCTTGATGCTGCTTTCGCTCGGGCTCAAGGCTCAGGTGACGGTGGAGCAGACAGTGGACTCTGTCGCCATGCTGATTGGCGAGCAGACGAAGCTGCGGTTGACCGTGACTTTCCCCGAAGGGGCTAAGTTGCAGTGGCCGAAGCTCAAAGAGCGTCAGTATGTGGTGCCTGGGGTGGAGATCGTGGAGTCGTTGGCTCCCGATACGCTGAGTTCCGGTAGCGAGATGAAGGTAGAGAAAGCTTATACGATCACGTCTTTCTATGAGCATGTCTATGCCATCCCGGCACTTAAAGTGAAAGTCAACGGCAAGCCTTATCAAGGAGCAACCTGCGCTTTGAAGGTCATCACCGTAGATGTCGACACGCTTCATCCCAATCAGTTCTTCCCCCCGAAAGATGTACAGGACAATCCCTTTGAGTGGTCGGAGTGGAGGCCTTATTTCTGGCTCTCCGTCGTTGTGCTCCTTCTCTTCGTTGGAGGTTGCTATCTCTTCGTGCGGTTGAAGGAGAATAAGCCTATCATCACGAAGGTGCGTATCGTGCGCCATGTGCCGCCACACCAGCGTGCACTGAATGAGATTGAGAATATCAAGAAGGAACATCTGCAGGTGAGCGAGGATCAGAAGACCTACTACACGCAGCTTACCGACACCCTTCGTCAGTATATCCAGGCGCGCTTCGGTTTCAATGCCCTTGAGATGACGACCGATGAGATCATCAGCCGTTTGCAGGCCACGGGTGACCAGAAGATGATCGACGAGCTCCGTGATCTCTTCCAGACGGCCGACCTCGTCAAGTTCGCTAAATACTCGACGCAGCTCAACGAGAACGACCTCAACCTCGTCAAGGCTATCAACTTCATTGATGAGACGAAGCAGGAAGGACAGGCTGTGGAGGAGAAGATCGTCCCACGCCTCTCCGATGACGACAAGAAGACACGCTCCAACCGCATCACTATCAAGACGCTGCTGTGGGTGGGCGGTATCGTGGCGTTCCTGCTCTTAGCTTACATTATATATAATGTGTATCTCTTGTTGATGTAAAATGGAATTCGCTAATAAAGAATATTTCTTGCTGCTGTTGCTGCTCATACCATACGTGTTGTGGTATTTCCTCTATCGTAAGAAGAGTGAGCCCACGATGCGGATGAGCGACACGCATGCTTACCTCAATGCTCCGAAGAGCTGGCGTGAGCGTATCATGGATATGCCGATGCTGTTGCGTTGCATCACCTTCTCGCTCATCGTCATCATCTTAGCGCGCCCTCAGACTCATAACTCCTGGGGCAGCAAGACGGTGGAAGGCATTGATATCATGCTTGCCATGGATGTGTCGACATCCATGCTTGCTGAGGATCTGAAGCCTAACCGCATTGAGGCTGCCAAGGATGTGGCTGCTGAGTTTATCTCCGGCCGCCCCAATGACAACATCGGTCTGACGATCTTTGCCGGTGAGGCTTTCACGCAGTGCCCGATGACAACCGATCATGCATCGCTGCTGAACCTCTTGCAGAACGTGAGAACGGATATTGCTGCTCGCGGACTGATCCAGGACGGTACGGCTATCGGCATGGGACTGGCCAACGCCATCTCCCGCCTGAAGACTTCCAAAGCAAAGAGCAAGGTCGTCATTCTGCTTACTGATGGCTCCAACAACATGGGCGACATCTCGCCGATGACGGCAGCGCAGATAGCCAAGTCGCTCGGCATCCGTGTGTATACCATTGCCGTGGGTACCAACAAAGTGGCACCTTATCCTATGCCTGTGGGCGGCACGGTGCAGTATGTCAACATCCCCGTGGACATTGATACAAAGACGCTGAGTGACATCGCTGCTACGACGGATGGCAACTTCTACCGAGCTACGAACACGGCACAGTTGAAGAAGATATACAAAGATATTGATCAGTTGGAGAAGACAAAGCTCGACGTGAAGAAATACTCCAAGCGCTACGAGGCTTATCAGCCGTTCGCACTCGCTGCGGTGCTCTGTCTGCTCCTTGAGATTCTGCTCCGCAACACTGTCCTGAGACGGTTGCCGTAGTAAAATGAATAAATGATAAAGTCTCGTATGAGACGTGTAAGAATATAAAGCAATGCTTCGATTTGAAGATCCTATATATCTATGGTTGTTATGGCTGATACCCTTGTTGGCATTAGTCAGACTCTTCGTATGGCGTCGGCGCAAGGGCAAACTGAAGAAGTTCGGTGACCCTGCGTTAGTGAAAGAACTCATGCCCGACGTCTCGAAATATCGTCCGGCGGTGAAGTTCTGGCTGATGAATGCCGCCCTTGCTGTGCTCATCATCATGCTTGCCCGTCCACAGATGGGAGCGAAGATCTCTCACGAAAAGCGCAACGGCATCGAGGCTATTATCTGTATGGATATCTCCAACTCGATGCTTGCCGAGGATGTTGCACCGAGCAGGCTCGACAAGAGCAAGATGCTGGTGGAGAATATGGTGGACCACTTCACCAATGATAAGATCGGACTTGTGGTCTTTGCCGGCGATGCTTTCATTCAGTTGCCTATCACAAGCGACTATGTCTCGGCTAAGATGTTCCTGCAGAATATAGACCCGTCGCTTATCCAGACCCAGGGTACTGATATCGGCCGTGCCATCACCGTTGCTATGCATAGTTTCACGAAGCAGGACAATGTGGGTCGCGCTATCATCGTCATCACCGATGGTGAGGATCATGAAGGTGGAGCCGAAGAAGCTGCAGCAGCAGCGAAAAAGCAGGGCATCAACGTGTTCATCTTGGGTGTCGGTAGTCCGAAGGGTGCTCCTATCCCCTTGGGTGACGGCAACTACATGAAGGATGCCAGCGGTCAGACAGTGATGTCGGCGCTCAATGAGCAGATGTGCCGGGAGATAGCCAAGGCCGGGAGCGGTACTTACATCCATGTGGACAACACATCAGATGCACAGGAGCAACTCAACGACCAGATCACCAAACTGCAGAAGGGTGACACCGACTCAGTGATCTACAGTGAGTATAACGAGCAGTTCCAGGCTTTTGCTGTTCTGGCGCTTCTCCTTCTCATTGTTGAGGTCTGTGTCTTGGAGGCAAAGAACCCGAAGTTGAAAAATGTAAGGCTCTTTAAGAGAAGAAAGTGATATGAGACGTACAATGATATTAAAAAAATATATCTTCCTATTGGCCGCGTGCATGATGGCAGTGATGAATGTCCATGCACAGAGCGACAGACAGTTTATCCGGAGTGGTAACCGTCTGTATCGTCAGCAGAATTATGCCAAGGCTGAGATAGAGTACCGTAAGGCATTGGGCAAGAACCCGTCCAACCCGCAGGCACTTTATAATCTCGGCTGTGCGTTGCTGATGCAGCAGAAAGACAGTGCTGCGGTGAAGCAGTTTCAGAATGCGGCGCAGTGTGAGAAAGCCAAGCGCCGCAAGGCGATGGTGTGGCACAACATCGGTGTGGTGTGCCAGAAGCATCAGCTTTTCTCCGATGCCATCAAAGCTTATGAGGAAAGTCTGCGGAATAATCCGTCGGACAATAAGACACGCTATAATCTCGCTCTCTGCATGAGACAGCAGAAGAATCAGAAGAAACAGAACAAGCAAAACAAGCAGAATAAGCAAAATAAGAACAACAAGAATAAGCAGAAGCAGAGCAAGAACGATAAAGACAAGAATAATAAGGACAAGAATCAACAACAGAAACAACAACAGCAACAGAAGCAGATGAGCAAGGACAATGCTGAGCAGCTCCTCAACTATGCTGAACAGGAGGAGCAGCAGACGCAGCAGCGCCTTAAGAAACACGAGATTCAGCCGCAACGCAGACGACTGGAGAAGAACTGGTAAAACCTGTTGGTTATTGATTACTGTTTACTATTACTGTTTACGGAAAATGCTATATCATTTATGACTCACCATCTATGACAGAACGTTTACTCTTATATATCTCTCTTATCTTAGGCTTTCTGATAGGAGGCACGGATCTCTCCCGGGCCCAGATTTCGGTGTCGGCGCCTTCTAAGGTGTCGGCAGGGGAGAACTTCCGCATTGCCTACACTATCAACACGCAGGACGTGGAGGATTTCCGGGCGGGTAACATCCCATCGGGTCTCGAACTCATTGCCGGTCCTTATACCTCTCAGCAGAGCAGCTATCAGATGATCAACGGCCATACGTCGAGCTCCTCGTCTATCACGTTCACATTCACTGTCTATGCGGGGAAGAATGGCTCATTTGTCGTTCCTCCGGCTCATGCGCGTGTCAGAGGCAAATGGGTGGCCTCCCGCCCGGTGAGGATCACGGTGTCGGGACGTGCCCGTAACAGTGGTGGTGCTCCCCAGATGCATCAGGATGCCGGTGGACAGCAGGAAGAAATTGCGGCTGCCGGATCGGCAATCACGAGCAAGGATCTGTTCATCAAGGTTACGGCAAACAAGTACCGTGTACATGAGCAGGAGCCCGTATTGCTTACTTATAAAGTATACACGCTCGTTGATCTGACACAGCTCGAAGGCAAGATGCCGGACCTGACGGGATTCCACAGTCAGGAGATACCGTTGCCGCAGCAGAAGAGTTTTCATGTGGAGCGTGTCAATGGACGGCCCTATCGTTGTGTGACATGGAGTCAGTATTTGATGTATCCGCAGATGACGGGTGCCTTGAAGATCCCATCCATCACCTTCAAAGGCATTGTAGTTCAGCAGAATCGTAATGTCGATCCTTTTGAGGCTTTCTTTAACGGAGGATCTGGCTATGTGGAGGTAAAGCGTAACATTGTGGCGCCGGGAGTAGATATCCAGGTCGACCCGCTTCCTGCCAAGCCTGTGGGCTTCTCTGGAGGTGTGGGAAAGTTCAGTATCTCGGCTAAGCTCGATAAGAAAGAGGTGAAGGCCGGAGACCCCATCACGCTGAGAGTGGTCATCAGTGGTACAGGAAACCTGAAGCTTATCAAGCAGCCGGTGGTCGAGTTCCCCAATGGCTTCGACAAGTATGATCCGAAGGTCACCGACAAGACGAAACTCACGAATGCCGGGGTTGGCGGCAGCATGGTTTACGATTATCTTGCCGTGCCGCGCAATCAGGGTAAGTATACCATTCCTTCCGTATCCTTCATCTATTACGATGTAGATGCCAACGCCTATAAGACGCTGCATACCCAGCCGTTTACGGTTAATGTGGCACCAGGTGATGGAAAGAGTTCTTCCGAGGACTTCAACAATCCTGTCGACAACGATATTCATGCCTTGAAGAATGGTCCATCTGATACCACTTCTGTGGGCGACTTCTTCTTAGGCAGTGCAGCTTACTGGGTGAGCTTGCTTTTGCCGCTGATCGCCTTTGTGGTGTTGCTTATCCTCTTCCGCCGGCGTGCCATTGAGAACGCGGACATCGTGAAGATGCGCGGCAAACGTGCCAACAAGATTGCACGCAGGCGCCTGAAGAGAGCCAGCCGCCTGATGTTTGAGCACAACAGCGCCGAGTTCTATGATGAGGTATTGCGAGCCTTGTGGGGCTATGTGAGCTATAAGCTGAACATGCCTGTAGAAAGCCTGTCGAAGGAGAACATCAAGGAGAAGCTCGCTTCCCGTGGCGTGAACGATGAGATTATCGGTAAGTTCATCTCTGCCCTTGAGGAGTGTGAGTTTGAACGTTATGCTCCGGGTGATGAGGCCGGAAATATGGAGAAGACCTTCCAGTCGGCTATGACAGCTATCATTGAGATAGAAGACGTCATGAAGAAAAGAAAATGATTCTTTAGATATATGTCTTTAGATACTGAAAATATGAGAAAAACTCAATTCAAGATATCAATTATAGCGCTCTTGGTGATGTTGCTGCAGCCGCTTGCAGGCTTTGCCATCACCAAGCAGACTGCTGATGACAGCTATCATCAAGGCAACTATCAGCAAGCCATCTCCGACTACAAGGAGTTGTTGGGTAAGGGTGTCTCGCCGGCGTTGTATTATAACTTAGGCAATGCCTATTACCGTTCGGACAGTCTCTCGAAGGCTATCCTGTGCTATGAGCGTGCCTATAAGCTCTCACCGAGTGATAAGGACATTCGTTTCAACCTGCAGTTTGCTCGTTCCAAGACCATCGACAAGATTGCTCCTGAGGATGATAACTTCTTCACCCTCGTATATCAGAGCATTGTTAACTTTCTCAATGTAGACACATGGGCAGTTGTTGGAATCTGGAGCATTGTCGTGGCCTTGGTGCTGATGCTCTGTTACCTCTTTGCTTCCCCACTGTGGTTGCGAAAGACGGGCTTCTTCGGGAGTGTGGCTTTCCTCTTCGTGTTTATCTTCTCCACGCTTTTCGCCTGGCAGCAGAAATACTGGTTTGACAACAGTCATGGAGCTATCGTGATGTCACCGGCTATTGGTGTCAAGTCAGCGCCTGAGGATAAATCTCCGGATGCTTATGTCATCCATGAAGGCACTCGGGTGAACATCTTGGATGATGACATAAAGGGTTGGAAGCAGATCCAGCTCGGCGATGGAAGGGAAGGATGGATTAAATCTGGTGTGATAGAAATGATTTGATGATGCCTGACAGTTTCTTCTCACTCGACCTCTCGCTGCTCCAGTGGTTTAACAGCAGCAATTCGGTTTACTTCGATTCGTTGGTACCTATACTGACCAACGGATTGACGTGGATACCGTTGTATATTGCCTTGCTCTATCTTGTTGTGAAGAACAACGAGACGATGGCGCAGATAGGGCTTATTGTCGGAGCAGCTCTGGTGTGTATCATTCTTGCAGGAGGAGTGGACGATTTCATCGTGAAGCCGATGGTGGCCAAGGTCCGACCGTGTAATGATCCGGCGGTAAAGCTACAATTGAATCTGATTGCCGGAACGCTTGACAAAAGTTTCAGTTTCTTCTCTGCTCATGCTGCCAACACCTTCTCGTTAGCGGTGTTTCTTAGCCTGTTGGTACGCGACAGGCTTTTCTCCGTTACGATGGTGCTATGGGCCTTGCTCAATTGCTGGACACGCCTCTATTTGGGTGTGCATTATCCTTCCGATGTGCTCGTGGGACTGTTGTATGGCTGCGTTGTAGGCGTCATCGTTTACATTGCTTTCTACAAGCTGTTCTACAGGTTTAATATCAAGTTTCAATATATTTCTTCCCAATACACCGCTTCGGGCTATGCAAAGGTTGATATCGATGTAGTAGTGTCAACACTCGTGCTGACCTTGGCGATAGTAATCCTTGGGGCTTTCTGTTCAATCACAATTTAAAATAGATCATGGATACAAAACATATAAGAATAGACGATTATAATTACGATCTCCCTGATGATCGTATTGCTAAGTTCCCGCTGAAAGAACGTGACCACAGTAAACTGCTCATTTATAATAAGGGCAAATTGTCGGATGACATCTTCTACAATCTTCCGCAATACCTTCCGAAAGGAGCGCTGATGGTCTTCAACAATACGCGTGTTATCCAGGCTCGTATGCATTTCCGCAAGGAGACGGGTGCGCTGATCGAGGTCTTCCTCATGGAGCCTGCTGAGCCTGCCGATTATGAGCAGATGTTCCAGTCGACGGTAAAGTGCAGTTGGCTTTGCATGATCGGTAACCTGAAGAAGTGGAAGGAAGGCACGCTGAAGCGCGACTTCCAGATCAAGGGCCAGAACCTCACGCTGTGTGCTACCATGGACCGCTCAAAAACGACCGAGAAGAGTGGGGGTACCAACTACTGGGTTGACTTTGAGTGGGACAACCCGCAGATCAACTTCGCTGATATATTGGACGCAGTAGGCGAGCTGCCTATCCCTCCTTACCTCAACCGTGAGACGGAGGAGAGCGATAAGGTCACTTATCAGACTGTCTATTCGAAGATCAAAGGCAGTGTGGCTGCTCCTACGGCAGGACTGCACTTCACGGATAAGGTTCTCGCAGCCCTCGATGCACACGGCATTGTGCGCGATGAGGTGACGCTCCATGTCGGTGCCGGTACGTTCAAGCCTGTGAAGACGGAAGAGATCGAAGGCCACAAGATGCACTCCGAGTATATCGTTGTCCACCGCCATACCTTCGAGCATCTGCTTGAGCACGACTGCCGGGCTATCGCCGTAGGTACGACGAGTGTGCGTACGTTGGAGAGCCTCTATTATATCGGCGTGAAGATTCTGAAGAATCCTAATGCTACCGAAGAGGATCTGCATGTGGAGCAGTGGGAGCCCTACGACCTGCCGCACGATGAGCAAGGACTTGTTATCCTCAATGGCAAAGCAGTATCCGTTCGTGAGTCTATTCAGGCAATTCTCGATTATCTCAATCGTGATAACTTGGAGGCACTGCATACATCGACACAGATCATCATAGCTCCGGGCTACATCTATAAGATTGTGAAGATGCTCGTCACCAATTTCCATCAGCCGAAGAGCACCTTGCTGCTTCTCGTGAGTGCGTTCTTGAAAGGCGATTGGCGCAAGGTTTACGACTATGCCCTCTCACACGGCTTCCGTTTCCTGAGCTATGGTGATGCTAATCTGCTGATGCCGTAATAGGCCGTCCGCACCCATGTTTTAACAGACAAAGAAATTAGGTATGAAAATAGGAGATAAAGTAAAGTTCCTCAGTGAGACCGGTGGTGGTAAGATTGCCGGGTTCCAAGGAAAGAATATAGTATTGGTGGAGGATGAGGATGGCTTCCAGATTCCTACGCCTGTCAATGAGGTAGTCGTCGTTGAGAGTGAAGACTACAGCACGGCCAATATCATCAACCAACGGGCTCAGGCTGCAGAGGAGAAGGCTGCTGAGACACCGCTTCTGCGTGGTCATCGCTCCGTGAAGGCTATGATGCAGGAAGGTCAGGATGAGGATGTCGACTTGTCGGCACCCGACACCGTCGACCTATCTAAGGACGTGACCTACCGTCCGAAGGCTGAGGAGCGTAAGGGTGGTAACCAACTGTCGGCTTATCTTGCCTTCGCGCCGATGAACGATAACGGTATGGACACGCCCCATTTTGAGGCATATTTTGTCAATGACACTAACTATTATCTTCGTTATCTGATACTGACCGTAGAAGGTAACAGCTATGCCGTCAAGGCTGAAGGTGAGGCCGAGCCTAACACGAAGGTGTTCATCGAGGAGATGAATGCTCAGGACATCAATCATGTGGGACGTCTGACTATTCAGATGTTAGCATATAAGCGAGACAAGAACTTCATTCTCAAAGATCCGGTGAACGTAGAGCTGAGGCTTGAACCGTTGAAGTTCTATAAGGTGCATACCTTCGAAGACACGCCGTTCTTCGAGACTCCGGTCTTGCTTTACACCATCATTGAGAACGATAAGCCTGTCCGTCCGCTCGTTGTCGATCCGAAGACACTGAAGAAAGAGATGTACAGCCACGCTGAGCCAGCAAAGACGGAGACCTTGTCAACGGAAAAGAAAGAACAGCTCGTGCGCCGCTACGAAGACGGTCAGAGCAAGGGTAACGTCAAGAATACTCCTTATATCCGGCATCGTGGGCTCGACGACGCTATCGTTGTAGACCTTCATGCCGAGGCTTTGCTCGACACCACACAGGGCATGCAGGCCGGAGACATCCTCGAATATCAGATGAAGATTTTCCGCAAGACTTTGGCCCAGTATGCTAACAAGAAAGGTCAGAAACTCATCTTCATTCATGGTAAGGGTGCCGGTGTCCTCAGACGGGCCATCATCAATGAACTGACCTATAAGCATAAGACCTACCAGTGGCAGGATGCTTCTTTCCAAGAGTATGGGTATGGGGCCACGCAGGTTACTATCAAATAAGGTTTCAAATAAGACAAGACCACTACTATTCAAGGATAAGCTATGAGATACGGAATCATCAAGGTAGCAACAGCAGTCCCCACGGTGAAGGTCGCCGACTGCGTCAGTAATATCAAAGAGATAGAGTCGCTCATCGCCCAGGCTGAGGGCCAGGGTGCAGAGATCATCGTCTTCCCCGAGTTAAGCATCACCGGTTATACCTGTCAGGATCTTTTCCGTCAGCAGTTGCTCTTGGATGCCACCGAGAACTGTGTCATGCAGTTGTTGGAGTTCAGTCGTCAGCTCGACATCATCTCCATAGTCGGAGCACCTATTGTTGCCGGAGACTTGTTGCTCAATTGTGCACTCGTCATTCAGCGCGGAAAGATCCTTGGCATTGTGCCGAAGACTTTCCTGCCCAACTACAATGAGTTTTACGAGAAGCGCTGGTTCGCTTCCTCGCAGGACCTCCGTCCGCAGGAGTTCCGCTATGCGGGTCACCCCGTTAGTATCACCCCGGCTCCACAGCTCTTCCGTACAGGCGACGGGGTTATCTTTGGCGTAGAGATCTGTGAGGACGTGTGGGCTCCGACACCGCCAAGCAACCACCTGACGTTAGCGGGAGCCGATATCATCTTCAACCTCTCTGCAAGTGATGAACTCATCGGTAAGCACGATTATCTCAAGAGCCTTCTTTGTCAGCAGAGTGCTCGTACCATCTCCGGCTATGTCTACAGCAGTGCTGGCTTCGGCGAGAGCACGCAGGATGTGGTTTATGGTGGCAATGCTCTGATCTACGAGGACGGACGTCTTCTCGCCGAGGGTGAGCGATTCTCCTTAGAGAGTCAGCTCGTGACGGCTCAGATTGATGTGGAGCGCCTGCGCAGTGACCGTCGCAGCAACACGACGTTTGTCAATGCTCAACGCAGAATGATCAATGAGGACGTTCATGTCGAGAAGGCTGAGGCTGCTGCCATGCCGCATGATTTCGTGTTGGAGCGTTATATCCATCCGCATCCCTTCATCCCGACGGAAAGCGATATGCAGAAGTCGTGTGAGGAGATCTTCAATATCCAGGTCATGGGCCTGGCCAAACGTATTGTTCATACCCATGCCAAGACGGTTGTCATTGGTATCAGCGGCGGTCTCGACTCCACGTTGGCCTTGTTAGTGTGCGTCAAGACCTTCGATAAGTTGAAGCTCGACCGCAAAGGTATAGTGGGTGTCACGATGCCGGGCTTCGGTACGACAGGCCGCACGCACCGCAATGCCGTGAGTCTCATGCAGACCTTAGGTGTCGATATCCGGGAGGTGAACATCTCGAAAGCCGTGCTTCAGCATTTTGAAGATATCGGTCAGGATGCTGATGTGCACGATGTCACCTATGAGAACTCTCAGGCACGTGAGCGCACGCAGATCCTTATGGATCTCGCCAACAAGCTCGGCGGTATGGTAATTGGTACGGGTGACCTCTCAGAGCTCGCGCTCGGTTGGGCGACGTACAATGGTGATCACATGTCGATGTATGCGGTCAATGCCTCCATCCCCAAGACACTCATCAAGTATCTTGTCAAATATGTAGCCCAGACGATTGATGAGAAGTCTGCCTCAACCTTGTATGACATTATTGCCACACCTATCTCTCCGGAACTTATTCCGGCTGACGACAATGGTAATATCCAGCAGAAGACGGAGGATCTTGTGGGACCTTACGAGCTGCACGACTTCTTCCTCTATCATTTCCTGCGTAATGGCTTCAGCCCGCGTAAGATCTTCATGTTAGCCAAGAAGGCTTTTGGCGAGAATATGCCGCCGGAGGAAGGCGTAGGCCGTTACAGCGATGAGGTCATCCTTCATTGGCTCAAGACTTTCTGCCGCAGGTTCTTTAACCAGCAGTTCAAACGCTCGTGTCTGCCCGATGGACCGAAGGTCGGCTCCGTCACCCTCTCTCCGCGTGGCGACTGGCGCATGCCGTCGGATGCCGTGTCGGCATTGTGGCTCGACGAGGTGGAAAAACTTGCGCCAAAAGCGGAATAAAAGCCCTCTCCCTTAATCCCTCCCCCAAAAGGGGAGGGTTGATATGCTTCAAGTGGTGATGTTGGTAGATCATTTCAACTGATATCGTCTTGCGATTCAATAATAAAGGCGATGCGATTCAATAGGAATCGCACCGCCTTTTCAGTTAATACTTTTATTTCTTTTGTGTCTTTTGTGTTCTTCGTGGACGTTTTCGTGGATCAGAAGCGGAAGTCGAGCTGAGCGTCGAACATGCTGAAGTTGTGGTGATCCTCAGCTAAGGCACGGTTGTTGACTAGCGCATACTCCACGTTCAGCTGGATGTTCTTTGAGAACATATAGTTGGCACCAACCTCATAATAGGTCTTTGCTGTCTGCCAGCTTGCTGACTGACGATAGAGATCATAGCGGGCCTTGGCATAGAGCTTCTTCTTTACGACAGGAGCGATACAGAGGGCATAGACACCGTCGGCCTTGGAGCCGAGCGCCTCGTTGACAGTGACATTGCTGCGGTCAGCTTTCGAGTTCTCACGCGTCTTGAACGCCTTACCCGTAGAGTGGATGTACTCAGAGCGGAGAGTCCAGTCGTCGAACTTGTATTCAGCAGAGAGTGCATAACGGTGCTGAGGGAGCTTTACAACGCCTGTGGCAGTGCTTGTCCTGGCATACGATCCTTCCATGCCGAAGGCACCGATGCGCATGCCTTTGACGGGCATGACCCATACACCGCCGATGACATCCTTCTGCTGGTCCACATCCTTCTGGTTGATGCCCTGACCATTGTACACACCAATCTGATAGTGGAGGAGGTTGCGGCCTGCTGCGTTCTTGAGGAAGTCGCCTTGAATCTGCAGACCGAGGTCACGGCCGTTGCTCGATGCCATACCGTCACGATCGGTGAAGCCGGAGAGCTGCATGATGTTCTGTGCATAGCTCATAAAGCCCTGGTCGATAGGGTTCATCGGGTTCTCAAAGGTGAAGGCACGCTTGAACTGACCGCCTTTAACGCGGAAGAACTCGTATTTCTGCCACTCGGCAAACACATCGACGACCTTCAGTGAACTGGACAAGTCGGCAGTGTTACCATTGTACTGAAACTGCACTCTTGCGGCCCAGTCCTTATGCGGCTTGGCGTCAATGATCACACGGCCGAGACGAATATTGAATGAGTTAGCCTTGGCCCCTTCCTGCCCTGTGTATTGATATTGGGTCATGCCGTAGCCCGACAGTTTGAACATCTTGAGCCATTCGGGCACTTGCGCCGTGGCTGATGCTGCCATCATTGTGGCAAAGAGCATCATCATCAGTCCTTTCTTCATTTCTTCTGTTTTTAAGTTTGCAATTCTGTGAATGATTCTTTGCAAAAGTAGTAAAAAATCATTTATGAGAAAAGAAAAGTCGTAAAAAATTTGGTCGTGCACGGAAAAATCACTAATTTTGCACTCGCTTAACAAGAAAAGCGTTGAGCAACGGGGTGTAGCGCAGTCCGGTAGCGCTCCTGGTTTGGGACCAGGTGGTCGCAGGTTCGAATCCTGTCGCCCCGACTTGAAATTTAGGGTTAAACAAACGAAAGGCATCATGACGTTATTGTTATGGTGCTTTTCTCTTTTTTTATGGTTCTCCCTACTTACGGATTCGGTTCGGAAAAGTCGTATTGCGTTCACAGTTCACAGTTCACAGTTCACATTAAGGTCTTTCCATACTTTCGTGCTCCCCTAAGGGAAGAACGAAGGTTGATTCCAAATTAACATTACTTATTATATTAATAATATATTATTAATATTATATTATAATATAATAAAAAATAACATTTTATTCCGATTTCCGGATTGATTTTGAGAAAAACAACCTCGGAGAGGTTGAACTTGATTAGCCCTATGCAAGGAGCGAAGCGACGCAGCATGGGGTTTAGAATCGGTTGTGTTTCGTTGAAATCCGGCCTCGAAGAGGGCGAACCTTGGCAAGGTGCTGTTTTTTATAGGTTCGCCCTCTTCGAGGCCGACAAGTCAGGTATAAGGCGCTTGTCAAACCCCAGGTTACGTCGCTGCGCTCCTCACCTGCTGCGCTCCTCACCTGGGGCTAACCAAGTGGCACCTCTCCGAGGTGCTGCTCCTCACCTGGGGCTAACCAAGTGGCACCTCTCCGAGGTGCTGCTCCTTACCTGGGGCTAACTTAATTGGCCCCCTTTGGGGACCTTACCAACCCGAAATCCGGAGGCACCTAAAATTTATCTTATTAAGATTAAGCCTCTTCTGCAATAGTGGGAAGACCTTAATGTGAACTGTGAATTGTGAACTGTGAATTTGTACACTTGTGCACTTAACCGACATGGCACACGGCAATCTCCTTGTTTCCGTTGAGAAAAGCCGTGGCATCCATGCGTTTCTTGCCCGCGAGTTGCAGCGTGAAGATCTCAAGCCACTCGTCAGCACAAGCAATCCGCAGCGTCTTCTTGGCAGCTTCGATGGTTCCAGGGGTTGCATCGCCAGTAGGGAAGCCCGTCTTGCCTGCCTTGAAAATCTTTAGCTCCGTGTCTTTCAAACCATGGAGAACGGTCCACGCGCCAGGATGCGGTGAAAGGCCACGGATGAAGTCATATACATTCTTAGCGGGCTGATTCCAGTTGATCTGGCAGGTCTCCTTGAAGATCTTAGGCGCAAGGTGAAGAATCTCTGTGTCACTGACGAGCCCGTTCTGATCCTGTGTGGGAATCTCTCCATTAGAAGTGAGCAACAGGTCGATGGTCTCCTCTGCGATGGTCGGTGCAAGATTCATCAGCCCATCGTAGACATATTCAACATCGGCGTCATCGGGAATGTCGAAAGGCTTCTCA
The DNA here is from genome assembly GCA_902792635.1 of uncultured Prevotellaceae bacterium. Taxonomy (GTDB): domain Bacteria; phylum Bacteroidota; class Bacteroidia; order Bacteroidales; family Bacteroidaceae; genus Prevotella. The sequence goes on along the minus strand of CADBAG010000031.1, from coordinate 10,590 downwards.
AGGATGATGCGGCCCGTGTCGATGTTCTTGTCGAGGAAGAAGGTTGTCACACCCGTCTTCGTCTCACCGTTGATGACTGCCCAGTTGATAGGAGCTGCTCCGCGATACTGTGGGAGCAGAGCAGCATGCACGTTGAACGTACCAAAGCGCGGCATGGACCATACCACTTCAGGCAGCATGCGGAAAGCTACCACCACTTGCAGGTCAGCCTTATAGGAAGCGAGCTGTTCGACGAATGCTGGATCCTTCATCTTCACAGGCTGAAGCACAGGGATGGAGTGGGCGAGTGCATACTCTTTTACAGCTGAGGGCTGGAGTGTGTCCTGATGACGTCCAACAGGCTTGTCGGGTTGTGTCACCACAGCCACAATATTATATCCGTCTTCTACAAGGTGGCTGAGTGTGCCCACGGCAAACTCAGGCGTGCCCATAAAGACGATTCTGAGATCTTCTTTTTCCATGTAATCTTTCTTTATTCAATTGGCCCTATATGGTCGGTTCAACGATTACCGGCTCCACCAATGTTTCTTCTTTTTCTCGGTCTGCATCGTGCCATCTCGCAGCACCTCGGCAAAAGTCTTGTGCTGCTTGATGATCGCGTAGATCTGTCCCCAGTCGGGTAACCCTCCGATATTACGGTCGTCAATAAAATAATCGGCTTTAATCTTACGTGTGAAATACTTATCCGACGGCTTCTCTTCAGGATAATCATTGTTGATTGCCCAGAAATCGACACCGCGCTCGTGGCACCAGTCCACAGCTTCTTTCAGAAGTTCACCCTCGCGCACTGTCCACAGAATGAGTTGATGGTGATCCTCCATGAGCATGCGCAATGTGTCAGTGGCGAACATCACCTCCGGACCAATCTTGGGATAGTGGTCTTCCACAATTGTACCGTCGAAGTCAACTGCTATTTTAGCCATTATATAATAATGTTTATATGATCTGTTATCTATTTCTTGATCGACTTGTCGTCTTTGTTTCCGTAATTGCTGTATCCGTAGCGATAGCCGCCATAACCATAGGAACGGTGTCCATAGCCATAGTGTCCATAGCCATAATAGTAGCCATACCGTCTCTTTGACATATCGATACCGTTGATGACGATGCTGACGTTAGGCAGACGGTTTTCTCCTGCGAGTTCGTTGATGATGTCGAAGTCGCGGCGTGACGTATAGTCGGTGCGGCAAACGAAAATCGTGGCATCGGCGACCCTTGCAATAGAGATGGTGTCGGTAACGAGGCCGACAGGCGCGGAGTCGATGATGATGATGTCGAAATGCTCTCTCAGCGTAGCTATGATGTCGTCGAGGCTTTGTCGGGCCAGAAGCTCCGTGGGGTTGGGCGGAATAGGTCCAGAAGGCATGATAAAGAGGTTATCGTGCTTGCCGGAGCCTTCTATCTGCTCATCTATCTGCTCCCAGGTCGGATGGTCTATCCTCAGCAGATTGGTGATACCAATCTTCTTGTCGCTGAGCCCGAAGATGTGCTGCAACTTAGGTTTACGGATGTCCAGACCCATGAGCAGCACTTTCTTGCCCAGTATGGCGAACGACATAGCGAGGTTGCTGGAGATGAAGGTCTTGCCTTCTCCGGAGATGGAAGAAGTAGTGACAATGACCTTCTCATGCTCTTTAAGCATAAACTCGATATTGGAGCGCATGCTGCGGAAGACCTCTTCCATGGCATTGTTGTGGTTCTCTCGGACAACGATCTCGCCATCTTTGAGTGCACTCTTTGAGGCAAGCGCCACATCTGAGAGAATAGGCAGCGATGTGAGTTTCTCTACATCTTCGCGGCCTCCTATCTTATAGCGCAGCAAGCTGAGAATATAAATGACGACCAGTGGTATGCCGATGCCCGCTGCCAGTGCAGCGGTCATGACCGTCCTGCCCTGGGTGCTTACAATACCATTGGTTTGTGGTCCGTCAATGATGCGACCTTTGTCGGCAGTAGCTGCAAGCGAGATAGAGTTCTCCTCACGCTTCTGGAGCAGCAGCAGATATAGGCCCGACTTCACTTCCTGCTGGCGGCCAATCTGCGTCAGTACGCGTTCCTGCTCAGGAGCCTGTCCAACTTCTCCTTGATATTTGCCATATTGTCGCTGCATGCCGCTACGTTCGATGTCCATGGTCTTACGGACCTGTTGCAGCGTTGAACTGATGGCTTTGTGCAGTTGGTCGAGCTGTGTGGTGAGTGGGGTGACAGCCGGCGAGTTCTCACTCGCACTCTGCAGAAGCAGGTTGCGTTTCTGTACGATGGTGTTGTAGGAGCTGATGAGCGAGGTGACCGACCCGTTCTCTATACCTACGTTGTTAGGCAACATCTGGTATCTGTTGGCGGGATTGTTAAGGTATGCAGACATCTCGTCGAACAGCGCAATCTGTGTGTTGAAATTGGCTAATTTCTCATCATAGGAACTTACCTGAGAGAAAGCGTTTGTAGCATTGGTCTTAAGTTCAACCATGCCATGACTTTTCTTGTAACTCTCTAATTGTCCTTCTGTGCTGCCTAACTCTTCGTTCAGCTTCTCTATACGCTGGTTGATAAACTCTTCTGTGCGTTTGGCCACCTCGTTCTTGTCTTCGTTGGCCTGTGCGTTGTAGCAGACGACAAGTTGCCGCAGATAGTCGGTGGCTCTGTCGGGGTTCTCATCGTTGAGCGTCAGGTTGGCAATGGATGTAGCGCGCGAGTCGGGCAGCGCGCTGAAGCGTCCCTGGAAATCGTAGGCGGCCTGGTCGGGTGACTGAACAACGGCATCCATCTTCCAGTCCTTACCCACGGCTGATCCGTCGTTGATGTTTAAGGTAAGAACACATCCTTTAGCTTCAATGGTTACAGGCAGACTCTTTACCGTCTGGTCAACGTTTGGCGCTGTGATATTGTAAACGCCATCCTTATGCTCTACCTCAACGGTAAAGGAACCATTGAGCTTCATGGCTTCAGCAAGACTTATGCCCACCGTGACGGGCTGGTCTTTGTAAAGCAGGGTTTTCTTAAACTTACCTACAGAATAGTAGCTCACGTATAGACCGAGATCTGTGACTGCTTGTTTGGCCAGCGAATGAGTGCCTAAGATCTCCAACTCATCATCGAAGCCATTAGACATGGTGATCTGGCCCATGGTTGATGACTGAAGCCCGCCATTGCTGTTGTTGGAATAGTTGTTGCCACTTTTGACGAGGACTTTCTCGCTGATATTATAAACCGTCTTGATATAACGTGTATAGGCCTCGCCGATGGCTAAGCAGACAAGGAGAGAGCCGACAACCCATTTCCAATGGATGATCACCATTAGGGCTGCCTGCTTCAGCGTGTCCGTGAAGAGTTGTGGGTGGGACTGACTCTTGCCTCTCGCAGCTAAACTGTTTGTGGGTTTGTTGTCTTTAGCTGCATTCGCATTCAATTGATCTGATGTCATTATTTATTTGCCGTTTTGTCTTCTTCAGCCAGCATCATTAGATATTTGCCATAATTGTTCTTTGCCATGGGCTTGGCATCCTCCAGAAGTTTCTCTTTCGTGATCCAGCCTTGTTTGAAGGCAATCTCTTCCAGACAAGCGACTTTCAGTCCTTGCCGCTTCTCGATGACTTCGATGAAGGTGCTGGCTTCTGCAAGGCTGTCGTGAGTGCCGGTGTCAAGCCATGCAAAACCGCGCTGCAGCGGCTGTACGCGGAGCGTGCCCTCCTTGAGATATTCTTGGTTGACAGAGGTGATCTCTAACTCTCCCCGGGCACTGGGCTTGACGTTCTTTGCTATCTTTACCACGCTGTTGGGATAGAAATACAATCCTACGACGGCATAATTGCTCTTCGGATGTGCAGGCTTCTCTTCGATGCTCAGACACTGGCCTTTCTCGTCAAATTCTGCTACGCCATAGCGCTCAGGATCATTGACCCAATAGCCGAAGACTGAGGCTGTGCCCTCGTCGGCAAGACGTACACTCTTGGCGAGCAAACTGCTGAAGCCGGCACCATAGAAGATATTGTCGCCCAAGACGAGGCAGACACTGTCGTTACCGATAAAGTCAGCGCCGATGATGAATGCTTGTGCAAGGCCATCGGGAGAAGGCTGGACGGCATAGCTCAGCTTCACGCCGAACTGACTTCCGTCTCCAAGAAGACGCTCGAAGGAACCGATGTCCTGCGGCGTTGAGATGATGAGGATGTCGCGTATCCCGGCAAGCATGAGTACCGACACAGGGTAATAAATCATGGGTTTGTCAAAGATGGGGATCAACTGTTTGCTGATGCCTTTAGTAATAGGGTAGAGACGAGTGCCAGACCCTCCTGCCAAAACAATGCCTTTCATAAAATATAGAGTATTAGTTCTAAAAGCAAAGTTACACATATTTATCCATATATTCTTCTTATTTTAGCAGAAAAGTGACAGAAAAAGGAAAAATATTGCTTTTCTTTTTGATTAATCACGATATTGTTGTACATTTGCATTGTATTTTAATCTATGTGAATTAAGTTTTAAGAGGATATGGGAATATTTTCAAAGATATTCAGCCGTAAGCCGCGTGAAGAGAAAGCCGGTGGCATGCAAGATTATATGACGCTCGTGAGAGTCTATTTTCAAGCATCCCTTGCTGCTCAGCTTGGTATCACCAACTTAGCTATGCTTCCCGACCTGCGCATGTTCAAGACAACGCTCCATGTGCCGACGCAAAACAATAAGCTCGGTGTGGGGGAGAAGTCGCATTGCCGTAAGATGATGAAAGAGATCTACGGCACGGAAGATTCTTTCTTCAAAGAGATAGACCAGAGTATCCGTCGCAACTGCAAGCGGCTGCCGGATGTGCAGACTTATCTTATTCAGTTCCAGAACTTCTCACAGGATCTCATGATGCTGATGGGCAACCTGATGAAGTTCAAACTGCGTGTGCCTTCTATTTTTAAGAAGACTATCTATGCCATGACGGAGAAGACCGTCTCCGACATCTTTACGAAGAACGATTATACGGACCCCAGCGTGGTGAAGGCTGTGATGGCTGTGCGTAAGTATAACCAGCGCCTTAACTTCTCGCAGAAGTGGGTCACTGACTTCGTTTATCAGGTAGTGATGCTTGCCAAGAAAGAGCCGGCTCCTTCAGAGGAAGAGGCTAAGGAGGCCGAGAAAAAGATTAAGAAATAAGGTGTTAGGTGTTGGCTGATAGGTGTTAGCTGATAGGTGATAAAGAATCATGGATGCCAAGGAAGAAGTTCTGAAGACTTTTACTACAAGGGTGCGGCAGCTCATGCTCAGTTATAAAGAACTGAAGGATGAGAATGCGGCGCTTCAAAAGCAAGTCTCTGTGCGCGATGAGGAGATCAGCGGGCTGAAACAGCGCGTTGAGCGACTCTCTCGTGACTATGATCTTCTGAAGACAGCGAGGATGATGCAAATCACCGACGGCGACGTCGAGGAAGCACGGAAGCGGCTCAACAAACTTATCAGAAACGTCAACAAGAGCCTCGCATTGCTCAACGGACAGGTATGATTCAAAATTAATCATTATGGCAGAAGAAGAACTGAAGCGGGTGATCAGACTCCGCATTTATGATACTTTCATCCCTGTCAGGGTACCTCAAGAGGAAGAGCCGCTCTATCGTAAAGATGCAGACCTTATCAACGAACTGTTGAACGTCTATTTCGCCAATTTCAAGGAGAAGAAACCAGATAAAGAGATCATCTTTTATGCGATGATAGACTTGGGTCTTCGCTTGCAGAAGGAATTGCAGCGCAACGACACCCAATCGTATGATAAGGCTATGTCGGAGCTTACGGGCGAGATAGAAAACCTCTTGTCGGATAAAAATAAATAAGGAGATTATTATAGAGAATTTTATACAGTATTAAATCTAAAACACGTTAATATAGAATGATAAACATTGTCATCGCCGCTCTTATCGCCCTTATCGTTGGCGGAGTGGCCGGTTACTATATTTTCCGTTATGTGATTAAAGGGAAATATAATCAAATGATTGAAGCTGCCAACAAAGAGGCAGACGTCGTAAAAGAGAAGAAACTCCTTGAGGTTAAGGAGCGTTTCCTCAATAAGAAGAGTGAGTTAGACAAGGAGGTTCAGGCGCACAACCAGAAGATGCAGGCTGGAGAGAACAAGCTCAAGCAGCGCGAGATCTCGCTCAACCAGAAGCAGCAGGAGCTTGCCAAGATCCGCCAGGATATGGAGCGTGAGCAGCAGCGCATGGAGAACGAGAAGCAGCTCGTGGCTGTGAAGCAGCAGGATCTCGAGAAGATGCAGGAGCAGGAGCGTGCTAAGCTCGAGGAGATCTCCGGCATCTCTGCTGAGGAAGCTAAGAATCGCCTCGTGGAGAGCATGAAGGACAAGGCTAAGATGGATGCTGCCAGTTATATTAATGAGGTGGTGGACCAGGCTAAGCTCGATGCCAACATGAAGGCGAAGAAGATCGTCATCCAGACTATCCAGCGCGTCGCTACTGAGACAGCCATTGAGAACTCAGTGAGCGTCTTCCATATCGACAACGATGAGGTGAAAGGTCGCATCATCGGTCGTGAGGGTCGTAACATCCGTGCGCTTGAGGCTGCATGTGGTGTGGAGATCGTTGTCGACGATACGCCTGAGTCGATCGTTATCTCTGCTTTTGATCCTGTACGCCGTGAGGTCTGCCGCTTGGCACTCCACCAGCTCGTGGCTGATGGCCGTATCCATCCGGCACGTATCGAGGAGGTTGTCGCCAAGGTGAAGAAACAGCTCGACAATGAGATTATCGAGACCGGTAAGCGTACGGCTATTGACCTCGGTATCCATGGATTGCACCCTGAGCTTATCCGTATCATCGGTAAGATGAAATATCGTTCGAGCTATGGTCAGAACCTGCTTCAGCATGCCCGTGAGACGGCTAACCTCTGCTCGGTGATGGCTGCAGAGCTTGGTCTGAACCCGAAGAAAGCAAAGCGTGCCGGTCTGCTCCATGATATCGGTAAGGTGCCTGACGAGGAGAGTGAACTGCCACACGCACTGCTCGGTGCCAAGATGGCTGAGAAATACAATGAGAAGCCGGACATCGTCAACGCTATCGCTGCCCACCACGACGAGGTGGAGATGAAGACGCTCCTTGCTCCTATCGTGCAGGTCTGCGATGCTATCTCCGGCGCTCGCCCGGGTGCCCGTCGTGAGATCGTGGAGGCTTACATCAAGCGTCTTAATGACCTGGAAGCTATCGCTATGAGCTATCCCGGTGTGACGAAGACCTACGCTATCCAGGCTGGTCGTGAGCTTCGTGTTATCGTAGGTGCCGACAAGATGACGGACGAGGAGAGCAACAAACTCTCTGCTGAGATTGCTGAGAAGATTCAGAATGAGATGACATACCCCGGACAAGTAAAGATCACGGTGATCCGTGAGGTGCGCTCCGTGGCGTATGCAAAATAAAGAATATCAGGAAGGGCGGGCTTAATGGCTCGCCCTTATTCGTTATATAGAGAGTTAACTAATTTATTTATACAAAAGAATTAATCGGATGAAAAAGAACTTTGCTTTCTTGGCGGCTATCCTGCTGATGGCTTCCACGGCTTGTGCTCAGCAGCGTGTGCACACGTTTGCTATTACTCCTAAGGTAGGAGTGAATGTGAGTACTCTGAAGAATCTCAATGGTGCAGTTTCCTATGCAGTGGGTAATCCCTACAGTGGCGGTACAGGAATCTCTACATCGACTGGCAATGATTATTCGGCTGGTTCATTTATTTCTGCCAAGAGTAAGGCGAATGTCGGCTTCACAGCAGGCGTTGAAGGACAATATCAGTTCACGGATCTCTTCGGACTGTCTGTAGGTGCCTTCTATGCGCGTGAGGGTTGCCATTATGATACGAAGGGCTTGACGCTGGCGGATGGTGCAGACTCCTATAATATTTCTTTGGACAACAATCTCAGTCTTCATCTCGATTGTATCACGATCCCTGTGTTGGCGAATGTCTACGTATGGCGTGGACTTGCCGTCAAGGCAGGTTTGCAGCCTGAGATCATCGTCAGTAAGAGTGGAGACGTTGATGCACGCGTCACTGTGGATGGTGTATCCTCGGTAATGGGAATCAATGCAGATCCCAATTTACGTTCCTTTAGTCTCTCTCTTCCCGTGGGTCTGAGCTATGAGTATAAGAATGTGGTTCTTGATGCACGTTATAGCTTTGGCTTGACCAATATTGCGAAAGATAGCGGAGACAAGAAGGTGCATCTCAACACGTTCGCTGTTACATTAGGTTATAAGTTTGAACTGTAAAATCTTTCATCGCAGACGTATGTCTGCAGCCATGGCGTTCATCGTGCTCTTCGGCACGGTGAGCCTTTTTTCTGACATGACCCACGAGAGTGCAAACAGCATCCGAGGAGCGTTCTTGAGTCTTACGGGTGCCTCTGCTGCGGTTATTGGCTTCGTGTCTGGTCTCGGAGAGATGGTGGGGTATGGCCTGCGCTATGTCTTCGGGTGGCTCACTGACCGCACGAAGCGCTACTGGCCAATGGTGCTCTTCGGCTATACCCTCGATGTCGTGGCAGTGCCTGCCTTGGCTTTGGTGGGTCGCCATGGGTGGATCTTGGCCTGCGCACTACTTATCGTGCAGCGACTTGGCAAGGCCATCAAGAAACCGGCAAAGGACACGGTCATGTCGTTTGCAGCCACACAGGAAGGAGTAGGAAAGAGTTTCGCTATTCAGGAGCTGCTCGATCAGATTGGAGCAGTGCTTGGCCCCCTGCTGCTCTATGTCATCATGCTTGTACAACGTCATGACGACACTTTCAGCGATTATCGCACGTGTTTTGCTTTCCTTGCTATCCCGGGCGCCATCACAATATTATTATTGTGGATCACTTATAAGAAGTTTCCGCATCCGGAGAACTTTGAGCCGGAGCCGAAACAATTCATTCCTTTCAAGAAGAGCCGTAGGTTTGTACTATATATAATAGGTATAAGCCTCTTTGCTTTTGGCTTTGCCGATTACTCGCTTATCGTGATGCATTTCTCACGTACGCATCTCTTTACGGCTGATGTGGTGCCTTTGCTCTATGCTTTGGCAATGCTCACGGATGCGGCCTCTGCCTTTGTCTTTGGCTGGATGTTTGACCGTCATGGCACAGCTTCACTCGTCATCTCCACGCTTGTTGCTGCACCTTTTGCTATTTTTGTTTTCTTGGGGAGCAGTGTGGCAATGGCTGTTGTCGGTGTGGTATTGTGGGGTATCGGCATGGGAGCTCAGGAGTCGATCCTCAAGGCTGCCGTTACTACAATGGTGCCGAAGCAGAGCCGTGCCACGGGGTATGGCATCTTCGAGTGCTGCTTCGGCATCGCTTGGTTCTTGGGGAGCTGGCTCCTTGGTGTGCTCTATGACCAGTCGCTTGGTGCAATGGTTGCAGTGAGCGTAGTGGCACAGTTGCTGGCAGTGCCGTTCTTCTTTAAGAGAATGCCAAAGCTATAATTATTTAGCATTGAATAATAAGCTCTTTGACAGACTCCGCACTAATATAGAAAGAGTTGTCGTAGTCTGTCAAAATAGCTTGTACGTCTCTTGAGAGGCTATCCCTATCCATCATAAAATAGACAAGGATATTTGTATCGAGCATGAACCTCATAGTTGCAATTGTGGATCAAGGATATATAATGCACCCTTCAGCCTTCCTGCAGCCTCCCAAGTCTTGTTGACTTTTTTAGTCTGTTCTTTTTCTTTCGTCTGTTTGTTTTCCATTTCCATTCTTTTTGCTGCAAATTTAGCAAAAATATAGATAGCTTCCAAATGTTTTGCCGGTTATTACATATTCCCTGCACCCATTCCCGACACTGGGCTGTCTTTCTTCTGCGAGTCGTTGAAGTCGTTGTTGATCTTGCTCTGACGTTGTCCGAACTGCTTCTTTGTGTTTCCAAAGTTCCATTTCACGGACAGGGCTAAGACCTGTAGGGGGATGGAGACGTGGGTATGGTTGCGTTGGCATAGCGGGCCGAGAGCTCTAAGCGATCCTTGAAGAAAGAGCGGATGAGCGAAGCATTGAAGAACTGCATGCCACTGTTGTAGCCCATGAGGTTATACTGGCGGGTTTGGGCGAAGACGCCCAAAGAGCCTTTTACCTTCCATGGCAGTTGCTGCTCCAGTCCGACATAGGCGTTGCCTGACCATCCCCAATTATGATAGCCCAACTCTTTGGCTTTCCAGTCACCGTAAGACACGTTGCCGCTGAGCATCAGCGTGGAGTTCTTGCAGGCTGCCCAACGGACGAAGGCATCCACGTAGGTGTTTCTGCTCTTGCCGTTGTTGGCGTAGGTGCTGTTGTATTTGTTGTCGGCATCCACGAACTGGTAATTTTCTATCTCATTGCCGATGTAGTCGTGGCTGAGGCTGACGTTGAACATCACTTTCGGTGTGAAGAAGTTGTAGGCCAGCGTCACGTTGTGCGACTTCACCACGGCGAGCGAAGGATTGCCGTAGGTGAGCGCTGTCGGGTCGGTGCGGTCGGTGTAAGGGTTGAGCTGGCTGATGCCCGGTCGCGAGATGCGCATGGTATAGGTCAGACCGAGGTTGGACATCGGTGTGATGTTGTAGCCGATGCTTCCCGAAGGCACGAGGTTGCCATAGTCC